>CAUQSW010000112.1:0-2889 GCA_963520895.1 uncultured Corynebacterium sp. | reverse complement strand
CTTCCAGAATATCTGATTCGCCGGCAAAGAAACATAAAATATATCCCTCGCCGTAACACATCAGCTCGTTAATTGCCTGGATTAACCCATCGATGGGATCAATGTCGACAAGCTTGTTCCCCTTTTCGGTCTGCAATGGCCTGTACAACACTTCTACAGGGTAGGTGCGCCCAGAAACTTCAATTATTGGGGCCGCGTTACCGTTTTGATCGGAAAAATGCTGTGCAAACCGTTCTGGGTCAATGGTGGCGGAAGTAATAATAACTTTTAAATCTGGCCGTTTGGGGAGTAGCTGTTTGAGGTAGCCCAGCAGAAAGTCAATATTGAGGCTGCGCTCGTGGGCTTCGTCAATAATGATGGTGTCATAGGCATTTAAGTATCGATCTTTTTGCATTTCTGCCAGCAAAATCCCGTCCGTCATGAGTTTAACTGACGTCTGTGGCCCTACTTGGTCGTCGAAACGAATAGCGTAGCCTACCGATTGGCCAATTTTTTGCTCCAATTCTTCGGCAATACGCTCGGCAACGGTGCGTGCGGCAAGGCGGCGCGGCTGAGTATGGCCAATAAGTCCGCGACGCCCCCGACCGAGTTCTAAACAGATTTTGGGAATTTGAGTGGTTTTACCAGAACCCGTTTCACCAGCGATAATCACTACTTGGTTGTTTTTTATAGCCTCCGCTATGTCATCTTTGCGTGCCGATACCGGTAACTGCTTCGGATAACGTATCTGTGGTATCAGCTGGTTTCGCTTTTCGACGACTTCAGCTGCGCGGTCTATATCTTTAGCTATGGCATGCACTGCATTTTCTGAGCGTGCTTTTGCTAACCGCCGCCTAAAGCTGCGTTCATCAGAAATACTAACTTTATGAAGTTGTGGTTTAATTTCTTGAATTATTCCGGCTAGATCTTTGCTTTGTTCCGGTAACTTCTGTTTGCGGGACTTACGTGAACGGGTACGGCTGTTAGCGCTATGGGTAGTCGTGGCTGCTAATGGAGAAGAGTTGTTATTAGAGTTCGAAGTAGTCATAAAAATCACTAGGATTTTAACAGCTACCGGCTGTGTAACCCGAAGTTAACTGAAATTTGTCACATCAGTGCCCAGCTCGGCGATATATAGGTTGTCATGTTTTGGTGTCGCTGGATACTGGCAGACTGAAAATAGATTGTCATGGTTTTAAGGGCTTGGTGCTGACCGTAGTTGAGTATCTGTTCCTTTTGCTACAACCTGTGAGCTGTTACCGTAAGTGGGGTAGATTATGGCGACATGACCGCCATGTGCAATAGAATCACACAATGAAAGCTATGAAAGGAAGCTTGAATGACGGATAACCGATACGGAAATAACGACTCGGCGCCATGGGAAGACCCCCTTAATAATTCGGAGAACACCTCCGAACAGGGCACTGGCGATGCCGCGCAGGAAACGGGTTCAAATAATAACACCACTGGTGCTCCCGATACCTCGCAGAACCCGTGGCAATCACAGACCCCTTATACTTCTTCGTCGCAGGAGGGTGGGGCTGGTCAGCAGCAGAGTCCTTATGGTGCTGGGTATGGTCAGTCGGCTGGTGGTCAGCAACAGCAGCAGAATCCTTATGGTGGATCGCAGCAGGGTCAGTCGTCGTCTGCTCCTTATGGGCAGCCTAGTCAGAATCCTTACGGTGCGCCGCAGCAAAGCCAACCGCCGGTTTCTTCAAGCTCGACTGAGCAAAGCTCGAATCCGTATGGGGCCTCACAACCTAGCTCGCAGCAGCCCTTCGGGGCACCGCAGGGGCAGTCTTCCTATCAAACTGGCGCTGAACAGGGGTATCCCGCTCCGCCCAGCTACGGGGCGACTAGCTATTCACAAAGCTCCTATGGCGTGCCAGCTGCAACGCAACCAGTTGGTGCTGGGGGCGTGAATCCTATTCTTAATGTCCCGATGGTGACAAGGGAATCGGGTCTAGAAATCATGCAGGCGATCCGATATGGTTTCAAGGCTACTTTCGTGCGACCTTTGCTTTGGATCTTGGGCACGCTGCTAGTGCTGCTGCCGTCTTTCATAAGCGGTGCTATTCAAGGTTTTCAAAGCGCTAGTTATCCAACTGACGCTCCCAGCGTGGTGCCGTCGGTATTTGAGCTTGTCATCTATGCGGTGTATTTCTTCCTCGCACCCTTCCTAACCAGTGCCTTATTGGTGCAACTTGATGGCCAGGAAGTGACCTTGGATACCATCAAAGCTCGGCTTAAGTACCCGCAGGTTCTGCTGGTCACATTCCTCGCAGGTTTATGCTCAGCAATTCCGTGGGTAGTGTACATTTTCGTGATCAGCTCATCAGCATCTTCAGCCAGCACTGTTGAGGAAACGCTCGGGGTCATAGTATTGAGTACAATAGTAGTGTCTCTGGTTTCGCTGCTCTTAGGAATCTTCATATCGCTAGCCACATATCTTGCTGTCGATGGACAAGCCTTTGGTTTTGCTGCCATCGTTAACAGCTGTAAATTAGTTGCTCGGGCCTATCTCCCATTCTTGGGATTCATGATTTTAATGGGATTGATTTCAGGGTTCGGTAGTTTTATTACCTGTGGTGTTGGTGCTTTGGTATTCGTCCCAGCAACGCTACATGCTTATACCCATGCCTATCGGCAGATGGCACATCTGCCTTATCCTGCCGCTTAGGGTGATAAGCAGATTGACCGTGTTGTGTGGTTTCATTCCGCGCAACACGGTTTTGTTATTTGCTATCAGTTAAAACCTCTGCTAGCAAGAGGAAGCTAGCTCTGTAATCGACCAGAGTTAGCCCTGCGGTGGGGGTGAGCTTCTCTAAAGAAGCGACCGCTAGAATACCCTAGGAGGTGGTTTCTAGTGGTTGTGGAAACACTGGTATTGGTTATTGGTTTGAGTGTAGC
>CAUQSW010000111.1:0-3247 GCA_963520895.1 uncultured Corynebacterium sp. | reverse complement strand
GCTACACTCAAACCAATAACCAATACCAGTGTTTCCACAACCACTAGAAACCACCGTTGAGGCGTGACCCTACCGACTATTTTTAGGGATACACCGCTTCAATAAACGCTACTTGATCCCAATGCTGTGTGTCCCACCAGCCAATTGTTTCGATCCTATCCCCTTCACAACCAAAACGAACAAAATTATCGTAAAGAATAATCCGATCCGGAAACCGCGAACTGGCTATACCCTTTTCCCAATCGCTTGCTCAAATTGTGCGGCAGGCAGGGACAACGACACTCCCAGGAAAGTATCAGATTCAAAAATCTGGACGATTTCGATTGCCACTACCACCGAATCAACAACTGTTAAATGAACTACCCGCTCCCGATCACCTAACTTGCAACGACCGATGAACCATTGAAAATCATCAGTAAACGAGGAATCGTGAAGAACGGAGCAATGCTGCTTGTAGTACTCCAGTGGCTGACCATTTTTCAGTACAGGCGGGAACTCTACACTAAAATCCATCTTTTCATTCTCTCTCTTCAGTACTTCTAACCTCTGCCACTTGTGCCCATTTTCTCGACATAAAACGGTAAACCACACCGGCTAACCGGATCAGCATAAAGACAATCAAGCCCCACCACACCCCAATCAACCCAGTGTGGGTAACCCATGCTACAACCAAGCCCGGCAAAAACCCGCAAACAGCGGCAACTAGGGTCAACGTGCGTAAAAAGGCGGCATCAGCAGCACCTAATAGCACACCATCTAGCGAAAAGACGACGCCGCCAATAATTATCAACACAACCAACTGCCACCACGGTTTATCTATGGCTGCCAGCACCTGCGTATCAGTGCTAAAAATTCGAGGTAATACGTCATGGCCTAATCCAATCCCCACTGTCAACACCACGGCAAAACCGGTGGAATACCCGAGTATTTTCTTGCCCGCTTGGAAAGCAGTCGCCGCAGAGCCTGCCCCTAAAGCCGCACCTATTAATGCTTGCGCGGCAATAGCCAGTGAGTCTAAGACCATGGCAATGAAATTCCACAATTGCAGCAGCACTTGATGCGCAGCTAATACCTCTGGCCCCATGCGTCCTGCCACAGCAGCTGCCCCTATAAACGACACCTGAAACGCCAAGGAGCGCAGAATCAAATCTCTGCCTAGCACTAGCTGGGCTTTCATTTCTCGCCACTGCGGCGCCCAGCTGCCCTCGTGTTGTTTAACTAAAACGGCTAAAAACAGCACCGCGGTAATAGCTGTGGCTAATAATGTCGCCCATCCCGAGCCAACCAGCCCCCACCAATGGACAAACAGTGGGATAAAAATCGCGGCCGGAATGACACCAGCCAAGGTAAATAGCAGCGGCAACCGAGTGTTTTGCACCCCGCGCAGCCAGCCATTACCAGCCATATCAATCAGTACCAGCGGAATGGCAAAACTGGTGATTTTTAACCACTGGGTTGCCTGAGCTGACACCTGCGGGTCACTGGTGAGCATACTGGTAAACACCCCAGCACCGCACCACACTATTATCGTGAGGCTCAGCCCCACCATCACAGCAATCCAGGTGGCCTGCACCCCTTGGGCTACAGCTTGGCTCCGATTGCCAGCACCAAAACTCCTGGCAGCTCGGGCGGTGGTGCCATAAGACAAAAACGTCAACTGTCCGGTCACTTGGGCATAAATGGTCGAAGCAGCAGCCAGCGCCGCTAGGCTCGCAGCCCCAGCCGATCGGCCGACTACCGCAGTATCAAGCAAAATAAACAGCGGTGTGGCAACCAGCACGCCCAAAGCAGGAAGCGCTAAACCGAGAATTCGACTAGGGGTCACCACAGTTGCACTCTCAGTAGCAGTATTAGATTTTATATTCATGTACTACAGGGTGGGACTTTCTTGGTGCTTTCCAAGCAGTGGACAAAAAGTGCTAGCTTCGGCCACAATCTCAGCAGTGATCGCGTCGGCAGACATCCGTTCTTTGGTAAAACCTGCCGAACGCAAATGCCCACCGCCTCCTAAATTACGGGCCAAGATAGAGACATCTACTGTGTCCGAGCGTAAACTCACGCCATAAAAACCCGGATGATACTCCTTAATCACCACTCCAATATCAGCGTCGCTAACACCGCGGACGTGTTCTGCGACGGACTCCACCGCGTGGGGGTTCATCTGGCTCACCGCGCTATAGGGTGCTACGGCTACTGCGATCCGGTGACAGTCGGATTCCACAATACGCAAACTGGATAAAATGCTACCGATGAGCTGCAAATCACTGGTGCTTAAGCCGCCAAATAATTGATTGCCAATCGTCCTAATATCCAAGCCAGTATTGACCAACTCTTGGGCCAGTTCGTGCATCACCGGTCGACCCCACCGAAAGCCAGAAGTATCGGTCAACAACCCCGCATAGAGTGCATGGGCGATCAACGGATCGACGCTGATGCCCAAGTCATAGAACCATTGCCGGATCACTGTAGTAGTTGATTCAGCTTGATAATCAATGAGATTAATACCCGCACAACCAAAATTGGAAGAATGGTGATCTATTAAAATAACATCTGATTCCCGAGCCAGCACCGCCTGCTCTACCAGTCCTAATCGATTCGAAGAGCCACAATCCACCACAATAATGACCTCGGCATCAGGCAACTGCTCACCCACTTGGATGTCACTAGCACCAGGAATGCTTTCTAGCATGGGATCAATGGGTTGCGGTTGGCCAATCATGCCCATCGCGTCTTTGCCTATCTGACGCAAACCGGCAACCACCGCACTGACCGAACCAATGGCATCAGCATCGGGGTTGATATGGCCGAGCACAACAAAAGAATGCGCCTGATGAACCTTATCGGTGGCACGATGAAATTCTGGCGCTCCGACCAACACAGATCCTTGCCGGATAAAACCATGTTCGTATGGTTGGCTAAAACGATTGGGCATGATAAATGTTCTCGTCTACTAGGATCCTGCCGCTGATGCTTTAGGCATCCTCTGCAGGGGTGGCTTCTGTCTTATATGGGTTGGCTTCGCCTGCAAACTGCGCGTTTTCCCGAAGTTTAGCAAGCTCCGCATCGCGTTGCCTCGCTTTAGCCAACCGCTCTTCCATCCGAGCCGATGTTTGTGGAATCGTATCAAGCTCAAAGGATAACGTTGGAGTAAAACGAACGCTTAGCTGCTCACCAACAATTCTACGCAGTTGTCCTTTGGCGCGAGCCAGCGCCGCTTCTTCAGCTTCTTTGTCTGGTGTTTAACCGA
>CAUQSW010000110.1:0-3247 GCA_963520895.1 uncultured Corynebacterium sp. | reverse complement strand
TAAACTAAAACCAAACCAACACTACACAACTAACGTGTCCACTTTTCAAGGGTCGCCCCCTAGTGATCCAAACAATATGTACAACAAAGTGAGAAAGTCAGCTCCTACTAGGAAAACTGACCACTCCAAGATTCAAGTTGTCACAGTTGTTTTGTCAGATCCGAGTCAACATACACCAAACGTATCGTCACAATGAAGGCCAATAGCCCTGCGGCTAATGAGGGAAACAACGAATCCGCTGGCTGTTGGAAAAACGCATCTCCAGACATCTGCGACTGGCGCCATACGTCCAAGAGAGCTGCCCCAGCTAGGCTCGTTGACAAAGTAGCTAACACGCTTCCAATTGCAATCGTAATTTTATTTATACGAAGAAGTGGAACAACGAGAAAATACAATCCGGTGATTAACGATGAAGCATACCCAAAGAAAGCGGGGGCAACATAAAGCGTAGTCGCATAGCTATACTCCTCTTTTAACATGTAGATGGAATAGAACATCAACAGGACGGCTCCAGGCATCCATATCCAGCGTCGCATTGCTATCGAATCATCCTTGGCACACAGTGTCCTGCCGTACAGCAAGTGTAATTAGCTACATATGGACAGGCCACTACGGCACAGAGTACAACTGCTTTCCAGTGCAGTAAATAAGTGCATCGTGCGCAGTGCTTCTCAATGCAATCGCCACGTTGGGCGGTGCAATGCCATGTTTTTCCTACGGGACAGTTCCCAATCGCTTCCGGAGATATCTCATCAGCTGGCTGCTGTGAATCAACCAACCCATCTACCTTGAAACTATTATTATCATCTTCCGAGACAAGGCTTAGGGAAGCGTGTACAACTTCATCTGAGGAATCGGCTTTTTTATCAACAGTGACAACTAAAAATTCGTTATCAATTGCAATACCATAAGCGCGACGTGGTACCCCCTCAGTGGTCACGCCTTCCGCAAAATCTGGCAATATCAAACCTTCTCCTTGTATAAACTTGCTCACCAAATCTGGATCTGAACCTTCTTCGGTTTTGACCAAGTTTCGTGCCTGATCTATGTCACTATTGACATAGTCGGCATTTTTAACGTTTCCCATGGTGACATCCGTGACCGTTTGGGCTTCACATTCCGATTTTTCGAGAGATGTTGCCTGCGCTATACCTGTATTGGCAAACAATATTGAAAGCACAGTCAAAAATAGCAGGGGGGACGGTTTTCTTTCTTGCGAAATACTTCTTGAGTTTACTCATATGTTAAGTATAGAAAGTAAATTAGTTTTTCCGCCATGTCCATTTGACAATCGCCCCCTTCTGGGGTACATACGATTGGTTTTCGTTTGTTGCCTATTCAACCCTTCATTTGTTCTTAGGCGTCACAAGCTTGGTTAGGTTGTGGCATGGTTTGCGCGATAATTGTTGTGTGTCGAAAAGCCGTCCTGCTGCATAAATGATGTGTCAAAATGTTACAGGCGCACGGTGGGTAAGCAAGGGGAGGGGTTTGTCTTACCGGTACGATCGTGGGGTCAGTGAGGGGGTTCGCGAGTTTTGAGGTTACGCCCTGGAATCGAGCTGCAAAACCCCGTTGCATGACCGACAGGCGATCTCGTTATGTGTGGAATAGCAGCTCGATTGTCCGCAACCGAATTTATACTGGTGTTGCTAGCTGGTAGGCGCTGGGTGAAGTCGCTACAAAATGTGCAGTTTTAGCCTTAATTGAATCAATTGAATAGAACATTCGCGTTGAACAAATTGAACTAGTTGAATAGCAAAGTATACTTGAACTAGTTGAACTACTGGTAGAGAAAATGGGCGTGAATGAGATGGAAAACTACCAAAGCTCTTTCGCTCCGATCTTCGGCACCTCACCAATGGCACCAGTTGGTAGACGTGAGATTATTAATGAGTTTCGCTTAGCACTACAATCCGGCTCGGGCGTGCCAGGCAGGGCCATGCTGTTAGCTGGTACTAGGGGCGTGGGTAAGACTGTGCTATTAAATGAGCTAGAGGATACAGCCAAAGAATCCGGTTGACGGGTGATCGAAGAAAGTGCTTTATCGGGATTGGTGGAAAGGTTAGAAACCCAGCATCTTCCTCGGTTATTGCAGTCTGTTGTTGAATCGCCAACAAAGCAAAATATTACTGGGGTCAATGCAGTCGGTCTTGGTGGAATAACCACACAAGTACAGGAAAAATACGACTTCCGTCCCGGGTTACGGCATCTGATTACAGATGCACTAGAAGAACTAGCCGCCCATGATTCTGGGTTGCTACTCACTATTGATGAAATCACCACCGCGACTGTCGGCGAATTAGCAACTGTGGTGGTGGTAATTCAGCATATGTTTCGTGAGCGGCGAAATGTTGCGCTTGCGCTTGCCGGATTGCCGGAAGAAATTGAAAAGTTACTACAGCATCCTGGCGTGACTTTCATCAGGCGGGCGATGCGTTTCGACCTCGGTGTGGTCACTTACGACGAGGCAAAAACAGGTTTACTGGAACCTGTGGAAAGTAGCGGTTGCTCGTGGCAAGAAGTAGCCCTTGATCGCGCTGTCGCGGCAACCAGGGGTTTTCCATTTCTTATTCAACTGGTTGGGTTCCATAGTTGGGTGAAAATGCTAGAACATGGCACCAAAACACTAGGTGAAAAGGAAGTGGATTGGGGGATTGAATGTGCGAATGCAAACCTGGTCAACTTAGTTATTGAACCTGTGTTAAGGCCACTTCCAGCATTGGAGCAAGAATTCTTACAAGCGATGGCTGAAAGCTCTCGGCCAGCCCGCACCAGTGAAATTGCCAATCATCTTGGTAAAGGTTCAGACACCGTTTCGCATTACGCCAGAAAACTCATGGTCAAACACATTATTTTCTCTCCCCGCAGGGGAAATTACGAATTTGCGATCCCAGGCATGCGAGACTATTTCCGCGCTGGGAATGTCACCTACAGTGGTCCGAATTTTTGGTGACACGGGTGTTGTGCTTGGAGCGGTCTGGTTTTTAGGACCGGATGGTTTGAGTGTTTTTTGGTTGTGTTGCCGTCGTAAAGCGAATTCGGTGGGCGGGACAAAACCTAAGCTTGAATGCGGATGAGAGGTATTATAACGAGCTGACCACTGCTGTAAGCAATAACTCGCGCTGGATCATCGAATGCCTCGTCTTCGAGCTAGCGGGGAGCAGTTCACAGTGAGAGGAGTTATGAGATGACTGGTTAGAACGGTGGTGGGGGTACTACCGCGTAGCGCTGTGCGATTTCTTCTGGG
>CAUQSW010000109.1:0-5268 GCA_963520895.1 uncultured Corynebacterium sp. | reverse complement strand
CGAGGTGTCAAACAAACTCTCTGCCTCGCCTCGGCCCCGAGGACAGTTCCACATACGAGGCCGCTAGTTATTAGTGCCCATGGCAATGATTTGGAGTTGCTGGAGCCACATTTTAAATTGGATAGTCGGTTTAATATCCCAGGTTCCGCTGCTTTGGAGCTAGAGCGTCTACTAAGCACCCAGGGGCGCAATGTCGCTGGCTATACGGCGCATGTACCGCATTATTTGGCTGCTTCTCATTACCCGCAGGCTACGTTAAAGCTGTTAGAAGCAGTCGCTGATGCAGCTAAGCTAAACCTGCCATTACGGTCTTTAGAAGAAGATGCAGCACGGGTCGCTTCGCAGATTGCTGAGCAAATTGACAGCTCAGCAGAAATAGAGCAGGTAGTTGAACTATTAGAGCAGCAGTATGACGAGAATCTAGAGCAATATCGCTCAGATCATCCCCATGCCGCCATTCCAGGCGAACCGCAAAACCTCACCATGCCAACCGGCGAAGAACTCGGCGAGGAATTCGAGCGCTTCTTAAAACAACTAGATGGCACCGATAAGGACGATCAGTTCTAACTTCTAAGCAACAACATCTATCAACCCGCATGCCCAGTGCGGGTTTTTATTATGCCAACATCTAGCGCCACGCTCACCGGAAGCACCAGCAGACACGAACAAACTATTTAATCGGGGAAAAACTAGGACAGTACTATTTCCTCAACTAGGGTTAATGATGTGAATCTCACCGACATGTTGCCCGATTTAGCTGAAGTCCCAGAGTCATTGGTAGATGAATCGATTTTCGATTCCTTTATTGCCTGGACCAAAGACCGGGGAATCACCCTCTACCCTGCTCAAGAGGAAGCGAGTTTAGGGATTTTAGCGGGTGATAACGTTATTCTGGCCACCCCGACTGGCTCTGGTAAATCCATGGTAGCCATTGCGGCGCACTTCATCGCAATGGCTAGAGGGCAACGCAGCTTCTATACTGCTCCCATTAAAGCCCTAGTGAGCGAAAAGTTTTTTTCATTATGTGAGATCTTCGGCGCAGAATCAGTTGGAATGATGACCGGTGATGCCACCGTTAACGGCAATGCCCCGATCATATGTGCCACAGCAGAGATCGTCGCCAATATTGCACTACGGGATGGGCTTAACGCCGAGATTGACCAAGTAGTCATGGATGAGTTTCACTACTACTCCGATCCTGACCGAGGCTGGGCGTGGCAGGTGCCACTTCTCGAACTCAATAACGCCCAATTTCTGCTCATGTCTGCCACATTGGGCGATACCGAGAAGCTAGAAAACGATCTTAGTAGGCGCACTGGACGAGTCACCTCTTTGGTAGGCACAAACGCTACTAGGCCGGTGCCGTTAGAGTTCGAATTCGTGTACACCCCAGTGCACGAAACCATTGAAAATCTCATTCAGCAAGACAAAGCCCCTATCTATGTCGTGCATTTCACCCAACGCGATGCCGTGGAACGAGCTCAGTCGCTCACTAGCTTGCCCATGATAGATAAGGAAACAAGGGAAAAGATTGCCGCAGAAATCGGCGATTTCCGGTTTACCACTACTTTTGGCCACACTCTATCAAAGCTTCTACGCCGCGGCATTGGGGTACATCACGCAGGCATGCTACCGAAATACCGGAGGCTGGTAGAAAAAATATCACAAACCGGGCTGCTCAAAGTTATCTGCGGTACCGATACGCTGGGAGTGGGTATTAATATTCCCATCCGCACGGTGCTTTTTACCGGACTTGCCAAATTCGACGGCCGTAAACAACGGATTCTAGCGTCTAGGGAATTCCATCAGATCGCCGGACGAGCTGGACGCGCTGGTTTCGACACCGTGGGGTATGTGGTCATTGAAGCAACGGAACACGAAATTGAGAATTTCCGATTGCGCCAACGCGCAGGCAGCGACCCCGCAAAAATAAAAAAGTTGCGGAAGAAATCAGCTCGCGCCGGGGAAATCACGTGGACGGAGAATACCTACAAACGGCTGATAGATGCCGAGCCAGAACAACTAAGCAGCCAGTTCAAAGTCTCAAACTCCATGTTGCTGAATGTTATCTGTCGCCCTGGTGACGGATTCAAGCATTTGCAAAAGCTTCTTCGGGATAACCACGACTCCAGGGAAAAGCAAAACAAATCTATCCTTACTGCCATTGAACTATTCCGGGGTTTAGTGACCGCGGGAATCGTCGTACGCATGGATGCGCTTGATGCTACTGGTCGCCGCTACCACCTTACGGAAGATTTACAACGAGATTTTGCCCTCAACCAGCCACTCTCGCCGTTCGCCGTGGCGGCATTAGAACTATTGGATAAGGAATCAAGCAGCTACGCACTTGATGCCATTAGCGTCTTTGAGGCAATCCTAGAAGACCCCACCCAATTATTATTGGCCCAACAGAAGCAGGCGCGTGGTGAGGAGATAGCTGCGCTGAAAGCAGATGGGGTTGATTACACGGAACGAATGGCCATCGTTGAGGAAATAACGTGGCCGAAGCCGCTAGAAGATGAGCTGGAGCAAGCGTTTGATATCTACGCCCAAGGCCATCCGTGGGCAAAGGAATTTGAAATCAGCCCCAAATCTGTTGTGCGGGACATGATTGAACACGGCATGACTTTTTCTGATGTGATTGCCACCTACAACTTGGCGCGTTCCGAGGGAGTTGTATTGAGGTACCTCACCGATGCGTGGCGTACACTGCTCCATACGGTTCCGCTTGATTACCTCACTGACGAATTAGACGACATCATCATCTGGCTGGGAGAACTAGTTCGACAAGTGGATTCTTCGCTTATCGACGAGTGGGCGCAGATGGCTGACCCCGACGCCCCGATCTCCTCTGAGGCATTGGCAAGAGAGTTAGCCTTTGGTGTCGAAGACCCCACCGCATTGACTGCCAACCAACGTGCTTTCAAGGTAATGATCCGTAACTATATGTTCCGCCTCGTGGAGCTATTTGCGTGGGAAAAAGAACAGCAGTTGGCTGAGCTGACTGATTATTTGGACGAAGCCCCAGATTTCGGCGCAGCGATGGACGTGTATTTTGATGAATACGCAGATCTCGATACCGGACCAGCTGCTCGGGGGCCCGAGTATTTCACACTAGAACCCACCGATCGCGCCTGGCAGGTACGGCAAATACTCAAAGATCCCGAAGGTGATAATGCGTTCAGGTTCATCGCTACCGTTGATCTCGGCGCATCAGATGAGGCTGGAGAGGTTCGGTTAAGTGACCTCCGCTTGGAGTACTGAGAGTTTTATCGCACCCGTTTTATCAAGAGCGTGGATCTTGCCCACAAAGTTGATGTTTTTGCACACCTAACCTAAAATGCAGTTCAGCAACAAACGCTTATGACATTTTCAGAAAGGATATTACCCACTCTAGCGGGATTTTCTTATCAAAAAACCAGGCATTTTGTGAACTTTCTCTTAGTTTATGCGATAATTTCCTCAAATATCCTTTGAATTTTATTAGGCAAATTCTCAATATGGGAACACCTACAGATGGGGGTAGACTTGTCAAGTACCGCTAGTTGTACCGCATAATGAGAAAAATAAACCTTTCCACCTCGAACTATAATATAAAGATATGAGCAATAAAGAGTACCGACCCACCCTAGCCCAGCTGCGCACTTTCGTTACCATCGCTGAAAATAAACACTTTGGTACTGCAGCTGCAAAACTCAATATTTCACAGCCTTCTTTGTCCCAGGCACTTGTCGCCCTGGAATCCGGCCTTAACGTTCAGCTTATCGAGCGTTCCACCAGAAGGGTCATCATCACCCCTGCTGGCGAAAAACTGCTACCACTAGCGAAAGCCACCCTCGATGCCGCTGACAACTTTTTGTCTCACGCACACGGAGCTACCGGAACGCTGTCTGGGCCGCTATCAATTGGCATTATTCCCACGATTGCCCCCTATATTCTCCCTATTGTCATAGATTTGTTCCGGGAACAATTCCCAGAGCTAGAGCTGCATGTGGTTGAAGATCAGACCAAACACCTGATTCAGATGCTACGTGATGGTGCATTGGACTGCGCGGTATTAGCCGTGCCTACCAACACGGCTGGTTTGCAGGAAATCACTCTTTACGAAGAAGGATTCCGCATGGTCGTCCCCGCTGGCCACAAATTCGATGGGCGTGATGACCTCACCCTAGATGACCTGAAGAAAATCAATCTTCTGCTGCTTGACGACGGCCACTGCCTCCGCGACCAGATCGTCGACCTGTGCCGCCAGGTAGAACACAACCCTATGTCTGGCAGCCACACCGAAACTCGGGCATCAAGTTTGACCACGGTGATTCAGCTCATTGCCTCAGATATGGGCGCAACGCTCATTCCCGAGTCAGCAGTAAAAATTGAATGCTCGCAGCCCAATATTGCTATCGCTGAGTTTAGCGATGACATTATCGCTTCGCGCAAAGTAGGGATCGTCTACCGTGGCTCTTCTAGCCGCTCAGAGGATTTCGCTGCCTTAGGCGAACTAGTAGCAGAAGCTTTTTATACTGTGGTGGATGCCGAGGATTAATCAAAAAACAAAACCCATTGCTAGCTACTTTTGTTCAGCAATGGGGTTTTTCTGTGTCTCATGATTCCCTTAGTTTCTAGTGGTTGTGGAAACACCCTGATTTTTAAGGTGGTGTTTCTAGTTGTCTTCGCAGTGGGATCTTGGTCAACAGGTTGTTGATCGGTTGTGTGAGTTGGTGCGTGCTGGTTGGTCTGTGTGTGCTGCGGCAAAGTACCTTGGTGTGCGTGAGTATGTGGCGTAGAGGATTGCTTTTGAGTACGAGTTACCTTTACAGCGTAAAAGGCGTATAACTGAGGGTGAGCAAAAGCAGATTGTTATGTACTGGAAAACTGGTATGGCACCGATGGACATTGCTCGTACTACTGGTGTGAGTCCTTCTACTGTCTATCGGATTGGTGTTGCTTATGGTTTCTGGCATGCTCCAGAGCTGCCTCGAAGTGCTCAAGCAACCCGCAAACGCTGTGAGTATCTCTTTTTGCGGATTAATGCTGTGACGCGCAAGGACGCTGCCATGGCGGTAGGGATGGATATTCGCACAGCACAAGATGTTGATAAAGGGGTTATTAAACGCAATCCCTTGGGGCGGATCCCTTTCGTCCCAGACGGTCCGGATGCTGTGCTTTATAAAAGACTTATGAGTCTTCTTGCCTATGTGGACGGACGAGTATCCATGAGAGTGTCTGATGGTTTGTGTGTGGGTGCCCGACCCGCATAAGGAGATAGAC
>CAUQSW010000108.1:0-5357 GCA_963520895.1 uncultured Corynebacterium sp. | reverse complement strand
AAGACCAACTCACCCAAAACCCACCACAGGCAAAAACCACCGCCGCCTAACCCCCAAAAAAACCACACAACATGTCCACAACTTGCGGACAACCCCAGTCCACCAAACAGGGGTCAGGTCCCTAAACCTCTACTGGTAATACTGGGGGTATGGATAATGCCCCGACCAACAAAATAGGTTATGTGGAGTTTCCGGCTCGAAGTATTGCAGAGTTACAGGAAACGCGCGATTTCTTTAGCAACGTATTTGGCTGGAGCTACGCCATGTACGGTGAGGATTTCGCCGACACCGCAGATAGCGGCACGTTTAGCGGTGTGAATGCCGAGAACCCGACACCTGCGACGCTGGCTGTGGTTCATGTCGCTGATCTTCAAGCAACTTACGAGAAAGTAACAGCAGCTGGCGGCATCATCACCAGGGAAATCTTTGAATTTCCCGGCGGCAGGCGTTTTTATTTCGAAGATCCCGCGGGCAATGAGCTGGCAGCTTGGTCGGAATAATCAGATTGCCGATCATTACTGCTAAACCAGCACTAGCCTAACCGCCGAGCAAAACCCAGACCAAACAGAAACCCACGTCCCAGCACAAGCCAGAACGTGGGAATTAGAAGCTTATTACTTCTTCATGGAGCCAGTAGCTGCGAAGCGCTGGTGGAAGGAGAAGGCATTCTCCAGATCGTGTGGCGTCTGAAGAGTCTTGCGCTCGGTGGCAAGAGCCTCAGCGCGCTCGAGGTATTCCTCCAGCAGCGGACGGTAGTCTGGGTGCGCAAGAGCAATGACCTTGCGGGCCCGCTCGCGTGGTGCCAGACCACGCAGGTCGGCGCAACCGTATTCGGTGATGATGACTTTAACGTCCTGTTCGGTGTGGTCCACATGCGATACGAACGGAACGATGGCGGAGATGTCGCCGTTCTTAGCATCAGATGGGGTAATGAACGAGGAGATGAGGCCATTGCGGGTAAAGTCGCCGGAGCCGCCAACACCATTCATGATTCGCGAGCCGATCACGTTGGTGGAGTTCACGTTGCCGTAGATGTCGGCCTCGATCAGACCATTGGTACAGATCAAGCCAAGACGACGAATCACCTCAGGGTGGTTAGAGATCTGCTGTGGACGCAGAATGATCTGCTTGGAGTACTTAGAAGCCTCCTTGTTCATGCGCTCTGCGTACTCAGGAGACAAAGAGAAGGAGGTTGCGGAAGCAACGGTCATCTTGCCTGCGTCGATAAGATCGACCATGCCGTCCTGGATCACTTCGGTGTAAGCCCGGATGTTTTCGAACTTCGAATCCAACAGGCCTGCCATCACAGCGTTAGGAACGTTGCCCACACCGGACTGCATGATGTAGCCGTCGTAAGTGAGGCGACCAGCGGCAACTTCGCCCTCGAGGAAGTCGAGGAAGTGGCCAGCGATCTGACGGGACTGATCGTCGAGTGGCTTAAACGGTGCGTTGCGGTCTGGCAGGTCGGTCTCAACCACTGCCACTACCTTGTCGAGATCAATGTCGATATAGGTGGTACCGATGCGCTGGCCTGGCTCGGTGATTGGGATAGGCTGGCGGTTAGGCAGAGGCTTGATGCGGTAAATATCCGCCATGCCCTCAAGCTCTTCGGACTGCCAAGAGTTGACCTCAATGATGATCTTCTCGGCGTTGTCTAAGTATTCAACGTTATTACCAATGGAGGAAGTAGGAACAATATGTCCTTCTTCGGTGATGCGTACTGCTTCCACAATGGCAACATTCATCTTGCCGAAGAAACCCTGCTCTACGTAAAGACCGGACTCCGAAAGGTGATAATCGGCGTAGAGGGTAGTGCCGTCGTTGATCTTGCCACGCAGAATCGGATCGGACTGGTAAGGGGTGCGGAAACGAAGAGCATCGGCCTCAGCAAGTACACCATCGCAGTCAGGGGCGGTGGAGGCACCGGTGAAGAGATCGATCATGTATTCGTCGCCACGTGCATGTGCTTCCTTAGCACGCTCGGCAATCGCGGTTGGCAAAGCCTTGGGGTAACCAGCGCCCGTAAAACCGGAGATGCCCACTTTATCGCCATGATTGACAAACTGTGCAGCCTCCTCCGCGGACATCACTTTGCTGGCAAGCTTGGCATTCGCAATGCGCTTAGACATTCATTTCCTCCTATAGGGAAAATTTTCCACTCCCTTTAAGCGCCGATAGTGAAGCAGCCCAAAGGCAGCACTTTTAAGTTACGCAGACCACAATAGTGCATACCCCCGCTTTTTTCTTTCCTTTATACGAAAATTGATCAAATTGACATGAAGTTAACGACAAACGGGGTTAAAAATGGGTGAAAACCAAAAAGATTTGAGCTATCACGCAGGTTCACGGAAAAATAGCGGGCGTGAGTTTATCTATCGGTTCCATCACCTTACCCTCCCCCGTCGTACTAGCGCCCATGGCTGGGGTGACCAACATGGCGTTTCGCACGCTGTGCCGCGAACAGGAACAAGCCAAAACCGGAACCGTTGCTGGATTATATGTCTGTGAAATGATTACTGCCCGGGCGTTGGTCGAAGGCAATGAAAAAACCATGCATATGACTGCCTTTGGCCCAGAGGAAAACCCACGCTCCATGCAGCTATACACAACAGACCCAAAATATACTTATTTAGCTGCGAAAAAGATCGTCGATGAAAACCTAGCCGACCATATTGACATGAATTTCGGCTGTCCAGTGCCCAAAGTAACTCGGCGCGGTGGCGGGTCAGCTCTGCCGTATAAACGCCGCCTATTCGGCAATATTGTTGCCGCCGCGGTTCGCGCCACCGAAGGAACTTCCATCCCGGTGACCGTAAAATTCCGAGTAGGCATTGACGATGCCCACCACACCCACCTCGATGCTGGACGAATCGCAGTCGAAGAAGGCGCCCAAGCCGTGGCACTGCACGCCCGCACCGCCGCACAGCGGTACTCGGGTGCCGCGGATTGGAACGAAATCACCCGCCTGAAAGAGCACCTAGCCGATACCGGCATCCCAGTGCTGGGCAATGGTGATATTTTCAAAGCCACTGATGCCGCAGCCATGATGGAACAAACCGGTTGTGATGGTGTGGTTGTTGGCCGTGGTTGCCTGGGTAGGCCCTGGTTATTTGCCGAGCTATCGGCTGCACTGCGCGGTGCGCCGCTACCACCAGAGCCCACGCTTGGCGAGGTGGTGCAGATAGTTTATCGCCACGCAGAACTTTTGGTGGCCCACGATGGTGAAGCCAAAGGCTGCCGCGATTTACGCAAACACATGGGCTGGTATTTCCGCGGATTCCCGGTGGGCGGCCAACTACGCAGTGAGCTAGCTGGCATTTCGACGCTAGCCGACCTGCGCCGCGTGCTCGCTCCTTGGGAAGATTCACCGGCGCTGGCTGAAGATGCTGACGGCGCGCGGGGCCGCAAAGGCTCACCGGCAAAGGTGATTTTGCCGGAAGGGTGGCTTGACGATCCCGAAGATGAAACCGTGCCGCAAGGTGCAGAAATCATGCATTCTGGGGGCTAAACAACAATCGGCTAGGAAGGGCTCCCAGAATCGGCTGGTTTCTTTGGCTTGGTCCAGCTGTGCTCTAGCCGTACAGCACGTGGGATTCGACGGTTTCAAAACCTAATTTCTCATAGGCTTTAACCGCGGCGGCATTATCCGCTTCCACATACAAGAAAATGCGCTGAGCACCCTGGTTTTGCAAATACTCCAAACCAGCAGCCACCAATGGTCCGCCCAATCCCCTGCCCCTGCCGGAATCGGCGAGACCCACAACATACACTTCCCCGTCGGCACCTTGGCTGAGGTCGCCATGCCGCTTGGTCCAGTGGAAGCCTACCATCTGGCCATCTTCCCAGAACGTGAGGAAATCCTGCGGCAAAAACCAGTCCGTATCACGCGCTTTATCCAATCGATTTTGATCCCACCCGCCTTGTTCCGGATGCCACGAAAACGCCTCATTATTAGTTTTCAACCATTGCGCATCCACATACTGAGCGCCAAATTCTTCCCTGGCCTGGTCGAGGTTGAGTTGCCGCACCGCAATCGGCCAATCCGGGTGAAAGTTACCGGCAGAGGTGGCCATGACTAATAATTCCCGCACCGGTTTTTTACCCAAGCTTTCCGCAAACCCCTGAGCAGCAGGCAGATTGCCATGCGCCCACAACGGAATATGATCGAACTGAGCCACCAATTTGGTAGCTATTTTCCGACGACGATAGTCTGGGTGCACCACCAGCTCAGCGGTAAGCCCATCCGAGGCAATCAATCCCACGGGCTCTGGATCTAATGCAACAAAATGCTGGTGATCGGTACTATCCAAACCCAAGAGGAACTGCTCAGACAACGGTGCTATATCATCTGCCCGCGTGGCGGCCTCGATGAGTGAGTCCACGCCGACAGTTGTGGTAACAATCTTCATGCAGCCGAGCGTAGCCTACAATTGAAGAGTGTTTCGAAAACTCCGATGGGCAATAGCGATTGTGGTCATCTTGGCGGTAGCGTGGTTCGTGGATACCGCCATGGCCGCCAACAGCGAACGCAAGCTTTCTAACCTGGTGGAAGCCCAAGCTCATCTGGAATATGCCCCAGAGGTCTACATCGGGGGTTTGTCCTTTTTAGGAAACCTCTACACCGGCGTGGTCCCCGAAGTCCGCGTAGCCGCCGCCGACGTCGAAGTGAGTCCTTTCGGATTGCTCGGTATCCAAACCTCGCTTGTCGACGTCGAAGCCACCTCTGAACAACTACTCAACGGTGACTTCTCTGGCTCCAAAGCTGCACTAGTAACCCGCGGCGTCACCTTCGACCCAGTAGCACTAGGCCGACAACTACATATGCCGGATCTAGACATCGCCCACCCTTATGATATTTCCCCAGCAGGCAGCTCTGCCTCTGAGGTGATCCTGACCGGCACGCTACGAGACGAAACCACCCCCGTGACCGTTTTCGCTGAGCTACGCCTCAAAGGTCCTCTATTCCAACTAACCCCCACCGTGGTGTTAGATCGCGGCGAAAGCCACGCCAGCGAAGAAAAAATCCTTGAAAGCTTCGCCTGGCAAATCGACACTAGGCAACTACCACTGCCTAAACAAGCAAGCTATGTCTCCGGGGACTCCGGCACCATTTATTTCGAATCCCAAGAAGTCAACGTCACCGTGGATATTACAGATTTGACGCCGATTTCGGATTGAGGGTGGGTTTAGGATTGATGAACCGCTGAGGTTATGGCCGAGGCAAAACACAACCTGTGTTGAACCCCTAGGGTGGTGGGCATGTCTGCTTTCAGGAGGGTGTGCCTGTTCACAGACAATCCCAGTTACGAGTCGGTGTTGCAGGCGGTTAGAGAGGCTGGGGCGAATGGGATTTTATT
>CAUQSW010000107.1:0-5498 GCA_963520895.1 uncultured Corynebacterium sp. | reverse complement strand
ACCTGGTGCAGTAGCTGCCCTATTTTTTGTTCACTGATTGCCGCAATGGGATCAAAATCGCTGGTTCCTGGTATCTTTCCAGCGATTAATGCAGCTACCTGTGGTTCTGTAATCATGATCCGCGGTTGGGCATTAAACCGGGTGCTTAGGTGACTGAGGGTTAAGGCCATGCGGTGGCTGTAGATTTCGGCCATGTCACGCAACGCCCCTGCATCGGTTACAGCGCGGTGCCCGTTGGCAAGTTCGATTTCTGCAGCTAGGCTCCAGGGGCCAAGTACAGCTAGCTGTAATCCGTAGCCACCCGCGGTTCCCCAGTGCTGTTCCAATACGTCAAAGTCTCTAGAACTGTGATCCCATAGTCTGCGGCTTACCAGCTGCGGCCTAGCACTCAGTTGCCACGAGCGGGGTCCGGCGGTGATTGGCAGTTCGGGAAGCAGTGCGCAGCAGTAACCTACCGGGTCGAATCCTAATCCCCGAGCGGGCAGTCTGGGAATGGTACGACAGGCATTGGTTTCGCCGCTGATCACATCGGCAGCAAGTACCAGGTCAGTGCCTGGTAATGCGCTTAAATTAAATGCAACCATGCCTACTTTGTCCCGCAGATTGTGCCTGAGCCTAAGACAATATCGCCGTCGGGATCTGGTAAATAAAGCACTGCGGCTTGACCCCGTGCAACTCCAGAAAGTGGTTCGCGAAGTTGCAGTTCCATGAAATCGTTCTCGGCATCAACACTGACCAAACATGGCGCCACGCAGCCATGAGCGCGTACTTGAACGTCCGCCTCGAAGGTGCCGGTCATGGCAGGATGCAGATACTTCAACCGATCTGCCTGAATAACACTCACTTCTAGGTCTGCCTTGGAGCCGACGATCACAGTACCGGTTTGGGCATTAATATCGGTAACGTAGCGGGGTTTACCATCAGCAGCTGGTTGTTTGATGTCTAGCCCTTTGCGTTGACCGATAGTGTAGTTCCACGCTCCATTGTGTTCCTTTAACGGAGTACCTGCGGTATCAACGATCATCCCCGGGCGCAGTCCAATGTGCTTGCCCAAGAATGCCTGCGTGTTACCGTCAGGAATAAAGCAAATATCGTAAGAATCAGGTTTACTGGCAACCGAAAATCCCAGTTCTTTTGCCTCCTGCCGAATATCCGGCTTGAGGGTATCACCTACCGGGAACATGCAGTGGGCAATTTCTTTTTCCCCCAACACGCCTAAAACATAGGACTGATCCTTATCGGGATCAACACCACGGCGTAGATAGCCATCGCCACCGTCGGCTGGCTGGGTGAGCTTGGCATAGTGCCCGGTTACCACCGCATCGAAGCCCAAAGCTAAGCCTCGCTCCAGCAACGCGGCGAACTTGATTTTTTCATTGCACCTTAAACACGGGTTGGGGGTTTCACCGCGGGCGTAGGAATCGATGAAATCATCAATGACGTCAGCTTTAAAGCGATCCGAGAAATCCCACACATAGAACGGAATACCCAGTTTGTCGCAAACCCGGCGCGCATCTGCGGAGTCCTCTAAGGAGCAGCAGCCGCGGGAAGATTCGCGTACTGCTTGGGGGTCGCGGCTTAATGCTAGGTGGACGCCGATGACTTCGTGTCCGGCTTGTACTGCTCGGGCGGCTGCGACTGCGGAATCAACACCGCCGCTCATTGCTGCCAATACTCGCAACTTACCGGCCTTTCTTAAGGGTTATCTGTTGGGGATTAATGTGCTGGATTAATTTGCTTTACTATAGCGATTTGATGATTTTAGTCAAAGAAGATGGTCAAAGGAGATGATGGCGGTGGTTCGCAATAAGGCGCGGTTGCCGCAGCCAGTTCCGGGTGTTTATCCGACTGCCACCGGCGAGGTAGAGCTACGAGCGGATCGGTATGTTCCCGGAGCGTGGGAAGTGCTGGTCAATGGGGTGCCGTCGAGTCATATTGCTTTGGATCCGGCGCAATTAGAGTATGAGTATATGCGCTGGATAGCAGCCATTGCCACGCGCCATATAGAGACGTTCTTGGATGTGGATCGGCTGCGGATTACTCATCTAGGTGGCGGGGCATGTTCCCTGGCCCGGTTTTTTGTTGATAGGTACCCGCGCTCGCGTAATACGGTGGTGGAAATAGACGGCGATCTGGCCTTATTGGTGCGGCAATGGTTTGCCTTGCCGCGGTCGCCGCAGTTGAAGATTCGTGTCGGTGATGCGTTTGCGGTGAGCCAGTCGTTTCTTCCTGCCAGCCGGGATGTGGTGATTCGGGATGTTTTCCATGAAGCGATTACTCCTGTTTCGTTGTGTTCGCTGGAGTTTTTCACACAGGTAGCCCGTAGTTTAGCTCCGGGTGGGATTTATATTGCCAATTGTGGTGACCATTCTGATTTGCGGTTAGCTAAATCAGAGTTACAGAAAATGGCAACTGTTTTTAGCAATATCGCAGTGATTGCCGATCCTGCAATGTTAAAAGGGCGGCGCTATGGCAATATCATTTTGATTGCTTCGGATTCCTCGTTACCGCTTATCGACGACTCCAGCTTGGCAAAACAGCTGCTTGGTGGCGCTGTTCCGGCTCAGTACAAAGATGATGCATGGTCTAGGCGGTTTGCTGGACTATAGCTATTACTCGGTTCCGGGTGTGGTGGGTTCCTCGGGTGGGTTAAATCCAATAGCATTGGTGGATGAAACTAATGGTAAGGTGCTGGTCGGTTTCCTATTTATGGGTAACATGTTCGGCGGCTTACCCGATAGTATTTTATATAGTCTGAATGATTGATAGAGTTTTTGTTTAACTGAAGTGACCAAGTAGCGGCTCACCACTGGTGGAGTACGTGCTGTTGGCTTTTATAAAGAAGGGTCGTAATGAGGAAACTAACCACCACGATTGTGCTGACCTCTTTCATCGCTGCGAGTGGGTTTAGCCCCATGATGGTTGCCGCGCAGGAGAACCCGCCTGCTGCGGAAACCTCGGCCATGGAAAGTACTCCTGCCAGTTCGGATGCTGACGTTGCCCCCAGCGCGGAACCTTCATCCGAGGTGCTAGAGAGTACAGCTCCTAGCGCTGGGCCAAGTCCGGTTCCGCGGTCACATTCTAGTCAACCTACTACCCTTTCGACGGTTACCGCCAACCCCCCTGCCCCAGGTAAGGCTGAGTTTAACGATGCCAAGTGGCGGAATATGCTTCAAAAGTACTCCAGTTTTAAGGATGCTCAAGGTAAGCCACGGGTCGTGGAGTTTTCCGCCACATCACCTTCGATGGGCAATCGGTCTATTCCCCTGGTAGCCATTCGCGCAAAGGATCCCAACCGTCCCACCGTCTATTTATTAAATGGTGCAGGCGGCGGTGAGCAGGCCATCGGGTGGGTTTATCACCCCTCGGTGGTGAAGTTCTATCTAGATCGCAATGTTAACGTGATTATTCCGATGCGCGGCGCATTCTCCTATTACGTGGACTGGTATGAGGATCATGACGGCACCAAATACAACAAGGGTCCACAGCGGTGGGAAACCTTCTTAACCAAAGAGCTCCCCAATGCCATCGAAAAGCACGAGTTGATTCAGGCGAATGACAAGCGGGCACTCATCGGTATGTCGATGTCGGCTACCTCCTCGTTGTTATTGGCAGCCCGCAATCCAGGTTTTTATGATTCCGTCGGGTCTTATTCTGGCTGCGCAGCCACCACAAAGCTGATTCCTTCGCTGTTTACCAAATTCACCTTAGATCGTGATGGAGTTGACCCGGCATGGGTATTCGGACCCGAAGGTAGTGAGCATGCAAAGGCTCACGATGCGTTGATCCAAGCAGAAGGGCTGAAGGGGGCTGAAGTGTATATCTCTAACGCCTCGGGTCTGGCCAGTGCGAATGAGTCGTTTAGTAACTGGTTGAAGAAGGAATCAGCAACCGGTTCCTCGGATGCCATGGAAACGTCTTCCACGTTGACCGTTGAAGGTGGTTTGATTGAGGCAGCAACCAATGCCTGTACTCATGATTTCAAGGCCAAGTTGGATCAACAGGGCATCCCTGCGGATTATAAGTTCCGCAACACTGGTGTGCACACGTGGCGTTATTGGATCATGGACGCTACCGATTCTTGGCCCACCATTGCCCGCGGCCTTGGGATTGCAGAGGAATACACTGCCGAGGACGCTAAATCAGCAGAACAGGCAGCCGATGCTGGTTCCAAGGAATCCAGCCAAGGGCTCAACAGCACCGACATGGAATAACTTTTCGGTAAATAACATATCAGGCCAGCTAGGAACTACCCCCTAGCTGGCCTGATTTTCATGCGAAACTGCCTGCCATTCCTGCTTTCTGTGCCTGGGCTACTACCTGCGGCAAAACCTGGATTAATCGATTGACGTCCTCTTGAGTTGTGGTATAACCCAGCGTTAACCGCAAAGTACCCCGCGCAAGTTCCTCCGGCACCCCTTGAGCTAATAGCACACGTGACGCACGGTTGACGCCATTGGCACACGCTGAACCGGTCGAAGCCGCAATGCCGTGGGCGTCGAGAAGCATAATCAGGCTATCGCCTTCGCAACCAGACAAGCTGACATTGATGTGTGTAGCTAGGCTATTTTCTGGACTATTGATTCTCGCACCGCGAATCTTGGCGATCTCCATTACAAGCTGCTGCTTAAACGCCCCGATACGTTGCTGTTGCTCAGACATAGTCTCGGTTGCTTGCTGCAAGGCCGCCGCAAAACCAACTGCCCCCGCCACATCGACAGTACCCGAGCGTAAGCCTCGTTCTTGGCCACCACCATGGAATAATGGCAACGGAACTGGGCTGCGCTTTACTATCAACGCCCCCACTCCCCGCGGTCCACCGAATTTGTGTCCACTGATAGCTAGACTGGTGGCCCCAAGTTGATGAAAATCAACCGGTATTTTGCCAATAACCTGCACTGCATCGACATGCACCGGAGTAGCAGTTTCATTAGCTGCTGCAATGATCTGTTCAACCGGCTGAATAGCCCCAGTTTCATTATTCGCCCACATACAAGACACTACGGCGGCAGGCTGCGACAGCACGGCTGCATAGTCGTTAACAACCCCAGCCTCATTAACCGGAAGCTGCTCCACCTGTGCCCCAAACTGGGTTAAAGCATGAGCAGTTTCATACACCGCTGAATGCTCCACTGCACTGATAACCAACCGGTTGGAAACCTGATGACGTGCCGCCCAGAAGCCTTTGAGCGCGATATTATTCGCCTCGGTACCAGAGGCGGTAAACACCACCTCTATGGGCTCGCAGCCAATAAGCGAAGCCACTTGTTCCCGGGCATCTTCTAGCACACGACGAGCATCACGGCCCAGCTGGTATTGACCAGCAGGGTTAAGATTATAACTAGCCTCCAGCCAAGCCTGACGTGCCACATCGCGCATAAAAGTTGTGGCCGCATGATCGAAGTACTACAGGGGCTCCCCTCATACATCCCACATGTGCTGCCCCCCACCTGAACGGCGGATCGGCACAGAAAGCAGCAATCCTACGAGGACTGGCG
>CAUQSW010000106.1:0-5628 GCA_963520895.1 uncultured Corynebacterium sp. | reverse complement strand
AACCAAATGGCTGTCGCCTACCCGGACCGCTTCGACAAATACCTCTAAGAAATCACCCCCACACACAAACAACCTGACACGCTCTACACCCGCAGACCCTAGTTCGAGGATTACGTTAAAGGATAAATTGGCTTTACGGATTGCGGTTTGTACCGCAGCAGCAGAAAGCACTGTGTAAACGCGGTGGTATTTCTTTACCATGCTTTTGCGCCTCCCACTAACAGCAGCCACCGTAGCGATTCCGTCCGACTCTATCCAAGACACGTAATCGGCTAACAGGTCCATCCCGTGGGTGGTCTCAATAACAGCTAACTGTTGGGCAAGATTTGTCAGGCTCATAACCCTGAACCTAGTAAGAGTTCAAGGGTGAAGACAAGGGGTAAAACAAGAAAAACACCACCTGTGGATAACTGACCCGCTACCAGCTAAAAAACCCACCAAAACCCACCCAGGTGGCCCATCAAGACTACCAAACCAACCAACCCAACATAGAAACAGCACACAAATTATCCACAAGAAAACCCACAGCCACAAAAAACCGGCTGCAAACCCACGTCGAAAAGCAAAGCGGGGTGAAATCCGACTACGCTTACCACTGTGCTAGTTCTTGCCATTGATACCGCGACCACTGAATTGATTGTGGGCATTCTTCGTGACGGAAAAGTGCTGAGTGAATCTATTTTGCAGCATAGCCGGGGGCATAATGAAATGCTGGTTCCCACGATCAAAGAGTTGTTGACACACAATGAGCTGAGTTTTGCGCAGTTGGATGCGATCGTGGTGGGGCAGGGACCCGGCCCGTTCACTGGGCTGCGGGTCGGATTGGCCACGGCTGCGGCTTTGGGGGATGCGTTGGGGATTGCGGTTTATGGGGTGGGGACTCACGATGCGATTGCTCATAATGTTGCCGCGGGTGACAGCACTGTTTTGGTGGTTACGGATGCGCGTCGTAAAGAGGTGTATTGGTCTTCTTATGAGCAGGGGGTTCGTAAGCGGGGGCCGGAAGTGTGTAAACCGGCTTTGTTGGGGCAGGACGCCTCGGAGTCTAGTTATGATTTGCAGCGTGTAGACATTGTTAGTGTGCCTCAGTCGTTGCAGGACGGATTGCCGGAGCATTTGCAAACCGCAACCGTGGTGCGTGGGCACCCTAAGCCAGCCGATTTGGTGGCTGTGGCCGATTTCAGTTCCCAGCCGCAACCTGTGACCCCGTTGTATCTTCGTCGGCCTGATGCGAAGCTGCCATGAAGTTGCGCGAGTTGACCCAAACAGATGCTGCTCGGTGTGCTGAATTAGAGGAAATCTTGTTTCCACAAGATGGGCCGTGGCATGTCGAGGAGTTCCAATGGGAATTCGCCCAACCCTACACGTTTTATATTGGCGTTGAACTGGACGAAAAGCTGATCGGCTACGCAGGCATGGGTATCATGGGAACATCGGGGAATACTGAATGTGAGATTCGTACTATTGGGGTGGATCCCGCCTATCAGCGACGCGGGGTGGGGCGGTTATTGATGGATAATCTCGTTCATGTCGCAGAAAGTTATGCTGCACCGATATTTCTCGAGGTCCGCACCGATAATGAGCCGGCTAAGGCGATGTATGGGGACTACGGTTTCGTAACCGTTGGGCTGCGCAAAAACTACTATCAGTCTTCGGGGGCCGATGCTTTTGTTATGATGCGTGAGGCTAACGGATAAGGAGCGTACATGATTGTTCTCGGCATTGAAACCAGCTGCGATGAGACTGGGGTAGGGGTGGTTAAGCTGAATGAGGATGGCAGTATGGAAATCCTCGCCGATGCCGTGGCCAGTTCTATGCAGGAGCATGCTCGTTACGGTGGGGTGGTGCCGGAGATTGCCTCCCGTGCTCATTTAGAATCCATGCAGCCGGTGATGCGTCAGGCTCTTGATCAGGCGGGTATCGCCAAGCCGGATGCGGTCGCCGTCACGATTGGGCCGGGTCTTGCTGGGGCGCTATTAGTGGGGGCTTCGGCCGGGAAAGCTTATGCCGCGGCGTGGGACGTGCCGTTTTTCGCGGTGAATCATTTGGGCGGACATGTCGCGGTAGCTAATCTGGAGGGTGAAGTGTTGCCCCATGCGGTAGCGCTACTGGTTTCCGGTGGGCATACCCAGCTGCTGGAAGTCGACGCGGTGGGCAAACCCATGCGGGAATTAGGCTCCACGCTCGATGATGCCGCTGGTGAAGCCTATGATAAAGTGGCTCGGTTGCTGGGCTTGGGCTATCCTGGTGGGCCGGTGATCGACCGGCTTGCGAGGGAAGGTAATAAGAAAGCGATTGCCTTTCCTCGTGCTCTCAGCCACGCGGAGGAGCACCGGTATAATTTTTCGTTTTCTGGTTTAAAAACTGCGGTGGCTCGGTACGTGGAGCAAACCGAGGACATCAATGTGGCGGATGTTTGTGCGTCCTTCCAGGAAGCCGTATGTGATGTGCTTACCGCTAAAGCTGTGCGTGCCTGCAAAGACACCGGTGCTTCTGTGTTGCTGTTAGGCGGGGGAGTGGCAGCAAATTCCAGGCTGCGGGAGCTTGCGTTACGACGCTGCCAGTCCGCCAATATCGAACTACGGGTGCCCAGCTTCAACTTGTGCACTGACAATGGGGTGATGATCGCGGCTTTAGCGGCGCAACTGATTTTCGAAGGGGCCCAGCCTTCGGATTTTGGGGTCAGTGCAGATTCCTCCTTAGAGGTGGAATCACCGCTGGTCTAGCAGCAATCCCAGGTGTAGAGCACCTTGTTAAAGTCCAACCGTGCTAGGTCTTCTTTGCTGATGAAGAAGTTGCCCACACCGCAATCACCCCACATGAGTTGCACCGGACTGTCACTGTCCATGTAGGTGTCTAGTTGGAACAGCAGCTCCCGTGGGTCGTCATTGTCGCGGGGGTCGCCTTGGGTGAAATACGCCCAGCCGCCTCCGAAGGTGGTGTGGTGGGAATGTTCGAGGATGTCATACATTTGGTTGTTGTCAACAGCGAGATTGAGTTTTTCAAAATCACGATCTTCAACGCTGGGGGCTTGGTCGTAGAGCTGTCCGGTTACGGTGAAAAACCCACCATAGATGAGGTAATCATCGGCTGGTTGCTGGTACTCCAATATGCCGGTTGCAAATTCTGCTGCTGGTATGAGGCGGACCACATGGCCGTTGCCGTCCAAACCTAGGCAGTCATCATCAGCGATGAAAAACTGCAGTAGACCTTCTGTGGGGTAGCCTGCGCGGGCGGGAAGCTCGGCGAGGTTGAGTTGGGCAAGGTGGAGCATGGGTTTGTTGTGGTTATCACGTGGCCAAGGGTGATCAGTGGTTACCAGTGCTGCGCCACCGACTCGGGAGCCGGTGGGGTTGTCCGCTGCTGCGGCGAGAATTGCTTCAGTGGTGTCGGCTTTCACTGGGGTGAGGTGTAGGGCGGTGGTGCGTCGAAAAGCAGGAGCGAGGAGTTGGGAATATTCGCTATTAACGTGGTCTTTTAGGATCATGATCTAGATAATAAACAATGGTGCCGACATGACACGTTCGCTCACAGCAAAAAATCTTGAGCCTTTAGCACTCCCGGGGGTAGAGTGCTAAAGAGGTTGTTAGGCATGCAGTTGTTCACCCGCGACGACAACTGAGCTTAGAAACCATATGGTAACTAACTAACTTAAGGGAGATTATTGTGGCGCAAGTCAATATTAAGCCGCTCGAAGACCGTATTTTGATCCAGATCAAGGAAGCCGAAACCACCACCGCTTCCGGCTTGGTTATTCCAGATTCTGCTAAGGAAAAGCCACAAGAGGGCGTAGTGGTAGCTGCAGGTCCCGGCCGTTTCGACGGCGACGACCGCGTACCAATGGACATCAAGGTGGGCGACACCGTGGTCTTTTCCAAGTACGGCGGCACCGAGTTGAAGTACGAAGGCGAAGAGTACTTGTTGCTCAATTCCCGCGACGTGCTCGCCATCATTGAGAAGTAAACACTTATGGCAAAACTCATTGCATTCGATCAAGAGGCGCGGGAAGGGATTTTACGCGGCGTAGCTGCGCTTTCCGACGCCGTGAAGGTTACCTTGGGTCCCCGTGGGCGCAACGTAGTTTTGAATAAGGCTTTTGGTTCCCCAGCTGTGACCAATGATGGTGTCACCATTGCTCGGGAAATCGACCTGTCGGATCCTTTTGAAAACTTAGGTGCCCAGCTGGTGAAATCCGTGGCGGTAAAAACCAATGATATTGCTGGTGACGGCACCACCACCGCAACGTTGTTGGCGGAAGCGCTGATTGCCGAAGGCCTCCGCAATGTTGCAGCTGGCGCTAATCCCATTGAATTGAACCGGGGTATCGCTGAGGCAGCCGAATTTGTGGTGGAGCAATTAAAGCAGCGTGCGACTGAGGTTAATTCCAGCACCGAGATTGCTAACGTGGCTACCGTTTCTTCGCGTGACCCTGAGGTAGGCGAAATGGTTGCTGCGGCGATGGAAAAAGTGGGCAAAGACGGCGTTTTGTCCGTGGAAGAGTCGCAATCAATGGAATCCACCTTGGATGTCACCGAGGGTATTTCCTTTGAAAAAGGCTTCTTGTCACCTTATTTCATCACGGATATTGATTCCCAGCAGGCAGTGTTGGAAGACACTTTGGTGCTGTTGGTTCGTAATAAGATCTCCTCGCTACCGGACTTCTTGCCGCTATTGGAAAAAGTGGTGGAATCCTCGAAATCAGTGTTGATTATTGCCGAAGATGTCGAAGGCGAACCACTGCAAGCCTTGGTGGTCAACTCGATTCGCAAGGTCATTCACGCAGTCGCGGTGAAGGCTCCGTATTTCGGTGAGCGTCGTAAAGCATTTTTAGATGACCTCGCTGTGGTCACCGGTGCTACGGTGATTGACCCTGAGGTCGGCGTGAACATGCATGACGCCACCGAGGCAGTTTTCGGCTCCGCACGCCGCGTTACGGTGACCAAGGACGAGACGATCATTGTCGACGGCGCAGGCACTGCGGAAGAGCTAGAAAAACGGCGAGAGCAGATTCGCCGGGAGATCGCCCATACCGACTCCACGTGGGATCGGGAAAAGGCCGAGGAACGTCTAGCTAAGCTTTCCGGCGGCGTTGCGGTTATCCGAGTTGGTGCGGCCACCGAAACGGAAATCAGCGAACGGAAACTTCGCGTCGAGGACGCCATTAATGCCGCTCGGGCAGCCGCCCAAGAAGGTGTTATCGCTGGCGGTGGCTCGGCGCTAGTCCAGATCGCCCAGCAGCTGAAAGACTTCGCGCAGCAGTATGAAGGCGATGCCAAAGTTGGGGTTAACGCCCTAGCGAAAGCGTTGACAAAGCCCGCGTTCTGGATCGCTGACAACGCTGGTGTCGACGGTGCAGTCGTCGTGGCGCGGATCGCAGAGCTAGACAATGGTTCTGGTTTTAACGCAGCTACGTTGGAATACGGCAACCTTGTTGAATCGGGGATCATTGACCCAGTTAAGGTGACCCATTCCGCTGTGGTTAACGCTACCTCTGTCGCCCGCATGGTGCTTACCACGGAGGCTTCTGTGGTGGATAAGCCTTCCGAGCCAGCCCCGGCAGCGGCTGGACATCAGCACCACCATCATCACTAAACCTACTCAAAGGTTTTTACGCCCTTACAGTTACTG
>CAUQSW010000105.1:0-5644 GCA_963520895.1 uncultured Corynebacterium sp. | reverse complement strand
TTTTTGGAGGTCATATGTTAAGTGCTCCGAATAACGTAGGAATCGGTGATGAACAGGGAACGCGTCTTTCAAAAATGCAGCATATCTAGCATATTCGATCCCGCCCGTGGTGCAACAGCCATTCTCCTACACGAATGAGCCACACCAAAGGCATAGACACGCTCGCACCATGTTACCCTATTTCCGCAGCTAGAACAAATACTCTTTATAGGTATGTCGCCTGTTCACTTTGGATCGCAACCATCTCCCAACCAATCGATTTCCCCTACTACCCCATTAGCCTCTCAAGCTAATCGACACCACTGGGATAACGACGCCCGCGACTATCATGAGCGTCACGCAGCATACTTAGAAAGTTTCTATTGGTGCCCAGAGATGCTCCATGAACAAGACCTGCAACTTGTTGGCGATATTACAGATCAAACCGTACTAGAAATCGGTTGCGGTTCGGCACCGTGCAGCACATGGCTTGCCCATACCTTTCCGACGGCTACCGTCCTGGGCTTCGATATTTCAGTGAGAATGCTGCAGCATGCAAAAGCGACGCTTTCGGATAAGACATCTCAGGGTAATAAGCACTCGGCATCAAATCTTCATCTAATCCAAGCCGATGCGACCGCGTTGCCTTTTGCTGCTAACAGTTTCGACGTCATTTTTTCTGCATTCGGAGCGTTACCTTTTATTGAGGATCTGCAAGAACTTTTCAAGAATGTCGCTGCCCTGCTGAGACCAGGTGGCCGATTTATCTATTCTATTAATCACCCCATGCGGTGGGTGTTCCCAGACGATCCTAGCGAGGCCGGATTGATTGCGGCCATCCCCTACTTCGAAACGTGCTACATGGAAACGGAGAACAATACCGTCACCTACATTGAGTTTCAGCACACTTTTGGCGATCACGTCCGTGCGCTAGCAGGCGCTGGACTGCTGTTGGAAAACGTCATTGAGCCGCAGTGGCCTTCAGATTTACGGCAAACATGGGGTCAGTGGTCGCCCACCCGGGGTGCTATTTTTCCTGGGACAGCCATTTTCTTAAGCAGACTCCCTTGATCTGCCACTTCGGTTTCGTGGAGCTCATAAGCGACCAAGCTTCGGGGCTGCTGGCCGGGACTCAAGGCAAAGACAGCACTTCTTAGATCCCCGCCAAGTCGCGAAGCCACGGCATTATTGAGGCAGTTTAATATCTGCTTGTATTAGTCCAACCATAGATCAAGAACCCTAGGTAATGTGGAGCAGTACCTTACTCACCACAGCCCACAAGCACTATGTCATACAAGCTACTGGCGGCATATAGCACGTCCATTGCGCAACTGCCCGTCATTATGTTTCCAATCACTTTTAGGTGCAAAAGCCTTCTTCTGGAGTAGGCTGTTCACAAGGATTACCAATCTGATGCTTTTAAATAGATATACGGCTAATTTTTGTGGCAATAGACACGGTGGAGTTCTTTAAGATAGCGGACACCTCAGGCTGCCGGTCACGGCTATAGCCGCAGCAAGGGAATGGGTAAGCATCGCATGAGCCTTTAGTTCGCTGATTACATTTTCTCGCTCATTAGTGGAAGGTATGGCTGCTTCTGTGAACAGTACTTTTTGGAAAGGTTTTAAGCCCGGCCCGTGGCAAGAAACGATTGATGTTCGTGATTTTATTCAACGTAATTACACCCCTTATGACGGGGATCAATCCTTTTTAGCAGGCCCAACCGCAAAAACCATCAGCGTTTGGGAACACTTAGAACAACACTATTTATCTGTCGAACGGCAACGTCGCATCTTTGACGTTGATACCGATACCCCCGCCGATATTGATGCCTTTCCACCGGGCTATATCTGCCCTGAAGATGACGTGATTGTTGGCCTACAAACCGATGTCCCCCTTAAACGGGCGATGATGCCCAATGGTGGTTGGCGTATGGTGGAAACAGCTATTCAGGAAGCAGGCAAAGAAGCCAATCAAGATGTGAAAGAGATTTTCACCAAATACCGTAAAACGCACAACGACGCGGTTTTTGATATCTACACACCACGCATTCGAGCCGCTCGCTCGTCTCATATAGTCACTGGCCTGCCAGATGCTTATGGTCGCGGACGCATTATTGGTGACTATCGGCGAGTTGCGCTTTATGGAGTGGATTTCCTCATTGAGGAAAAACGCAAAGCAAAGGATGCTGTCGCCGACCAGCCGTTTAGTGAGCACTGGGCGCGGTACCGCGAGGAACATTCCGAACAGATCAGGGCGCTGCAAAAGCTCAAGGCCATGGCGGCTTCCTATGGTTTTGATATTTCTGCTCCGGCCACCACAGCCGCAGAGGCAGTGCAGTGGACGTATTTTGCTTACTTGGCCTCTGTGAAAAGCCAAGATGGAGCCGCGATGTCTATAGGCCGCTTGTCTGCCTTTTTCGACATATATTTCGAGCGTGATCTTGCCCAAGGGATTATCACAGAGTCTGAAGCCCAAGAAATTATTGACGCTTTGGTAATCAAACTGCGCATTGTTCGATTCCTCCGCACCATTGACTACGATCAGATTTTCTCCGGCGATCCTTATTGGGCTACATGGTCTGACGCGGGTTTTGGTGTCGACGGTCGGCACTTGGTCACCAAAACTGCGTTCCGACTTCTACAGACATTGCGTAACTTAGGCCCAGCTCCGGAGCCTAATATCACGATTTTCTGGGATCCGGAATTGCCGCAAGGCTATAAGGATATGTGCGCCGCGATCTCTATCGAAACATCATCCATTCAGTACGAATCAGATAAACAAATTCGAGATAAATGGGGTGATGACGCGGCGATTGCTTGCTGTGTTTCCCCAATGTCTGTTGGCAAGCAAATGCAATTTTTTGGCGCTCGGGTAAACGCCGCCAAAACGCTGCTTTATGCCATTAATGGCGGACGCGATGAGGTCAGCGGTAAACAAATTGTTACCGGATTTGACCCCATTGCCGGTGATGAGCCCCTGAACTTTGATGAGGTCTGGGAAAAATACGAGCTGATGTTGGACTGGGTGGTGGGCACCTATGTAGAGGCCTTAAATATCATCCACTACTGCCATGATCGCTACGCCTATGAATCCATAGAAATGGCACTGCATGATTCCAAGATTGTCCGCACTATGGGGTGCGGCATAGCAGGTTTATCTATTGTTGCCGACTCACTTTCTGCCATTAAATACGCCAAGGTGACACCAGTTCGTGACGAGACTGGACTGGTGGTTGATTACATTACCGAGGGTGATTTCCCAGTTTATGGCAATGATGATGATCGTGCGGACGATATTGCCGCAACGGTAGTGCACACCATCATGTCTAAGATCAAGAGCATTCCGATGTATCGTGATGCGATTCCCACCCAGTCAGTATTGACCATCACTTCCAACGTGGTTTATGGCAAAGCTACCGGCGCTTTCCCCTCTGGGCATGAGGCTGGGACTCCCTTTGCACCTGGGGCAAACCCAGAAAACGGACTGGACTCCCACGGCATGCTGGCTTCCATGCTGTCAGTAGGAAAGCTTGACTACGAGGATGCCTTAGATGGCATTTCGCTCACTAATACCATCACGCCTGCTGGCTTGGGGCGCACCAAAGAAGAACAGGTATCAAACCTAGTTGGCATTCTTGATGCAGGATTCATTATGGACGAGTCCTGTCCAGTCACCGTCTAATCCCTCCCTTCGCAAACATATAAGGAATTTTTATGGCTTCGAAAACTTTTGAAGAACGTTTAGCTGATATGAAAGCCGCTCGGGCTGAGCATCAAGCAACTTCTGGGCTCTACCACGCCAATATCAATGTGCTGGATCGTAATACGCTGGAAGATGCGATGGCACACCCTGAAAACTATCCCAACCTCACGGTTCGCGTTTCTGGTTACGCGGTGAACTTCGTCAAGTTAACCAAAGAACAGCAAAAAGACGTGATTTCGCGTACGTTCCACTACGGAGCTTAACTCCCCCATGACCGATGGCATAAACGCTTCTGTAACCGTTCGCCCCAGTTTAGGGCCTAAAATTCGAGGCATCGCGGCTGGCTTGGGCACGTCTATCCCGCTGGAGATCACCCGCCCTGAGCTTTTCGACGCTAGGCGCACCGGCGAGCTGGGGCTAGTGCATTCTTGGGAGCTCGTTACCGCAGTAGACGGCCCTGGAACACGGATGACACTTTTTCTTTCCGGCTGCCCGCTGCGGTGCTTGTATTGCCATAACCCTGACACCATGGGAATGCGTGAAGGAACGATAGAAAAGGTTGATGATGTCATTGCCAAGGTACTGCGGTATAAGAGAATCTTTTCCCTCTCTGGCGGCGGTTTGACGCTTTCCGGTGGTGAACCATTATTTCAAACAGCTTTCGCTAGGCGGATTCTACAAGCAACACACCAAGCTGGCATACACACCGCAATTGATACCTCAGGCTTTCTGGGGGCGCGATTAAGCGATGCTGATTTAGCCGATATTGATTTGGTACTGCTTGATGTAAAGTCAGGCGATCCAGAGATATACCGCCATGTCACGGGCCAAAACCTCCAACCTACTATTGATTTTGGCAATAGGTTAGCTGGTTTAAATAAAAAGATATGGATCCGCTTTGTTTTGGTGCCTGGACTTACCGATTCTATCGATAACGTGCTAAAAGTCCGAGACATTATCTCTCCTTGGCACGATTGTATTGAGAGAGTCGAGGTGCTCCCGTTTCATAATATGGGGCAGGATAAGTGGAAGCAGCTGGGAATGAACTATCAATTAACCGATGTCTCACCTCCTAGCCCACAACAGCTGCGTGCTACCCAGCAGGTATTTGCCGATGCAGGCTTTGTCGTCTACTAACGTAGATCCTGTTGACCATTGGTCGGACACAACCCACCCTTTAAGAGATATTACCTCGTAATTCTATGAATGACCTGCACTTAACTAATGTATAATGACAGGTAAGGCTATAATATCCATAGGAGACATAATGCGTAAGTTTTTAAAGCATTGCTGGTCTTATTCGGAGTTGTAATAGTACTATTCGCCGTGGTCATTGGCATTAACAGATACAACACCAAAAAATACGCCCTTGATGGTCCCGACTACACCAATCCACAAACAATTTTGGAACAAGGAAATGTTAGCTCGGTTGAAGGCCAATATTTGAGAGGGTTCCATTTTCCTCCTGCTAAACAAACTCACCCCGGAACTGTTGTGGTTTTTGGTGGCTCTGATGGCGGCCCCAATTACCAAACTGCGCGAAGCCTCCAAGATCAGGGATACAACGTTTTGGCTCTGTACTTCTTTGGCCAACTAGGACAGCAAGAACAACTGTCCCATGTTCCCCTTGATTTCTTCGATGAGGTCTTGTCGTGGATCGACAACAATGCTGATATAACTGAACCCATCACCCTCATTGGTGCTTCTAAAGGTGCTGAGTTGGTGGAGAACTTGGCAGCTAACTACGCCGAAGTTGATAATTTCATTGCCTTTACTCCCAGTGAATACACGTATCAAGGCCTAGACTTCGGGCGTGAGCAACGAAGTAGTTTTACATTCCGCCAACAACCGTTGCCATTTTTGGCATTCCCCCACGATCCCAGCACTGCCGCACCCATGATGACCCGCATGGCTTTAGGCTTGCCAGTTTCATTCCGCCCGAGTTATGAGCAAGCAGTAG
>CAUQSW010000104.1:0-6044 GCA_963520895.1 uncultured Corynebacterium sp. | reverse complement strand
TATCCACAGAAACTTTTTGCATCGACGTGCAAAAAACCGGCTGCAAACCCACAGCTAGCCTGCGGTGGAAACGTAAATGTTGCCGATATCCGTGTAGAGGTCGAGGGTGACTAGCCCGCCAGGGGCATCGGGGTTTACTATGTTGGCCGGGCACTCCGCATTGCCAGTGTTGGTGTTACAGAGAACTTTGTAGCGAACATTGGGGGAGAGCGTGACGTCAATATCGCCAATGTCGGAAAAGTAGCTGTTGGTGTGGTCTTCGGTCACAGTTTTTAACTGGCTGAAATCCACGGTGAGGTTTCCGATTTTGGCTTCGTAATCGGAAATTTCTGATTCTAAGCTGATGGTGACATGAACATCGCCAACGTCTTCATTGGAGATAGAGCTCACTGCGCCGAAACCTATAAAAGCTGCGGTCACGGCGCAGATCAGTAGTATGGTTCGTATAATGATGTTCGGCCATTTCCTGGATTGTTCTAGTGGTTGGGTGCCGTACACCGAGGCGTAATCTAAAGGTGGGTTGTGGGCGTCGATAAGCAATGGATCCCATTTGGGGGAGAACCCGGCGGCGGGGTGGTAGGAGCTTAAGTCCACGGGAGCGCGGAAAATTATGGTGGGTTTGTCGGCTATGAGTCCTTTGGGAGGGTAGGGGGTGCGTTTGTGGAGCGCCCAGTAGGCGGAAATCGCTAAGGCGGTTGTTATTACAAAAATAGGGCTGAAGCTATTTAGCCCGGGTCCGATTAATAGTGCTAAAACAATAACCAATACCCACCCGGTGGATTGGTCGTGGTTGTACTTTCCGTAATGATTATTGCTTAAGACTTCAAAGGGAGCTCGGTCGACAGAATAGCGGGGCAGGCAGAGCCACAGAAGCAAATAAAGGCTCAATCCGTAACCGGAGATCGTTGCAATGATAAAAGCAATGCGCACCAGTACAGGGTCGATGTTGTAGCGCACGGCTATGCCTTCGCAAATTCCGGCTACCCATACTGATCTTTTTTGTTTTTTGGGAAACCGAACCGGCCTAGTTTCCCACATAAAAGTTAGACTGTGGGGGTTGATCTCTCCTGCGCTCATAAGTTTATTTTTGCAAAATGGACTAGGGATGTGCATCAGGGTTTTTCCCTTAAAGATAAATCGGGGGTTTCCCTGATGCTTTGCTAGGTGGAATGTGTCACCATGAAATCATGACGAGCACCCCAGCCTACCCGAAGTATTGGCGCAGAAAAGACGGAGCCATTGTGGCCGGTGTTGCTAATGGTTTGGGTTCTTATTTCGCAGTGGACGTGTTGTGGCTGCGGGTTAGCTTTGTGCTGCTGAGTGTCTTCGGCGGATTGGGATTATTAATCTATGTGTTTTTATGGGTGGCCAGTAAACCCATTGACTTAGGTAACCCGCCGCCGACCCGAGCCTCTCGATTGTCTTCGGTCATCATGGTGTTGGTGGCCCTCGGTGTGGGTGTGTTCCCGCTGTGGCTGGATAATCATTTCAGTCTCGGCATCTGGATTGCATTGGCGGTGATCGCCGTCGGTGCGGTGATTACGTGGTTTGCTTATGACCGGTTTGAAAAGAAAAGTTCTTTAATTGTCATTGTCATCGGCGCAACCCTAGTGCTGTCTGGTTTGCTGCTGGCGGCTTTGCAGTGGGAATCCCAACAGTGGGTATTCGGCGCGGCTGTCGGATCAGTGCTGCTGACCATAGCCGGTATTAGTGCGTTGATTGTTCCGTTTGTCTTTCGGGTCATGGAACGATTGCACACCCAGCGTGAGGAAAAACTACTTGCCGATGAACGTGCCGAAATCGCAGCCAGACTCCACGATTCTGTGCTGCAGACTCTCGCGCTGATCCAAAAACGCGCCGATAACCCGGAAGAAGTGGTGCGTCTTGCCCGCAGCCAGGAGCGAGAACTGCGCCAATGGCTCTTTGACCCCTCCCCAGAGACCACTGTTTTCGCCGCCCTTCAGCGCGCTTGCGGTGAGGTGGAGGATAATTTTGGCCTGCGGATTACCCCTGTGACCGTTGGTGAGGATTTATTGCTTACCGACGCCTACCAGGCCTGCGTTTTAGCCGCGCGTGAGGCGATGGTCAATGCCGCTAAGCATGCCGGGGAAGCCATTGATGTTTATGCGGAAACTTTTGATGGGCTACGGATTTATATCAGAGACCGCGGCCCTGGTTTTGCGTTGGACTCCATCCCGGAAGACCGGCATGGGGTGCGTGATTCCATTATCGGGCGGGTGACTCGAGTCGGTGGCGAGGTGATTATTAATTCCGTTTGTGATGATAACGGTTTGGTTTCTTCGGGTACAGAAGTGGAGATTAGTCTTAGCAACCAGTAAAAATGGAACCTATGAAGGTTTTCCTGGTAGACGATCATTCCGTCTTTCGTGCTGGTGTCCGTGCTGAAATTGGGCAGGAGGTGCAGATCGTTGGGGAAGCGGGAGCGGTAGACGATGCCATTGCTGCCATTTGTGATACTGCTCCTGATGTGGTGCTATTGGATGTTCACATGTCTGATGGGGGCGGGGTGGCGGTTATCCGCGGAGTTTTTGAGCAAGAGCACTACGAAATTAAATTCTTAGCTCTGTCGGTTTCGGATGCCGCCGAAGATGTCATTTCGGTTATTCGGGCTGGCGCGCGTGGATATGTCACCAAATCCATTTCCGGTGCAGAGTTGATAGATGCCATCAAGCGGGTTAAAGAAGGTGATGCCGTCTTTAGTCCCCGGTTGGCGGGTTTTGTTCTGGATGCCTTTGCTAGGCCGGATGCGCAGGCCGGCGTGGGGGTGGTTGATGCGCCGGAGCACGATAAAGCAGTAGAGACCGGGGAGGCTACTGCCACGGTTGATCCCATAGTGGATGCATTGACCCGTAGAGAGCTAGAGGTTTTGCGGCTGTTAGCTAGGGGGTACACCTATCGGGAGATTGGGGGTCAGCTGTTTATTTCCATCAAGACGGTAGAGACCCATGCGTCGAATATTTTGCGCAAAACTCAGCAGTCTAATCGGCATGCGTTAACTCGGTGGGCGAGGTCGCGGGCGCTTGATTGACAGGGGGTGCTGCCTTAGGTTTAATGTGAGACATGAGGCAAACTAGCGTTCGAAAAGGCGATTATGATCTCAACTGTCTGGATCAGTCAGAGCGCATTGCTGTATTACGGGCAAAAATGGCGAGTATGGTGGCTAATGAATCCCAGGTAACTGCCCGTAAAATCCTTAGAGAACAGGACTTTTTATCCGTCCCGCAGGAATTGGCGGATATTTTGCCAGAAGGTGGCCTGGCGCGGGGCCAGTTGGTGGAAATGACCGATAATGCCACTTTTATTGCTCATCTTATCGCACATACTAGCGGAAATAATGGTTATGTCGCGGTGGTCGGTTGGCCCACATTAAGTTTGGCTGGGGTGCACGATAGCGGTGGCGATCTCAACCGTATTGTGGTTATTCCGCAACCAGAGGATCAGGCACTTAATGTTGTGACCATGCTTGCCGAGGGCATGGATTTAATTATTTACCGCCACACCGGACAACAGCTAACCTTAACGCACACTAGGCAGCTACTGGCCAAAGTGCGTAGTACCCGTGCGGTGGTGCTGGCGGTGGGATTAACGGTCCCTAGCCAGGTGACACGTATTACGGCCACTATTTCCGGCTTTCGAGGTATTGGTAGCGGCAGTGGTCGGATTCGTTCGGTGGATTTCACGTTACGAGCTCAGGTGAAAGGAAGGCGGTATCACGGGCGGATGACCATTGGCAGGAAGCGAGATCTGGCGGTGGTTTAATATGCGGATCTTGGCATTATGGTTTCCTGATTGGCCCATTCAAGCGGCAGTTATGGAAAACCTAGCTGACATGACGCAACCAGTGATTGTTACCGCAAAAAACCAGGTTAAAGTGTGTAATGCCGCCGCACGCGCTAAGGGGGTGCGGCGAGGCATGCTCACCCGCCACGCTCAAGCATTAATCGGTGATGCGGTCGTTTTGGCTGATACCCCTGATCGCGATGGCCGAGTATTTCTCACTATTACCGAGGGGCTAGACGCGGCGGCTGCTCATATCGAGGTCGTGCGCCCAGGGCTGGTGCTTATCGACGCCCAAGCTGCCACAAAATTCCACGGTGGCCAGGATAAGGCCGCAGAAAAATGTATTGATGCCGTAGCGCGTCAAGGGGTGGATTGTTTCGCCGGTATTGCCGATGATATTTCCACAGCCATTATTGCAGCTCGCAGGGGAGCGGTGGTACCAATAGGGAAATCACGGGAGTTTTTACACACGCAACCAACCTCATTATTACGTGCCGAACCTAGCCTAGGCTGCGCAGCTAAAGACGTTTTATTATTGGAAAAAGTAGGCTTAAAAACTTTAGGTGACGTGGCGGCTCTAGAAGCTGCCGCCATGGTGAATCGGTTTGGCGCACCAGGGCTTTATATGCACCAGATCGCTACCGCTACTTGGCAGCCACAGGTGCAGGTTTCCCCGCCAGTTGCCGACAGGGCGGTACGTTATGTTCCCGACCAGCCCATTGAACGGGTCGATGCGGCGGCTTTTGCCGCCAGGCAGTTGGCGGTGCAGCTCCATGACCTGTTGCGTAAACAGGAGCTTTCCTGTTTAAGGTTAAAAATCACCGCGATCATGGGGGAGGTGAGCTACGAGCGAATCTGGCGTACTACCGCGGCGTTGACAGAACAGATGACCGCGGATCGAGTGCGGTGGCAGTTAGACGGCTGGTTAAATTCCCACCAACAGTGCAGTGGTATTAGTGAATTAATTATTGATCCCATTGAATGCGTCAATCCACAGGCGCATTCGTTATGGGCGACGGTTGAGCAGTCTCAAACACTGCAGGTTATTGAAAAGGTGCAATCAGCCATCGGGGTGGATAAGGTGTTAAGCCCCTATGCCGCTGGCGGGCGGGGAGTAGCCGAGCGGATAAAATTTGTCCCTTATGGTGAGTATTATCACTCGCCTTACGACGGCCCCTGGCGCGGCGCGATCCGCGGCCCGTTGCCTGGCCACCTTGCTGGCGACCAGCAGGAAGAAGTACAGCTGATCAGCGCTGTCGCTAAGCAAATATATGTCACTGCGGATGTGGTCTTAAGTGATTCCCCGGCGAGTTTTAACCGTGCTGGTCAGGTGTTTGCGGTTACTGGCTGGGCCGGCCCATGGCCGGTTTTAAGGCGATGGTGGTTGGGGGAGAAACCTTGTGCCCGGTTGCAATTAGTGGGAGTTGATGCTGAGGGGAAAAAACAGGGTTGGTTGCTGGTGTGGGAGGGGGATTGGCGGGTGGAAGCCAGCTATGAATAAAAATATTTTTCCTGCGGTTTAAACTCTGCATGTAACACTGGCGGCACTCAGCTAACTGACAGGACTTTGACAGGTACAAGCCATTTGATTGTGGAAGATGAATAAAATAACGCCAGGATAATTACCCCTGAAAAGGTGTAGTAAAATCTGAGTTTAGCCTGAGATTTTTCAGTTCTTGTGCTGCTCGGTGTGGACATTAAGGTAAAGGCCAAGTACGCTTCAGGGTGGTAAGGCATTTACTGCATCACAAATCCTGTAAGGAAGAGGGTTATATGAAGATTTCTCGCAAGGCTCTAGCTTTGATTACCTCCGCTGCTGTAGCAAGCTCTGTTTTTGCTGCTCCTACCGTGGTTGCTGCGGAAGATCCTGCTGCTTCCCCTGCCGCTGCTGAGGCTCCTGCCGGTGACGCAAACCAGGAGAACAAGGACAAAAAGAGCGAGCAACCAAGCGACGCTAACAAGAGCTCCGACAACAAGGATGGCCAGAACAAGGACAACAAGAGCTCACAGCAAAGCGATGCCAACAATGGCTCCGACAAGAAGGCTGACCAGGCTGGCGACAAGAAGTCTTCTGTTGACAGCACCAAGCTGAAGGAAGGCTTTGACACTCTGAAGAGTGGCGACATCGCTAATGGTCTGAAGGGTATTGTCCAGGGCTTGATTCAGCTGTTCAAGTGCTTCGTCAAGATCATTGGGTCCTTCTTCGAGGGTCTGAACTGTGGCGTGTGTTGCGGGAAGGGCGT
>CAUQSW010000103.1:0-6206 GCA_963520895.1 uncultured Corynebacterium sp. | reverse complement strand
GCAGTTTGGTAGCGCACCTGCTTTGGGAGCAGGGGGTCGCAGGTTCAAATCCTGTCGTCCCGACCACAACCCCCGAGGAGCATGAAAACTTGATGCACCTCGGGGGTTTAAATCAGTATCACCCCCAAAAAGCAGTAGGAGAATAACTCGTGAAAAGTTCCGTCGAGAAGCTGAACGATACCCGAGTCAAACTGACCGTGGAGGTTCCGTTCGAGGAACTGACTAACGAAGTCGATCAGGCGTATAAGACCATTGCCGGTCAGGTGACCATTCCCGGCTTCCGCAAGGGAAAGGCACCCCGCAAGCTTATCGACGCCAGGTTCGGCCGCGGCCCCATCTTGGAGCAGATCGTCAACGATATGCTGCCTACGCGTTACGAGGCTGCCGTTACCGAAAATGATCTCAAGGTGCTCGGCCAGCCTGATATTGAGATCACCAAGCTAGAGGATAACGAGCTGGTGGAATTTACCGCCGAGGTCGATGTTCGGCCAGAGATCGAACTGCCAGATTTCGCCGATATTTCCGTTAGCGTTGATCCACTAACCGTGACTGATGAACAGGTCGATGGTGAACTAGATGCCCTTAGGCAGCGGTTCGCGGAATTGGTGGACAGTGATCGCGAGCTCGCCGAAGGTGACGTTGCCATCATTGACGCCGTGGTAACCGTCGATGACGAAGAACGACCCAACTTGGGGGTAGAGGCTACCAGCTACGAGCTCGGCACCGAAGAGCTATACCCAGGCCTTAAGGACGCCCTGCTGGACGCTAAGGCGGGGGATTCCGTTGAGTTTGATAGCGACCTTAGCGAAGACGAGACCGCACATATCAAGGTAGCCATCCAGCAGACTAAGCAGCGTAAACTGCCAGAACTTGATGAGGAGTTCGTACAACTTGCCTCTGAGTTCGACACAGTGGAGGAGCTGAAAGAGTCGATCGTCGAAAAGCTGGAGCAGCAAGCCAAGCACCGCCAAGCAGAAGCTATCCGCGACGCCGTGATGGAGCAGGCTTTGGAGCGGGCACCGTTCCCACTGCCAGAGAAGCTCGTTGAGGAGCAGGCTCATAACGCGCTGCATCAGACCTTCGGGGAATTGGCTCACAACACTGAACTGATTGAAGGGTTCTTGAAGTCTCAGGGTTCTTCCATCGAGCAGTTCAATGAAGAAGCGAAAGAAAACGCAACCAAGTCGCTTCGCAACCAGCTCTTCCTCGATGCATTGGTGGATCAGAATGAGCCTACGGTTTCTCGTGAGGAACTCACCGATCACGTAATCTTCACCGCCCAAGCTTATGGGGTAGAGCCACAGCAATTCATGGCGCAGCTGCAAGACCCATCCCAGTTGGCCGCAATGTACGCCGATATTGCCCGTGGTAAGGCACTGGCTGCTGCCATTAGCTTGACCACAGTCACCGATACTGACGGCAATGCCGTTGACGTGACCGAGTACTTTGGCCAAGAACAAGAAGATGCCGCTACCGAAGAAACCACTGAAGACTAGTCGGTACCGGTAACCGTAAATGCCCAGCACATAAGCTGGGCATTTCTTAGTTTCGCCACGCTCGACGCTGAGAGCGAACAAGCGCTATTTCTTTCCGCTCACAGTGTTATGGTGGACAGCATCGAATTAACGCGATACAAGGAGTGTTTATGACTGATCCATTGAAAATGGCAGCTTCCTCGGGTCTGAATCTTACAGATTCCGTCTTTGAGCGGTTGCTACGCGAACGCATTATTTTCCTGGGCACCCAAGTTGACGACGAGATCGCCAACAAGCTGTGCGCCCAGATTCTCTTGCTGTCAGCGGAGGATCCCACCCGCGATATTTCGCTGTATATTAATTCACCCGGCGGCTCCATTACGGCAGGCATGGCTATTTACGACACCATGGTGTACTCGCCCTGTGATATTGCCACCTACGGCATGGGTTTGGCAGCCTCCATGGGCCAGTTCCTGTTGTCAGGCGGCACCAAAGGCAAGCGATATGCTCTACCTCACGCGCGGATCATGATGCACCAGCCTTCCGCAGGCGTGGGTGGTACCGCCGCAGATATCGCGATTCAGGCGGAACAATTCGCCCAAACCAAGCGGGAAATGGCGGAGCTGATCGCGCAGCACACCGGTCAAACCTATGAGCAGATTGAAAAAGATTCCGATCGCGACCGGTGGTTTACTGCGCAAGAAGCCAAGGAGTACGGCTTCGTTGATCACGTGATTACCTCAGCCAACGCGCCGATTTCTAATTAATGACAGCACGTAGAAACCTATTAGGAGTAGAACACATGACAAACGGTATGCAGATGCCTCAGGCACGCTACGTGCTGCCTTCCTTCATCGAGCAGTCCGCTTATGGCACTAAGGAAACCAACCCTTATGCCAAGCTGTTTGAAGAACGCATTATTTTCTTAGGCACCCAAGTAGATGACACCTCCGCCAATGACATCATGGCGCAGCTATTGGTACTGGAGGGGCTAGACCCCGACCGGGACATCACCATGTATATTAATTCCCCCGGTGGTTCCTTTACTTCGCTGATGGCTATCTACGACACCATGCAGTACGTGCGCCCTGATGTGCGCACAGTTTGCTTGGGCCAAGCCGCTTCCGCCGCCGCGGTTCTCTTGGCAGCTGGTGCTCCCGGCAAGCGGGCAGCGCTGCCCAATGCGCGGGTGCTGATTCACCAGCCCGCCACGGAGGGGGCTAGGGGGCAGGTTTCTGATCTAGAAATCCAGGCCAAGGAAATTCAGCGGATGCGTACGCTGATGGAGGAAACCTTGGCGCGGCACACCGGTCGCTCGGCGGAGCAAATTCGGATTGACACCGATCGTGACAAGATTTTAACCGCTGAAGAGGCCAAAGATTATGGCATTATTGACCAGGTCTTTGATTACCGCAAACTTAATGGTTAGTTGTAGCTGACAATCCACGCTTCCTTGCTACAAGGGCGCGTGGATTTACGCGTTTAAATTCACTGTTTCGCCCCACCGTTAACCTGGTTTGGGTGCTAGTCTGGTGTGGGTAAATTACACCTCAACCAACCGTCCACCCATCTCTCGTTACTTCATTAACGGAATTTAAGAAAGAAAAATTAATCCTCTATGGCACGCACTCAAGAATCCGCTGACCTGCTCAAGTGCTCTTTCTGTGGCAAAAGCCAAAAGCAAGTGAAAAAGCTCATTGCTGGTGGCGGTGTTTATATCTGTGATGAATGTATCGAACTTTGTAATGAGATTATTGAAGAGGAGCTGGGCGCAGCTCAAGAGGCTGCCCAGGAAGAAGGCAACCGATTGCCGCACCCTTCGGAAATCTCCGCCTTTTTAGATAAATACGTCATCGGGCAGACCGAAGCCAAACGGATCTTATCGGTTGCTGTTTATAACCACTACAAGCGGGTTCGCGCCGAAGAAGCCCGCAGTTTAAGCAGCCGGAAGAACAAAGAAGATGAAACTGAGCTGCAAAAGTCGAATATTTTAATGCTTGGCCCTACCGGCTCCGGTAAAACCTACCTAGCGCAGACCCTAGCCAAACTGTTAGACGTCCCCTTCGCCATTGCCGACGCCACCTCGTTAACCGAAGCGGGCTACGTCGGTGAAGACGTAGAAAACATTTTACTGAAACTGCTGCAAGCTGCCGATTTTGATGTGCAGCGGGCACAGCGCGGCATTATTTATGTCGATGAGGTGGATAAGATTTCTAGGAAATCAGAAAACCCCTCCATCACTAGGGACGTGTCCGGTGAGGGCGTGCAGCAAGCGCTGTTGAAGATCTTAGAAGGTACTGTGGCTTCCATTCCGCCGCAGGGGGGCCGGAAGCATCCTAATCAAGATTTTATTCAGCTAGACACCTCCAATATTTTGTTCATCGTTGCCGGTGCTTTCGCTGGGCTGGAAAAAGTCATTGAAGAGCGCTGCGGTAAGAAAGGCCTCGGTTTCGGTTCGGAAATCAGAAGCGTGGAAGAGCGGGACGTGGTTGATATTTTCAAAGACGTTCGCCCAGAGGACTTAGTGAAATTCGGTTTGATTCCGGAATTTATTGGCCGGTTGCCCATTGTGGCAACCGTGAGCAACTTAGACCGAAAGTCGCTGGTTAAAGTCCTTACCGAACCAAAGAACTCGTTGGTCAATCAGTATAAACGCCTATTGGAAATGGATTCGGTGCAGCTGGAATTTACCAATGAGGCGCTCGATGTGATTGCTGATTTAGCTCTCGAGCGGGGAACTGGTGCTCGTGGCTTGCGGGCGATTATGGAAGAAATCCTCGTGCCCATTATGTACGACATCCCTGATAGGGAAGATATTGGCTTGGTATTGGTTACGGCTGAGGCTGCCCGTGGTGAGGCACAACCGCAGCTGATTACCCGAGATGCTTTGGAGCAATCTGCTTAAATAGACAATCACAAAAGGTGCCGCCAGTGAACATGGTTGGCACCTTTTGTGATTAGTCAAACATGCTGGGGGAGATATCGTAGGTAGAGTCGGTGGTTTCCTCGACCGTCTCGTTCGCTGCAATCGTCGACAAGTAGGAAATTTCCTGACTATTTTTGAGGTTGGAGGTTAAAAACGCCACCACAGCATCCACGGCCATCCGAGCCATGCCTGCGGTATTGTGGCGATCCGTCATATCGACCCCGTAAAGGTTAACGGTGGTTTTATGCATAGTGAGTCTGAAAATGGCGAGCGAGGTAATCAGGGCGAATACGTCTTGTGCAGAAATACCAGGCCGGAATGCCCCTGCGTCTTGCCCCAGCATCAGGAGTTTATCCAATTGCAGGGTGACAGACGATTGGTCGGCTATGGGTTGCCGGTCGATAACATGGGCGTATTCCATGAGGTTTTCTACTACTAGCAGGCGTACTGCCTCTGGGTAGGCAATATAATGCCTAAATACCACCTCAACGATTTTCTTGACACCTTCAACAGGGACACCGGAATCTAGCTCCATCTCTGCTGCGGAAGGTCGCAGTTTAGCGACGGCTAATTGCAGGCAACTAAGATAGAGACCTTTTTTATCTCCGAAGTGGTAGTGGATCATGCGTTTAGACATGCCCGATTCTTGGGCGATGGCTTCCAGCCGTGCCTCGGCGAATCCTAGTTCAGCGAAGTGTTTTAGTGCGACATCTAAAACCACTTCTTGCGTCACTTCAACGGAACTTCCCAGCGACTCAGCCTTCCCAACGGGCTGGATAAGTGTGCTTTTGTTTGTGTCCGTCACTGTCCTATCTCCTTCATGAAGGTACTACTTTAAAATCGACAAGATTACAACATCACAGACGATGATCGGGGACGAAGGAGCCTCCTTAACCAAAGTTAATCACTTTTCCTCTTTAGGTTGGGTTGGCAGTGAGGAAAAATACGTTTAAGCAGGAAAACCCAGGAGGTCGGGGGTAGTGTATGGGGTTAAAATAAGGCTGAATTAGGGTTTGTGAATTTAGTAAATGTGGTTTTGGGGGCGAATTTCGCAACTTTCGGCTAGGCCTGACGGTTGCGGTTGGTTTTGGCCAACTACCTTCAGCGAAACAAATCGGTAGGCTATGAAGAGGTGCTAAACGCTTAAAACACCATGATCTGGCTATTAACTGTACGTCAGTTTGGCAGGAGGGTGAAAAGCGTTACCCAAACACTGTCAAACTTTTATCACTATTGAAGGAGACTTCATGACCCAGTCCGTTAAAAAGGTTGCTGTTACTGGTGCTGCTGGCCAGATCGCCTATTCCTTGTTGTGGCGGATCGCCAATGGTGACGTCTATGGCAAAGACACCCCCATTGAGTTGCAGCTACTGGAAATTCCGGCCGCCCTTTCCGGTGCTGAGGGTGTAGCAATGGAGCTTAACGACTCCGCGTTCCCACTGCTGAAAAACATCGTGGTCACCGACAAGGCAGAGGTAGCCTTTGACGGGACAAATGCGGCCTTCCTCGTTGGCGCTAAGCCACGCGGCAAGGGAGAGGAGCGTTCCGATCTCCTAGCTGCCAATGGCAAGATTTTCGGCCCACAAGGCAAGGCCATCAATGACCACGCAGCTGAGGACATTCGGGTGCTGGTGGTGGGCAATCCGGCTAACACCAATGCCTTGATCGCCATGCATGCCGCTCCTGATGTACCCAACGAGCGCTTCAATGCCATGATGCGGTTGGACCACAACCGGGCAATCTCGCAGCTGTCGGAGAAACTCGGCCGGGATAAAAATGAGCTAGCTCAGTTGGTGGTATGGGGC
>CAUQSW010000102.1:0-6605 GCA_963520895.1 uncultured Corynebacterium sp. | reverse complement strand
CAAAGGGATCGTTGATGAGCTCTTTGACGAGGTTATAGGTGGCAACGATGTAGTTTCGGTCGAGGGTGTCAAATGTGGGGTTGTGTTCTTCGGTAAGTCCGAGTTCTTGGGTTAGTGCTTTTCTTGCTGCGGTCAGATAGGTGTCTGGGTGTCCGTGGACACCGGGAAAAAGGTGTACTCCAGCGGCTTGTTGCTCGCGTGCTTGGTGGGCGGCTTGGAGATGGGTTTTTACGGCTCGTTCGAGGTCATTAATGGTGGGGTCTGTAAGCCTTAGTTCTAGTTGTTCTACTGCCGCTAGGGCTTGTTGGTTTGTTTGCGTGGAAAATAGGGAGCCGAAAAAGCTGGTGGCTTTGGCGCTTTCGTGATAGAGCTGCCGGATTGGTAGGGCTAGGTCAATGAAGTGTTGCAGATCGTCCTGTGCGCCAGCGCAGGTGGTGTGTACGAAAAGGCTGCTAGGCCAGGTGATTGCTTTGGGATCTATGAGGTGTACCGATTCAAAAGGGCCTGCTTCGATTCCGATGCGGGCGCTTACATGTGCGGTAGGTGGTTCTTGGGTAACCTCGGCAAGTAGTCCCTGTGCAGGAGCGATGAGGCTGTCGATTGCGAATGCTCGATTGCGCAGGGCGTTGATGCGGTTTCGATCCATGGTTTTTATCATAAACCGATGGCTAAGGTGGTTTCGTACTGGGGTTAAAGTAATTACGATAGGGGTGGTGAACTCTCATTTCAGTGGGCATCGTGCTTTTCCTTTTTTGGCTGCGTTTAATGATATTGAGCGGCATTTACGTAATCGGTTAGATGCGCCGCATCATGATAGTTTCAGCCGGATGGTGCGTGAGGCGGAACGTCGTCATATTTTGCGCCCTAAACCGGCGGATACGCTTTTGGAATATGCTGAGTTGCGCAATGCCATTTCTCATGGCCAGTATGATGCGCAGTTTCATCCCATTGCGGAGCCTAACGTGGAGACTCTGGCCACTATTGAAAAACTTCGGGATGAGTTGTTGCATCCGCAGTCGGCTTTGCAGATTTTGGGTTCTCAGAAGGTGTCTACGTATCTGCCGGTAACGACTGTTGGTGAGTTATTGCATGCTAAGCATGGGAAGTATCCGGTGTATTCCGAGGGTAGTTTTGTGGCTTTGCTTTACGACGCAGACATCGTTGCGTGGTTAAACCGGCAGCAAGCGAGCTCGCCTGGGGTGGTTACCTTGGATTTAAAGACTCCGATTTCAGCACTTATTAGCCCATCAGCTGCCAAGCGTTGTGTCTTTATTGACCGTGATGCTACGGCTTCTGCGGTGATTAAAATTTTGACGACTCCAATTGATGGTCATCTACCGCGGGCGGGTATCATTAATGAATCCGGTAGGCCGCGGCAAAAACCGCTGCGTATTGTCACTGGCACGGAGTTGGCCTTGTTGGTGGAGCGGCAAGAACTATAAAATCATTACTTCTTTGCGTTTTCTATCTTTTTCACCTTTTGTAGCTTTATTATCCTTTTCTATGTTTTTCACCTAATTTTGCGATTCTTCGGTAATCTGGGAAAAACCGGCATCGTTCTCATTGGAGTAGCAACTATGGATAAATCCTTAGCTCGTAACCACTTTCGACCTAGCTTTGGCATGTCACCGTTATATCTCGCTGGTCGAGCTGATTGGATTCGCCAGTTCCAGCTCAGCTTGTTTGAGCCAGGTAATCCATTACGAGTATCGCTCATTTCTGGCCCCCGTGGCATTGGGAAAACTGTATTACTCAACGAGTTTGAAGACACCGCCAGCCGCTATGGGTGGGTAGTGCTGCGTGCCTATCCTCGCGATAATATGATCGAGCACCTCATGGAAACTGTCATTCCCACCGCGGTGCATAAGTTACAGCATGAATCCGAAACCAAACGCAGTATCAGTGGTTTTACTATCGCAGGGGTTGGCGGAATCAACTTCGAATCACGCGCTGGCAGTACTAGTACTGCCAAACCTACGCTCAATACCATGCTGCGCGATCTCTTAGCCAAGGTGGAAGGCATTTTTATCACTATCGATGAAGTCCAGTCCGCCCCCATTGATGGCATGCACGAGCTAGCAACCACAATCCAAGATCTACGCCGAGACGAACTAAATATCGCCTTCGCCGGTGCTGGGCTGCAAGTAGGTATTGATGAACTGCTTAATCATGAAGGCATGACCTTTTTAAGGCGGGCAGAAATGATCCAACTGACCATGGTGCCGCACCAGGATGTAGCTAATACTCTGTCTGAGACCATGGAAGAAAGCAAAAAACACTTTGTAGATAACTCTTTGACCAACGCTGCCGCCTTAACCCACGGTTATCCCTACCTGATCCAAACTGTAGGCTCATTACTGTGGGCGCAAGCCGAAATCGATCAACAAACCACCATAACCGAAACCACCGTAATAAAAATCACAAACGATGTTATCGTCCGAATTGGCCATCAAGTCCATCGGCCAGCGCTGGTTACCATCAGCGAACGAGAATTAACCTTCCTCTTACTCATGGCAGAATTGGGACCACAACCCGTCAGCACTGCAACTATTGCCGAGAGAATGGGACTCAAAGCCAATGCCGCATCCCAAGTGCGAGCAAAGTTATTGGGCCGAGAACTCATCGAAGCCCCAGCCCGTGGCGTTGTTGATTTCACACTCCCCTACATGCGGGAATATCTACAAGCAACTTTTAACGACAAAGCCTAAATCCGATTACAACCTCCCTGTTAAGTAGGAGATGACCTCAGTTACCGCAATGACACTTTGCTCCTGGGAACGCAGATCCTTGACAGTGATGGTGTTATCTGCCAACTCTTGATCACCCAAGACCAGCGCAAACTTGGCGCCTGCTCGATCCGCGCCTTTCATTGCGCCTTTTAGCCCTCGGTCGCCGTAACTCATATCAGATCGCAGCCCTGCGGCGCGGAGCGCGTCGATAAGCGTAGCTAACAATTGCTTCGCTTCCTGTCCCATGGCAACGCCATACACATCCACCCGGCTGCCATCAGTGATAGTTTTGTTCTCAGCCTGCAGCGCTAACAGGGCACGATCGACTCCCAAACCAAAGCCGATACCGGAAAGCTCCTGGCCACCTAGCTGTGACATGAGGCCGTCGTAACGTCCACCACCGCCAATTCCTGATTGCGCGCCTAGGCCATCGTGCACAAACTCAAAACAGGTTTTGGTGTAGTAATCCAATCCCCGTACCATGCGTGGATTAATCACATATGGCACGCCTAGGTCATCAAGTGTTCCTCTGACCTGTTCAAAGTGCGCCTTAGCAGAATCGGAAAGATAATCGATCATCAGCGGTGCTTCAGCAGTCATTTCTTGGACTTCTGGACGTTTATCATCCAACACCCGTAGTGGATTCAACTCCGCACGCGCCCTCGTTGCTTCATCAAGGGGGAGTTTGAAAAGAAATTCCTGCAGTTTCTCCCGATACTGCGGCCGACAGTTATTATCACCCAAACTTGTTAGTTCTAACCGGAAATCTGTTAATCCGATGCTGCGAAAACACCGGTTAGCTAACGCAATGACCTCGGCGTCTAATGCGGGATCATCCACTCCAATTGCTTCTACACCTACCTGCTGTAGCTGGCGGAATCTACCTGCTTGGGGCCGTTCATAGCGGAAAAACGGACCGTAGTAATAAAGCTTAATCGGCAATTGCCCACGATCTAGATTGTGTTCTATCACCGCACGCATCACCCCAGCGGTCCCCTCAGGGCGCAAGGTCACCGAACGCGCACCCCGATCCGCAAAGGTATACATTTCTTTGCTGACCACATCAGTAGACTCCCCCACCCCTCTAGCAAACAAGCTGGTTTGTTCGAAAATGGGAAGCTCAATGTGCTCGTATCCCGCCAGCCTAGCTAATTGCACAAACTGGTCTCTGATAGCAATAAACTCTGCAGACGTAGGTGGAAAATAATCTGGCACCCCTTTAGGTGCGGTAATTTTAGAAAGTTTCTTCTCAGTCACTTGCTCAACTTTAGTAAATCAGGCGAATTCTGCAAGGAACGGATTGGTCCGTTTTTCGGCACGCACCGTGGTCATCGGGCCATGCCCCGGTAACACCTGCAAATCATCAGACAGCCCCATGATCTGCTTATGCAACGTAGCGTGCATATCTTCCGGTGAGGAATTACCCAGATCAGTACGACCAATAGATCCTTTAAACAACACGTCACCGGTAAAAACGTAATCTTTGCCCACAATGATGACGCAACCAGGTGAATGCCCCGGCGCATACTTGACTACAAACTCATCATCTCCAATGGAGAATTTCTCATCCTCTGAGAAAAACCGCAGATCAGCAATCAGGGTCATATTTTTAGCATCAAACAGAATCTGAGATTCCGTAGAAACCCCCTCACCTGCTTCAAGCATGAAAGCATCAGCTTGATGAATATACACAGGCACCTGGTACCGCGCCGCCAAAATTCCCGCATCCCGCGTATGGTCAATATGTCCATGAGTAAGCAAAATCCGCTCAGGAACAATGTCATTATCCGTAAAATAGCCAATCAGCTGATCAGCGACATGCATTCCGGGATCAATCACAGTGGCCTTATTATCCGCCACCATCACAAAACAGTTGGTTTTATACGGCCCTGCCGCGAAACCGAAAATCTCCATAGCCCATACCCTAATCGGATAAAGCAGAAAACCCCCAGTTTTACACGGCCACCGCCCCACAGCCTACCCTAAGCAGCAGGCGTTACGACGAGCACTTAAGCCCGCCGTGCTTGAGTTCAGTCCTTAGCTCAGTGCAGCAATTGCCTGCTCGTAATCAGGTTCCTGCCCGATCTCATCGACCAGTTCCTTGTAGATAACCACGCCGTTTTCATCGGTAACAATAACCACGCGCGCTAACAATCCTTGCAACGGAGAATCAAGCAACGTCACCCCGAAATCCTCACCAAAAGATGAACGGAAACTAGAAGTGGTAACCACATTCTCGATACCTTCCGCACCACAGAACCGCGCCAAAGCAAAAGGTAGATCAGCAGAAACACACACTACCGTCGTGTTGGATAGATCTGCAGCCTGCTCATTAAACCGACGAACCGAAGTAGCGCACACCCCAGTATCTATGGAGGGGAAAATATTAAACACTACACGCTTACCTTGGAGATCTTTATTAGTAAGTTCCGCAAGTTCCATACCAACGAGTTCGAAATCAGGCACCTTCTGCCCTACTTCCGGCAGATTGCCCACAGTTGTCACAGGGTCACCTTTAAAATATGTAGTAGCCATAGTTCACACCCTAGGCAGTTTCAGACTATTACGCCAGTTTTCCTTAAAAATACAGCCAAAACACATAGCCGCCAGCCTAGGTACACTGGCACTAGCCATCTGGAACCAACGGGCTTAAACACAAAAACACAATAGTTGCTACCACGATATTTTGGGGATTTTGTTTTTAACAGCGTTAGAATGGTCGCTGGCCTACTCTTATGGCTTGGTAACTATCACAGTTCTTTTGCTGAAGCCGCAGTCAGGTTGAAACCAACGGTCTTGAAATGTAAGGAAAGTAATTTAAGGTGAGCGACAATCGAAAGCGCCGCTTAGATGCGATGCACACCCTGGAAAAGCAAATCAACGCCCGCGAACGTGCTGAACGGTTCAAGCCCGTAGGGGTCATTGCCGCCGCAGCTGTCGCTATCCTGGTAATCGTAGGTGGAATTGTCTATGCCACCACACGCATCAGCGACGAAGAATCCACCGAAGCAGCAGCACCTACCACCCCTGCAACACCGGAAGCACAACCACTAACATTAAAACGTGCTAAAGCACTGGAAAAAACAGTTACCTGTAACTACAACAATGACGGTTCCACCCCCGCCAAGCAGGTATCAACACCAAAGACGGACAACGTCTCTACCACCGGAACTGTCAAGGTGACGCTCACTACCAACAAGGGCGATATCGAAATGGATCTCGACCGTAGCGTGTCTCCCTGCACCGTTAATGCCATTGAGCACCTTGCCGCAGAAGGCTACTATGACAACACCGTTTGCCACCGCCTAACCACCGCTGGCATTAGCGTATTGCAGTGCGGCGACCCCTCCGGTCAAGGCAGCGGCGGGCCTGGTTTTAGCTTCAAGAATGAATACCCCACTGATGAATCAACCACGGAACAGCTCAGCCAACCGGTAATCTATCCGCGCGGCAGCATCGCCATGGCCAACTCCGGAGCTGATACTAATGGGTCGCAGTTCTTCCTCAACTACGGCGACAGTCCACTACAGCCGAATTACACCTACTTCGGACAAATCTCCGAAGCCGGGCTGGCAGTACTCGATAAAATCGCTGCAGCCGGAGTCGAGGGCGGCGCTGGCGACGGCCCACCCGCCGAAGAAGTAAAGATCGAAAAAGCCACTGTGGCATAAAACGGCATAAAACCGCTGTATAAGACAGACTACGGCCTAGACCTAACTACCTCTCCCTAACAGCCCACACCTTGGATCCACCCGACGTGGATTTAACCAAGGCGTGGGCTTTATTAGCCGTTGGGGAGTTATTTCCAGGACCAGTAACACCACCACGGACAAGAATATAAGCCAGCCAAAAACCGGCGTAATAGCGGCGTAAAAC
>CAUQSW010000101.1:0-6825 GCA_963520895.1 uncultured Corynebacterium sp. | reverse complement strand
CACCTCAACGGTGAAGTCAACGTGGCCAGGGGTGTCGATGATGTTGATCTGGTTGCCCTTCCAGAAACAAGTCACGGCAGCAGAAGTAATGGTGATGCCGCGTTCTTTTTCCTGCTCCATCCAGTCGGTCGTGGACTGACCATCGTGGGTTTCGCCGACCTTACGGTTGATGCCGGTATAGAAGAGGATACGCTCGGTGGTGGTGGTTTTACCGGCGTCAATATGGGCCATAATGCCGATATTGCGGACCTTATTGAGGTCCTTAAGCACTTCTTGAGGTGCCACAGTAGTCCTAACTTATGTAGAGGGGGTATTACCAGCGATAGTGAGCGAAGGCACGGTTTGCTTCAGCCATCTTGTGAGTATCTTCACGACGCTTCACGGAAGCACCTAGGCCGTTAGCAGCATCTAGAATCTCATTCGCCAGACGCTCGATCATGGTGTTTTCACGACGCTGACGAGTAAAGGTCACCAACCAACGCAAAGCAAGGGTGTTAGCACGAGCAGCGCGAACCTCGACAGGAACCTGGTAGGTAGCGCCACCAACACGGCGGGAACGAACTTCGAACTCAGGCTTGATATTGCCTAAAGCCTTCTCCAAGGTCAACACTGGATCAGTGCCGGTCTTTTCCTTGCACTTTTCCAAAGCGCCGTACACGATGCGCTCAGCAACGGACTTCTTGCCGTCGCGAAGCACTTTGTTTACCAGCTGAGTGACAACCTCGGAACCATAGACTGGGTCTTTTACGATCGGGCGCTTGGGAGCTGCATTCTTACGCATTTATTTACTTCTCCTTCTTTGCGCCGTAACGGGAACGACCTTGCTTGCGATCCTTAACACCCTGAGTATCAAGAGCGCCACGGATGATCTTGTAGCGGACACCGGGGAGGTCCTTCACACGACCACCACGAACCAGCACCATGGAGTGCTCCTGGAGGTTGTGACCCTCGCCAGGAATATAAGCAGAAACCTCAATACCGGAGGTCAAGCGCACACGGGCAACTTTACGCAGAGCGGAGTTTGGCTTCTTAGGAGTAGTGACATACACGCGGGTGCACACACCACGACGCTGAGGAGACCCCTTCAGCGCTGCAGTTTTCACCTTTGCAGTCTTGTCATGGCGGCCCTTACGGACCAGCTGCTGAATTGTTGGCATGAACCGTCTTTCTATTTTCGGTACGTTTTCGCGTTAGTTTTTCCCGAGCAACACAAAAATAGGGGCTCTTTACCGGGGCCGCTACCGTTGTGTTCCATCAAGCTAAAACCTTGAGGCTCCCAGCGCACACGTCTGGGACTATCAGGAAAGTTTAAAAGTTCACCTGCAGAAAGTCAATTCATCCAGCGGCGTAGGCCGAAAACCAGTGGCCTCACAAAAGCCGAATCGTCTGCCAAAAACGGCTCGTCATGCATATACGCCCCAGCTAGAAGCTGCTTCATCATGGGATTAAACAGAGCTAAGAACCGCACCGCCAACCGGGGAAACTGCTTAACTTTCGCCCCCTCACCTGCGAGCTCACGTAAGGTAGCAACCCCGGAAAACGGTGCCACCCAATATGTCCCCGACAGCTCTTCCCGTGTAGCGAGAATAGCGAGACACTGCGCAATATCCGGCAAATAGGACCACGAGTGTTTGACATCTGGATTGCCAAACACCCACGCGGTTTTCCCCTTTTCAACTGGCTTGAATAAACGGTCACCGGCATGGGCACCATCTCCCGCCCCAGGGCCGAAATAATCCGAGACGCGTAACTCAGTAGCGGCAACCGAGCTTTCAGAAAGCATTTGCCACAGCTGGGCCCGAACCTCACCTTGGGTCGTGGTCGGATTAACAGGAGTTTCTTGGTTCATCACCCCGCTACCACGACCATAGGAATACAGATTGCTCATCAGCACTACCCGCGCGCCAGTGCGCTGCGCCTCGCCAATTACCGACGCTATCACCGGCGGCCACTGCTCCGGCCACTGGTGATACGGCGGGTTAGTGCACACGATAATGGACTCACAACCTTCGGATTCACCGCTCAGGTGAGCAGCATCGCCTTTGTAAGGACACGCAGCCTGGGACGGTGGTACCCGAACGGGTCATGATCTTTACGTGATGGCCTTGATCCAGCAGGGCTTGGACGGTAGCGCGACCAATAGGACCTGCGCCAATGATGAGATGTTGCGTCATTTTCCAACCTTTCTGCGAACAGTGTTCTCGGTTTGGCGTGTAATAATGAACCCATGCTCCCCTTACAAGGCAAACGTGCTGCAAGTCGCGCAGCTAATGAAAAACGCATCATCGAAGCCGCCGAATCGCTCTTAGGAACGCACGGCGCGGCCGGACTGAGCCTGAGGCACGTCGCAAAGCAAGTAGGGATGGCGCCGTCAGCGATCTACCGCTACTACAACGGCATCGATAGCCTGTTCACCGCTTTGATTTTGCGGGCGTATAACGACCAGGCGCGCGCCGCCGAAACCGCCTTTGCTGGGGTGGAAAAGCCGACGAACTGGACAGAGGCAGAGGAAGCAACCGTGATAGTCACCAGGGCGATCCGGGCGTGGGCGCTGGAAAACCCGCATCGATACGCTCTGATCTGCGGCTCGCCGGTGCCGGGCTATCGCGCGCCGGAAGAAACTATCGCGGCCGCGGCGGCAACCGGCCAAGTGCTCGCGCAATGTGTCCCGATGGAAGGCATTGACCCCATTCCAGCAGAGCTGGTGCGAATGTGGGTGCAGGTTTATGGAGTCATTAGTTTTGAGTTGTTTGGCCACTTAAAGGGCAGCATTGACGACGTATCGGAATTCTTCGAGGAGACCGTACGCCTTGGCGTAAAGCAGTTGCGCGCAACCTTAGAATTTCACAATACGTAAGCTAAACAGTCGGAACCGGTACCAAACGGGCGGAACCGGACCTGCCTTCATATCCGGTAGCAATAAAGTTATCCACAGCTGGATTTTTCTTTTGCTATTCCTTTGCCCTTACGTAATGGCTTCCTACGCTTGGCATTATGGACCTTACAGAAGCACTCGCCATCCTCGGCGCCAACGGCATCGACCTATTACGTGCCATAAATGCAGCCATTAGCGCCAGTTCCGTAGAGCATATCGCCCACCGATCTGGCTTCCCAACGGACCGCATCAAGCACTACCAATGGATCTGGTCCTTTTATAAGGAACCCGAAGTCCAGGCCGCAGCTCAAAAAGCGCAACTGTCCTTCGGAGTAGTCGAAATCCTCGCCAAGGCCGCTAATAAAGGTAATAAAGAACGCGACAAAACAGCCGACATGCTCCTGCTTTGCGAGCTCGTGGCGGGACTCGATCCCGACACCGCCCGCGCCGTAGCCTTCGAACAGGTCCGCAACTGGAAGAAAGCCGACGACAGCGACAAAGCCGACTTCGCCCACATGCACAAAGAAGTAGAAGAAGATGGCAAGCGGCGGCTCGTCGTAAGGCTGCGTGATGATCGCGCCAGCGAAATCCACCGCGTCCTCCATTACGAGGCTAAAGCGCTAATGAAAGCTTCTGACGGCGCAAAACCTTACCCGGTTGCCTACGCGGATGCACTGTGCCAGAAGATACTCGGCACCTCCCCGGCGGCCGACCCCCTATTTGCCCCGATGTTCATCATCCCCACTGACTGCCAGTACTTTGCCGACGGCCGAATCGCCACCACCGCTGGCGCGCTCGTCGACCTCGCCGACCTGGTCAACGAGCCACTCAAAGACACCGGATACGCAGCAATAATGGCCAAAGACGAACACGGAGTCCCCGCGGTGGCGCAACTAGTGCCCGTGGAACACCACAGCCGCGAAGAGCGCTTCGCTCCACCGGAAATCCGACTCATAGCCACCATAGAAACGCTAAAATGCAGCCGCCCAGGCTGTGTCAGAGCAGCCGCAAACTGCGAAATGCACCATATCGACGCGTGGTCGCTGGGCGGCAAAACCACAACCGCCAACATCGCCGCCTTATGTAGCACGCACAACGGACTTAACGACGACAACCCAGCCAAACCCCCAAAGCACGGCCGCATAGAACGAGACCCCACAACCGGCAGACCCGGACTGCAGAGAGAACCCGGCGCGCCATTGGAATTTAACCGCCATCCCCTGGTAAAGAAAGGCACACGCACCTTAGGAGAACAGTTCTACCACCTGGATGTTAGGTAATCTGCTCTAGCACTACCAGCCGCAGCGGAGGAACGACGAACTCATGACTGAGTTCGATCAGTTCCGGCCGCAAATTAACCACGCCATCATTAATGTGCACCCGGTACCAGCCTTGATCCACTTGGTGTGCCCAATGCTGGTGATCGGCGTTCACCAGCACCAGCGCATCCCTACGTAGACCAAATCCATTCTTTACCCGAAATCCCAGATGCAACCCTTCGGCCACAATGAGTTCGGAGGCGGACTTAATTACGGCGTAATCCGTTTCCTGCAGCCAGGTGTAGTGTTGCCGAAATCTGTTGAGCGCCCTTACGAAGTTCACTTGGTTCTGGTAATGGGCGGCCCGATCGTAGTCAAAGACGTTGATATGATCAGGGCTTTTATAAGAGTTTTCATCGCCATTTTTGGTTCGCAAAAATTCCTGCCCAGCATGCAGAAAAATTATCCCCCTACCTACGTATTGCAGGCTGGTAGCTAATTCATGGCGTTTAATAATATCCCCTTCGCTGGCCCACTGTAACGTGTGTGTGCCACGCAGTTTGTCATACATAGTCCAGTTATCGTGCGCTTCGTTATAAATAACAGACTGTGCGGCTTCGAGATACCCTCGATTAGCAGGTGTGCCTTGTAAAGCGTCGTAGAGGGCGGTTGCGTTTGACTGCGGGCAGCCGGAGACAAACCCCGGAATCTGGGCGACAAAGTTGGAGCCTTTGACGAGGTCTCGAAAGTAATCGTTGAACATGGCTACCCGCGGCACGAGGTGACTGTTGTTTTGGTTGGCTCCTAGGACGCCTTCGGGGTGGTTGCCCATGTCCCATCCTTCGCCGATGACGATGATTCCGGGGTCGATTTCGTCGAGCGCCTTACGTACCGTATTGATGGTCACGATGTCGTGGATCCCCATAAGGTCGAAGCGGAACCCATCGAGCCCGAAGGTGCGAGCCCAGTAAAGCACCGAATCGATAATGAATTTCCGCATCATGGGTTGTTCGGAGGCAGTTTCGTTGCCGCAGCCGGTGCCGTTGTGGAAGTCTCCGGCGTCGTCAAGGCGGAAGTAGTAGCCGGGCACGGTTTTTTCTAGCGGCGACAGGCTGGTGTCGTAGACGTGATTATAAACAACATCCATGATGACTCGGATGCCTTTGGCATGGATGGCGTCGACAAGCTGGCGGAATTCTGTAATCCGCGCGGTGGGGTCGGTGGGGTCGGTGGCGTAGGAGCCTTCGGGGACGTTGTAGTGGATGGGGTCGTATCCCCAGTTGTACTGCGCGCCGAAGGACAGGTCGCCAGTTTCGTCCACTGAGCCGAAGTCGAAGACCGGTAGTAGCTGCACGTGGGTGATATTGAGGCTTTCGAGGTAATCGAGTCCGGACAGGTTACCGTGCGTGGTCCGAGTGCCGGATTCCGCCAGCCCCAGGAATTTCCCTTTATGTGTGATGCCGTTGTTTGGCGCTATGGTCAGGTCCCGTATGTGGGCCTCGTAAAGGATGGCGCTGGTGGCGTTGCCGGCACCGAAGCTGGGCATGCGCTTCGCTGGTCCTAATAGCTTTTCGACGTCCACCGCCACCCCACGCAAACCATTCGCGGTCACAGCTTTGGCGTATGGGTCGACGGATTCCACCTGCTGCCCATCGGCGAACTTAAGTAAGTAAGTGAATTCCGTTCCTTCTACATTGTGCGGGAGGGTGGTTTCCCACTGGCCGCGGTCGCCGCGCTCCATTACGAGGGTTCCGGCATAGGGGCCGGTATGTAATAGTAGTGTGACGTTGGTGGCGGTCGGGGCCCAGAGCCGGAAGGTGGTAGCGTGGCGGTTAAAGATCACGCCTAGTTCGCCGTCGTAAAAGTATTGCTGGTTGAACTTCGCTGAGTGCAGTTCGGCGTGACTGAAGGTGCGCACTGTGTTCCTTCCATAAGATGACCGGCACCCCCACAGCCTACCCGCATTGGTGCCCGCCGGTTCCTGGGTACCCTCGTAAGGTAAGCTGAAGGGCGTTATGAACAATTCTTCCGCACCTCGTAAGCGTGCCAGCGATTTCCAATGCTCTACAGTTTGCTTTTGATGATAGCCAGCTCGATTTTGCTGAATTCACCGAACGTAATAACAAGGCCATACGTGTCACCTACATAGATGAGCTCATCCCACTGGTTGCCGATCTCAGCTTGGGGCCGGGGTTGCCGGACGGTGCGGATGTGGAGTATTCAATGGCGGTTGTTGAGCGGTTTCAGCAGCCCATCATGCCGGATCAGTTAGATCAGATTCATCAACCCGCTACCACCCCGAACACCCCCGTAAAGAAGCCGTCGCAGGATGTGATTAGTTCCCTGCTCGCGCTGGGTGCTGGCGGGGAGACCGTCATTCGCTCACTGTTTAGCGAGGTATCCAAGCACGGGCATTGGGTGTGCCCCGAAGAGACTCAGGTGCTCGCTATTTGTGGAAAACGGTCTTGGATCTGACTAACGCTCAGGTAGCCTCCATGCACACTAGGATCGAGGTGATCGGTTTGATGGGCGAAGTTGAGATTATTGTTCCTAAAGCGTTTCGCATTACGGATGACATCATAACCTTTATGGGCTCCGCCAGCCTGAAACAGAGTCGGCAGCGCGTTCCGCTGGATGATGACGCCCCCACCATCACCATCACCGGCGCCGCAATACTAAGCGATGGGGTTG
>CAUQSW010000100.1:0-7060 GCA_963520895.1 uncultured Corynebacterium sp. | reverse complement strand
GCGCAGTACAGAGGCACTATGTCAGTCCGTCGCTACGCATCAGGCCACCTACGATTCTCAACGGAAAGCAAAGGAAGAACAGGGGCTCAGTGGTTATCTTGCCATTGGTGCGTCGTTAGAAAGCATCAAGACCATGTGGTCAGATTTCGCTAAAGTAGCGCCAGACGAAATCAAAGGAGACGTCAAAGATGTTTCCGATGCTTGGGACAAAATGGAAGAAGACGCGCTGAGCGAACAGTGGTTAAAAACCCTCACTTCGGAAATGTCGAACAGCTCAGCTTTGGATACTGTAGATTCTTTTATCGCTTCAAACTGCAGCAAATAACTACTAAGCATACTTACCTTGATTACCGACGCCTTAAGCCCCGCGGTACCGCCCTTCTCATGACGCGGTACCGCGCTTTTTATTCCGCACCCATTTTAAGAGTGGGAACCAACCGTTTTCACCAATTCTTTAGCCGCGAGGATAGCTTTGCTGCGTCCTGATAATTCCGCGAACGCCCTTAAACCTGGCAGTTCAAACACTGATTCTGGTGCTGCACCTTCTGAAACCGCAGCCTGTACCTGTGGTAATGCTAGTTCCAGGGCACGAACCACTTCTACCATTCCCAGTTTTCGCCCCTGATAGGTTGCAGCATAACCTAAAATCGCATCCCATACCGACCACGATAACGCTAATAGTCCATCGGCAGCCAACTCGGTTAACGCCGCCACCAGTGATGGAATTTTTTCCAACTGAGGAGACCAATCAAGCTGGCCAATATCGATCTGTTCCAGATCTATTAATCCATGCTCCCACGCCAAAAGCAACGCTTCCTTTGCCCCTGTTATTGGGCCTTTCGACGTGTTGCGTTGAAGCGCAACAAGGTTGATCAGTGTTGCAGGAGCTAACGGGTGGCGTCGATAAGCAACCTGCTGCGCGTATTCGCCAACGGCATCATCGCAGCCGGCTGGTTGCCAATGCAAGATATGGTCATCGGCATCATCGGTGAGTGGCACAGTTCGCGGATCAATATCAAGGCAGCTTTTCAGAAATACCGACACTGGTGCACTAGTAGTATCTAAACCACTGGCCTCGTTGTGGTCAAATACCGACTCGACCTTAAAACTATGACACAACCGAGCCACATTAACAGTACTGGTAGTAGCCGAATCTAGCTGTATAGCGAAGTCCACTTCACCACCCAGCTCGTCAATCAAGCTTTCGTCGATATTATGAAAATCAATGCGCAATAAGGCTAAGTAAAGATCAGCCAGCAAAACCGCTTGCCCAAGATACCGGTATTCCTCTACCCGTTGGACAAATTCTTCAAAGTCGACCGACAAATCATAGGCAGTGGGTGTTGAAAGCAAACACGGAATGCTGCCGAGATTTTCGAGGATTTGTTGGTCCCTAGCCGCTGACACTGTGCCAGAAAGCGGTTGCACAGAACTAAACTCCAGCGGATCATTCGCCCATTGGACTATTAAACCACTGCGTACCGCAGGTGGTACCCCTAGGGCAGCCCGCATTGCTCCGGGATAGTCAGTTGCTGCTAGCTTTACCAACCGAGCCCAAAATTCTTCTACTACCAACGTTGAGAAATCGGTGTTAGTTGGCAATAGTTCTAGTAATTGGGAGGTATTTTCAACGGTGACATCGTTGAAATCTATTCTAGGCACCTCCCACAGCGGTGGGCTTGAATGCCAAGTAACTGCGTGTGCGTTGTCTTCTGCATGCAGCATTTTGTTCATATTTTCACTTTCTTTAATCAGTTTTGCGATAGTTTATTCGGCAGCTAGCACCTACCTATAACCACATACTGCTACCATTCCCCACGCTGTTTCTCGTCAAGATCCGGCTAACTGACATCACAGTTACAGCCACATATCAATATTTGTTACGAATATATTCGATCATACGCCGCCGGGGAGGGAATGGCCGCTAACGTACCGACAAATTACTGTATTTTTATCGCAGCACCCCAGAGTGATAAAAAAGCGATAGACATGAGGAGGTTGATACTAAAAAGTACCAACCATTAATAACTATCAACTATCTTACTGCATAGAATTACTAGCGCAATTTAGATAATGGACCACCCTGCCCTAGTTAGCACGCCGACTGATAGTTATCGCTACAACATATCAATGTACGTTGCCAGCATTTTCTTTAAAACAATTGCTCTTTTAATCCCGCGGTTCTTCTTACCGGAAGCTGCCAATTGCTGTACCCCACTCCAGTCTGCAACAGGAATATATTCCAAAGCTGTCGCCGCCGATAAAACCAACCCATAGTCAAGAGCAAACAGCAGCAATGGATTCGCCCACCGTGGCATCTCTTGCTGCGCAGCTACACTTTCTCCAGCTACTTTTAGCGGCTCGGTAATAATCGGCCATAACGCAGACAATAACTGCGGGTGCTCTTTTAAGATTTTAATCGCTGCTTGCGGCCGCCAGTCTGGGTTGGTCAATACCGCAGCCATTCCAGATTTAACCGCTGCTGCCCCTAATAAACCGCGCTCCACATAAGTCTTTACTAGGGTAATGACCTCATCTTGTTCTCGGTGTGCCGCTAAAAACGCAATCATCGCAGCAGCGATGCTATCGGGTAGCACCTCGGGTTTTGCCACCCGAATATCAGAGGCATGCGCCTCAACCAACCAGCCACGGCTTTCCAGCCAGCCGAGATTCATCAGCCACGGCGGATAATCCAGTGACGCGGATAGTTTTTCTATGGCCTGCCAATGGTACGGGAACTCCCCCGTTGCCAACCATCTACCTGATTCGATGACATACACTGACTTGGGCCGATTAGGAAGCACTAAAGCGATCCGCACATCATTGGAAAAAAGCGACCGCGGATCAAATTTCAGTGCTTTTTTCACCAACTTTTCCGGTGCAGATTTTCCAATATTTTTAATGGCCTTAGGCGAATAACACACCACGCTGGCCTCATCGGGATGATTAGGTACACCGCAATAGTCCTGTACCCAATGCTGCGAAAACCAGTATTCATCAATAACAGATGGCGCAGGTTCTTTCGCGATGACAGCTTGACGCTCTTTCACTACCAGCAATTCTGTCTTAGAAAGTTCGGCATCAATGAGCGCAACGAGACGCGCAGCGTGGGCGACAACTTCTTCATCATTACTGTTTTTGCTCGTAGCTAGAGCGCGAAGTCCCGGCAGTTCTAACACATTGCGGGAAGCCACCCCAGTGCGCACCGCCACACGTGCGCTGGGACAAAATTTTTCTAGTGCTTCCACCACTGGTGATATCTCTGATAGCGCCGCAGGATGCGATGCCGCATAAGCTGCTAACTGATCCCACATCTGCCATGACAGCGCCAGCATGCCGTCGTCGACAAGCTCTGCAAGCACCGCGACGAAAGACTTGATGTCTATTCCAGTACTACCCCAATCAACGACGTTCAGGTCGAGGTGATTAGGATTAAGTAAACCTCGATACCATGCCTGTGTTAAAGCCTCACGAATGGTTTTATCCGCTGACTGGCTGGTTCCACATTGAATAAGTAGCAAGCGTGTGGCGGCACTTGGGGGTAGCTGATAACGACTTCGCGCGATTTGCTGCGCATAGTCATGGGTTTCCCGACTCAACCCAGTTTGTTTCCACCGCATAACCGACGCATCAGCATCGGCAACTAAGGGGTACAGCGATGGGTCAAGATTCAAGCAATCGCTAAGGAACCCAGGAAATACCGTGTTTTCCCATTCCGCAGGCCAAGACCCAATAAACCCCTCTGGCTCTGTTACCTCTACTATTTTTTGAAAACCGAGTAATAGCTCGTGGCATTTCCGAGTCAGCCTAGGGCCATCTGCTACTTCAATTGTGATGCTGTATTTTCCGCATCGCTTTTCTATCACTTCGGCATCAATATTTTTAAGGTCTAACCTGCGTAGCGCAAAGTAGAAATCCAGCAGTGGTACCGGTAGATCTTTTTTCTCAAACGCTCGTAACCGGCTAAGAAAATCATCAAGACTAATAGACAGATCCTGAAAACTCGGTGTTGATAATAGACAAGGAACTTTCCCAAGATTCGCTAAGATCTCCCGTTCCCGCGCTACCGTGACATTAGCGTAGACCGATAGATCCACGGCAAAGGCCAACGGGCTATCGACCCATTGAGCAATACTGCCACCCCGAACTTTTCTGTCGACTCCTTTTAGTTTGCGCGCTAGAGTACCTAACCTGCCAGTGGAAAGCCGAACAAAAGCGTACCAAAAATACTCGGTTTCTAAAGTGCTGAATAAGGCAGATTCCGATAATAACGCAGCTTGTTTTGCCAAGGATTGATAGGAAGTTTGGAAAAGTTCCACTGGCTCCGGCTGCCACGTACCAGGTATCGCATGCCAGTAAGTGGTTGATTCCTCTGCCTGATCAACGGCATCGGGTGGCGGAACTGGTTCGGTACCCCAAGCGCGGACCAGCATCTCAACTAAGTCGGCGTTCTGCTTTTTCGTTGTTTTCTGGTAATCAAGCAGATGTGGGAGCAATAATTGCTGCTGCCGGTTACTGACACTACGCCCAGTTTTCAACATCTCTAGTACTTGCTCCTGATAAGCATGGGAAGGATGGGATAACAGCAGCATTGCAATGGTAGCAACCTGGCTGCGCGGAGCGGCTTTTAATAACCGCAACCCAAAAATCTCCATGAGCCTACGATCATTAAGCCGAATGGCTTCAGTCATTTTTACCGAATTGTATTTTAATTCCTTATTCGTAATTTTCAGTTCATCATGTAGCAACTGAGCCATACGCCCCACTGCTGCCTTAGGTAAACCCTGCACAAGTTGCTGTAATGCCCAAGCGATAAACGTCTGCCGTGATAGTTTCCTATTATCAGTCCCTGCCAACAGTACATACCCAAGTGGCCCATAAATGGGCAACCCCATAGCAGCCGCGGAAAAAATATGCTCGCGTAACGTTGCCTTAAGTTCCTCCGGTTCCATGATGTGGGCAGCATAATTAAATTGAGGCGCCCATTCAGGAGCGTATAGATCAGAAGCTACTGCCACCCAGTCATGTAAATACGCAGCATCTTGCGGTATATCCAGTTCTAAATCATTGTCTTGCACCACCAACATGACGCTGGCGTAGCCGAAATAACTACCGCCATAAAGATCGGGATTATCTTTGTCTAAGATGTAACATGCGTTTTTGATAAAACGCTCGGCATACTCCTTGCCTTGCATTGCCACACACATAGCGACCACGTCTTGTTCAGCATCAATGAGCAGTTCAAGTGCAATGGCAGGTTCGACGCTCAGCCGAATGGCAAATAACCCCAGCATGGTGGGATCAATATCGCTGGCCATTACTACATCTACATCAGCCGAGCGCAGTGCCCTAGCTGCTGCTGCTTGATCGCTACGACTGCCAAGGGGCAGGCTCGGTGCTTCGCTAAGATCGGCTTGGTCCCACCCTTGCTCACGAAACAAGGCCAGCGCAGTAGTTAACTCAGCTTCTACACCCATTTTCTCACTTTCTCGTTATGTTAAAAGTTCTAATACCTGCCCATCTTAATCGGATTATCTTCTACAATTTGCCAAATGCGAAAAGCACCTCGCCACCAACGGTAGGAGGTGCTTTTTAATACTTAAGTTTAGCTATTAGTTACCAGCTAGCTTTTCCCGCAGAGCAGCAAGTTGCTCATCGGAAGCCAAGGAGCCGCCTTCTGCAGCAGCTTCTTCGGTGGCAGCCGGAGCAGCCTCAGCCGACTCAGAGGAGTAGTTAGTAGCCTCGCTGGTAGCAGCAGCTTCGGCAGCTGCTACCCGATTGCGCTCAATCTGAGCAGTGTGCAGCTGGAAGCGACGCTCGGACTCTGCGTAGCGTGCCTCCCACTCCTGACGCTGAGCGTCAAAGCCTTCGAGCCATTCGTTAGTGTCAGGATCGAAGCCCTCAGGGAAGATGTAGTTGCCCTGCTCATCGTAGGAATCTGCCATGCCGTACTTCGAAGGATCGAACTCTTCGGTGTAGTCCTCGTCAGCTTGCTTAAGCGACAGAGAAATCCGACGACGCTCTAGATCAATGTCAATGACCTTGACCATTGCTTCTTCGTTGACATTAACAACCTGGTCTGGCACCTCAACGTGGCGCTGTGCCAGTTCGGAGATGTGAACCAAGCCCTCGATACCATCTTCCACACGGACGAATGCGCCGAATGGAACCAGCTTGGTAACCTTGCCTGGCACAATCTGGCCGACTGCATGGGTACGAGCGAAAACGCGCCATGGATCTTCTTGAGTTGCCTTCAAAGACAGAGATACGCGCTCGCGGTCGAGATCAACATCGAGTACCTCTACGGTAACTTCGTCGCCAACAACAACGACCTCGTTGGGGTGATCAATGTGCTTCCAAGACAGTTCGGAAACGTGAACCAGTCCGTCTACGCCGCCGAGATCAACGAAGGCACCGAAGTTGACGATAGAGGAAACAACGCCCTTGCGTACTTGGCCTTTTTGCAGCTGGTGCAGGAATTCGGAGCGAACCTCGGACTGAGTCTGTTCCAGCCATGCACGACGGGACAGAACAACGTTGTTGCGCTGCTTGTCCAGCTCAATGATCTTAGCTTCGATCTGGGTGCCAATGTAGGGATCCAGATCACGAACACGACGCATTTCAACAAGCGAAGCAGGCAAGAAGCCACGCAGACCGATGTCAAGGATCAAACCACCCTTAACAACTTCAATAACGGTACCGGTAACGGCCTCATCCTTAGCCTTCAGCTCTTCAATAGCGCCCCATGCGCGCTCGTATTGAGCACGCTTCTTGGACAGAATCAGACGGCCGTCCTTGTCTTCTTTGGTAAGAACAAGCGCATCAATCTGATCGCCAACCTGCACAACCTCATCAGGATCAACGTCGTGCTTGATAGAAAGCTCGCGAACCGGAATGACACCTTCGGTCTTGTATCCGATATCGAGCAAAACCTCGTCGTGATCAACTTTAACCACGGTACCCTCGACGATGTCACCATCGTTGAAGTACTTAATGGTGGCGTCGACAGCTGCGAGGAAATCCTCAGCGGTGCCAATATCGTTGATGGCTACCTGAGGAA
>CAUQSW010000099.1:0-7065 GCA_963520895.1 uncultured Corynebacterium sp. | reverse complement strand
ATTTGTGGGGCAACCGAACCTAGGCCAATCAGCGAAAATCCCATCATGAGTGGAGCTACGAGTTGGATGAAGGAAATGCCAAAGTTGCCGAGGCCAGCTTGTAATCCTAATGCGGTACCAGAGAGTTTCTTGGGGAAGAAGTAACCTGTGGAAGGCATGTAGCCAGAAAAAGCGCCACCACCGAGGCCAGAAATGAAGGACAAAACCATAAACCACCAAAATGGCGTGGTGGTGGTTTGTACAGCGAAAAACCAGCCCAGCATCGGGATGATGAAAAGTAATGATGATAATGTGACAAGTTTTCGGGTGCCAATGATCGGTGGGAGGAACATAAATATTAGCCGGAATAAGCCACAAGATAACCCAGATATCGAGGCAATCCAATAAAGCTGGGCTTTAGAAAGCTCATAACCAATCGGATTGAGCTGGGGAGCAATTGCGGAAACGAGGTACCATGTGGCAAAACCGATAAACAGGCTGTATGTGGACACCCATAATGTGGTCCAAGCTATCTTTTTGTCCCACGTTTCTTCGGATTCAGGGTTCCAGCCGTGAAGAACTCTGCCGGTGGTGTCGAGTTGTGACAGGGTGCGCTGCTTTCTTTAGCGGAAAACGGGTGGTCAGTGTAAAAATCTCGCGTGTTGTGGTGTCGATAGGTAAAAGTGTGTAAGGGATATGAAGTTGCTTCTGTCATCTGACGCTCTTTCCCCCAGCTTATCGTGATATTGTGGGAAGTGCACGGATTATGACGGAAAAAATAGTTTCAACTCTGCGACCTGGGCATTAGCCTAAAAATAAGGTTCAATTTTTCGCATATAACTAATTATAATAATGGGATTTTGGGAGCTTAACCATGGGAAAGTCACGTAATCTGGACTCGGTATCGGATGGGGCAGTGGGGCCGTGTGACGGAATGGTGGCGGCGATAGTGGTGGTATCTGGCCGAATCAAGACTCAACAGCGTGCTACAGAAATTATGGATTTGGCAGCTGACGCTTTAACGGCTACTGGTTTTTCCATCTCGCATAGTGCAGTCATTGGGGAAGAGCCCGAATTATTACGCACGCACTTTCAACAAGCACTGGAGAAACAGGTGCAGTTGTTGTTGACCATTGGCGGAACCGGTGTGGGACGTAATAATCAAGTTCCAGAATTAACGGCGGAAATAATTACTACTCGATTGCCTGGCGTGGAATATGCCATTGTGGCTAAAGGGCTGCTCAGCACCAAGGCTGCTGGGATTTCGCGTGGTTTGGTGGGCTTAACTGGCCGTGATGAAACTGCCACACTCATAGTAAATTCCCCTAGTTCGCGCGGTGGTGTTGCGGATGTCTTAAGCGTGGTACTCCCAATAGTTCCCAATATTTTCGACGGACTAAGACACTAAAATTTACACAATAGTTGCAGGCCTAGCCGCCAGCGAATGGCGGGAGAATGTCTACTCGAGCGTTGTTCGGCAGAGCGGTGGTGCGTGAGGCGTGGTGCCCATTGACTAGAAAACTGCATTTTTCTAGCACTTCTGCCAAAGGGGAGCCTGCCTGGGTGTGGCCCGTGTAGTTGGTGTTCAGCCAGGCAATCAGTTCGTCAAGGGTAGAAAAATCTTGTTCGAGGTTCTCCATCGCCACACCTCGGGCTTGCCGTGCAGCAGCGAAATAATGAATCTGCACTGTTGTCCTCCTTTTGCTAAAACCACAGTATGGATAAGTGAAAGCGGTATGAAACCAATAATATGTCACATAAGGAGCGTGATATGACGCGAACGGCTATGGTCATAGTGGCCTCCACCCGAGCAGCAACCGGTGTGTATGAAGATACGTCGGGAAAATTGCTTACCGACTGGTTGCGGATCCGAGGGTTCTCGGCACCAGATCCAGTCATAGTTGCTGATGCTGAGATGCCAGAGTTTTTGCCCAAGCTGCTGGCGGATAAGCATAAGCTGCCTCAGGTGTTGCTCTGTACCGGCGGTACTGGTCTTGCTGAAGATGATATGACTGTTGATGCATTAGCGCCACTATTGGAACGAACTTTGCCCGGAATCGTGCAAAAATTCTATACCGTCGGTGTGGAAAATACGCCTTTAGCAGTCTGCTCTCGGGCGATTGCTGGAGTGATTCACAAGACTTTCATTATGGCTTTGCCCGGTTCAGTCGGTGCTTGCCGTGATGGAATAACGACCTTAGAACCATTGCTTGAGCCACTATGCGATATGTTGGAGGGAACCCATGTGCACTGATCCGGATTATGCTGCAGCACAGTTAGGTACAGTAATTGCTGCAAAGATTGTGCAAAGCCCCATTGAGGAATTGCTTGTCGACGCTCGCAATCGCACCGCTACCGAGGCTATGGGGGCGGTAGTGACTTTTGAAGGTGTGGTGCGTAATCACGACGGCGGACATCAGGTGGCGTCGTTACGCTACTCCCACCACCCCAGCGCACAACAAATTTTAGATCGGCTGGCGGTAGAACTTGTGCAAGAAAAACCTGAGGTGCGGCTGTGGTCTGCCCACCGAGTCGGGCAGTTGCAGATTGGTGATCTTGCCTTCTGCGTCATTGTAGCCAGTGCGCATCGGGCGGCAGCTTTCGCAGCGGCTATGGCATTCGTGGATCGCGTGAAAGCCGAGGTACCAATATGGAAGTCCCAAGAATTGAGTGATGGAACTACCCAGTGGGTAGGTATAGAATGAACCGGTATATTCGGCAGGTCAGCCTACCCGGTTTTAGGGAACAAGCGCAGGAAAAGCTACGAAACGCTCATGTGCTGTGCATTGGTGCCGGTGGTTTAGGATCGCCAGCACTGATGTATTTAGCGGCTGCTGGGGTGGGGACGATCACGATTGTTGATGACGATGTGGTTGAAGAATCCAACTTGCACCGGCAAATAATTCATTCGCAGCAGGCGGTAGGAAGTGCCAAGGTTGAAGTGGCAAAACGGCGTTTAGAAGCACTTAATCCAGAGGTGCAGTTATGCGGTATTTCACAACGGTTTGCATGGCCGAAAGCACTAGAATATGCCGCTGATGCTGATCTGATCCTTGATGGAAGCGACAACTTTGATACTCGCTATGTTGCTTCAACAACGGCGGTGCGGTTAGGAATCGCCCATGTGTGGGGTTCGATCTTGGGTTATGAGGCGCAGCTGAGCGTATTTGCTCACCACGATGGCCCAGTCTATGAGGATGTTTTTCCTCATCCCCCGCAGCCTGGCGATATTCCCAATTGTGCACAAGCTGGGGTATTAGGGCCGGTGGTCGGAATCATTGGTTCTGCCATGGCGTTGGAAGCGATCAAAATCATTACCGGCATTGGTGACGTGCTTAGTGGCACAATTGGATATTACGATGGCCTTGCGGGCAGCTGGGAATACATTCCGATTGTTGCTAATCCGCTTATCCGAGCCCAAGTGCGTGACCAACCACCGCGAGCAATGGTGCAGATCCCAGAGGTTGATCAGATCAGTAGAAGCGCACGTTGCGTGATTGACGTCAGGGAACCAGAAGAGTTTGCTGCTGGCGCAATACCAACTGCTATCAACATGCCGTTGTCGCAGTTAAAAACCCTGAAACAACGACCATTGTTGATTGCTGATGGTGCATTTATCTACTGTGCAACGGGGGTGCGTTCCCAAGCCGCGTGGTGTATTCTACGTGATCTCGGTGTACGAGACCACGTATCCTTGAAAGGTGGATATGACCACTGGTTTGCTACCCGACCCGAGTAAGTTGAATGTGCCAGTCATCGGGGCCTTCAACCAGGTAGGTAATCTCGAAATCTTCTGCCCGATCAGCCACTTCCGCCAGCAGTGGTAGCGGGTTGTGTGGCGCAATTAGGATCATGGATTCGCCCACTGCGCGGGTTGATAAGGCACCATGGATTGCACCGTGGCGCAGTGCATGCGGGATCACAATGGCATTCAGGGCTGGGATTTCTTGATTCGTATTGCTAGCAATGGGTAGGTGTTTAGACACTACTGCTCACTCCTTAATATGTGTTGAACTGCCACCTAGCGTAGTCTGGCTGCTGTACAATCATAGTATGTTGAAACGTAAAAATACGTTTTAATTGAGAAATGGGGGAGGACATCAATGACTGAGCGGGTACTACCACGGATACTGCTCTTGTTAGGCGCTGGTATCGCATTACTGGCAGGCCTAGTTGGAGGTCTGGGCCTGATGGATGTGTTTCGCTTTGATCTTGCCAGCATTCCATCGCGTGCTCAGCAGTACCATGGCCCACTGATGGTCTTTGGTTTCGTGGGTAATGCTATCGCCCTAGAGCGAGCAGTAGCATTACGGACTGCGTGGGCGTTCTTTAGTCCGTTACTGCTTATTCTAGGCACCACAGCTTCTGTGCTTTTCGACGTCCATCTCATTGGCGCATTGCTATGGACTGCGGGTTTTGGTTTCTTGGTGGCCATTTACTATTTCATCTACCAACGGGCGACCACCTTGCCGGTGCTGATCCAAACTGCTGGGGCAGTGGCTGCAGTAGTGGCGGGACTTCGCTGGGGTAGCACCCAAGATTTTGCTCAAGCTTTGATTTTAGCGGTGATCTTCGTAGTTATGACCGTAGTCGGGGAGCGGGTGGAGCTGGCGCGGTTAAATTTTCATCAAAACCACGCCGAGGCTCAAGTTATGATCCTAGGGCTAATTTTGCTGTCCTGTGGGATCGTTGCCGTTGTGGAACCGGAGATCGGCACCCGCCTTGCGGGGGTCGTTCTCATGGCCTTGGTGGGGTTGATGTTTCAGCGTGATGTTGCTAGACACCTAATAAAAAGTACTGGTTTACCTAAGTTTTCCGCTATTTGTATGTGTTTGGCGTATGTCTGGTTGGCGATAGGCGCCACGGCCTGGGTTCTTTTTGGATTTCAGTCCGAAGGGTACCGCTATGACGTGTTAATTCATGCCATATTTCTCGGATTCGTCATGTCCATGATTTTTGCGCATGCTCCGATTATTTTCACTAGCGTGTTGCGCTGTCAACAGGTTTTTTCATTATTTCTCTATTTGCCTGTTGCGATTATGCACTTCGGTCTTATCCTGCGAGTAATTATAGGTGACTTAATGGAAAATTCAGCGGTGTGGCGAGCTGGCGGCATACTGAATGTGACAGCTGTCATGCTATTCATGGTGTCAATGGTGTTCTTGCTGATAAGAAGGGGAAATAATAGTGTCGCTGCTTAATGTGCGCGATGTTTCGTTGATAGCGAGGCGCAGGTACTATCTCATTGCCAATGCCATCATTGGTGGATGGATTGTGGCCGGTGTTGTTATCACAGTGCTACGCCAGATTGGTTTCGATCTTAGCTGGTGGCTATCCGTGCATTCGATCACGATTGGCGTGATAGCTTCGGCGGTCTTGGTGTATACCCACCACTTTGCCGAAGCACTTACGCGGACGGCGTCGCAAAGCTATGGCGGCCGATTATGGCGACTCGGTCTGTTGCAGCTTTGTCTCATCGGGCTGATCGTTGGGAATGCGGGAATTGAATGGGGAATCACCGTAACCATCTCGGCGCTGGGAATCATTGGGGTGCTACTGGCGCATCTCGTGATACTCATGATGAAACTGCGTCGGAGTCTAGCTGGCACATTTGTGGTGACTGTCAATTATTATGTGCTTGCTGGTCTGCATCTCATCACAGCGATTGTGCTGGTGATACTCGCTAGCTATGACATTGGCGATTACGGCAAGTTGATTATTGTCCACTCGCGCTTGGCTGTGTGGGGTTTTGCGGTGCTGACCGTGCTCGGTACCGTGGTTACCTTACTGCCGACGGTGGCACGAGACAGTATTAATGCAACGGCGCGTAACCGGATGGCGCGTGCATTGGTGGTCTACTGCTGCGGGTTGTACCTAATGGCAGCTGCCATTGTCCTAACTTGGACTTGGGGCGCAGCGATTGGGGCAGCGATCATCATCGTGGCCATAGTGTTGATCACCCAGCCGATCCTAGCCACCGTGCTCGGTCAAGGGAATAAACTTTCTGTGGCCGCTTGGGGCATTATCGGAGGCTTACTGTGGTTAATGGGATTAATAGCGCTGGATACATACAGTTTCGCGATTAATCACGATGGTCGAGACTTAATGCTAGTAATCGTACTGCCTTTGGTTTTTGGTGGTTTAGTACAGTTGATTACCAGTGTCCTGTCACATTTGTTGCCAGTTCTCATCGGCGGTGGGGCTGTGGTTACGCAAACCCAAGCTGTGATTATGCGCACCGGTTTTGCTCGGTTGATAGTGGTCAATCTCGGTGGAGTTTTGTTGTTATTTGACCAAGATTTTTATGGCTTGCTATTGGTGGTTCCGGCGACCATGTGGACCTTGGGGGTACTCGCAATATCTACAGTAAGGCAGCGAAAATTGGTGATGGAAGGGAAAATGCTATGAAATTAGAAACGAACCAACCGGCATCTCCGCAGCATGGCTGGGCGGCGTGGTCACTGATCGGAGTATCGATAGCGGCACTACTGGTGGTAGGCGGCAACACGATAGCTGAGCATAGCTCGTTGGATCATGGTATTGGTGTTGCAACTGAGTCGGAAGTTGATGGCGCCATTGTGGTAGAGATGCAGGAAATGCGGTTTATCCCTGACGTGATTGAAGTCAAACCGGGTGAAGAAGTTGTACTTAACTTGATCAACCGGGATGACATGGCACATGACTTGAAGGTCAATAATGCTTCCTCTGGCAGGATTTTGCCGGGGCAAAACGCCGAGCTGAATATTGGTGTTATTGAAAAAGATACTGAAGGTTGGTGCACTATTGCTGGTCATCGCAGCCAAGGCATGGTGCTGAATTTTAAAGTGTCAGCCAGCGAGGTAGATCAATAGTAGGGGATTGGTAAACTGTATTAGGGTGATCTAAATTTTTATTGTGTTAGCTTGGTTTGTGTTTTAGGTTGGGTTCTTGTGAGTCGATATGTGTTTTTGACATTGGGCGTTGTGAGTTTGGGACTAGCATTTGCCGGAGTAGTCTTGCCGCTGGTGCCTACCACTCCCTTTGCGCTTTTGCGAGAGTGTCTGATGGTTTGTGTGTGGGTGCCCGACCCGCATAAGGAGATAGACC
>CAUQSW010000098.1:0-7068 GCA_963520895.1 uncultured Corynebacterium sp. | reverse complement strand
CACCCCAAAACCAGAGCACACCAGCCGCAACGACCCACACAACACTACACACACCTGAGGAAAGTTGCAAATCCCCAGCTTAATGCACTCTTTCCACGGTTGCGCCGAGAGCATTTAAGCTCTCAACGAAGTCTGGATAACCTCTGTCAATATGATATACGTCATGGACTTCGGTAACGCCATCGGCGCATAGCGCCGCAAGTACCAATCCGGCTCCGGCGCGAATATCAGAACTCCACACCGGTGTGGAGGAAAGCTGGGGCACGCCCCGCAAGGAAACATGGTGCCCGTCAACAGTGGCATCCGCGCCTAGGCGCATCATTTCGTCGACAAAGCGGAAGCGTGCTTCGAAAATATTCTCCGTGATGACACTAGTTCCCTCAGCGATTGCGGAAATGCCGATTGCCATCGGCTGTAAATCCGTCGGAAAGCCAGGGAACGGTAGGGTCTGATAGTCCACTGCTTTAGGGCGTTCGTCCATTTTGACGCGGAAACCGCTATCGTAGGTTTCAACTTGGGCGCCGGCGAACCGCAACATTTCCAGCGGCAGATGCAGGTTTATTGGGGCAATACCGGAAACGGTGATGTCACCACGGGTCATTGCCGCGGCATACGCCCAGGTACCAGCAACGATTCGGTCACCAACTACCTCGTGAGTTGTGGAATGCAGATGTTCTACCCCGTCAATGACGATGGTGTTCGTGCCCTCTCCCTCGATTTGTGCGCCCATTTGACGCAGCATCACGCAGAGGTCGACAATTTCTGGTTCCCGCGCAGCATTGTCCAATACCGTGCGGCCTTCTGCCAGCACTGCGGCTGTGAGAATGTTTTCGGTTGCCCCCACGGAGGGGAATTCCAAAGAGATTTCTGCGCCCTTGAGCTTGTTCGATTCCGCCACTACGGCGCCGTGATGAATGGACGTAGTTGCTCCCATTTTTTCCAGACCCGACTGGTGCATATCCAATGGGCGGGAACCAATAGCGTCACCGCCAGGCAACGCCACCACTGCCCTACCGCAGCGGGCGGTGAGCGGACCGAGCACACAAACGGACGCGCGGAACTGCCGCACCGCAGCAAAGTCGGCATTGGGCGACAAGTCTGCTGGCGTGGTGATCTGGACGGTGTCCGCCACTTTTTGCACCTCGCAGCCCAGCCCCCGAAGGACGTCCATCATGAGGGGAACGTCGTCAATTGCAGGGCAATTGGTCAAAGTTGTTGTTCCTTCAGCTAACAACGCTGCTGCCATGAGTTTCAATACGCTGTTTTTGGCGCCAGTTACGTTGACCGACCCGACCAGCCGCGCACCACCAGTGACTAAAAAACGATCCTTCACAGTGTGCCAGCATAATCTACGCATTAGCGTATTTTGGACTTATGGCTGTTCATTTAACGAAAATCTATACCCGAACCGGCGATGATGGCACCACTGGACTGTCTGATTTCTCGCGGGTTTCCAAAAATGACCTCAGGCTTAATGCCTACGCCGAATGCGATGAACTTAACTCCCACATTGGAGTTGTCCTTGCGCTAGGCACCCCCAGCGATGCGGTCAAAACCTGTCTCACCCGCATCCAGAATGAGCTTTTCGACGCCGGTGCGGACTTGGCTACCCCCGACAACCCAAATTTGGAATACACTCCGCTGCGCATCACTCAAGACTACATTGACCGACTAGAGCAAGAATGCGATCAGTTCAATGAATCGTTGTCCAAGTTGGACTCGTTCATCCTGCCGGGCGGCACTCCAACAGCAGCACTGTTACATGTGGCACGTGCTGTGGCTAGGCGCGCCGAACGGGCAGCGTGGGCCGCTGTGGAAGCCCACCCAGAAACCACCTCGGTGCTCCCTGCGAAATACCTCAACCGGCTATCTGATTTGTTGTTCATCCTGTGCCGAGTCACCAACGACTCCCAAGATGTGAAGTGGGTTCCCGGCGGCGATCGCAGCTAGGAGAAAAAATAATGCTGGTGGGAAGTTACACCTCCCACCAGCGAAAATTTGCCTGGACGCCCAGCGTTAAGGCAGGGCACCAATGCGACGAGCGGCGTTTACCGCTTCGTAGCGAGTATGTGCCCCTAGCTTGCGCATAACGGAACGCAGATAGCTCTTAACAGTCTCGGCACCGATACCCATCTCCTCTGCGGCCTCGACATTGGTATGGCCGAGTGCCACGCAGGACAAGACATCGAGTTCCCGGGCAGAAAGCTTGGTGGTTTGTTTCACCCGTACAGGTGCCACCATTTGGTCACAGAGTTCTTCCAACTCTGAGCGGATATCTTCCTGTTCAATGCGGTTGGCTAGCATCCGCAATTTGGAGTGAGTGGAACGGATTTGTTCCCATTCCGCACCGTTCATCATTCGGCCTTGCTTATTGGCCGCGCCGCCCCTGATCCCCTCGCTTCGGCGAGCCGCGATATTAACCGCGAGATCTTGCTCTAGACTACGAGCTGTCATGGTCACCTCTTCAATGACCTTGTCCCCCAGCCGCACTGGGGAATGGACCCCAACGTACAAAACGCCTCGAATTTCTCGGTTGACGATAACCGGAACCGCGACGATGGAGTGCAGTCCTTCGTCTTGGATCACGGAATCTAGCTCATGAGAAATGACATTGGCCCGAGTGTAGTCAGACACACCCACTGGCCTTCTGGTTGTTAGTACCCGGCCGCCAACGCCGACGCCCGGTTCAATAATCAGATTTTGTAGCGCTGGGGTCCTCAAGCCTACCCATTGGCTAATTTGCAAGCGATTATCAGCTAAAACGGTGGCATACATTGTTACCGGAATGCCGGTTGCGGTTTTCAGCGATGCCAACGCCGAACGGACGGCATCTTCATCATCCTTCACACGCTGAATCTCCACCATATCCTCCTGTGTGTAGCGCATGGACTTTTTAAAAAATCACTCTCAAGCATGAGAATTCCTTAATGGATTTTTGGTTCTCTTCCTTGAGACAGTGAGAATAAGTTCTCCACTTATAGAGTGAAATCTCAGTGGAAGCCACAATCGTTACCCCCGTGGATCACAGGGATGTGATTGTGCAACTAGAGAAATTATAACCATGATTTCGGGGGTACCAAAAGACTTTTGTCATGTCCGTTTTAAAGTCTCAATGTCCACTTTATACATCGGAGGAGGCTCAAATTCACCCCCAAACACCCCCATTTGGCCACATAACAAACAGATAACAAACACTTGTATAAGTAGTTTCTAAAATCTAGCAAAAACCAATCACTAGCTTGGGAGTCACCCCACTTAGGGGCACCCGACATTACAAAGGGCGTGTCGATATGTGACACTTGAACAATTGGCTTCTATAAGGATGAAATCGGACATACATCCGCTATTTCTCAGGAAATCGGTCAACCAAACCCACATTGCTCAACATTCTTTAAGTGCGCAAGATCACTTTCCCGATTAAGTAGACCGAATGGTCTAGGCATTGCGTGAATAAAATAGACCCACTTGTCTAAAAGGGTCTGTTATACTCGGCCTAGTTCAATCCGCTATTTCATATAGGAGCTTTACATGGGCAAGATTTACAATGACATCCTGGAAACCATTGGCAATACTCCATTGGTTCGCCTCAATCGGCTAGATAAAGATCTACCAGGCAATGTCGTGGTGAAGCTGGAGTTTTACAACCCAGCTAATTCCGTCAAAGACCGCATTGGTAAAGCCATCGTTGACGCCGCTGAAGCATCCGGTGAGCTGAAACCTGGTGGCACCATCGTCGAGGCAACCTCAGGCAACACCGGTATTGCTTTGGCCTTGGCCGGTGCTGCTCGCGGTTACCATGTTATTTTGACCATGCCAGAAACCATGTCCCTAGAGCGCCGCGTTATGCTGCGCGCTTTTGGTGCAGAAATTGTTCTTACCCCCGGATCCGCTGGTATGCAGGGCGCGGTGGACAAAGCTAATGAAATCGTCGCAGAGCACGAGGAGACAGTCTTGGCTCGCCAATTCGAAAACGCTGCTAATCCCGAGATTCACCGCACCACCACCGGCGAAGAAATCTGGCGGGATACGGATGGCGACATTGATATTTTCGTCGCGGGCATCGGTACCGGCGGAACCATCACTGGCACCGGTGAAACCCTGCGCAAATACAAGCCAGAGGTGCAAATCTATGCCGTGGAGCCTGAAGCTTCTCCGCTGCTGACCACCGGCAAGGCTGGCCCACATAAGATTCAAGGCTTGGGCGCCAACTTCATCCCAGAGGTCCTGAACCAGAAAATCTACGATGAAGTACTAACAGTTTCCAATGAGGATGCAGTGGAGACCTCTCGGGAACTGGCCGTCAAAGAAGGCATCTTAGGTGGCATTTCTGCCGGTGCGAATGTCAAGGCCGCCTTGGAGCTCGCTGCGCGGGAAGAAAACGCAGGCAAGACCATTGTGACTGTTATTCCTGACTTCGGCGAGCGCTACGTCTCCACTGTGCTTTTCGACGACATCCGTGGATAATAGTGACTATGTTCTTCAAAACAATCCGTGAAGACCTCGCCAACGCGCGCGACCACGACCCTGCTGCTCGTGGTGATGTGGAAAACGCCATTGTGTACTCAGGGCTGCACGCCATCTGGCTACACCGCGTCGCACATTGGTTATGGACTAGGCAATTCCGAGGGCCAGCGCGAATCCTCGCCCAGCTCACTAGGTTTCTCACCGGTATTGAAATCCATCCCGGTGCCAAGATCGGCCGCCGGTTCTTCATTGACCACGGTATGGGCATTGTTATCGGCGAAACAGCCGAGATCGGTGATGGCGTGATGCTGTACCACGGTGTCACCTTGGGTGGTCAGGTACTGACGCAAACCAAGCGCCACCCTACTATTGAAGACAATGTCACCATCGGCGCGGGCGCTAAAGTGCTCGGCCCCATCACCGTGGGTGCCGGTTCGGCGATCGGTGCCAATGCGGTAGTAACCCACGATGTGCCCGAAAATCACATTGCGGTAGGGATCCCAGCCAAAGCTCGACCCCGTAAGGCCGAAGAATGCATCAAACTGGTTGACCCCGACTACTACATCTAAATCTCATTATTTACCGCCTAAAGCCGCCTTCCCATCGAGGAGGCGGCTTTAGTGTTTCTCTTGCCCGCTTAAGCGCTTGTCGACGTCGATAAGCAAGCAGGACACTACTGCGGGTTCTTTTCGAGGTACTTGGCCACGGCTGGGCAGGTAGGAATGACCTCAAAGCCAGCCGAGCGGCTATCTTCTAGGGCGTGGGCGATCAGTGGCTTAGACAGCCCTTTACCCTGAAATTGTGGGAACACCACGGTGTGGTTGAAGTCCCTCGTGTTTCCGGACTCTACGTAGTCGAGGTGCCCGGCCTGTACTCCGTCAACAGTAAGTATGTATTGTGACTTTCCATGTGTAATTTCCATTCCCCTAGCATAGCGAATCCCCCAGCCATATGGTGGCTGGGGGATCATGTGGTGGCACGGACCAGGATCGAACTGGTGACCTTCCACTTTTCAGGCGGACGCTCTACCGACTGAGCTACCGCGCCACTTGGCTGGAAAACCAGCCAGCGACCCTGACGGGACTTGAACCCGCGACCTCCGCCGTGACAGGGCGGCGCGCTAACCAACTGCGCCACAGGGCCGTGCAACAAGGTTGTTCTTGCACGGAAAATAACAATACACAGACTGTTAAAACATAGGCAAATCTACAGTTCAGAGTGGGTTTTCTTCAGTCGTGATTGTAGCTGATAGCGATCGGGGCTTAGCGTACTGGCAGAAACACCGTTCTATTTTGCTTCGTATCGACCTGAGCACAATCCCTGAAAAATAGAATGCCGAGCCGAATACTACAAATAAGGCAAACAACGCTGCACAAACTGGCTCTCAAAAAACCAGGCCGATTCAATCTCTGTTTATTGCGGCGCTTCCTTAATTCAGGAAAACAGGCACCCATCAAACGAGAGCAACCCCATGATAGCAAAGTTATTTCAGAATTACTGCACATCTACTGTGAAAGGATCTTTGCCGTGAGCTAAGGCAACAAATCCCGTTCGCACTTTTGGATAATGGAATGTGGATCGCATAGCTTCAATGTTTTGGACATTATCCATAGCAGGACAAGCAACCATAATATTAATTTCAATATGTCGCTCATCGTGCAGCATGGGGATAAAAATCCAGTCATGTGCGCCATCACCACCATTAAGCAGACCAGTAGCAATATAGTAAAATTGTGCCTTTTTAGGAATTAGATGCATTCCTTGGCGAGCCATGAACTCGACGTTTTCTTCGCTCCATAAGTCTGTCCGGTCGGGAAGATCTACCGGTGGATTTGTAGTCCATTTAGCAAGAAAAGCCGTACACTCTTCATTAAGTTGTTTGCGGAAATATGTAAATACTGAGTTCATGTCACCCCAAGCATCAGACATGGTTTGTAGGTACGACTTTTCAGTCATGGTTAACTCCTAGTAATGATACGCTTTATTAAAAACAAAAACAGTCCATGAAGTTTATTCAGGTGGTGGGTTTTTGTTAGTGGGGTTATCCACAAAATGTAGATAATCCCACTGCCATGTTTACTTTCAGGAATCACGCTTCTTTTTCATGACCATCCAGCTAACAACACTCACGATACTTGCAGTTAGCGCAATCAGACCGGTGATCAAGGCCGCCATAAGTGCCAAAGCATATCCAAAATTCATGCCAGTTTTGCCGGAATCAACTATAAACAAAACTGCTGCAACAACTAAGAAAATGATTGTGATCATCCAGCTGACCAACATAGCTATAGTTATGGGTTTCATGAGTTATCCAACCCCTTTTTCTACCGCGAAACTACTAGTTTTGCATCACCAAAAATAAAAAATGATGACAAACTATACCGTAAATTTGCAACATTATCAGTGCATCATTCGTCAATCTTGTAAGTCCAATATCAAATTCTTAGGACGAGCCTTCCAAGCTACCATAATACCTACTGTACGCAGTATCATAATATAGTTATAAGGGCGAAGGCATTAAGGATCGGGCCCGACCCCTTGTTGGTAGACACTAGGGCTACTATCACTTTGCGTGTAGTAGCCGCTGTTTTACTTGGGATTCGA
>CAUQSW010000097.1:0-7227 GCA_963520895.1 uncultured Corynebacterium sp. | reverse complement strand
AAAACACCTTTTCATCATCCCCTAACCCCACACACACGAAAAATCCGGGCTAGCCACGTACTTAGCAGGTAGGTACGTGGAGTTTGAAATCTTCCCTTTTTCATTTTCGGAGTTTCTACAGGCTCGTGGTGTCGCTAGCTCTGATACCTCCCGTGTCGCCCAAGAATTTACTACTTATCTTGAATTGGGTGGCATGCCTTTTTTGAGTAACCTGCCAGGGCAAACAGCTCAAGACCGTGAATCTGCGATGCAGTATCTGCGCGATATTTACAATTCAGTGTTATTAAAGGATGTGGTACAGCGAAGCAACATACGCAATGTTGACCTATTGGAACGAATTGTTGCTTATGTAATGGCCAATGTTGGCCATACTTTCAGCGCCACTAGCATTGCAAAATACTTCAAAAATGAGGGAAGAAAAGTTGCTCCAGAAACTATCCTCAATTATCTAAGCTTCTGCTGTGATGCCTTTTTGTTGTATCGCTTGCGTCGCGAGGATACCCAGACGAAAAAGCTACTGGCCATAAACGAAAAATACTATTTGGTGGATCACGGAATACGGCAAGCTATTTTCTCCAGTAATATCCGTGACATTGATCAAACTTTGGAAAACATCGTGTGCCTAGAGTTGCTGCGACGAGGTTTTACGGTGACTGTTGGCAAGGTAAAGGATAAAGAGGTCGATTTTATTGCCAAAAAACAAGAACAAAAACTCTATATTCAGGTCACATATCTTCTTGCCGCCGAAAGCACCATCCAACGGGAATTCAGCGCACTTTCTCATGTACCTAACAACTATCCCAAGTTAGTGCTGTCATTAGATGAGTTTGACTTTAGCCGCGACGGGATCACCCACCGCAATATCCGCGATTTCTTGCTGCATAACTGGTGAAATTTCCGCTGGGGTGATTTGACTACAATGGGTGTCATCCGATGAAAGAGCCATCATGACCTTGTACTCTCTAAAAAATGTCACCAAAATTTACGGCGAAAAAACCGGCGCGGTCACCGCGCTGAAAAATATAGATTTAGACATCCCCACGGGAAAATTCGTCGTGATCTTAGGCCCGAGCGGATCGGGAAAATCCACACTCCTTAATCTGCTCGGTGGCATGGATGTCCCTACTTCTGGGCATATCTTTTTCCAGGGCACCGAAATCAGTAACTACGACGCGAAACAACTGACGCAGTATCGGCGTCGAAAAGTGGGGTTTGTATTCCAGTCCTATAACCTGCTTGCCGATCTCACTGCGCAGGAAAATGTGGAGTTTTCCACCGAGATCGCCAAGTTGCCGCGTTCGGTGGCTGTCCAAGCACTAACGGAAGTCGGGTTAGCAAAGCGGCTGCGCCACTACCCCAGCGAAATGTCCGGCGGGGAGCAGCAACGGGTGTCCATTGCGCGCGGGATCGCCAAGCAACCCGCCGTTTTGCTTTGCGACGAACCCACCGGCGCCCTTGACTATAAAACCGGAGTGCTGGTGCTTGACGTGCTACACCGAGTGCACGTCAATGGCGAGACATCGGTTATTGTCATTACCCACAATCAGGATATTGCCCGCATCGCTGACCTGGTAATTTATATGAAAAGCGGCGAAATCGAACAAGTACTAACCCAAGAAAACCCGAGCGCACCTAACGAAATCGAGTGGTAATGATGGGGGTTGCAACTAAAAACTCACTGCGGCAGGTTAAATATCAGCTGGGGGCTTTTATCGCCGTGATGGTCATTATTGGTGTTGCTATTGGTTTTTATTCCACGCTGAAAACCGCCTCTGATGTGTATCAAACAGCCGGTGAGAAGCACTTTGCCGCCAATAATATGCCCAGCGCAGTGATTGCTGGGCAGGATTTCACTGCAGCAGATCGCGCAACAGCGTTGAAGGTTGCTGGGGTGCAAGCCGCTGAGCTGCGTAGTCGCATTGCGGCGAAACAGATTGCTTCCCCCAAAGGTGACAAGCGGATTCGGGTGCACTCGTATGACGCTGCGGATCCCAAGGTTAATATTCCCTATATTTATCAGGGGCGTAGTCCCAAAAATCCCGACGAATGCCTGCTTCATGAACGATATGCTCGGGCTAATGAGGTGGTGATCGGTGATACCGTGACCATTAATCTGCACGGCAGCACCGATAGCTGCACAGTTGTTGGTCTGGCTACCACCCCAGAAGATGCTTACCTCACTGCGACTGAAACCTCCTTGCTTTCCGATCCGGCAGAATTCGGCGTGGTGTATGTGGATACCGAATTTATTAGCCGTAATAAACTGCCCTTTACCGAGCTTGCCGTATTGGTTTCAGAGGGCAGTCCGCCTAATGAAACCGTGGATGCGGTCACTGATTCACTACCAGCTCATCAGATCACTAGGGTGACCAAGCGCGATGAAATCTATAGTTACAGCGCATTTAAGGCTGATGTGCAGCAGTTTGCGGTGTTTGCTTATATCTTTCCCACCACGTTTTTCATCATTGCCGCCGTGGTGATATACGTTAGCCAACGCCGGAATGTGTTACGCGATCGCAGGCAGATCGGCATTTTAAAAGCAATGGGACTAACAGATGGCGAGATCACCCGACATTACCTGCTCTACGCCTTGACCGTGGTAGTTGGCGGGATTAGCGTGGCGCTGGCGTTAAATCTTGCTGCTGGCCCTTGGCTGGTAAATAAATTCAATAATGTTTTAGATGTTCCAGGTTTTAATTATCCAGGGCCGTTTGGATACCTGCTGTGGCCAATACTGTTCGCGATCGTGCTGTGCCTATTATCCAGTTTTCTTGCGGTACGTCGCGTGGTGCAGATTCCGCCGGCTGAGGCAATGCATGCCGAAAAACCTCCCGTTGGTCGCGACCTGTTACTACAGAAAACCGCACTGTGGGACAAGCTGCATTTCAACACGCGCTATAGCATCAAAGCTGCGCTGCGCAATCGCGGGCGGTTCTGGGCCACCGTAGCAGGTATGATTGCAACCGTGGCTTTGTTGGTAACCTCCTCAGGGTTTATGGATTCGTTCCTGGCCATGACCAGTCAACACTTTGATAAGGAAGCCACCTACGATCTCACAGTGGAAATGGCGCAACCACAGGCGCTTTACAACACGCCTGCCTGGCTAACCAATAACTCAGAATCCTACGAAAAAGTACTTGCTCTACCGGTTAACCTCGGGGAATCGGAAGAAACCATGCTGCTGAGCATCTCCGATACTCCCTATGCCATGCGCAACTTCACCGATGCCACCGGCCACTCCCCCGAACCTGGTGACGGCATTGTGCTGCCCGACTATTTTGCAGACTCCCTTGGGCTAGCCGTCGGCGATACCATCCATGTTTCTACCCACAATAAGCAGCTTGACGACGACCTCACCGTCACCGGTATCACCGAACAAACCATAGGTTTCACTGGGTTGATGACTTATGACACCGCCAGAAAGCACGGCATCGAATCTGAATCCTATAACGTTCTTTATCTGCGGGTGAAGCCAAGCGCATCGGTGGCTGAGGTGAAAGAAAAGATAGAAAAAGAAACCGTTGTCGCATCAGTCAGCAGCACTGAAGATGACAAAGCCAGCATGTTAAACCTGACCAAGGTCTTCTACCAATACATCATCATGCTGGTGCTGTTTTCGCTGTTACTCGGGGTGGCAACGCTGTATTCCATCGCTTCAATCTCGCTGCTGGCACGGCACTATGAGTTTATTTTATTAAGGGTCATGGGCTATTCCCGTGGGGAAATCATCAGGGCTTATACCAAGGAACTGTTATTGCAGGCCGCGGTGGCACTCCCTGTTGGTTTCACCTTGGGGTACATACTGATTAATACCGTAGACAGTGCGTTTTCCACCGAATCCATGATCTTTAGAGCTCATATTGCTCCACTGACGTATCTTTACGCAACACTACTGCTGCTAGCGATCATTGGCGTAGTAATCCTACAAGCCTGGCGGCAGTTGAATAAACAAAAACTAGTGGAAGGCGTAAAAGCACGGGAAGAATAACGGCTTGTGAATGTATAAGCTGGCGCAGCAATAGAAATTGCTTCGGTGATGGGGGTGACAACCACGCCGATCTAGGCGATTGTGGTGTGCGCCAGCTATAGACTTTAAGAAGCAACATATGTGTTAGGTTGGGACGTGATGAAATATCTTGTTGGTGCCGTGCTTTCCGTGATGTTGCTGGCTTCCTGTAGCAACTCGGAGCCTACGCCAAGCATGGAGGCTTTCCCCGGCATTGATGCCGCTGGGCTTTCACAAACACAAAGCGACATTGTGGAGCTGACAAAAAGAGAGTTTGAGGCGCAACCACCTAGCACCAAGTACAGCGAGGGTGTTACGGAACCGTGGTGTGCAGATTTTGTCAGCTGGATTTATAAAGAAGCTGGCCATCCCCTCAAAAATCCCACTAGCGGTAGTTGGCGTATCCCCGGCACCTACACACTGCGAGAATACTACGAGTCGCAGGGAGATTTCCGCCCCGCCGAATCCGGCTACGAACCACAGCTTGGCGACGTCGCCATTTACGAAGATTCCCCAGTTTTTGGCGACCACACAAACATTGTGCTTTCCGTAAAAAACGAGGTCATCACCACTGTTGGCGGCAACGAAAACGGCGTGATTCGGGTGTATGAAAACACCGAACGCAACTACGAAGGACTCTTAGGGTATGGGGTTATGGATTCAGCCGCAGGTACTCCCGCAAACTAGGCAGAGTGAAATCAACCAAACCGTATCCAGCAGGTTCGATCAGACCGGCGTCTATTAGTCTCGCCCGGTAGTTCCCAATTGTATTTTTCTTGGCATTAAGCCGAGTAGCAAGATCAGCTGTTCGACTAGCTGAATCATCTTGAGCCATGGCTTTAAGGAATTGTTGGTCTTTCGCCGATACTGTGGCTAACGCAGCTTCGATCACCACACGAGTATTTCGCCTTTTCGCTGCATCAATCGCCAATTGTGCGTCGGCTATGGTTAACGGCCTATCAAGCCCTTCAGCCACTTGCCACAGATAATAACCCACCAGTTGAATCATAAACGGGTAACCACCAGTTGCTTCCGCAGCCTTAGCGTAAATCTCATCAGAAATTGCTACAGGTAAAGCAGCAAATGTCTCTTGGTAGGACTTCTGCACCGCATCAATGGGCACTGCCTGTAGGTCAATGCAGTCAGCACGACGCAAAAAGGTCGCAACGCCTTCATTGAGCAAGTCAGATACCGCAGCTGGTAAGACAGCAAAAATCAATGAAATGGGCAGAGCCTCGCGAATAAAGTGTTGCACCCAAGCAGCCAACTGGGAAAGTTCATCTCGATCTGCTCCACGGATTTCATCGAGGGTAATAAGCAGGCCTGTTTGGTTTTCATCAAGCAGCCGGAGAAGACGTTCTGTCTGTTGCCGCCAGCCTTGTTCTGCTTCGGGAGTTACCTGAGTGTTGATTGAAACCCCAGCGACACCAATGCCCGTTATTCTCCGCGAAGGAGTTTTATCTGCGTACTCCTGTAAGTACTGCCGAACCTCTCCTCCTATGCGCTCCAAGAAACCACGAGTTGCAGTTTCAGAAATAACCACCCACCCTTTCCGCAATGCGGCATCTTCGGCTTCGTTCAACATGACGGTTTTCCCGATACCTCGTACACCCGTGATTATAGTAAGCAACCCAGGTGCTCCAGACCGGATATTAAGACCGTATCTAAATTCATCAAGAACACCATCCCTGCCGATGAGTTGTGGTGGTGTTGCTCCAGCTGTCGGACGGAACGGATTGAGTACTGGCATCTTGGTTCCTCTCGTTTTACAGAATCCCAGTGTACCCTTGTGTACCTTGTGAATTTTATGAATTTCGGGGCTGAACTGGCCTTATAGACCTTTAGTTGCTGAAGGCTGCGATGTCCATAAGGTCTGTAGCGGCAAAGCATAAAGCCGATCGCCGAAAGACAACGTCTGATCGGTGGCACAAAGAACAATCCCGGCGCGGAACTTACTACCCAATTTCCCTTGGAGGAACCGCAGGTGTTTGAAATACTCGCCACGCACAGCGGTGCCGGATTTAATTTCAATTGCGATGATGGAGCCGTCGAAAATCTCTAAGACGGCATCAACTTCTTTGCCGTCACGATCCCTCCAGTGGTACAGCTCGTAATCTGTAGAAGACCAGCCTTTCTGGGAACATAATTCTTGAAGCACTAACGCTTCAACAGCGTGTCCATAACCTGATTCTTGGGTGATGTCAGCGTATTTTTCCGCAGTTTGGCCAGATAAATAGGCAGAAAAACCGCAATCAGTAAGCCACATTTTAGGTTTCGCGATTTCGCGTTTGCTCAAATTAGGTGTCCACGGACGAATACTACTGATAAGAAACAACCGATCCAAGGCATAGAAATAGTTGCGGGCAGTGGACTCGGGGATTTTCGCTTCACGTGCGATTTTCGCTTGGACGAACTCCGTTGCAGGTTGAGCTGCCAATAGCCGCAGCATCGCAGATAACCGAGCGGGTCTATTCGCCTCTGCCATGGATCGACCTAGATCTGCATCAATACGTATCAACCGCTCAAGGTAATCCCCGAACCAGCGCCTACGAATTTTGGCAGGGAGCCCCTGAATTCCTGGATAACCACCTTTTTCCAACAATTTCGCGATTGCTTCCCGTGACAAAAAACCATACTGTGTTGTAACGGCTGCCTGTTTGGTGAGTTCATCAAGCCGATCCACAAAAGAAGACTGATCCAAAGCACCCATCTGCTCCTGGAGCGAAAGCGGATAGAGGTGTACCGACATTGATCTCCCTGCCAAGCTGTCTTTTAAACCTCGCACTCGAGCTAAGTCTGAAGAACCAGTAATAATGAACCGTCCTGGACGACGATCTTGGTCAACAGTTTCTTTAATAGCTAAAGTCAACCCCGGCATGCGCTGAATTTCATCAATAATGAGCGTCCCTTCGCCGCCCAACCGGACAAACTCCTGCGGTGATTGTTGCGCCATATTTAGCGCATTCTCGTTATCTAAGGTGATCTGAGTAAAACGGCTTGAATCCTCTTGCGCAAACACAGAAGCCAACGTTGACTTCCCTACCTGCCGCGCGCCTTCAATATGGACGATCGGACTATAGGTCAACAGCTCTTTCAGATCTTCTTCCACACCACGTTTAACCAAATCATGCATATCGACAACATTAGCCGTTTAACAGCTGAAATGTGTGTTCGTCGCGGTTTTGCGATGTGTTCGTCGCGGTTTTGCGATGTGTTCGTCG
>CAUQSW010000096.1:0-7355 GCA_963520895.1 uncultured Corynebacterium sp. | reverse complement strand
CTCCTAAAGCGGTTGAAGATAGCTTCTATTTTCTTCAACGTAAAATTTAGCCGCAAAGTTCCGGCAAGTAGAAACCGGCGGACTACCTAAGCCCCAGTGGCTTAGGTGATCATGCAACAACCCCCAGCTTACGGCGAAACGTAGAGCTGGGGGCTGTAACTGACTGTGAGTTTTGTCGGCGGTGAAACCTTAAACCTACGCCCTTCCTTGGGGAATCAGCAGTTTGGCATCGTTGTCGGTCTCTGCTTTAGCTTCCAAACTTGCTCGCAATTGGCTGCGCCCGCGGTGAATCCGGGACCGAACGGTTCCCATTTTCACCCCTAGGGTGTCGGCGATTTCGTCGTAGGTCATCCCCACTACGTCACACAAAACCACAGCTACACGGAAATCTGGAGCCAACTCATCCAAGGCTTCTTGTAGCGCTGGATCCAGATTAGCCACCGAATATGCCTGTTCAGGGGTCATATCCGTCCCGGGAACTCGCTCGTAGTCCTCCGGTAGCGCCTCCATGGAAATTCGGGAACGGTGGCGCACCATATCCAAAAATAGATTGGTAGTGATCCGGTGCAACCAGCCCTCGAATGTTCCAGGTTGGTATTTATCAATAGAGCGAAACACCCGCATGAAGGCATCTTGGGTGAGGTCCTCAGCATCGTGCTGATTACCGCTTAATCGGAAGGCGAGGCGATAAACACTGTCGGCATGTTCTGCCACGAGCTCCCCCCAACTAGGCATGTCTCCCACACCCGCATCGAACGCCGCCGTTCCGCGCAGTTCCTGCTCGGAGGTTTCAGCGGCGTCGATCTCAAAGTGATCGGTCTTACGCGAAGTCATGCTCATGGTTTCGATTCTGCCTTACTCAACTGCTTAATCCCATAGAAGTACCTGTGAGTTTACTGTCAATCTAAAACCGCAGCTAGACCTTACGCTTTGGGTGGTAGCCGGGTGGTGAAAGTCGCCACAGATACTAAAACATCAGCCACTTTGTCCACTTTGGCAACAAAAAGCGAGTCACCCTTTCCCTGACTGGTCAATAGGTTCTATGCTTAGGTCGTGACTGTCGAACTTCGCGCCTACATTGAAAGCACCACCGATTTAGAGCCCAACCTCGCTCGTGCCTACGAAGACGCCGAGGAATTCGGACTAGATGCTCCCGATGTCTTAACTGGGCAGCTATTGACCACATTGGTAGCCAACGCCCGAGCTCAAGCCGCAATCGCAGTCACCCCCGCCCTCAATGTCGCTGGCCTGTACCTTCTGGCCGGCTTGACGGAATATGGCATTTTAACCTGCATTGATCCCGAGCCCGAGCACCAGCGCCTTGCGAAACTCATCTTCCGGGAAGCCGGTTATCCCCACACCAGGATTCGGTTTTTACCTTCCCGCCCGCTTGATGTGATGGGACGGTTGGCCAATAAGTCCTACCAGATTATCTACGCCGAGGTTGCCCCGATGGACATCACAACCTTGGTCGATGCCGCCCTGCCACTGCTCTCTCCTGGCGGCTCCTTAGTACTACCCGATGTGCTTTACGACGGCACCCTCACCGACGAAACTCGGCACGATCCCGATACTCGCGCCACCCGGGAGGCCGATGACTACATCCGATCGCTATCCGGTGCTCATGTGTGCCGACTGCCGCTTGGCACAGGCATGACTATTGTTACCAAGATACAGTAGCCCCCAGCCTCCAATGGCCCTTAATCCTCATCATGGCCGCGGCACTGGCCGTCGATAAGCCTTAATCGGCGTGACTGGGACCTCTCAAACCCTAGACGAAACTTGCTATGCGGTTTTTGACACGAGGCTTAAGCTTTCGACGTAGCCGACCAACTTTGGCTTATCGCACGCAATAGGTTTGACCGGAAAAACGACCACCACTCTCGGAGCAATTGCGCTACCAACGCTTTTTCATTGTAATATTTATCACAATGAAATGTGAATATAATTCAGGCCCCAGGAATTCCGCTGGTCTTTTTTGGGTTGAAATAATTAAAAAATAACCCGCCGAAAAACCGTTCAGCGGGTTAGATTATGGCTTTAAAAGCGGGGTCGGTCATACAACTACGTTCTTGCCAACCACCACTACACCACCGGGGCTAATGGCAAAGCGCTCTGAATCTCGGGCGTGGTCAACACCAATCAAGGTTCCATCAGAGACCACCACGTTCTTATCCAAGATGGCGTGGCGTACCACGGCACCTTTGCCTACGCGCACGCCAGGCATTAATACCGAGCCTTCTACGGTGGCTCCTTCTTCGACGACTACGTCGGTAGACAGCACCGAATTACGCACTGTAGCAGCGGAAATAATAGACCCCTGTGCCACCATGGACGACTGGGCGATACCACCTTGAACGAATTTCGCTGGCGGCAGTTCCCCTAGGTCAGTGGAGCGAATCGGCCACTTTTGGTTGTAGAGGTTAAAGATCGGGTGCACGGAAATCAGATCCATATGTGCTTCGTAGAAAGCGTCAATGGTTCCTACGTCACGCCAATAACCGCGGTCGCGCTCCGTGGAGCCTGGCACATGATTATTGGAGAAATCATAGACATGAGCTTGGTTTTTAGCCACGAAGTAGGGAATGATGTCCCCGCCCATATCATGAGTGGAATCTGGATTTACCTCGTCATCTTTCAAAGCCTCAATGAGGTCTTTGGTGGTAAACACGTAGTTGCCCATGGAAGCATAGGTAACCTCTGGGTCATCAGGGGTGCCCGGCGGATCAGCTGGCTTTTCAATGAATTCCAGGATATTGCCCTCTTCATCCGATTGGATACAACCGAATGCGGAGGCTTCGAAACGCGGAATGCGGATACCTGCCACAGATACTGCCTTACCAGAGGCTTTGTGCTCGGCAACCATTTGTTCCGGATCCATGCGATAGACGTGGTCAGCGCCGAAAACGATCACATAATCCGGCTTCTCGTCATAGATCAGGTTAAGCGACTGCAGCAAGGCATCGGCCGAACCGAGGTACCAGTGCTTACCCAGACGCTGCTGGGCGGGCACGGAGGCAATGTACTGCGATGTAGGCCCGGAAAACTGCCATGCCTGAGAGATATGACGGTCCAGGGAATGGGATTTGTACTGGGTAAGCACGCAGATTTTCATGTAACCGGCGTTTACTAGATTCGACAGTACAAAGTCGATAAGACGGTAGGTGCCGCCAAAGGGAACGGCGGGCTTGGCGCGATCCTCGGTTAAAGGAAACAGCCGCTTGCCTTCGCCGCCGGCGAGCACGATTGCTAGAACGTTTTCTTGACTCCTCACACTGCCCAATCTAACCGTAAATTTCAATCTTCGCTTGCCTATTGCATAAATGCGATAAATGACACCACCACGATTTTGATTCTCAGGCTAGATTTTAAGTTATGAGAGTTGCCATGATGACTAAGGAATATCCGCCAGAGATTTACGGCGGCGCGGGTGTGCATATTGCCGAGCTCACTCGCTACATGCGCGAGATCGTCCCAGTGGATGTCCACTGTATGGGTGCTCCTCGGGATGAAAAAGATGTCTACGTTCACGGAGTCGACGAAGCCCTTGCCACTGCCAACCCCGCCCTACAGACCCTTTCAACGGGGCTTAGGATGGCTAATGCCGCAAATAATGTCGATGTAGTGCATACTCACACGTGGTATGCCGGACTAGGCGGACACCTAGCGGGTCTGCTCCACGGGATTCCCCACGTCGTAACTGCGCATTCCCTAGAGCCGGATCGCCCCTGGAAGCGGGAGCAGCTCGGTGGTGGCTACGATGTTTCCTCTTGGTCGGAAAAAAACGCCATGGAATACGCCGACGCCGTGATCGCCGTGTCCGCGAAGATGAAAGACACCGTGCTGGAAGCCTATCCCCGCATCGATCCGGATCGCGTACATGTTGTGCTTAATGGAATTGATACTGAGTTGTGGCAGCCTCGTCCCACCTTCGACGATGCGGAAAACTCGATACTAACAGAGCTGGGTGTTGACCCCGACCGACCCATTGTGGCCTTCGTAGGCCGGATCACCCGCCAAAAAGGCGTAGAGCATCTGGTTAAAGCCGCAAAGTTTTTTGACAAAGACGTCCAATTGGTGCTGTGCGCCGGTGCTCCTGACACTCCTGAAATAGCTGCCCGCACCACTGCGTTGGTTAATGAGCTACAGGCCGAACGCGACGGAATCATCTGGGTGCAGGAAATGCTACCTAAGGATAAAGTGCAGGAAATCCTCACCGCCGCCGATGTGTTTATCTGCCCTTCCATCTACGAACCCTTGGGCATCGTCAACCTCGAGGCAATGGCATGTAGCACCGCCGTGGTCGCATCCGATGTTGGTGGCATTCCTGAGGTCGTTGTGGATGGCCAGACCGGCACCTTGGTGCACTACGATGAGAATGATGCTGAGGCTTTCGAAAAAGACCTCGCAGAAGCCGTCAACAACATGGTTGCCGATCGTAGCCGCGCAGCAGCATTCGGCGTAGCTGGTCGCAACCGAGCAGTTAATGATTTCTCATGGGCTAACATTGCACAACAAACCGTCGATGTTTATCGCTCACTGGTCTAACACTAGCGCCGTCACCTTTTAAGGTTGTGAGCACAATTTCAGTTTTGCCACTACTCTCGGGTGCTACATGATCTGACGCTTAAGGAGAGCAGCACATGACCCACCGGCCCGAACTTCATGTCACACCCGGCATCGGCATCCTCGATGCCCCCGCAGGTTCGCTTTTCGACGGCGCTAGCTGGCATATTTTCCACCAGTTTCGCCCTCGCGACACGGAAGGGGCACGGTGGGCACACCAATGCGCCAGCACAACGCCCTTTTTCTTCGAGGAATGCGATGACGTTCTAGCACCAGACCAGGGCGAAGCCGAAGTCCGCGCCGGTGCTGTGACCAACCATGGTGAAGATGCCCTGCTGTATTTCACTTCAGTGCGCGACAACAGCCGCAGCATTCACTTAGCACAACTAACTGACGTTGCGGCTTCCACCATCACTGTCAACGATGAAGCCTCCCAATTAGATCCCGCAGTACACCGCATAGGGGAAATCATCGGTGACTTCGGACCTTATACTAGGCTGCGCTCCCCTTGCGTGATTCCTGATTGGCGTGACACCGACGACCGAGACAGCGGGCATTCCGGCTGGATCATGATTGCGTTAGCTGGCGCTAGCCAGGCACCTGATATTTTGGTGTTCCACTCCGACGATGGAAAACACTGGGACTTCACTGGCGAACTTACAATTAGTGGAGCTACTGGCCTTGGTGGTACCGCCATCGTAGCACCGCGGCTCGTCCGACTCCGTGATGAAGTAGATAATCAGCTCAAAGATGTGTTGATAGTGACCCTAGAGCACGATGGGATTGATGTCTCTGGCTACCTAGTTGGCGTTTTTAACGACACCACTTTTACCGTCTCCCACCCGTTCCGTCGTATAGACTACGGTCATGACTTCACCCGCCCTCGCAACACCAATATGGCCTTGGCGCAATCTGATGTAGCCACCCGCTATAACCAAGCTTATCTTTACGGCCTGATGAACGGTGTTGGCCGCTTAGACGATGGCCATAAGCATTTAAGCTATAGGGCAGAGGGCTGGGCGAACTGCCTTTCGCTGCCGCGCCGGGTCACCTTGGAAAACGGCATTTTGTATCAAACCCCCGCCCCGGGTTTGGTGGATGCGATTCAACAGTCAGATTATGCCATGATGTACTCCGGTATTTTTGAAGTCCCGACTTCTGATTGGCTCATGGTGGAACTGATTGATTCCATCGGACAGGTTGCGGCAACAATCTCGCATTTCGGCGACCGGCTAGAGCTGGATCGTTCCATGAATCTTCATCACGAAGGCGACCCGGTGGCCGTTGCTGAGCTTGGCGAGGGCGACACCGATGCCATCACCATCATTGCCGACGGCTCCACGGTTGAAGTCTTTGCTGATGGTGGTCAGGTAGCTATGGCCAGCCGGGTGTATTTCACCGGCAAATGTGAGGAGTTTGTCGTCGCCTGCACCCGCAATGTCCAGATTGAGCACACCACAACCGTCACCCCGCTGCACTGGGCTAGGCAAACCCGCCTTGATGACATCGAGGAAGGGATTATCCGTTAGCTCGTTTGAGCCTTGTTACGCTAGCCCTAGCAGTAACCACCATGGTGTCATCTAATGTAGCAATCCGCTCGGAAAGAATATCCGGGTGGATATGCCGCGCAGATGGACTCATCCCAATCTGGGTGGCAATGGAATCTTGGTCCAAGGTCATTTCAAATTCTATGGTTGCAGGTTCAGCTACCGGAACTAGATGCCCCGAAGCTTGAGCTATCATGCGGTCAATTTTGCCTTTTTCCACATCGATAATCCCCAACGGTGCCCGCAGCTCACTCAAATGGCCTTCGTTAGGTGTCACCACTATCACTTCACCGTGTGGCTTGAGAATCCTAGCGAATTCCGAGGCGTTACGAGGCGCAAAAACCACCGCAATGGCGTCGACTGATTCGTCGTGAATAGGCAGGCGGGTCCACGCATCCGCCACCACAGCTCCCACCTTGGGGTGACATTTGGCCAGTAATTTAGCCGCGGGCACTGAAACATCAATGCCGATCCCCCGAGAATTAGCAATGGAATCAAGCACATGCGACAGGTAATAACCGGTTCCCGCCCCCACTTCGACTATCAAAGGTGCCGCCGCGTCGGGAACTTGGGCGTCGTCAAGCACCTGGCCGATGGTGGTGGAAACGGCCTCCACGAACGGGGCGAAGTGACCACCCGATAAGAAGGTTTCCCGCGCTCGGATCATCTCTAAGTCATCACCGGTGTAGCGTAACCCTTCGCCGCCTACTAAGGTGACGTATCCTTGGCGGGCAACATCATAGGAATGACCACTGTCAGAGACCAATCGGTGGAAATTATCAACTCCGCGCAGTGGGGTTCCGTCAACGGGATCAGCTAGGGCATCAATGACATCTGAGAGCACGGGGATAGGTCTCCTTGAGGGATAAAAGTAACTGCAAACAAAAACGGGGCTCACGCTATCGGGAACCGGCGCGCCCCAGTGGTAAATATTGTTTAAACGTCAGGATTCAGATACCGCGGTGAGCAGAGCACCGAGTTCTGCGGCCTCTTCTTTGTTGAGTTCGATAACTAAACGACCACCGCCATCGGTAGGTATTCGCATGACGATCTTGCGACTTTCGATGACCGCTTCCATAGGCCCATTGCCCGTCCGAGGCTTCATAGCCGCCATTGATCCTCACCATTCCCTTATCTATACCAGCAGTAATGCAAACTAATAGCAATCAAACTGCAAGCGGTAATACGCAGTTTTCTTACCTAGTTTAACCGGCAATGACCGAAATTGCGAAGGATAGTTTT
>CAUQSW010000095.1:0-7866 GCA_963520895.1 uncultured Corynebacterium sp. | reverse complement strand
GTATTGCCCTCAATAAACCCAGCCTCTTTCTAAGCGGTCAGTCCCAGTGGACGTTCTTCCGCAGAAGCCTGCGGCTGCTCAGAGTCTGGTTTCAAAAGCACCATAGACCCAATCGCCTCACCAGCATGGGTACCAGGATCTAACCGGTTTTCAGACAACTTCGCCCCAGCTGGCAGCGTATTAGTAACAATGGTTTTTAACTCATCCGCCCCAGACTGTTCAAAAAACTTTTCACTCAAAGTAATCGTCCCGGCATCTTTGCCCCCAGACTGTGTTACCAACCGCTGCAGACCAGCGACATCATCATCACTGGCATCAGCACTACGCAGAACAAGAATAGACTTGTCTTTCAACGTGTTTGTCACCGCAGTTTTAGCAAAAGAGTTGACAAAAAGGTCGGCGCTATCAGCTTGAGCCGCATTGATCTCAGCATCCGCTTGCGCTTGTTCACGCTGGTGCGCTGCCGATACCCCTTGAGAGGTAGTACCACCTGGCAGATTCGGCGCCAGAATATAGGTACTAAAAAGCACACCCCCTGCTAAACCGAAGGCCAAACCCGCGATAACGACACTACTTCGTCTTTTCTTCATTGCGCTCACCCCTTCTTGATGCCCAACAGCCCCTGAACAGAAGTAGCGAAATTATTCCACGTCACAATCAAGTTTTCAGTAAAACTGCCAGTACCTGCATTACCTGCTACCCAGACGATCGCAGCGACAGCTACTAATATTCCTAATATCGCCCACAACCATGCGATATTTCCACCGCTACGGATAGCATAAAGGTTGGTAATCGCACTGACATCAACCAGTCGTGGTCCTAATTTTGTTCTAGTAAGCAGTGCTGAAGGATTCGCCGTGGCACTTTGGCCGAATACTTGCTCCAAGTTCAATGGCGCACCAACATTAATAACCAACTCGGCTTCATGATAGTCAGCAAGCAGCAATGCTAAATCTGTGGCTGATTCGACGGCGGAAGGAAACGTCATCGCCCCAACACCAAGGTCTTGAATACGCTCCAACCCAACCGCATGACCATCAGGGTCAGCCGGTAAAATTACCCGCGCACCACTGCGAAGCGCATCTGCACCAATAACTGCAGGATCACCAACGATAAAATCCGGTGTGTAACCTAAATCCACCATGGTGTCAGCAGCGGAATCAACGGCAATGAGTGCCGGATCAAACTCACGAATGAAATTACGCAAATGACGCAACTCTTCACGGTGACTTGGCCCAGGGCTTACAACCACCACCTTACGATCCGACAGGTTCTTACCAACCTCAGGGATTCCCAGGCCATCAATTAATAGCGGCGCTTCAGAATGAATGAACTGAATCGTGTTACCAAAAAACGCCTCCATGTGGTCCACTAAATGCTGCTGAGCATCAATAAACGTCAATTCTGCCTGCTCAGAAGTAACCACCGTACCTGAGGCAATGAGTTTCTCCCCGTAATAGAGGCCACCATCCTCAGTCAGCCGAGCCTTTTTGCCGTCTTTCAGCGGCAACCATACCTCAGCACCAACTCCCTCCACCAAAAAAATATTGGCGTCCAGAAGCATTTGCGGACCGAAATTTGGGATGCCGCCGGTACTAAAATGCCCAGCATTAACCACCGCTGCCACTTGGGCGTCGATAAGCCGCTGAGCTAAAACCCGGGAAATATCCGGTGCATCAACAACTGCAATATCACCCTGCGACAGTTTTTTCATACCCTTGCCAGCGACAGAAAGATCACGAGTGACGCCCTGCAATCCAGGCAACTCTGAGGTGCGAGAGAATAAACTCATGCGCACTATTGTGACGGGATTTTAGCCAGTGATGGGGAAGCCACGCAGAACAGAGTATAAAAAGCCCCGCTATGCGGGGAGCAATTATTAAGAAAACCTAACTAAATAACTAATCCCGCAACGCCGCAACCTCACCTTGCGCCTTGTACCATAACTCTGCAGCATGCGCTCGGCCAGTATCAGTATCATCCAAACCAGCAAGCATCCTGGCTAGCTCGTCAATACGTTCTTCGGTAGTTAACTGAGACACCCCAGAAGTCACTGCAGAGTCCCCCACATCCTTTGACACGTGGACATGAACATCTGCGAAAGCCGCCACCTGTGGCAAATGCGTTACGACGATCACCTGATTATGAACCGCTAACTTTGCCAATCTCCGACCGATCTCTACCGCAGCACGTCCCCCCACCCCAGCGTCAACCTCGTCAAAAACCAAAGTACTTCCTTTAGAACTCCCAGAGAGAATAACCTCCAAGGCCAACATCACTCGGGATAATTCACCACCCGATGCCGAGGAAGCTAATGGCTTAGCCGCCTGACTGGAATTGGGAGCTAGCTGAAACTCCACTACATCAGTTCCATTACTAGTCGGGGCAATGGTGGCTAACTGCACGGAGAACACAGATTTCGGCATGGCCAAACCATGCAACTCTTCAGTTACTTGTTTCGCCAGCGCCGTTGCCGCTTTCTTTCTAGCCTTCGACAACGCTGCCGCGGATTTCATCATCTTGTGCTGCGCTAAGTCCACCTCTTTGCGTAACTGTTCCAAGGCTTCAGGCGAAGTATCAATGCTGTCAAGCTTCGCTTCGGCCTTTTCCAACCAACTCAATACCCCATCAATATCTGGAGCATATTTTCTAGTCAGTGATTTGAGTTCTTGCTGCCTAAAAAGTGCTTGCTCTAATTCCTGCGCATCCACCGGAAGATCACTTAAAAACCCACCAAGTTCAGCAGAAATTTCAGAAAGCTCCGACATGACAGCTTCCAACCTAGGCACAGCATCAAGTAGTACAGCATCACTGCTGCCTCGTAGCACAGTCACAGCTTGCCCCACGAGCGAAGCTGCCCCTTCCGCCTCCTCGGAAGCCGACCCATAGTCCATGAGGCTACCAGTACCATCAATAGCGGCTACAGCTTGCACCGTTTGCTCCCGCAATTCATCAACATCTTGCAGACGCCGTATAAGCTCCTGCAGCTGCTGATCCTCACCTGGTTGCGGATCAATAGTCATGATCTCTCTAATTGCAAACTCTAACCGGTCAACCTCCTGAGCTAACTCTCGTCGCGACTTCAGCCGACTGGCTAGATCTTTATCCAGTACTCGCCACCGCTGATAATCACGTTGGTACGTTTTCAAAAGCCGCGCAATCTGAGCATCCATCCGATCCAACGCGGCTAGTTGCCGCTCAGGAGCCAATAACCGCAACTGATCATTTTGACCATGGATGGTTAAAAGCTCCGAGGTGAACTCACCTAGCGCTGCAGCCGGAACTGCCCGACCCCCAAGATGCGCCTTGGATCTTCCCGAGGCGTTAACAATCCGAGTTGCGATAAATTCGCCATTTTCGTCTTCGCTGCCCCCAGCTGATTCAACAACCTCCCGCACCGCCTGAGCAACGTGTGGATCAACCTGTGATAAATCAAACCGCCCCTCCACTGCCGCCTGTTTAGCACCGGTGCGCACCCTGCTGGCATCGGCTCGCCCACCTACCAAGAGCCGTAGTCCCGTAACTACCATTGTTTTACCAGCACCCGTTTCACCGGTGAGCACTGTCAAACCTTTAGCCGGCTCAATGGCTGCCTGTGGAATAACTCCAAGATTTTCAATTGCAAATTCGGCGAGCATGCTCAACATGCTACAGCACTTCGAAAACTTCAGCGAACATTTGTACTAAGTAGCAGATAAAAAGGGAAAACCGCAGTCAATTCCAGGAAAACCGCTACTACACCTACACTGCGTAAAACACTAAAGTGTGAATAACACCACGATAAGCTCACCGGCGTTTTTTAATCGGCCCCCGCCATCCCTCAACGGGAAGCCGCAACTTAGACACCAATCGATCTGTAAACGGTCGATCATCAAGACGCACCCACTTGATACTCCGCTCACCCCGCACTACTTCTACTCGCGACCCAGGTGGCATAGGAATCCTGCGAAAACCATCCAACACCACTTCCGCCGGGAAGGAATAAATTCGTGATTCGATCCCAACCACAGACTGTGGGCTAACCACGAGTGGTTTGGTAAACAACGCATGTGCATTATTCAATACCACCAAAATAGCATCTAATTCCGGCCACAATATTGGTCCACCAGCAGAGAACGCATAAGCAGTCGAACCGGTAGGCGTGGAAACAATAATGCCATCGCAACCAAAGGAACTCACTGGTCGACCATCAATTTCTAAAATCGCATCAAGCACACCGGACCGATTCTGATTTTCCACACTGACCTCATTTAAGGCCCAACCAGTACCAATGAGCTCACCTTCAGGATCATGAACCTCAACGCCGACAGTCATACGCTCTTCAATACGAAAATCCCCCGAAATAACCCGGTTGACCGCCTCGTCAAAGAAATCTCGTTCCCATTCCGCCAAAAAGCCAATATGCCCTAAATTAATTCCCAATACCGGCAGATCCGCATCGTGCGCTAAATCAGCAGCCCTGAGAAACGTGCCATCACCACCCATTACTAAGACAAAATCCACCCCAGCAACTGCTTCATGCGAATGAATCGTAGTATCAAAACGACTTAAAATAGGGTGATTGGACACAATCGTGTCATCCTGCTGCACCACCACCCGCACGTTGATGCCGGCGTCGTAAAGCAACTCAGCGGCAAGCGCTGCGGTAGCAACGTTAAATTTCCGCCCGGTATGTGGCACTAACAAAACTGTGCGAGGTGATTGCTCATGAAAAGCGGTCATTGGGGTCCTTCCGAAACTGCTGCAGTAACCAATGCTGTGACCTCGTCTTCTGACAATTCCGGTAGATTATGGTCATTGACTAGCCATAAAAAATATTCAACATTACCGCTAGGGCCGGGTAGCGGTGACGCAACAACACCTTTTAAGGATAACCCCAATGACTGTGCAAACATTGCTACATCCTTGGTGACTTCCGCCCGTAATTCGGGACTACGTACGACACCACCCTGTCCAAGACGATCTTTGCCCACCTCAAATTGAGGTTTTACCATCGGCACTACATCAGCACCGGACCGCAAACAAGAAATCACCGCAGGCAGCACTAACTTCAAGGAAATAAACGAAAGGTCACCAACCATGAGATCGCAGGGACCACCGCATTGTTCCACACTAAGGTTTCTGATATTGGTTCGATCAAGTACCCGCACCTGCGGATGATTCTGCAACCGCCAGATCAGCTGCCCATAGCCAACATCTACTGCAACCACTTCCGTGGCACCATGCCGTAACGCTACGTCCGTGAAACCACCGGTCGAAGCGCCTGCATCAAGCACTTTTTTACCATTGAGCTCAAGGCCACGCGGGCCGAAAGCCGCTAAGGCACCAAGTAATTTATGAGCACCCCGTGATGCCCAATCCTCACCTACTGTTCCCTCCACTTTGATAGACACATCAGCTGTGACCTGCGTGGCGGGTTTTTCCGCGACCAATCCTTGAACACGGACGTGACCGTTTTTAATCAGCTCCACGGCCTGTTCACGTGAACGCGCGAGCTTACGATGAACCAGCTCCGCATCAAGCCGCCTACGACCTGCCATTATCTGTATTCTCCTTAGCGCAACGCTTCTTCAAGCACTTCGTGAGCATCATGCAACTGTGCCGCTTGGTCAGCAAGAGTTTCAGCGGGGCGGTGCAAAATCTCGCCGAGCCGATCCGTGATTTCCTGCGGGGTAAGGGGAACTTCCCGCGGATCACGCGGTCGAGGACTACTAAGGTGCGGATTATCCATTACTTCTTCCTTCCTCTACCCCGTTAGTTCCAAGCCGCTAGTGCGTTTTCTGCAGCTATGCCGTCAGCGCGTACCGTACCAGTAAACGGCGAGCTCGTAGCCCACGCTAGCTTAAGAACACTTCGCAAGGCGGCCATCGGGTCGCCATCACCGCCGCTTAAGACAATATCCTCACCATCAGCAACAGCAACATATCCGTGTTGAAGTTGCGGTACTAATGCATCTAGGGTGCCCCGCAGATCAGCCAGACCACGCGCCAAATAAGTCGGACGTTCCTGTGCTTCGGCGTGCAGCAAGGCCCAATGCTGGGAAACTCCAGTACAAACATGAAACGTATCCATACCAGCCGCCACCCCACCAGCAATATCGGTATTGAGCCGGTCTCCGACTGCGAGGGGCCGAGTTGAATCTAATTTTTTAGCAGCTGAATAAAACATCGCTGGTTCTGGTTTGCCCGCAGAAGTAGGTTGTACCCCAGTAGCGGTAGCAACCGCAGCCACCAAGGATCCATTACCGATCATCAACCCACGCTCCATGGGCAAGGTGGTATCCAAATTAGAAGCAAAATACAGTGAGCCTCGTTGAATACTCAATGCAGCTTCAGACAACTGTGCCCAGCAAGTTTCTGGATTATGACCATGCAAAACCGCTTGGGGAGCATCATCAGCGGAATCAACAACTCGAAAACCGCCTTGCCGAGCCAACTCTTTAAAAGATTCTGACCCTAAAACATAAACAGCCGTCTGTGGTGGTAAATTCTGTTGAGCAAATTCTACTGCCGCTTGCGCTGAGGTAAGCACCTGGTCGGTTGAGGTGGGAATCCCCAGCTTGGTGAGCATTTCCGCAACAACATCAGGCCCCCGAGAAGCATTATTGGTAATATACATCACCGGCAAGCTACTCGTGTTTATTACTTCTGCTGCATCTGGCAGGAGCAGGCCACCTTCCCAGACCGTTCCATCCAGATCAAACAAAAGACTGTCATACTGCACTTCTGCACCCAAAGTCATGTATCCAGTGTACAAGCTTGTGAGGCTATTCCAACTCTTCCAAGCGCTGCTGAGCGTCAAGAATCCTATCAACATCTTGAGTCAACACATGCCTAAACCATGTTTTCGCATCGTCAATCCGACCAGCACTAAGCAAGGTGTCAGCATAAACGTAGGATAACCGCGCCCAAGAGAGGTTTTGTTTGGTTGGATCTGGCCGCATCGTCTCCAACGCTAGCAACGCTGAGTCAGTCTGGCCCAAATCTTGCCGAGCACCTGCCACCACGATGGCAAGCTCAATACGGGTCTCGATGTCTAACCGATTCTGATCTACTTCCCGCGCTAACTCAATGGCTTTCTCAGGCCGCCCTAAGCCTCGCTCACAGTCAGCCATGACCGCAACCAAACCAAAGCCGCCGCTAATCCGACGAGCAGCACGCAACTCAGATAGCGCTTCCCCCCATTCTTGAGCATGATAAGCAGCAATACCACACGTTTCCCGCACCACCGAGATCCGTCCCGCGCGATCCTTAGCAGCTCGGGCGTGTGTTAATGCCAATTGCGGATCGTCTTCCATAAGCAAAGCCGCCATGAGCATATGTTTAGCAACAGCGGTGGCATTATCTTTCGACAACACCTTTAAGTCTTGCAAAACCAACGGATCGAGGTCATTGATATCAAGATCAGCTGGTAAATCTGGGTCCGCTGCCCGCTTAGAAATACGCTCTTGCCTAAAACCAGGCCGCTGAGCATGCACCGGAGCATTCTTGCGCTTAGCACCAGCCCGATTTGCGTGACGACGCTCGCCGCTTTCGCCCCGTCGACGTTGTCCGGAACGCTCGGTGGAGTCTTTTTCGAAACGCCGACCCTTGTTCCTGCCGCGGGACGCCCCCTTCCTGCCCCGACTATCTTCTCGCCGACCACCATTATTTCGCGTTTTACGCTGGTCGGGCGACTGGGAATCACCGCCACGTTGGTTTGAGTGATCTGTATGAGAAGTAGGATCGGTGGTCATGGTGTCCCCTATTTTCTATGGGTATGTGTTAAGCGTGATGTACTAGTGCACGATAAAAGCCACACTAGTACATCACGCTTTTGTTTTTTGTTGTTTGGTTGTTGGCGGTGTCTTACTTTTCCGCACGCTTC
>CAUQSW010000094.1:0-8148 GCA_963520895.1 uncultured Corynebacterium sp. | reverse complement strand
GCAATCACTCTGCTACCCAGTTCCCTGATATTACTTTTGCCACTGTTGGCGGCGAAAGGGTTACCGATTTGGTCGATCATGACTGGTATGTTGAGGAGTTCATTCCTCGGGTAGCCAAGCGTGGTGCCGAAATCATTGAGGTGCGTGGTAAGTCTTCCGCCGCTTCCGCTGCGTCTTCGGCTGTCGACCATATGCATGACTGGATCAATGGCACCGAGAACTGGGCTTCTGCTGCGATTCCTTCTACCGGCGCTTATGGCGTTGCAGAAGGCATTATTTTCGGTCTGCCTACCGTTGCTAAGAACGGCAAGTGGGAAGTTGTTGAGGGTCTGGAACTCAGCGATTTCCAGAAGGATCGGATTGCTGCGAACGTCAAGGAACTACAAGAAGAGCGCGAGGCTGTCGCTGATTTGCTCAAATAATAGTTGAGAATAATCAACGCCCCCAGCCTACAAGCTTTCTCAGCGAGGCCGGGGGCGGATTCAGTTGACCTCAACGCGGATGGGAAATGTTGAGGTGTGTCGGTTTTCGGTTCAGGACATGCTCAAGCCTGTAACCTAGTTAGGTACAATAGCACACAGATTTAGCCAAGCAAAACGTGCTGGTAGTCGCGGAAAAACGCTAAATCTGACGCTATTTTTTTAATCTGATGTGAGGGGTCGGTAGGTAGTGGGGGTTGGTTAGATGGAGAGGAATACCGGCAAAATGCTCAGCTGAATATCGCCGAGGGAAGCGAAGAAACCACCGGCGGGGAAGAAGGGTACATTGAAATCAATTGCTGTAGGTAACGTGATCATAGTTTCTCACCCTAGCGTGATAAGTTAAGCTTAACAATTGATTAATTCAGTGCCAATGGTGTGCTTAGCTTGTTATATAAAGAAATAGCTATAAAACGCGGCAGCTAGCAATGGCCGCAGTGTGGGGAAATTCCATGCCGCCAGCCAGCTGGTTCACGGTCAATCGTGGGGGAAATGTGGTAAAACTCACACAATATGTATGGCTTGCGGGCGCTTAAACTCACGGTCGTCTCAGGTTTATCAGGCTATCGGGATCATCTAACCAGATGTGACAGTGTTTAATATCCACCATGGGTAGCCGCTGCCAGAAGTAGCCGGTGGCTTTCATTGGCATGGGGTCATCAAGGGTGATGGCAATGTTGGTGCCCTCTGAGCTGCCTAAAGTCGCCGTATCGTCCTGAACGAGGTGTAGATCAGTGCTATACCCCCGCTGGTAGCTCATATGAGCAATAGCAGTAAGCGGAATGGTAGCGATAACCTTTCGCCCCTGCCGTAGCACCAACATATCGTCCTGGATAAACGATGGATGCACTTTGCTACCTGCAAACCAGGCCCACAAGAGCAATAAGGAATAAACGGACAGCACTAGCAGCAACACACGCAGCCAGCCAATAGGTACCAACATCTCTACCGCAATAATTTCAAGAGCAACGGCGGCCGTGAATATGGCAGGCAGCTGGTACCACCGCTTATGTCCATAAAGTGGTAGAGCTTCTGGCGGGTACTCCGATTCACCTCGGATTAAAAGGAATAACGTATGCCACGATTTCAGCTCCGTGGCCAGTAATCGGCGTACCGGGTGATCGCTATCGAGGTAAAGTGCCACCACCGCAATGAGCACTTCGATAATAAGGAAGGCTCCGATTGCTACTTTCCCAGAAATCCACCCGCGGTGCACGGTGATTATTTCGGTTAGCACCACCAGTGCTAACAGGATCAGAAACCACCACCGTTTCATGGTTGCATCAGGCAGGTTAGCAGGTGGAATGCATGGTCATAGGGGTAAGGCAGTTGAAACTCCGCACCAGTCAGCGGCATATCTGCTTCGCGTAAGGTGGGGTGCAGCCTGGCCATCAACCCTGTGGGAAGTAATTGGGCTATTTGGGTAATAAACTGCTCAAATTCCTCCGACTCAGGTGATAAGGCAGCCACCTTATGCCATAGCTCGGCTTGCGCGTGGGTGCTTTCGGCTACTGCTGGATCCTTAAGATTTGCGGCCAACTGTGCCCACGTTGCTTCGGTGGCGACCCCGCAGATTCCCATGAGCTGAAAGGACTCTAGTTCATGGGCAATTAAAATCGCCGGGAAATCGCAGTTGATCAGGTGTTTCTCTATGGCGGTTAGGAGATTAGCCGGTACGCCCAAGGGAGTTTCGGCCAACCTGAGTAGATTATTGCGTTGTTGTCCTAACGTGGCGATTTTGGCGTCGATACGCGAAAGTGCGGTGGCAAAGTCGATCTCGGTACCAATCTCAGCGAGGGGAATTCCCGCATTGATCAGCGCTCGGATAGTGAGTACCCGATTGAGATCGGAAATCTGGTAGTCGCGGTAGCCATTACTGAGTCGCTGCGGTTCTGCTAGCAGCCCGATTTGGTGGTAGTGCCGAATGGCGCGTTCCGAGCACCCCACAAGGCGCGCCAGGGTGGAAATCAACATGCCATAGACGCTAAACTATGACGCTGCGATAAGGTCAACCCCTTATAAAATATGTCCGAAAACCACCCGCTATCCAGCGGTGATGGTTATAGCTGGTGCGTTGCCTAAGATAGTGTGCATGGCTGAAACACATCGTGCAGATAAACTACCAAAAAGTTGGGACCCGCAATCGGTTGAAACTGAGCTGTACCAGCGGTGGGTGGATAACGGATATTTCACCGCCGATTCGGCTTCAGATAAGCCAGGATTTTCTATAGTATTGCCGCCGCCCAATGTCACGGGTCAACTGCACATGGGTCATGCGCTGGACCACATCCTGATGGATACCATTGCGCGCAGAAAGCGGATGCAAGGTTTTGAAGTCTTGTGGCTGCCGGGTATGGATCATGCGGGTATTGCGACCCAAACCAAAGTAGAAGCCAAACTGAAAGAAACCGAAGGCAAATCCCGGTGGGAGTACCAGCGGGACGAGTTTATTGAAAAAGTTTGGAAGTGGAAGCACGAATTCAGCGGCACGATTGTTTCCCAGATGCGTGCCATCGGTGATTCCGTGGATTGGTCGCGGGAACGCTTCACGCTTGACGACGGCTTGTCGCGCGCGGTGCAGACCATGTTTAAGCTGCTCTACGATCGCGGCTGGATCTACCAGGCTAACCGATTGGTCAATTGGTCACCGGTTTTAGAAACCGCGGTTTCCGATATTGAAGTGGTGTATAAAGATGTCGAAGGCGAGCTGGTATCTATTCGGTACGGCTCTCTGAACGACGATGAGCCACATGTCGTGGTGGCCACCACCCGGGTAGAAACCATGCTGGGCGATGTTGCGGTTGCGGTGCACCCCGATGATGAGCGCTATAAAGACTTGATTGGCACCAAGCTGCCACACCCCTTTATTCCAGATCGCGAGTTGGTGGTGGTTGCTGATGATTATGTTGATCCTGAATTCGGTACTGGTGCGGTAAAGATCACTCCAGCGCATGACCCCAATGACTACGCTTTGGGGCAGCGGCACAACCTGGACATGCCATCCATCATGGATTCTCAGGGGCGTATCGCAGATACCGGCACCCAGTTTGATGGCATGGATCGTTTTGAAGCACGGGTCAAGGTGCGCGAGGCCTTGGCTGAGCAGGGCCGCATTGTGGCAGAAAAACGCCCGTACGTGCATTCGGTTGGACATTCGGAGCGCTCCGGGGAACCCGTAGAACCGCGACTATCTTTGCAATGGTGGGTGAAAGTAGAAGAACTAGCCAAGATGGCCGGTGACGGTATTCGCAGTGGCGATACTGTTATTCATCCTAGTTCTGCCGAGCCACGCTATTTCGAGTGGGTCGATGATATGCACGATTGGTGTATTTCCCGGCAGCTGTGGTGGGGACATCGGATTCCCATTTGGTACGGACCGGATGGCGAGGTGGTCTGCCTTGGGCCGGATGAGCAACCACCAGCAGGTTATACCCAAGACCCAGACGTGTTGGACACATGGTTTTCTTCGGCATTGTGGCCGTTTTCCACCATGGGTTGGCCGGAAAAAACTGCGGATATGGAGAAGTTCTACCCCGTTTCCGTGTTGGTTACCGGCTATGACATCCTGTTTTTCTGGGTAGCCCGCATGATGATGGCTGCTACTTTTGCCAGTGTGGAAACACCGGAAGTGCTAGGTTACGGTAACGATGGTCGCCCGGAGATTCCGTTTAAAGACTTGTTCTTACACGGTTTGGTGCGTGACGAACATGGCCGGAAGATGAGTAAATCTTTGGGCAATGGCATTGATCCATCGGATTGGGTGCAGCAGTATGGTGCCGATGCGTTGCGGTTTACCCTGTTGCGTGGCTCCAATCCGGGTGTGGATTTGCCAGTGGGTGCTGATGCGGCACAAAGTTCTAGGAATTTCGCCACCAAACTGTTTAATGCCACTAGGTTTGCGCTGCTTAATGGCGCCCAGGTGGGCGAGCTTCCCCCACGAGAGCAGCTTACCGATGCTGATAAGTGGATTTTAGACCGCTTAGAAGAAGTCCGAGTTCAGGTAGATGATTATTTGGATCGCTACCAGTTTGGTAAAGCCAGCGAGACGTTGTATCAATTCACTTGGAACGAATTCTGCGACTGGTACCTAGAGATCGCTAAAGTACAGATCCCAAAGGATTTCGCTGCTGCATCTGCGCCAGAGAAAGCCCGTGGCGAGGCCACCCAGTTGGTCTTGGGGCAGGTACTTAATGCTGTTTTAAGGATGCTGCATCCAGCTATGCCGTTTGTTACAGAAGTGCTGTGGACGGCGTTGACCGATGAAGAGTCCTTAAACATCGCGGCTTGGCCGGATTCCAGCATGACTAATGGCGGGGCAGTATCCGATGACGTAGCGCGTCGCCGGATGCAGGATGTGGAAAAACTGGTCACCGAGATTCGTCGCTTCCGTTCCGATCAAGGGGTCAAGCCCTCGCAGCGGGTACCTGCAGCTTTGGATTTTGTGGCTTGTGATCTGCATGGCTTAGAAGATGCGGTGCGATCGTTGGCCAAGATAGACCAACCGGGCGAGGGGTTTGTGCCCTCCGCCGCCATTGAACTGCGGCTAAGCTCTGCTACGCTTTCGGTGTCCTTGGATACCTCGGGAACCGTCGATAAGCAAGCGGAGCGTAAGCGGCTGGAAAAAGATTTGGCTGCGGCGCAAAAAGAACTAGAGCAAACCAGCAAGAAGCTAGGCAATGAGTCATTTTTGGCGAAAGCCCCAGCTGAGGTAGTGGCCAAAATTACCGCTCGGAAAGAAGTGGCCGAGGCGGAGGTTGCTCGGATTACTACCCGGCTAGAAGGATTGGGTTAACAACGTGAGCGATGCGGAAAAAGACCTCGACGAACTGCTGGAAGAGGCGCTGTTAGAAACCAGCGCTGAGCAGGAAGTGAGCATGGGTGAACTCACCCTTGGCGATACCGGTTTGAGTTTGCCCATCGAGCTAGCCACTAAAGAGGAGCAGCTAGAAGCGCGGGAGATTACCGCCGCTGATCTGGCTGCCTTGGCTGAGGTGGAAGCGGAATTGGATCAACGGTGGAGCGAGGTAAAAATCGACCCTACCTTGTCACGGATCGAATTACTCATGGATTTACTGGGCAATCCGCAGCGCTCGTTCCCGTTGATCCATGTCGCGGGCACAAACGGTAAAACGTCCACGGTGCGCATGATTGAATCGCTACTAAGAGCGTTCCACCGGCGTACCGGACGTACCACCAGTCCGCATTTGCAGTTGGTTACTGAGCGGATTGCCATTGATGGCGTGCCGCTACATCCTGCTGATTATGTTCGCCTGTGGCAGGAAATTAAACCCTATGTTGAAATGGCTGATGCCGAGAGTGAAAAACACGGCGGGCCGAAGCTTTCCAAATTTGAGGTACTGATTGCCCTAGCTTACGCCGCCTTTGCTGACGCTCCCGTTGATGTGGCTGTAGCTGAAGTTGGTTTGGGTGGTCGTTGGGATGCTACCAATGTGGCGCATGCCGATGTTGCGGTGATTACTCCCATTGGTTTGGATCACATGGATTATTTGGGCTCCACCATTGAAGAAATCGCAGCGGAAAAGGCTGGGATTATTAAACCCCGCTGGAATATTGATGATCTCCTTTCCCCACCCGATAATGTCGTGGTGGTAGGGCAACAACCACCGGAAGCAATGAAGGTTATTTTGCAGCAGGCCGTGGAGTCTGATGCCGCCGTTGCTCGATTCGGTACCGAATTTGGCGTGTTGTCAACCACCGTGGCGGTCGGCGGACAGCAGCTAAACCTCAAGGGGCTAGGCGGAGAATATGAAGATATTTTCCTCCCGCTAGCAGGAACCCACCAAGCCCACAACGCCGCAGTAGCACTAGCGGCGGTCGAAGCGTTTTTCGGCGCGGGTGCTGGCAGACAGCTCGATCTTGATACGGTCAAAGAAGGCTTTGCGACGGTCACCTCCCCAGGCCGCCTAGAGCGAGTTCGCACCACCCCCACGGTGTTTATCGACGCCGCCCACAACCCCCACGGCGCGCAAGCCTTAGGTGCTGCGCTAGATCACGACTTCAACTTTAATCGCCTAGTCGGCGTGATTGCGGTGCTGGGTGACAAAGATGCCGTTGGTATTTTACGAGCATTGGAGCCCTACCTAGACGAAGTCGTGGTCACCCAAAACAACAGTCCGCGGGCGTTGGATGCGGAAGAACTCGCGGAATACGCCCGTGATGTCTTTGGCGAAGAACGAGTTCACGTTGCTTATAACCTGCCTGGCGCGGTGGAGCTAGCGGTAGAACTTGCCGAAGACGCTGACATTCAATCTGGTGCTGGGGTAGTGGTCACCGGTTCGGTGGTTACCGCTGGTGAAGCACGAACCTTGTTTGGAAAGGAACCGGTGTGAGCACTAACGACGAAGACATCGAGTACGGCCCCTTAGGCCCAGGACATGAGCCGGTGAAAGACCCGTTAAAAGGCTTACGCGGCATCATGGCCGGGGCTATGGTGATGGAGGCTATTACTTTCTACCTTGTGCTGACGGTGATCCTACGAGTGGATAACGGAGCCTACTGGACTACTTTCAACTGGATTTTTGTTACCACCGTAGCTACCGCCATGTTGATTCTGAGCTTTCTGCAAGCTAAACCGTGGGCGATTAAAGCCAATATTGGTATGCAAATCGTGGCATTAACTGGGTTTTTTATTCACCCTTCCATGGGGGTTGTAGCAGTATTATTTGCGGCGGTGTGGTGGTACATCATGTTCCTGCGGCGTAATCTGATTGAACGCATGAAGCGGGGGTTATTAACCACGCAGCATATGTAACCGTGACCCGCTACACTGGCGGGCATGCATCATCTACCATGTCGCGCGGTGTTGTTTGATCTTGATGGGGTCTTGGTGGATTCCGTGGACAGCATTAAGTTGGCAGTATTTGAGTGGACACAGCTGGTTGGGGCAGATTTTGATCTCATTAAGAAAAGCTCCCAAAGCCTAACCGATGAAGACCTCATCAGAATGATTGGCGTCGATTTAGACATTGCCCGAGAAAAGCAACGCATCAAAGAGCTAGAAATTAAATACGCTCAGGCGGTCACCGCTCAACCCGGTGCTCGGCAGGTTCTGGCTCAAGTACAGCAGGCTTCCATGCCGTGGGCGATTGTTACTTCTGGACAGAAAGATGTAGTACTGGCTCGGCTAGCAGCTGCACGATTGCCAATCCCGGAAGTGATGATTACCGCTGATGATATGGCAACGGTAAGCCTAATCCAGAACCGTATTTGCTGGCAGCGAAGCTTCTAGGGGTGCCAACTAGCGATTGTGTGGCCATTGAGGATACCTATAATGGTGACTGCGCTGCTTGGGGTGCTGGTGCTACAGTTATCGGACTGACCACAACTTGTGCTCACCGTGAGCTTATCGACGTTACCACCACCGTTGTTCCTGACCTGAGCGCCATCCGAGTTAATGGGGCTGGGATTTTATTTCAAAAAGAGTGTTAGTTTTGCGTATTGATTTAGGAGCAGTTTCTACAGAAAGATTTCTTAACTCTTCGTTGGAAAAGTCCTACGCACAGATGATTTAGGAAAATATGCTGGTTCGCTATCTAGAGATCGTCTCTTAGATATCTATTTTTGAATTAATCAGCATCACACTAGATAGTCTTACGAAGCGACAGTGTGTGGAGTCGTAAATAGTGAATTCCACCGATTTTTGTGTTTA
>CAUQSW010000093.1:0-8178 GCA_963520895.1 uncultured Corynebacterium sp. | reverse complement strand
CTGTTGGCATCAAGTCTCATCCCAGTACCCAAAGCTTGACACCACGCTCGCAGGGTTAATCGATTGACTCCGATGTCACGGGCGATGCTGTTGAAACTGGCACCAGGTGTGGTCTCGTACAAGGCGACGGCGTCGCGTTTGAACTCGTCCGAATAGGTTTTGCTCGGCATGGTTGGAGATTACCCCACTTCCCCAGCTGTGCTGGATTGTCAGGTGTCTACCAAACAGGGGTCAGCCCCCTTTTGCGCCAAGTTTATACACTGCTTAAGCATTTGCTAGACGAGATAACCTTCCCTGCAAAACTGCCACCACCAAACCCTAAAAACGCACAAAATGCCCACTACCTGCAGACAACCCCAAACCCCGTGGAACGCTTTCCAGGGCTTATCATAAAGCTTGACCTGTACGCTATTACTATTGATAATAGCGCCAACTGTATATAGCGCAATGTCTTATAGATGCATTTTCATGGAGTCATGGATCAAAACCTTTCTCCATCCGAGAAACAAAGAACTTCGCCAAAGCAAGCAATAATTTTGTTAGTTTTGCTGGGCGCTCAGTTCATGTTTGCGCTAGATTTCTCTATTGTTACCGTTGCCCTACCGGCAATTGGTCGAGATATGGCAATGTCTCCATCAGAATTGTCATGGATCATCACTCTGTTTGCGCTTTCCGCAGCAGGTTTAATGCTGTTGATGGGCCGCATTGGTGACTACTACGGTAGAAAGAAGTTATTTCTACTTGGTATGGCTCTACTTACTGTGGGCTCATTAATCGGTGGCATTGCTCCAAGTCCAGAGTTTGTATACACGGCTCGAATTTTGCAAGGTATTGCAACTGCAGTCACCGCCCCCTCTGCATTGGCTCTTATCACGACTAGCTTCCCTGAAGGCCGCCTACGAAATAAGGCGCTCAGCTTAAACGGAGCAATTTTATCTCTAGGATTCGGGATAGGCTCGGCTTTAGGTGGCGTTTTAACTGACCTACTCGGCTGGCGTTTTACTTTCTATATCAATGTCCCCATTGGCCTATTAATTTTGCTAGTAGCCCCCTTTGTCATTCAAGACTCATCGGAACCAACTAAGCAAAAACTAGATGTGCCGGGCGCCGTAGCCATCTCGGCTGCACTTTTCACATTAGTCTTCGGAATCTCACAAGTCGAGAATGCAAACTGGTCAGATATCCAAGTATGGGGATTCTTAGCTCTCTCCGCAGTTTTATTGGCACTGTTCTGGATCATCGAGAAAAACTCAACTCACCCCCTTGCGACGGTGCAAATTCTGAGGCGCCCTTCTGTTGCACTGGGCAATTTAGGCGGCATGGCGACATTCTCAATGGAGAGCGGAAAAGTATTTCTGCTTACAATCTATCTACAGCAAATTCTTGCAACCTCTCCCCTACTCACGGGTGTTGCTTTTGCAGTATTAGGCACAGGCGCGTTCCTAGGCGGAATAGCGGCAGCACCAGTACTAAACAAGGTTGGGCCTCGCAATACGTTAATAATTGGATTGACAATACAGGCAGCAACAACACTGACATTTTTGGGGTTAAACGATAATCCTACAATTGGTTATGTATGGGTTATGCTAGCTACCTTCATAGGTGGGTTCGGGCACGTTCTTGCCATTGTTTCATATACAGCAGCTGTGACTTCAGGGCTACCTGATTCCGAACAAGGTCTCGCAACGGGACTAACTACAATGACCCAACAAGTCGGTTTTACAATTGGAACCCCCATACTCGCAGCAATAGCTGCTGGCACAGGTGTACGTGCAAATAGTTCTCCTGATCAGATTTTATCCGGATTGCATACCGGGCTTGTTGTGGATGCGCTCATATTGCTGTCGGTTGTTTGCCTAATCTTCACGTTCTATAAGCTCCCTAAGGAGGTCACCGAAGATGCCCAAACAGCATGAACCAGCCGTTCGGAATACTGAAATATATTCATCAAGAACCACTTTTCAACACATTGATGATTTCCTAGGAAATAGTCAAAGTCGGTTTTTCGGCAATGGATATAAGCTAACAAACCCATTGTTGAAAGAAACTCTGCTTAGCGAAACCACAGATGGAATACTGAGCTTAGAATCAATCAGACAACTCCAAGTATCAGCAGGACAAGATTGGTCCAAGAAAGCCAATGAAGTTCAGCGCCCTCACCTGAGCACCGTCGATGCAATAGTTCTCATCGCTAAGTGCCTCTACTCTGCTCTTAGCGACGAAGCTTCTCAGAATTCCACAAGAAATCGCTTGGGGAAGATTGACGTCCGACAGCTTGAAATACTGTCTGGCAAGGAACCACTTGAATATGACAGTCATTCCAATTTTCCAGTGTTACTTCAGCTAGACAGAAGTGCTCCCCATCCGAACTTTTCAGGAACTATAGGAAACTTCTCCTATCGAGGAAAACTGACAACAGGTTTCCAAGACCTAGATTCGCCAGTTGGTGAATACAACCGGCCTTCACCCAGCAGTTCCTTAGGCATTAATTAAGTTACAGCACAACCACTTTCACGCTGCGACACGCTCACCCATTACCCACCAGCGTTTCCACCACCCCAAAGGATCTGCGATGGGGGCTTCTTCCAAAACACTACCGCGTAACTGTACGAAAATACTCCACCCGCTACGAGGTTCCATCCACAAAAACTTCTGGCATCCCGCTCCCAAAATTGACACAAGTAATGCATACGCCCCACCAGAGGTAGAAATACAGCTACCAGCTGTGCTATGCATGATACGATGTGCCAATAACGCTATTCAAATAAACGCAATGCATGAACGACACCCAAGGGAACCGGCAATGAAGTCAACTACTGATAGAAAGAAAGAGCTATCTGATTTTTTGCGCCATAAACGCGCTTCTATCACCCCTGATGAAGTTGGCCTTCCTCTTGGCCCAAATCGGCGGACACATGGATTGCGACGAGAGGAAGTAGCCGTACTCGCAAACGTCAGCCTAACTTGGTACACATGGGTGGAACAAGGAAAAGAAGTTCAAGCCTCCGCCTCCGTGCTGTCTAGCATATCGAAAGCTTTAAAACTTAATGAGGCTGAGACAAGGTACATTTTTGAGCTGGCTGGGCACAAATACACCAATCATAGCAACATTTCTGATACAAAACTCGATCAGCTCAAAGATCTACTATATTCCATGGAAAATCGGCCTGCATATTGCGTTGATCGCTACTGGACTGTACGCGCAGTTAACCCACTTGCGTCAGAGATTTTCAGCGTTCAGATAGGAACAAATTGCATTGAGGATTTCTTTACTAACCCCGATAGCAAACAACGATATCCATCATTTGAGTTAACTGCCGCCATGCTAGTGGCGCAATTTAGACACCAAGCAGCTATTTTTTATGACGATTCGAAATTTCAGGATATAGCAACAAAACTGGTTAAAGTTTCAAGTGATTTTAAAGCGCTATGGGAGAACCACTCCGTAGACACGCAGCCTTATCTTGACCTGATATACAACCACCCATCTCACGGCCACATGTATTTCATTCCATGTGTGTTAACTCCGTACAACAACGCAGAACTTCGAATATTCTATTACATTCCTAGAAATGAGATTTCTGGTACATGATTCAGCCTTTTTAAATGAGCATGGTAAAGATCGAAAGAAAGTTAAGTCCCAGGTACGGACAGTTACATTAGCATCCGAAACAGAAAAACAAACTCGTGTCACCGATTACCCTGATGGCTACGTAGAGATAGAGCCGCAACGTTGGTTTTTACCGCAAACAACTACCCGAACTTTTATCAGTGATGGATATTTGATTGGCGCTGTTGATGGCCTATTAATTGAACAACTAGGCAATCAGGCCCTCGTCGACACTGGCTTTAGACCGGACTACCTGCCGCATAGCCACCTTCTGAAACCCTAGGTAACCCTCTCTGATGGGAAGCTGCAAAGTCCGAGCGATCTACAGATGCCCTCGTTACGATCAATGCTGAATTTCGTATTGCGTTGTACAACGGTTGGAAGAGAAGGGCGCTTGACAAGTCTCAGGTTTGACGACCGACTCGTTACCCCAGTATGCCCAGTTCCCACTTCTCCCCCAGAATTAAGGTAGTGCCAGCAACTGGATGAACAGTATTAAAAGCACTACCTAGCACTTAGCTAGAAATCCCAGTCGTCGTCAGTGGTGTTTTCCGCCTTGCCGATCACGTAGGAAGAACCGGAACCAGAGAAGAAATCATGATTCTCATCCGCATTGGGCGAAAGTGCGGACAAAATCGCCGGAGAGACTCGGCATTCATCGGCTGGGAATAGCGCCTCATAGCCCAGATTATTCAAAGCTTTATTGGCGTTATATCGCAAGAACCGCTTGACATCTTCTGTCCAACCCAGCGGATCGTACAGGTCTTCGGTATAGCGAATCTCATTCTCGTAGAGCTCGTAGACCAGATCAAAGGTGTACTCCTTGAGCTCTTCTTGACGTTCCGGAGTTTCCAGCGCCAAAGCCTTCTGATACTTGTACCCGATGTAGTAGCCGTGCACGGCCTCGTCACGGATAATCAAGCGGATAATATCAGCAGTATTGGTCAACTTGGCATGGCTGGACCAATACATGGGCAGGTAGAAGCCCGAATAGAACAAAAACGACTCCAGCAGCGTGGACGCCACCTTCCGCTTTTGCGGATCGTCAGCCTCGTAATAGGACAGAATGATCTTCGCCTTGGTCTGCAGGTTTTCATTTTCCTCGGACCAGCGGAAGGCTTCATTGATCTCTTTGGTGGATGCCAAAGTCATAAAGATATTGGAGTAGCTTTTCGCGTGCACCGACTCCATGAATGCGATATTGGTCAGCACGGCCTCTTCGTGCAGGCTTTGGGAGTCTGGCAGCATCGACACCGCACCGACGGTTCCCTGAATGGTATCTAGCAGCGTCAACCCGGTAAACACCCGCATGGTTGTTTGCTTCTCTAAGTCGGTGAGCGTTCCCCAGCTTTTAATATCATTGCTCACCGGCACCTTTTCCGGTAGCCAAAAATTGCCAGTTAGCCGATCCCACACCTCCAGATCTTTTTCATCAGGAATCGTGTTCCAGTTGATCGCACGTACCGGCTGCGGATGAGTTTTGATATAGGCGTCTTCCACGCTACTGGTCAAGAGACTACTCCTTAATCCTCGTTTTGTAGACCCTCTCACACCCTACCGCAACCCTTTCGCGACCACCAGAGAGTGATTTTAATCACTGTCAGCAGGGTAGAGATTAGATATGCCTAACTTTATGTTCCCTACCCCAATCTAGCGAGCTTACGACGGCAAAAAGTGGCATTCACCACATCATTTAGATAGGAATCTACTGTTTATAAAACACACATAAATAGGCGGTTAACTTAGGGTATCCAACCAGCGAAAATCCCAGTTAAGCTGGGCTAACTTTACCTGACAACGACGATTATCTTCTTTAGTATTACAGACATGAGCATCAACGAGAAACTTGCAGCAGCAATCAATAACCAGGTCACCGCAGAGCTCGAAGCAGCCATGGTGTACCTCCAAATGTCCTACGTACTTGAAGACCTCTCCCTCAACGGCATGTCTTCTTGGATGAAGAAGCAACACAAAGAAGAGCTGGAGCACGCAGAAAAGTTCGCACAGCACCTGCTTGATCGTGGCTACACCCCACAGATCGGCGACATCAACCCACCCAAGGTTGATATTTCCACCCCAGTAGACGCCTTCGAAGCAGCACTCGCTCACGAGCAAAAAGTCACCGGGCTCATCCGCGAAATCGCTGTCCTGTCCGACTCCCTGAAGGACTTCGAATCCCGCCCGCTTCTCGACGGCTTCCTAGAAGAGCAAATCGAAGAAGAATCCTCCGTGGAAGACATCCTCGACCGGCTGAAGTTCGCTGGCGAGGGCCTCGGATACCTCTTCATCGATGAGGAACTAGGCAAGCGCTAAAAATCACTTTAAAGGCCTCCATTACGGAGGCCTTTTTTATGCAAATAGGGACGGTACCTACCGTAAGCACCATCTTCGTGCATTCCACATCCCTAATATATGGATCGCGCTAGACTGCCAACTATGCGCAGCACTTATACATTTACAGGCGAAACTTTAGAACACAACGGACACACCCTTAGGCGAATCCGCGCCACAGAAAATAACCCCCTCACCTACTCCCCTAACGAACTCGGCGGCTGGATAGAAACAGAAGCCAACCTCGCCGATGGCGCCTGGGTAGCGGGTCACGCAAAAGTTTATGGCGATGCGTTTATTAGCAATAAAGCGTGCGTAACCGACACTGCCGAGGTTTGCGGCAACGCCCGAATATACGCCGATGCCATCATCGGTGGTGCAGCAAAAATAACTGACGACGCCGTAGTCAGCGTCAAAGCTAAAGTCGAAGGCTCGGCTGAAATCGGCGGCGATACGTTAATCACCACCGGCGCCACGGTAACCGGTTCCATTAAGCTCACCGGCGGCATTGTTACTGCGCGATTAGTACCCAAACAAGGCACCGCTAGCAACGACATTCGTATACGCCGACTATCAGACAGCTTGTATATTGATTTCCGCGACGGCACTTTTATTTCGGTATTCCGCACCACCTCCGACCCCTGGCTTTGTACAGATAGTTGGGCGGGCTACCTTTCAGAGGCCCCCGAAGACCTCCTAACTACACACCGCGCCGCCATGAAGCTTGTCAAAGCTAGGGTCGCAACCTGGAAAACTTCGTTAAGCAACGTATCCCATAAGAAACCGCGTCGCTTTTTTGAATACACCGGGGAAAAGTTAGAGCACAAAGGACGAACCCTCAGGCGTATTCGGGCGCTGACCGATATGTTCTCCAATGTGGAAAAGGGTGACCTTGGTGGTTGGATCGAATCAGAAGCAAACCTGATCAGCGGCTGGGTAGCTGATAATGCCAAAGTTTATGACAATGCGGAGGTCTTTTTCCACAGCATTGTCGCAGATAACGCGGAAGTGTATGGCAACGCCACCCTACACGGCAGCGGGGTGGGTGACGATGCCGAGGTTTTCGGTAATGCCTCACTAGCCTTCGGTGCTGTAGTTGCTGGCACTTCCAAGGTGTTTGGTTATGCCAGGGCTGGCACCGGCATCCAGCTAATGAACTGCACCCTTGAGGGGATTATTCATGGCTACGGTGATGAACCCGTATTAATCGAAAACCTCACGTTAGGCCCCGAGATTCTTGCTCGCGGCAAAGATGAAGTAGTACCACTTTCGGTAGAAAATAATGATCCGCTCCTGTTTTTACGCACTACAACCGGCCACACGATTCTTAGTGCAACCTGGAGCGGCACCCTTAACGAGCTTCCAGCGCAGTTCGATATTACGGACCTAGAAAAGAAGATGGCTGCATGGACTGATCAGGACGGCCGTATCGTCGGAACCGATTATTACCAGTTCACAGGCAAGACTCTCACCCACGCTGGCCACACTTTAAACCAGATCAAAGCCACACAGGATATCCGGTTGTTAGGAGTCCATGCTGGTGAAATCGGCGGGTGGGTAGAAAGCAAGGAAAACCTCCTCAATGGTGCGTGGGTTTATCCCGGCTCCAAAGTGTACGGCAATGCCAAAGTTTCGGAATACTCCGAGATTTACGACGGCGACAACAGAGTCCATGGCAACGCCGTCGTGATTGACAGCAAACTTTATTCTGATTCCGTAGTTTTTGGTCATGCGGTAGTTACCGAATCAAATCTGGTTTTTGGTGCCCACATACAGGGCAATGCTCAAGTGAAAAACTGCGATATTGATGGCGCGCGTGTTTTCGCTCGGGCTCAGCTTGAGGCTGTTGACGTCAGCAGACCAGGTGAGATTGGTGGCGATTTTCATTTAAACTACAACGAACCTGTTGGCATCGGCCCTAATGCGCATTGCACCGAGCCGGGACATGTGGTGGTGCTCCCCTGCTTCGTCGGCACCACCCCACTAGTGATTTACCGCACGGCCACCTCAGCCGCCGTCACCATGGGCAAAGATTGGTCTGGAGACGCGAAGTCCTTAAAGAACTACGTCCCAAGCAACTGGGAAGAATTCAGCGACGAACCCATTGATCGTAAACAATGGCGCGCAGAGCATGCCGCCCTGCTGCGATTCATCAGCACTATCCGATCCTCGTGGCATTAGCTTTTGGGCGTGGGTTTTGGCCGGGGCACGTGTGGTGCCTCGGCTTTTGGTTTGTT
>CAUQSW010000092.1:0-8629 GCA_963520895.1 uncultured Corynebacterium sp. | reverse complement strand
AATAAAATCCCATTCGCCCCAGCCTCTCTAACCGCCTGCAACACCGACTCGTAACCAGTCCGGTTAACACCGGCAGAACGGCGGGAGAAAACCACATGCAGGCCGATATCGGCAGCTTGGGCGAAATACGGAATCAACGGACGCAGTGGGTTGCTGCTACCTTCAATCATTTCGTAGTCATCAACGACAAGGTATAGCTCTGGGCCGCTCCACCAAGATTTATCTTGTAGCTGCTCAATGGTGATGTTTGCTGGTGGTTGTCGTCGATCTAGTTCTTGCTGCATGGCTTTGATAAGGACATCCACTGAGTTTCTGGTTCCTGCGTATTCACCAATAAAATCTGGCGGAACTAATCCCAGCAAACTTCGGCGTAAATCGACAATGCAGACCATTACCTCATTGAAATCTTTGCCACGAATAAACTCTGAGATCAGAGTTTTCAGTGTTGAGGTTTTGCCAGATTGACTATCGCCAAACATCAATAGCAGTCGCTGTGCGCCATATAGGTCGAACTCGGCTGGTCCTAAATTAGATTCGTCTAAGCCAACTACTGCACCATTAACCGCGGGGAACTGTTTCCTGATGTCAGAGTAGGTAATCAATTCTGGCAGCAGGCGCACTGGCGGTGCGGTGTTGTGACGCCAACTATTGGCAATGGTAGTAAGCAGTTTATCTATGTTGTCACTTCCTATATTAGGGTCTAAGAAAGTGGGAAGGCAGATTTGGTTATAGAGTTTATCCATAGTTAAGGCTCTACCACGTGGGGCGCCTTCCATCCCGACCATGAATTTTTTACCAACGACAGAGTCCAATGGATCATTGATGTGAAGCTCAATTTTGGTTCCGATTACGGCTTGCAATGGCAATTTAAAATCGGCCCAGCGTCCAGAAGTGAACAGGACATGGATACCGTAGCCTAAACCACGTTGAGCCAAGTTTTGAATTTCATCAGAAAGGGTATCGTAATCTTTTTTCAGTGTGCTCCAACCATCAATAACTAGGAACACGTCAGTGGCGAAGTTATCTTTTAATTTGCCTGATGCTCGGATAGTACGAAGTTGCTCTGCGCTTTCAATATTGTTGTTGCTGAATAATAATTCCCGCTCGGCCAGAAGGTGTTTAATCTCTGCTACAAGTCGATGGAGTTTTTCTTCTTCCATTCGAGTCGTCACACCGCCAACATGTGGAAGTCGTTCCAAATACTTAAATCCAGACCCAGCCATGTCGATGATGTAGAAATTTACTTCTTCAGGAGTATGAGACAAAGCTGCCGATAAAATCAACGTACGAAGAGCCGTTGTTTTTCCTGATTGTGGAGAACCAATAATAACCCCATTACCGTTGGAGCCTAAGAAATTAATGCTCATCGGTCCTTGCCACTGTTCTAAGGGCTTGTCTTTGATCCCAAGTGTAAAAGTGAGATAGTTTTCCCGTTCAACGCCAAAACCTCGTTGAGCAGTTAATGTTGCCGGGCCGAGTACTTTATCTAGGCTAATAGTGCTAGGCAGTGGTGGGAGCCAGACTTGTCTCGTTTTTTCTGCAGCGTCACGTAGTCGCCCTACAACAATGTCAAGGGTTGTCTCCTCATTAGTGGCCATTACCGGCGATTCCAATGCTAATTGGTGTTGAAACTCCGCTTCTCGTTGTTGCAACCATCCTTCGGTGGTATTGAGTAGCTCCAGTGGCATGGCAACCGGTGGCAGACTGCGGGTGACTTGGCTTTCAGCCGATAAGTATGAGCCAGATACGTAAGCAGCTTTGAAGCGATCAAAAATATCGGGATCGACTTTTAACAGCCCAGAACCAGGGATCGGTGGTAATTCGTGGGCATCCGGCGAGCCAATTGCTGACCGAGATTCTTGCGCCGAGAAGGTGCGGAGCCCCAAACGATACGACAAATAGGACTCTAACCCACGCAGCCTGCCTTCCTCTAGCCGCTGCGAAGCCAGCAGCAAGTGCATACCGATGGATCGGCCAATGCGGCCAATTTGTACGAAAAGGTTAACGAACTCCGGTTTTGCCGCAAGTAATTCACCAAACTCGTCAATGACAACAAACAAATGGGGGAGCGGATCTAAGCGCTCATCTTGGCTTCGTAGTTTGTGGTACTCACCAACATTGGCCAAGTTTCCCGCTTGCTGTAGTACCCGTTGGCGGCGTTGAATCTCGCCCAGAATCGAATCGTGCAGTCGATCGACTAGGCCGGAGGCATCCTCTAAGTTATCAACAATTGCTGCAGTATGGGGGAGTGCCTCTAAACCAGCAAAGGTGGCTCCACCTTTGTAATCCACTAGCACCAAAGACAGCAGCTCCGGTGGATGGCAGATTGATTGACCTAAAACGATGGTCCTCAGCACTTCGGATTTACCAGAACCGGTGGCGCCGACGCACAGACCATGCGGTCCCATACCACTTAATGCTGATTCCTTGATATCAAGATGTACGGGTTTACCCTCGGCATCAACACCAAATGGCACGTTAAGAAAATCATCTATGGCTCGGGGTTGCCACATTTTAGCTATGTCGTAGTCATTGAAGTCAGCAATGCCTAGCAAGCGATCCAGCGCGATGGTCTTATCCAACGGAGTTTCTGGGATCGCATCTTCAACCAGTCGCAGTGGTGATAGTTCTCGTGCCACTGCCTCTGCTAATGAAATGCTAACTAGATCAACAATGCCAGAATCTCCCCCGTAGAGCAGTCGTCGAGAGTATCCTTTTTCGCCTTTTTCTGGCTGTCCTACATTGCCGCGATCTAGCAAAGAAACTGAAAATTCTTGGTGTTTGTTCTCCCCGCCTACTTGGGAAGTCTGGGAGGCAGATGATCGCGAATTACCAAAGTTAATCCGCACGTCGACATGACTTGGTTCTAAGTGCTGCAATGTTGCAGAAGTGAGTATGGTGATGCGTGCTTTGGCAAGGTCGTCGATACGCGAGAGCATCGAGAATACTTCGCGGCCGTGATCGGACTCCATGTCAATAACCACCACTAGATGTGGGCGGTCAACGAACACAGAGCGAGTTTTTCCTTTTTGCCGTAGTTCCTCTAGGCGTTCATCAATCTCTGCTACTAGTCCATCAGTGGTTTCGGTGTCGATGGACACGCCACGTCTGCCGATTGGCCCGTCAAAGCGACGGTTGTCCAAAATATGCGGTAGCCATAGCGCCCACTGGCCATCGTCCTCCCCACCCGATAGTGGCAAAGCAAAATGGAACCTGAGGTCATCGGGCGCATGAAGAACTGCGGACTGTAATAAGACAGCACGGATAGCGTTGGCAGTTACCGGACGTTCGCCAATGAACGACACTATCCCATGTAGCGGAACTGCAATAGGTAGATCGTCAACATAACAACACCGCTTTAACATCCGATCTAAATGAGCTTTTGCTAGAGGCTCTGGCACCGACATTGGGTCCTCATTTGCCTTTGGTTCGATCTGGCAGGCGAGGCTGCCAGTGCCAACCCCAAGGCGCACGATCAGGAAATCCTCGTCGGCAATGCGGCGCTCCCACAACCGGTGTGGTTGCCTGATTACTTCCGAAAGCCCAATAGGTTCCGGATTACGCAGCATAGACTGCTCCCGCTGTTGTTTTGCCAAGGTGATAATGCGAGGTTCTTGTTCCTCCAAGTGCTCCAAGAACCGTTCACGAGCTTCCTCCGCTTGTTTTCGCGCACCAGTTTTTGATCGGATATACATACCGATAGCAGTAATCACTACTACTACCAGCATGATCGAACCAACCGCCATCCGAATGGGGTTTCCGGAAGAGAACATCATCAAAACCATGCCGATGCCACCCACAATTGGCAGCATTACCCTTAGCACCGTACCGGCTGCCCCAGAGGCATTACGTACAGCAGGAACCTGTGCTAGCTGCACCGGCTTGACTGTCGGAATTTTCTGATGCAATCGAGCTGATCTGTGCACTAAGCGGATTCCCATCAGAACCTCCCATAACTGCGTCTTATCCGTTTCAAAGCTCGTCACAGCTTGACCATCCGCTATCTGAGCCGAGAATAAGACTACCCGCATGCTTATATTCAGGGGAAGAAATATAGATAATGTGATCTTTCTTGCCCTGTTGTGGCCCGTGTGAGATTGTCGCACTGTTTGAAATATTAGCAGGTCAGAACCATGATTATTGTGTGATTTTATCAACACAGATCCGGGGGTGCTGATGAATCTAATTATTTCAGCTTCCAAATCTATGCAGCTTTATTAGTATAGAAGCCGTGTTTATCCGCCTGAGTGTATTCTGGAAAAATCAGCAACTGGACGTAAGCCTGCCTGCGAACCGTCCTATTGTCGATCTTATCGACGACATAACTAGGTTGCTCACAAGCTCAGAATCTGAGGTGAAAAACCCAGGAAACACTGTTGTGGGTACTGATGTTTGGGTGTTGTCCTCACCCACAACTGGGGTGCTAGAACCAGATACTACGCTGGCGGAAGCCAATATTTTAGACGGACAGCGCCTTTATTTAACCCAACGATCTGAGGCAGCCTACGCGCCTTTTGTCGACGACGTGCTCAACGAAGTGCGTACCGCTATTTCTGACCAGCGCTGGCGATGGTCAGGCGCAACTCGAAAACAGGGGTATCTCATTTCGGCAGGCATTCTATCGTTGGTGCTACTATTTCCGTCTTTTCTTATGGTCGCCACCGCGCCATCTAGTTTTAACGATTGGACTGCCACCAACTGGGTAATGCTGGGTTTTACCACAACGATCACTCTAGTTGCACTAGTGGTATCAATTTTGCAACCGCATTCTTCCGTGCGATGGTTCTCCCTCCTGCTGCCCATCATTGCTACTGCAGGTAGCTATCCATTTTTTGTCCACCTTAGAGCGGGACAGGAACTACCACTTGTCATTGCCATAGCAACTGCAACATCGATTCCCGTTGCGGTGATCAGTGGACTGAAACGCGAACGTAACGGGTTAGCTGGCAGCCTTGCCTTATTATTCATCACGCTGATAATGGCCGGAGTCTTTGCTTGTGATTATTTTGGCCTTAGCGTTCGAGCTGTTGCCGTATGGTCTTCATGGTTCCCGATATTTGTACTGATAATTGCCTCCGGTATGGCGGTTCGCACTTCAGGCTTATCAATTTTGCTTCGATTAAGTGATTCTGGAAAAACCATTGATCGCGAACTGATAAGGTCGCGTACCCTGCGTTCAGCATCAATCAATGCAGGTTTCGTTTGGGCAGCAACCGGTCTCGGATTGCTAATCTGCATCACCTTGTTTAGCAGTCCTTATTGGCAGCATGGGATATGTGCAGGTATTTTGTCATTGATTCTGATTATGCGCAGTAACGCATTTTCTGACGCACGACTTATCGCGCCCCTCATTCTTAGCGGTGCCTTGGCGGTTTCTATTGCGGCAGCATCGATCTATTGGTGGATTAGCCACAAGGGAAAATCGCCAGCTGAAATTCTACCATGGTGGACCCAGCCCGGTTCGCAGTCATGGTTGGCATGGCTTATTTTCGGCTGCACTCTATTACTACTGGCCATCATCTTATTGCTCTTATCTTTTCATACTCCGCACGATGTAGAAGAAGCCCGAACTGCTCGCGTGTTCTCTGCTATTGAGAGCATTCTGAGCATTGTCTCGATCCCAGCTATTTTGATAGCACAAGGTGTGGTGGATTACTACTGGGCAATTATCTAGCAATTGCCATAAGTAAAAGCTCAGATAATGGAGAAGAATGGCCTGCAGATATGTGGTGCAGCTGAGTCTCGTTTCACTATTTGTGTAATAAATCTTATCTGCTGCTGAGTGTATATTATGTTGGCCATAGGTGGACTGGGGATTTGTGATAGGGGGGGTGGTGATGCAACCCCCTATAGGCTGTGTTTTTGCTGTGGCTTTATCTGTGGGGCTTCCACCAAGGCCGTAAAGGCGATATTTTAGTGGCACGTAGCTTTGAGTTAAAGGAAATATCATGCCACTACCACCACTAGACCCGTTCATTGATTATCACACGAGGCACTTCCATATTGGAGGTGAGCCGTGGAGTATCAGAGGTGTGGCCAACAGTTGGCGAGATTTTTCTGGGATTCTAGCCGATGTCGCTGGGAACATGCGAGGTGCCGATGATTGTCAATTTCAGGGGTCGGAAGCTGAAGCTTTTCATGCACAGCTTTATGAATTTGTACCAAGTCGATTGGATATTGCAAAAGAAGCACATGAAGGGTTAGCAACGGCACTTGATACTTATGCCACTGACCTTGAGGATGCTTTAGCTGACATGAGTTTATTGGAGTTCATGGCTAGAGGACATCATGCGGCAGTGAACTTGAAGGTAGGCGAATATAACGCGACAGAGGAAGCGTTGGCTCTTGCTGCCGCTACGGCAAATCCAGCCGTGGGAATGTTACAAGTGAAACTCGCGAAAGACTATGAAGAATACATGGTCTTATTAAAGATTTGGAAGGATGATTTGGAGAATGCTCGCCGTATTAAAGAAAAATTACGTGAAGACATCAATGCGGTAGTTGCGAGTATTACTGGTTTAGAAACGTCGGTATCATTTGCCGATCGACCACAACCAGGGGCGATTAGTAGTTATGTTCATTTGCACATTGAAAGTCTTGCTAATCTGGGCTGGCAGTTGCAAGGGTTGAGTGGCAGGATTGAAGATTCATTGGGATTGTTAGTGGAACTGGTCGGCGCAGATGACGTGGCTGGAGAACGAGTAGTTAATGCGGTAGCTGATTTTATTTCAGACTGGTCACCGTCGCGGATTAACCTTATTCAAGCAGTCAAAGAGTTAGGTCAAGTCGCTGTTCGTGTGGCGGAATTATATAAGACTCTTGATGATGAAAGTGCTGAGAAGCTTGCCCAGTTTAATGGATATATTCGTTCTCTTGACTGGGGGATTTTGGATGAGGATGATTATGATGTGGCGGAGTTAACTTTTTTGGGTTTGCCAAGGCCTACCGTCTTTGAGGAAGAAAAATCACTATCGTCTAATTTCTATGGTTCGGATGAAAAAACAGAAACTGGCGACTTAGTTCGACGTGACAGAAAAGGTGATATTGACTTTGTTACACTCAGTGGGCGAGATGGACGCGGTCAAGTCGAAGAAGGAGTTGATGGTATCTGGTATGTGAAAACAGGTGACCGAACTACCGAGTACTATCCTCTGGCGCCTCCAGGAAGTTACAAGGGTACGCAGCTTGTTTCCAAGACGCATGATTTGAAAACTGGGATAGTGAAAAAAGAATACAAGCGCGCTGATGGATCAGTTTATACTCAGACGATGCTTCAATCGACCTCTAATTATAACGGTGAAGTGTATAAGAAAAACATCGGTATTAGTACGCTTGAGCAAACGCCAGAGGTGCGGCACTACTACCAGCCTGATGGAACTACGACCACTGTTATACAGCATAGGGATACAAAGACGATGGATATCATCAAAGGTGATGCAACCCCGGTGCACGTTGACCATGAGGGAAAGATCCTTAATATTAGCACGAGGGACAACCCATTAGAAGGACCTGCTGCAACTACGCACTATCGCGAGCCTATAATTGTTGGTTTGGAGCCACGAGAAGTTCCAGGTTATGCCTTGCCAATTGATCAAGGTACGGGGGAGCCGATTAAGTTCCCGAATATTGGTTTTGCAACTTCACGGGTGAGTGAGGTTGGTACTGCTGTGACAACTGAAATGGATCCGAGTACAAATAAGATCCTAGCGTATAAAAATTGGGGTGTTGATACTGGTAGGCACCATTTACATACAACTCGTCCCACTGGGTTGCCGATTGAGGCTGAGCATTTGAAGAAATTTGGGACTGTGGCAAGACGGACTGGAATGGCAGGGAACGCTTATTCAGGGTTGGTTGCGGGGTATGAAAGCTATGCCACAGGCGATTTTGTGCCAGTCATAAAGTCAATCGGTGGGATGGCTGGAGGTGCAGCCGGTGGGTATGTGGGTGCTGCAGCAGCTACTGCTCTGATTCCTGGTGTTGGCTGGATTGGTAGCGCAGCAATCATTACGTCAGCTGTAGCGCTTGGTTATTGGGGAGGTAAAGCGGGGGAACAAGGTGGAGAATGGATCGGGGAACAGATTAACGATACCCTTGATTAGACTGTATCTATTTTTGTGATGACACGCCCTGTAAAATTATCGGTAATTACTTAGATGTGTGTTTGGTTAGGTGGTGGGTGCTAGTGGATTGGGCTATTTTGTTTTCGTGTTTTGTGACTATTGCGCCGGTTCCAATGGCTGCAATTTTTTATTTTGATCCGAAATTGCCGTATAAGGATCATCCGTATCGAGAGTTTAAGCATTTTGTTTTTATGCATAAGGTGGCGTTAGCGGGTAGTCTTTTCGGGACTTGTGTGTTGTGTTTATTACACTTTCTTACTGGTGCTGGCGGTTTGTTGCTGTCTGTATTTATCGCAGTTGTAAGTAACTTCGGGATGGCTTTTATTCACGTGGTGCGTTATGCCCCGTATGGTGTGGTGAATCCGTTGAAGGTTGTTGAGTATTTTCGGTATGAAAAACAGCAGAGAAGGGCGCGGAATGCGGGGAAATCGTACCTGTGCTGAGAATCTGTTACGGGGGTGTCAAGTTGTTTGTGTGTGGGGCTTGTTTATAGGTATTTGTCGAAG
>CAUQSW010000091.1:0-8640 GCA_963520895.1 uncultured Corynebacterium sp. | reverse complement strand
CCTGCGACCCCTTAACCCCCAGTCAAGTGCGCTACCAAACTGCGCCACAGTCCGATGTTGCACAAATGCACAACGCGATTGAGGTTACACCAATGCCTTCGAATTGCCTAATCACCAAGCTCAAATAACATTAATCACCGACAGCATCAACATATACCCACGCCCCAGCTAACCGAAGGAAGCGAGAATCCTCCCGCAGCACTAGACGCTGCCCGCCAACCTCATACGTCGCAGCAAACGAGACAGTCCCCGAACTATCCAACGGACCACCACCAGATTTACCAAGAATCTGCAACCCAACCCACCGAACACCACCAAGCTCAATCTTCGCAGGCGCATACTCCGGATGCCACGAATCCCGCAAATACCCCGAATCACCCACAACAAAAGCACTATAACGCGAACGCATCAACGCCTCAGCAGTAGCAGCCCGCCGCACCCCCAATAACAACGGCTGACAACAATCAGAAAAACCCAATCCCGAACAGCAAGGGCACAAACCACCAACACCATCAAACACAACAAACTCCTCAATACCAGATCAACGATACGAGAATAATCCCGCAACACAGCCAAACAAATGGAACGGAAACCGACACTATGGCGTTAAATATTTAATGACAGAAGTGCAAACGGATAAAGAGCAACCACACCTCATCCAGTTTGTAACACCCCACACACACAACACAACACGGAGGATCACGGTGGCAGGTTTCGACTGGTTCTGGAAAGCAATGGGCGGAAAACAAGGACGCAACCAAAAACGAAGTCTCGCCATCGTAAACGAAGCCCACACCAAACAACAACAACTCACCACACTCACCGACACCCAACTCAAAGCCAAAGCACACGACCTAACCAAAACCGGCGAAATAACCGACGCCGCCGAATTCCTCGCCATCCTCGCCATAGCAGCAGAACGCACCCTCGGGCTAACCCCCTTCCCAGTCCAATCCCAAGCAGTCCTACGCCTACTAGAAGGCGACGTCATCCAAATGGCCACCGGCGAAGGAAAAACCCTCGTCGGCGCCATGGCCAGCACCGGCTTCGGCCTCATGGGCAAAACCGTCCACGCCATCACCGTCAACGACTACCTCGCCGCCCGCGACGCAGACTGGATGGGACCACTAGTAACCTTCTTCGGCCTCACCATCGCCGCCATCACCGAAGACATGGACGCAGACGAACGTCGACAAGCATACAAAGCAACCATCGTCTACGCCCCCGTCAACGAAATCGGCTTCGACGTCCTACGCGACCAACTCATCACCGACCCCAAAGACGCCATCCAAAACGGCGCCGACGTCGCAATCGTCGACGAAGCAGACTCCGTACTAGTCGACGAAGCACTCGTCCCCCTCGTACTAGCCGGCAACGAACCAGGCACCGCCCCCAGCGGACGCATCACAGACCTCGTCCGACGCCTCAAAGAAAAACAGCACTACACCATAGACGACGACCGCCGCAACGTCTTCCTCACCGACCAAGGCGCCAAACGACTCGAACGAGCACTAGGAATCACCTCACTGTACGACGACGAACACGTAGGCACCACCCTCATCCAAGTCAACCTCGCCCTCCACGCCCACGCCCTCCTCATCCGCGACGTCCACTACATCGTCCGCGACGGAAAAGTAGCACTCATCGACGCCTCCAAAGGCCGAGTAGCAGACCTCCAACGCTGGCCAGACGGCGTCCAAGCAGCAGTCGAAGCCAAAGAAGGACTCGCAGTAACCGAAGGCGGAAAAATCCTCGACACCATCACCCTCCAAGCCCTCATGAGACGCTACCCACTGGTCTGCGGCATGACCGGCACAGCAGTCGAAGCCACTGACCAACTACGCAGCTTCTACAACCTCCACGTCAGCGTCATCGAAAGAAACAAACCCCTTAAACGATTCGACGAAGCCGACCGCGTCTACGCCACCATCGCCGAAAAAAACGCCGCCATCATCTCAGAAATCCGCCACCTGAACAACACCGGCCAACCCGTCCTCGTCGGCACCCAAGACGTCGCTGAATCCGAACAACTAGCAGAAGAACTCCGATCCTACGGCATAGAAGTCAACGTCCTAAATGCCAAAAACGACGCCGAAGAAGCCACCATCATCGCCGAAGCAGGCGACATCGGAAGAGTAACCGTCTCCACCCAAATGGCCGGACGCGGCACCGACATCAAACTCGGCGGCGCCGACGAACGCGACCACGACAAAGTCGTAGCACTTGGCGGACTCGCCGTCATCGGCACCGCCCGCCACCGCACCGCCCGCCTCGACAACCAACTACGCGGCCGCGCCGGGCGACAAGGCGATCCGGGATTATCCCTGTTTTTTGTCTCCTTTGAAGATGACATGGTTACCGTTGGTGGGGCAGGGGAGGAGGTGAGCGCCCAGCCGGATGCACAAGGCCTTATAGATTCCAAGCGGATTAGGGACTGGATCGAACACTGCCAGCGAGTTACCGAGGGGCAGCTATTAGAAATCCACTCCCAAACCTGGAAGTACAATAAATTGCTGGCTGATCAGCGCGATATTATTGACGAGCGGCGCAGTAGCCTGTTGAAAACTGACCAAGCCTGGTTGGAACTTAAACAGCGATCACAGCGGGCACAATCTTTAGCGCAAACGCTGCCAGAATCAACTTTGGTGCGCGCAAGTAGGGAGATCATGCTCTATCACCTAGATTTGGCCTGGAGCAATCACTTGGCCTTAATGGATGATGTTCGGGAGTCGATTCATCTGCGTGCTATTGCTAGGGAGACCCCGATTGATGAGTTCCACCGGATAGCGGTGCGGGAATTCAAAGAACTTGCGCAACGGGCAGTTGATGACGCTGTGGCAACCTTCGATGAGGTGGTAATTGATGAGGACGGCGCTCATTTGGAAGATTTGGGTTTGATGCGCCCCTCAGCTACATGGACTTACATGGTTTCTGATAACCCATTGGCAGGATCAGGAAACTCAGTGTTAAAGGGAATTGGCAACATTTTCCGATGAGTGTTCTTAAGCTTCCTGTAAAATATAAATCACATGCTTGTGGTTTGTGTTACCATTGCGTAGTCAAGTGAAAATGCTCAATTTTGCATAGTGGTGCGCGAATTTAACTGCGAAACGCTATGATGTTAAGCGTTGGTCACATTACCTACTGGGATTGCCTGTGAAGTAATGCGACAGTCATGTATTAATTTATAGGCAATATAAAGTCAGGATTTCATAAATGGAGGGTTCACGATGAGTGAAAACAACCAAGCGCAGGACGTGCAGGTGGAGACTACGTCAGTCTTCCGAGCAGACCTGCTCAAAGAGATGGAGAATGGTGCTGGGGCTGTTCCTGCTTCCGGCTCTGACATTACTCCGCCACCTGGTGTGGGGATGCTGATAGTCAAGCGTGGTCCTAATGCTGGCGCGCGTTTCTTACTGGATCAATCAACCACCTCCGCTGGTCGCCACCCCGAGTCCGACATTTTCCTAGATGATGTGACTGTGTCGCGGCGCCATGCCGAATTCCGCCTTGACGACGGCAAGTACGTGGTAGTTGATGTTGGTTCGTTGAACGGAACTTATGTCAACCGTGAGCCTCGCAACTCTGAAGTACTTTCTTCTGGGGATGAGGTACAGATCGGTAAATTCCGCTTGGTTTTCTTGGCTGGTACCACTAGCTAGGGGCTGATTTTCTGCCCTGAATGCTGTAAAAAGTTTGGGTTCAGCTATCACTATCACGCGCTGTTTTGCGGGAGGCGGCTCACTCTTTTAAAAACCCCACACTATAATTGTGTGAAAACGTGTAGGAAAAGGGAGAAGTTAAGTGTAACTCTCCCACACATCAATTGAATCGGAATCTTCGTTCATGAGCACTCTTTCGAATTCTGTTGCAAAGGTAACAACTCCTTCAGCTGTTGCTCCTAAGCCTAAAAAAACCATGGGCATTGGCGCAGTGTTGAAGCAACTCCAAGAGGAATTCCCAGACGTCACTATGTCGAAGATTAGGTTCTTAGAATCCGAAGGCCTCATCTCGCCACAGCGCGCGAGTTCTGGGTACCGAAAATACGTCCAATCTGATATAGATCGCCTCCGATATATTCTGACTACTCAGAGAGACAACTACCTGCCATTAAAGGTGATTCGTGAGCAGCTAGAGGCAATGGATTCTGGAACAGTTACACCACTGTTAAAAACTGTCAAAGCCCAGCCAATTATTGGCCCAGAACAATTCAAAAAACCAGCAAAAACTCGGCTAACTGATGGGGATGTTGCAGATCAGGCTGGTGTTCCTGCTGGTTTCGTTGCCGAGCTTGCTACTGTTGGCATGATTCGGCCAGATCGCTCGGGGTTTTTCACCGCAGATGATGTACGCGTGGTTTCTACTGCACAGGCGCTGCGGGAGTTTGGTTTTGATGTGCGACATCTGAAGTCGCTAAAAAACGCCGCCGCTCGTCAAGCTTCTCTCATTACCCAAGCAACCACTCCAGTCGCTCGTTCTCGGGGCGAGGGGGCAAAAGAGCGCGCCGAAGAAATGAGTCAGCACATGACAGCGCTGGTAGTTTCACTTCACGCTAGCTTGGTTAAAAACGAACTTCGTGACCAGCTAGGGTATTAAACACATCTAAAAAGGTAGGGAAAGTATGCCCATGCACCAAGTGGAATATCTTCAAATCTCAGTTTTTCCCGAAGGACATAGTTGTATCGTCCTGCGTTGGGCAGAGAAAAAACGGATTTTACCCATCTGGATTGGCTTCGAAGAGGCAACCGAACAGCGGCGCAGGGAACAAGAATCACCCCCGCGCCGCCCCCGTCTGAGCGACTTGTTTATTAGCGCAACCTCTCGATTCGGTTCTGGATTCAAAGAAATGCATATCACCTCTTATTATGAGGGGGAATTTATAGCAGCGCTACTGACCAACGATGGAGAGGAATTTGACTGTCGGCCCAGCGATGCCATTTCAGTGGCCTACGGTCTAGGCCTTCCCATTTTTGTTAATGAGACAGTTTTATCCCAGGCCAGCGTTTATGTCTCTGAGGCGGATTTGAAGCAATGGTTGGGTCTAGATTTCGGCGAGGATATTACTCCGACGTTGGTTGAAGATTCTGCTTCCGGTGATGCCGCCGCGGACGCTGATTTCTCAAAGATGATGGAAAGTATGGGAGTCAGCGAGGCAGATTTGATGGGCGAATTGCCGCCTGAAAAAGAAGAGGAATAAGTTTTTCACTGTTACTATTGTGAATAAAGATGACATTTGTGACATTTAAGTCTAAACTTCAAGTAGAGGTTTAAATTAACGGCGTGTCGAGACCATTCTTCTTGACGCTTCGCTAACCTTGCCTGAGAATAGAAATGGCACTCTTTTTGTTTTATTTAAAGGGTCCGGCTTTCTTTTGGAAGCCAAAGATTGCAAGGAGACTAGTGAGATGACTGACCAAACGGTACAAGATTCGCTCTTCGATATGGGTTCAGATGAAGAGGTGGGCTACCGAGTGCCCATTGCTTGCCAGGTGGCCGGAATAACCTACCGCCAACTGGATTACTGGGCACGTACAAAACTGGTTATTCCAAGCATTCGAACCGCTCGCGGTTCGGGATCGCAACGTCTTTATTCCTTTAAAGATATTCTGGTTCTCAAAATCGTCAAGCGGCTACTCGATACCGGTATTTCCTTGCAAAATATCCGCCAAGCAGTAGATAAACTCCGCGATCGCGGTATCGAGGACTTAGCGGAAATAACCTTGGTCTCCGACGGCACAACAGTCTATGAGTGCCGGAGCGCAGAAGAAGTGATTGACCTGCTAGGCGGCGGACAAGGCGTATTTGGTATAGCAGTTCCTGGCATTGTCAAAGAGCTTACCGGCACTATTGCTTCCTTCCCATCAGAGCGCATCAATCCGCGTAATACTAGGCGCAGCATTCCAGCAGTCGATGAGCTGGAAGCCCGTCGCCAACGCCGCAGCTCCTAATCCACTAGTAACAACAGTCAAAAGGCACCGCCACAGGGGTGGGTGCCTTTAGTCATTGGTTAATAATCCCTCGCCTTTCTTGGCCAAGATCTTTAAAATAGCACCACTGGGGCGTCCACGTGCAGCATGCAAGCATTTATCGACGGTTAGTGGGGCAGGAGAGAGCGCAGGAAGTATCTAGCCATGAAACAACTACCAGTATGACCTAGCGCATTTCCTGCCAAGCGGCAAAGCGGTGGATACGACAGCCAGTCGGTAGAGGCTTAGGGAAGAGTGTGCTCTTAAGCACTGTCCCTAGCCCATTGATGAAGAAAACGACCAGCACGTCAAGGCAGGTAGGCAAAACCTATTACTTATTGATTTCCGCTGACGCCGCTAGCAGTTTCTAGTGCAGAGACAACTTTATTGGCATCTGTCACGGTGGTGTTTTTAGCTGCGGCATCCATGATCGCTTGATCGGGATCACCCGAACCGACATGGATTATGTCTAGCTCTACACCTGCATTTTTGGCAGCAGTAATTTCATTGGTGACTGTGGATACATCCAAGTCATCGTCATTACCTGTGGTTATTAAAACAACTCGCACTTGCTTAGATTGTGTTTTGGCGTAGTCGGCACTGTATTTCAGAGCTGCCACCAAGGCCGAGCGTGTATGCCGCTTACCACCAGTGCTAAAACCAACTGCCCGGCTAGCTACAGACCAGCCAGTATCCTGGGCATCGAAATTCACATTACGCCGCCACCCTTGGGTTACTCCGGGATTTAAGGGGGAAGAGTAGTTCCAAATAGCAACAGTCTGACCGGCTTCACCCACTTGAGGTGCTACTTCCGCAATGGCATTGGAGGTCGCAGCAAACCATGTACCGCCCGTGGATGTCGTTGCACCCATAGCTTCGGAAGTGTCTAAGAGATACAGGGTATCCAGCGGCTTATTGGCGGCGGCGGAGTGTTGCGTGCTAGAAGGCGAAGCGGCAGCGCTAGTTGGCGGAGTTGGGTTTTCAGTGCTATCGAAGGTACCCAGTGCAGCGATAGCCGTCAGTGCGGTCTTGGTGGTAGTGGCTTTTGCCGCTTCTTCGTTGACGCTAGCTGTGCCGAAATCTGTACCTGCACGGATTACTTCCTCGTTAACCGTCTGTGTGGCGTTAAGCGGTACTATTCGTACCGGTTGAGTCAGGTTAGCGATCTCCGTGAAGGTATACCCCTCTGGGATTTGCTGCTCATGGGTGACGATTTTGCTTTGGCCTTTTTCTACCGCCGAAGCAATGGTGACTGTTTTTGAGGAATTGAGTATATCTACTATCTGCTCTTTCGTATTATTGAGGCTGCTAGCCACCAGCGCAGAGGCCATGGCGTTATCAGCAACTGGGTAGCTAACATCACCAAGATTGTCCTTATTGACCTCTTGGGTGGCAGAAAGACCTATTTTTAACGCGGCCGCAGTAGGCCAATCTTCTCCTGCCGCAGAACGGTTAGCGTGGCTTAATGCGGCTGCGACTTGACCATCGGATTCAGCCGTGATGTAAGCCCCAGCCTCACTCAGATTGTCAGTTAAGGTAGCAGTAACGCAATAGTCGCGGACTTTGGGTTTTGTGGCGTTGTAGGCGTCGATAAGTTGCGTGGCAGTATTTTTCTCGCCAGCGGTACTAGCAACATTCAACGTTAATTCGCCGCGGATGCAGTCTTGCGCGGCATCATCTTTTTGATTAATAGTTCGCACCCACGTGCAGGTTGCTAAGGAAATACCAACAAGAAGTGCTAAGAAGATGTACACACCTGGGGCGATTGTTAAATTATTACTTCCAATAGAATGGCGACCCATGGGATGGACATCCTCTCTTACATATTCCGCCGGAACCCGAATACTATTCCAAAACTATAAAGTGTTAGTTTAAGTTTAGCTCTAATACTGCGTCAATTGTGGTAATCATCTGCTGTCGAAGTGTTGTTCCTCGTTGCGATAGTTCACGTTGTCGGCGCACATATTCCTGCTTTCCAGCTTTATTTTCAATGCAAACCGGTGAAATTCCAAACTCGCGACAATCATAAGGACTAGCGGCCATATCAAGGATTCGAGCGTCCCAAGCCAATGCAAAACAATCAAGCAGCAGCTGGCTAGAGATCATCGGCAAGAGTTTTGAACCCCACTTATATAAATCCATAGTGGCATGTAGGCAGCCTTTTTGCTCAAAAATCGGCTGAGAGTCACGGCTTAACACATGCAGGTTGAGCGGGCGGGCAGGAGTAGTAAAAAATCGATATGCATCAAAATGTGTACACCGAAGATTATTTTCTACCACAACCTGATTGGTGCCATCAGCGCCTAAGCGTAATGGCAACGAGTGTCTAGGGCTATCGGTTTGAAATACCATTGCCCACTCATGTAACCCAAAGCAATCAAAGTGGGCAGGGTTGCTCGTTGTCTTTTCCAACAAGTCACGGATAAACAGCAAAGTCTCGCGTCGTTGCTGAGCAAATAGCTGACCATCAGCAGCGGTAATTCCATCCTGGCAATGGTAATAACGCCACTGGGCCTGGGCACTACTGCCTGACGGATCCGCTAATCCCACGCCAATCCCAGGGTGCCACCGTTCCAAGTGGGCGGCGCGAGTAGGGTAGTACTCAAACAAAAAATCAAAGACCGGGTGAGTTTTCCCAGCTCTACGCCGAGTAAGATACGGTTCGGTCCATTGC
>CAUQSW010000090.1:0-8980 GCA_963520895.1 uncultured Corynebacterium sp. | reverse complement strand
CCAAACCTGGCCCTTTTCCCAACCATCAGGGAACTGTTCTGCTTCCACATCTGCTGGGGGGCGCAGGTGGGAAATCCGCACCTTGATCTTGGCTTGCAACCCGAGTACCCCACGGTCATAAGCCATGATGGCTTCCGCTGGAGAGGAATACACCCCAGTTGCTGGTCCGTCTTCCGTCGCTGGGCTGTAGGCCCCCTGGCCACCGAGTTCGTCGCCCGACTTATCCATGGTCAGGAAGTACAAGCCGGTCACCATGTCCAGACGTGGCATGGCCAGCGGCTTACCCGAAGCAGGAGAAAGAATGTTATTGGAGGCCAGCATCAAAATACGTGCCTCTGCCTGGGCTTCTGCCGATAGTGGCAGGTGCACAGCCATCTGGTCACCGTCGAAGTCGGCGTTAAACGCTTCACAAGCAAGCGGGTGCAGCTGAATTGCCTTACCTTCGATGAGTTTCGGCTCGAAAGCCTGAATACCCAACCGGTGCAGCGTCGGCGCACGGTTTAACATCACCGGATGCTCAGCAATTGCTTCTTCCAACACGTCCCACACCTCTGAGCGCTGGCGTTCCACCATGCGCTTAGCGGATTTAATATTTTGGGCGTAGTCGTTTTCCACCAACCGCTTCATTACAAACGGCTTGAATAGCTCCAGCGCCATCAACTTAGGCAAGCCGCACTCATGCAGCTTCAGCTGGGGACCAACGATAATAACGGAACGACCAGAGTAGTCCACGCGCTTACCCAGCAGGTTCTGACGGAACCGGCCTTGCTTACCTTTCAGCAGGTCAGACAGCGACTTCAGCGGACGGTTACCAGGACCGGTGACTGGGCGGCCACGACGACCGTTATCAAACAGTGCGTCAACCGATTCCTGCAGCATACGCTTTTCGTTATTAACAATGATCTCAGGAGCACCCAGATCAATCATGCGCTTGAGCCGGTTATTGCGGTTAATCACGCGACGATACAGATCATTCAAGTCAGAGGTAGCGAACCTACCACCATCGAGCTGCACCATAGGCCGCAGCTCCGGCGGAATCACCGGAATGCAGTCCAGCACCATACCAGCAGGATCATTGCCAGAGCGCTGGAAGGCAGCAACAACCTTCAACCGCTTTAAGGCACGCATCTTCTTCTGGCCTTTGCCGCTGTTGATGATCTCACGCAGCTGCTCAGCCTCAGCATCTAAATCAAAGTTGCGGATCAGCGTCTGAATCGCCTCAGCACCCATGCCGCCGGTGAAGTAATCCTCGTAGCGATCCACCAGCTCTTCATAGATGGAGTCGTCGATAATCATCTGCTTAGGCGCAAGCTTGACAAAGGTCTGCCAGATTTCCTCTAGCCGATCAATTTCACGCTGCGCCCGCTCGCGGATGTGCTGCATTTCCTTATCCGCGGCGTTTTGCACTTTACGACGCGCATCGGCCTTCGCACCAGCTGCCTCCAGCTCTGCGAGGTCCTCTTCGAGCTTTTGCGCCCGATCAGCCAGTTCCGATTCGGCATCGGCTTCAACGTCCTTCTTCTCCAGCAGCATTTCTGCCTCTAGAGTGGTCAGGTCATTGTGTCGTGCTTCCTCATCAACACTGGTGATGATGTTGGCCGCGAAGTAAATGATCCGTTCCAGATCTTTTGGTGCCAGATCAAGCAGGTAGCCCAACCGGGAAGGAACACCCTTGAAGTACCAGATGTGAGTGACCGGAGCAGCCAACTCAATGTGGCCCATGCGCTCACGACGCACCTTGGATTTGGTTACCTCAACACCACAGCGTTCACAGATGATGCCCTTATAGCGCACCCGCTTGTACTTACCACAGGCACACTCCCAGTCCCTCGTGGGACCGAAAATACGTTCACAAAACAGACCGTCGCGCTCTGGCTTGAGCGTACGGTAGTTAATCGTCTCCGGCTTCTTAACCTCGCCTTTAGACCAACGGCGGATGTCGTCGGCAGTGGCCAGGCCGATGCGGAGCTCTTCGAAGAAGTTGACGTCTAGCACGTAACTCCCTTTCACCCCAAAATCATGGGGATCGTAGTGTGATTCTTTTAAAGTTTCCGCCTGCCGCAACTATCAGCGGCAGACCTGGCGCACTTAGGCGATATCGGCGTCGGAACGCTCATCGCGGGAAAGGTTGATTCCCATCGAAGCACCAGCTTGATCGAACTCGTCATCATCAGTACCTGACAGTTCCATGGGGGTACCATCCGCAGATAGCACTTCCACGTTCAGACACAGCGACTGCAATTCTTTCAGCAACACCTTAAAGGACTCAGGGATACCCGGATCTGGGATATTCTCGCCCTTCACAATGGCTTCGTAGACCTTCACACGCCCAACCACGTCATCGGACTTGATGGTCAACAGCTCCTGGAGGGTATAAGCAGCACCATAAGCCTGCATTGCCCACACCTCCATTTCGCCGAAGCGCTGGCCACCGAACTGTGCCTTACCACCAAGTGGCTGCTGGGTAATCATGGAGTACGGGCCGGTGGAGCGTGCGTGAATCTTCTCATCCACCAAGTGGTGTAGCTTCAGAATGTACATGTAGCCCACCGAGACGGGGAATGGGAACGGCTCACCGGAGCGGCCGTCGAAAAGCACTGCTTTACCATCGGCATTGACCATGACATCACCATCCCGGTTCGGCCGGGAATTAGCCAACAGTCCTGCGAGTTCCTCGTTGGAAGCACCGTCGAACACCGGGGTAGCTGTCAAAGTTCCGGCTGGAACATCGTAGAGATCTTCCGGCAGAGTCTTGAGCAGCTCTGCATTGGCGGGATCCTCGGTGTCGATCTTCCAACCAGCGGCAGCCAACCAGCCGAGGTGTACTTCCAGCACCTGACCAATGTTCATACGGCGTGGTACACCGTGGGTGTTGAGGATAATATCCACAGGCGTGCCATCAGGCAGGAAGGGCATGTCTTCCTGCGGCAAAATCTTGCCCACCACACCCTTGTTGCCGTGGCGACCAGCGAGCTTATCGCCGTCTTGAATCTTGCGCTTCTGAGCAACATACACCCGGATCATTTCGGTCACACCAGGTGCGAGGTCATCGTCCATATCCCGAGAGAAATGCCGAACCCCAATCACCTTACCGGTCTCACCGTGTGGCACCTTCATGGAGGTATCGCGCACCTCGCGGGCTTTTTCGCCGAAGATAGCGCGCAGTAGTCGCTCTTCTGGGGTCAGCTCAGTTTCACCCTTCGGGGTGACCTTACCCACCAGAATGTCGCCGTCGCGCACATCAGCACCGATGCGCACAATACCGCGTTCGTCGAGGTCTTTAAGCACATCCTCGCTCACATTGGGGATTTCACGGGTGATTTCTTCGGCACCCAGCTTGGTGTCGCGGGCATCAATCTCGTGTTCCTCAATGTGGATAGAGGTAAGAATGTCTTGCTCCACGAGACGCTGATTCAAAATGATCGCGTCCTCGTAGTTGTGTCCTTCCCACGGCATGAAGGCAACCAGCAAGTTGCGCCCCAGCGCCATTTCACCATTGTGGGTACCCGGGCCATCAGCTAGCACCTGACCAGCTTCTACCCGATCGCCAATGTCCACCAATGGCTTCTGGTTGTAGGAAGTGCCTTGGTTGGTGCGCTCGAATTTACGCAGCATGTAGGTATCGCGAATACCGTCATCGCCCATGATGGTGATGTAGTCAGCACTGACGTTTTCCACCGCACCGGTTTTCTTGCTGATAATCAAATCACCAGCATCATAAGCGGCACGCAGCTCCATGCCGGTACCCACCAGTGGTGCCTCGGAACGCACCAGCGGCACAGCCTGACGCTGCATGTTTGCGCCCATCAGCGCACGGTTAGCGTCGTCGTGCTCAAGGAACGGAATCATGGCGGTAGCAACAGAAACCATCTGCCTAGGTGAGACATCCATATAGTCGATGTCTTTACCATCAACCACCTGGATGTCGCCCTTTTTCAGACGTACCGTCACACGATCTTCCGTGATCCGACCATCGGCGTCGAACTTGGTGTTCGCCTGTGCCACCACATAGCGGTCTTCCTCATCAGCGGTGAGGTAATCCACCTGATCGGTGACCACACCATCAACCACCTTGCGGTAGGGGGTTTCGATGAAGCCGAAGGAATTCACCCGGGCGTAGGAAGCCAAGGAACCAATCAGACCGATATTGGGACCTTCGGGGGTTTCAATGGGACACATGCGACCATAGTGGGAGGCGTGCACGTCGCGCACCTCAATACCTGCACGTTCCCGCGACAAACCACCAGGACCCAGCGCAGACAACCGCCGCTTGTGGGTCAAACCAGACAGGGAGTTATTCAGATCCATGAACTGGGACAGCTGGGAGGTGCCGAAGAACTCGCGGATGGCCGCGGATACTGGGCGTACGTTAATCAACGAGGTGGGGGTAATGGATTCCGCATCCTGGGTGGTCATGCGTTCCCGCACCACTCGTTCCATACGGGACAGACCGACTCGCACCTGGTTTTGAATCAGTTCACCCACGGTACGCAACCGGCGGTTACCGAAGTGGTCAATGTCGTCGGTTTCCACCGGAATGACTTCACCAGTTGGAGAGGTCATGGTGTGTTCACCGGCATGAAGGCGCACCAAGTACTCGATGGTGGTGGCGATGTCTTCTTCCGTTAAAGTCATCAAACCTTCATTGTCACCGCCCAAACCTAGTTTGCGGTTGACTTTATAGCGACCCACTTTGGCCAGGTCATAGCGCTTAGCCCGGAAGAAAGAATTATCCAAAAGCGACTGCGCTAGATCACGGGTGGGCTGCTCGCCGGGACGTTGCTTGCGGTAGATTTCCAACAGCGCTTCATCAGTGTTGGCACAACCGTCCGCTTCCAAGGTGGACATCATAATCTCGGAAAAGCCGAAGCGTTCCGTAATCTGCTCGGTGGTCCACCCCAGCGCCTTAAGCAGCACGGTTACCGGCTGCCGGCGTTTGCGGTCGATGCGCACACCAACGGTGTCGCGCTTGTCCACGTCAAATTCCAACCACGCACCACGAGAAGGAATAACCTTCACCGAGTGCAGTGGGCGTTCGGTGGACTTATCAATGGTTTGGTCAAAATAGACACCAGGTGACCGCACCAGCTGAGAGACAACAACACGCTCAGTGCCGTTGACGATGAAGGTGCCCTTTTCTGTCATCATGGGGAAATCGCCAATGAAGACAGTCTGGGATTTAATTTCCTGAGTGTCGTTGTTGATGAACTCCGCGGTCACATACAGTGGCGCAGAGTAGTTGATGTCCTTATCTTTACACTCGTCGATGGAGTTCTTCATCTCCTCGAAACGAGGTTCAGATAAAGTTAGGGACATGTTGCCGGAATAGTCTTGAATAGGTGAGAGTTCTTCTAAGATGTCCTCTAGTCCGCTAGTAACGCGAACACCCTCGCCTAGTTCAGCTTGCCTGCGTTCACGCCACTCCGGCGTGCCAATCAGCCAAGCGAAAGATTCCAGTTGTATATCTAAAAGACCTGGGACCTCGATGGGTGAGTTGATCTTCGCGAACGACTTCCGTTCGGGAGCCCCAGGGATTACGGCCTTGGTCTGGCGGGAGACTGCCAAGATGGGTCCTTCCAGCACCTCACGCGGATGGTGGCCCCGCAATATTGACCACCAAAACCGCTGGTAAATGAGCATATCGGTCTGCAAGGGAATCGGTATCTGCAGATAGCACTAACGGACCTTGTCAAATCGGCATTTTGCCTAGTTGAACAAGGTCGTGAACTACTGAAGTGATAGGGATTCCAGCGCAACCAACTACTCTATATGTTTCTTCCAGCTTTGTAAAGTGCGGGTTTGATTATTGATGAAATTATATGTTAGGGCGACCGATGCTTAAGACCATCATACCCTGTTACGCCTGCCGCCGAAGCGGAAACAGCCCGCTAAACCCAATAATGCCAACACCGCTCCGATTCCCGCAACCACCCACGCTATCGCGCGGGGCAGTGAACCGTCTTCTAAGTATTTCACCTGCGCCAACAGCTGCGCCGATTGCTCGTCGTTGACTTTACCGGCGAAAAGCTGGGCGTCGGCAAGCTTGCCACCGTTTCCATCGGCGTAATAATCAATAATCTGCTCTTCCATGTCCACGACCATTCCCGAGATCTGATCCACATAGAAATCCCTGGTACCGGAGTGGAACAGCTTTGCCTCGATCTCGGCAGGCGCTTCGGGTTCTGGCTCTGGGCCGGGTTCTTCGCCCTCCGGTTGGGGTTCTGGCTCTGGTCCAGGCAAGGTGATGGTACCGAACATGGATGGGTAGCGGTCGGCAATATTCGTCGGCGCGATCTCTTGACGGTAGCGGTAGATCTTCCTGCCTTCGCGCTCTAGCTCCTCTTGGAATACCGCTGGTGCTGTGCCGCGCAGCACCGAATCAAAAACCTCATAGGTAGTCCGCTCAGCGTCCGTGGGGAACTTCACCCAATACCCACTAAATTCCGTGGTAGTCGCGGCGGTTGCGGGAGTGTCCACCACCTTCATGGCAGAAGTGTTGATCCCCGATTTCCGCTCAAAGCTGTAGGTCCATAACGTTGCCTCAATCAGCCGGTCCCGATCCGCCTCCATGGCGGTATTATCGCCACGCATCAGGCTAATCCCCACCCGAGCGGTAGCCAGATCCGCTTCAATCGGGGGCACGACCTGCACGTGATACTGCTTGGTAATTGGCCCCACATACATGCTGCCATCTGCATTGCTGCGCTGGGTCCCATTGGGGTCAACCAAGGTAATGGTGGTTTGCTCAAGATTCAGCGGCATCCGCGCATCGGTAACCACCAACTTCGGATACAACAGACCAGCGGCACAAAGCGCCAACCCGACACCAAAAATGATCGCTGAAACTATACGAGACTTAGGCAGCATAGTGTTTTATTCTATCGGCCAGCATAGTAATTTGCTTATCGACGCCTTAACCTGCGCTAATTAAGAACCACAACAATCACAGTAACAATGACCGTAATCAGAAGCGCAAGCAATATCTGTTGCGCCACGGTTAGCTGAACAACCGGCTTGGGTGATTCCGGTTCCGGCTCTGCTACCTGTTGCACTGGGGGCTGGGGTTGAGGGTCAGGTAGCCGGTCAACTCCATATAGCTCTTCGGTTACCGGTGTGTAAGAAGACAACTGGTTTCTTGGCATTAATACCACCTCTTATCTGCGAGAACGCGCCCAAGGTGCTCACCCATTTCCTCATCGCTTAGCTCTGGCCGCTCGTGGAATGTGTGCTGCGCTTCCATCCAAGACTGAAATAAATCAGGCAGCTGATTTTGTGGCTGGAAAGATTCTGGCGGCTCCACCACATAAGACGAAACCCAACCAAGTGCATGCACAATCCTGCCTAGCCCCTTTGCGCCCAGTCCGCGAATGGTAAAAGTGCCGCCGAAGCAATTGAGGATAAGTATCAGATCTGGCTCATAAGCCGACCGTGCTGCCGTAATCAGATCGAGGGCAATCGACTTAAGGTTGCCTGGCCCCGTGCCAATAAGGATCCGGTAATTGGTCACCACCAGTGCCGAATGAAACCCCGGGTCGGTGGTATCAGCTATCTCTAAGACAAATTCCTCCGGCTGCAATGCCACGGCGACATCATTGAGCACCTTTATTACGCTGTCTGGGTTGGTGGAACGACTCTGTATCCCATAAGACTCCCCCGTCGCTCGTTCGTAGGCCATTTGCAGAGACATATCGGAAAATAGTTGTTCCATAGACGCCCAATCTAGCAGCTTTCCCATCAAGTTTTAGCTGCGTTTTCCCTAATTTTCCCCAAGAAGATTCTTAGGAAAAACCTACTGCAAAGTTTCAAATCATTGTGTAGCCTAAAATGCATGCCCATTGAAGTCACACCTGCTGAGATTCACATTGCCCCACACCCAGAATTCAAGTGGCCAGATTTCAAGTGGAAAGACAAAAATCCCGACCCGAACATTGTGCGGCAAGCCTGCTTCGGGTTGCAGTACCGCGAACCCCAGCCCATTGATGCCCCTAGTGCCGAACTCAAGCACTTCATCCACCGTTCGCAAATCCAAGATGCCCTAACCGGCCAATGGGGAATAAAAGACGCCGATGCCGCCCGCCAATTCAGCGAACAATCGCTTACCGACGGCATGCATTTCCCCGTCTTCGATGCCTACCTTTTAGGCACCCGCAGTGTCATAGCGCTGCATCAACAGAACCCAACCCCCGAAGTCATCGAGACAGAAGTCAATCTGCAATCCGCATTTCTACAGCATCTATTCATCTTCAATGGTTTCAACCCAACCGAGCTTACGGAAAACTTCCGCAAATGGATCGCACTGTATCTTGATCCGCAGTTCCTCACCGTGGCACCAAGCCTGCTGCCGCACACCACCCGGGCGTGGGACCTGATGCGCGTCGAAGCCGTAGCCGGTCGCGCCGTCGCCTGCGGCTGGTTGAGCCCCGAAGAAGGCCAGTCTTACGCCGCCCGCGCCGTTGCCGAAATGCAGAAAACCTTCAGCACCTGGCAACAAGCCGCCTTGAGCTTCTGGTGGGGCCGCGCCATGTGGCTTTCCGACGAGCCCATCAACTACAACGAACTCACCGCCTTCGACCCACTATTCGCCAAAGCCCTCACCGATCCGAATTCACCGTGGGTGAAAGTTCCGCTGCGGGGCTGATTTTCTGGCTTCGGGTTTTCTTGTGGATAACTTGTGTGCTGTTTCTATGTTGGGTTGGTTGGTTTGGTAGTCTTGATGGGGTCGTTGGGTGGTTTTTGGTGGATTTTCAGCCGGTAGCGGGTAAGTTATCCACAGGTGCTGATTTTCTTGGTTTACCCCTTGTTTTCCCCGTAATCTCTTACTAGGTTCAGGGTTATGAACACGACAAACCTTGCCCAACAGTTAGCGATCATAGAAACCACCTCAGGGTTAGACCTGTTGGTTGATTACGTTTCCTGGATAGAGTTGGACGGAATCACTGTGGTGGCTGCTGTTAGTGGGAGGCGGAAAAGCGTGGTTAAG
>CAUQSW010000089.1:0-9186 GCA_963520895.1 uncultured Corynebacterium sp. | reverse complement strand
CCTCGCCCACGGCGGAATCAGCTTCAGCGCCATCCTCAACACCTTCTGGCCCTTCGCCATCGGCACCTTGGCAGGCGCCGGCATTGCCCTAGCTTTACGACGCGACAGCCACACCCTAGCCACCGGTGCCATCATCTGGATCGTCACCGCAGTAATGGGATTAGGCATCTGGGGAATCCGTCACCAAGAAATCCCCCACATCTCCTTCATCATCGTCGCCAGCGTCATGTCCGGTTTGCTGCTACTCAGCTGGCGGCTCATCGCAGCAAAACGCCTCCAAACTGCCTAAACCTGGACATTAGGGCTTAGGCCGGCTTTCCTCCTCCTCCGCCTCAGCCCAGTCCACAGCCACGATCAATGGAGCATGCCATGAACAAAATAGCCGTAATAACCGGTGCCACCGGCGGCATGGGCAAAGCAATCACCGCAGCGCTACAACCCGACCACGACATCATCGAGGTATCCCGAACCGGTGCCATCCCTTACGATCTATCCGATATTCACGCGCCGCTGCCCACCGCCCTGAGCCAACTCGACAGCGTTGATGTGCTCATCCACGCCGCCGCGACCGGTGTGCGGCGCAGCGTCGCAGAAGCCACCGCCGCCGACTGGCAACACCAAATTCAACCTCAATGCCATCGCACCCGCGCTACTGACAAAAGCCCTCTTACCGGCACTGAGGAAGGCAAACGGGAAAGTTATTTTCATTAACTCCGGCGCAGGTGTTGGCGCGCACCCCGGCACCGCAGTCTACGCCGCCACTAAACACGCCCTTAACGGCATAGCAGATGCCTTACGCAAAGAGGAACCCGAGATTTTCGTTAGCACCATCTCCCCAGGGCCTACCGATACCGATATGCTCCGGGGAATCTTCGCCGCAGCAGGCTGGGAGTACCACCCCGAGCATTACATCCAACCAGTGGAAATAGCCCAAGCTGTGCGGTTTGTTGTTGATACAGGCCCCAGCACCCAAATCAGCAACATCGACGTGCGGCCTCGGATAGAGCTGATTGATCGAAAAGACTGAGTGCGAGTGAACTGGGTGCGGTTCTCGGTTGACGTATGGTGCTTGGGCGTGGTTGGGTTGTGGTTGGCGGGTGTTCTATCGGTTTTCCCTGGCTGATTGTGTGTGCCCCGTGACACTACTTCCCGGCGGTTTCCAAGAATTAGTTTCCCCCCTACCCCCATATTTCCACGCCAAGCAGACTGCCACCACCACCCACGGCCAGCACGTCTTTATCCTTCATGGGATTGCTCTTAAGCCCACTCAGACAAACAACAGCCGCCTAAGAATCACTATTCCTTGGGCGACTGTTGCCTAGCAGTCGATTCAATCAGAAAGGAGTAATTCCATTGTTACCACATGTCATTTACCGACGATACCTTTCCGTCTTTTTTACCCCCAGATGCGTGGATACGTCTTAAACCAGGCTGATAGTTTTTCCACTACCTGCAACAATACCCAATATGGTATTATACTTGCTATCATTCCAATGGGGCTGCTATCCCATTTTCTCCAGTTGCCCTCCCTAGCCGTCGGTCGAATGCTCCAGACTGGTTTTTGGCAATGTCATTTTCTACCCACATGTCTCGAATTACTGGCGGCACAACAGCTTGCAATGGCAGACTTTCCCAGGCCAAAAGCTGAGTAAAAATTAAATCGTCATTTACTTTAACTACGGGAGTTATTCATATTAAACACATGCTGTACTTATACCGAACCTTCCCGTGCCCAACTTCCGCAACCCGTATAAACCAGTTTCAAACGTTTTTCATTCTTAGAGATAGTGGACATTCAAATATTTCTTTGGGATGCAGTGCTGCCGATATTGTTTTTTCTCGAAAGCTGCCATGCCAATGACAGGGACGAGCACGAGAGCATTCCATTCGACACTTTTATACGTTTAAATTGTGTACGATTAATTTTACAACACGGCCACCCAACACAACCCACCACTCAATGCAAGCCTCATTAACATTGCGCGCAATTAATATTGCGGCCCTGAAGATGTAAAGCATCTTCATATTGCCACATGTAAATACAAAGATTTCCGGCAAATATAATATGGTCTCCCCACTAGCAACTACCCCATTTCCAATCCCGCTACCAGCTTTTAAATAATCTACCTTCCCACCCTAAAAACCCACGAACCCCTTTTCTTAGCGCATAACCGCTAGAGTATACGTATGTCATTCTTTAACATCATTGGGTCTGCAGCAGTGATCTGCGCTATCGCCGGTTTTCTCGCTTGGCTTAGCACCCGCGATAAATACAGCACCAGCCAGCAGCTGTTTTGGCTGGCAGTGGTGTATTTTATCCCCATCATCGGCCCAGCGTTTTTTATTTACCGAGAATGGAACGACCGGAATAATTCCGCTTCAGGCTAAAACTAAGAATTATTCGTACCGTGACAAAACAACTTCAAAACTTAGACAACGGCCACCCGACGCACAGACTGATTATTAAAGACGCACTCTTGATTCCTTTAAAAAACTGTCGTTATTTCACCCCAATGAAGAAAAAATAGGCTCACTAGGATTTTTTGCCCGCAGCCTCGGTTTTCACCCATAGAATCCCGCTACCTGCGATTTTACCCAATACACAATTGGTGCCATTTAGCAACTATCGAGTAATCTACATACAGTTTTTCATGCCCAGTCCCCAGTTCTCCCAATTCGACATGGTGTCAGAGCCTTTTAATCGGCAAGAAAACCTGCCCAAAATGACCCCACTTTAATCTTGTTCAAGAGCTGTATTTACCCCAGAAAAACACCCTGTGGCTGTGAAGAACAACAGCTACAGGGTGTAACGTATCAAGTCGAAAACGCTGCGGGGTAGGCGTCGAAAAGCTTGCTATTTAGCCAGTTCATAGGCTGTTAAGAACTCTTCTACGTCTTCCTCGTTTCCACCTATCATGGAGTATTGCAGCGCCTTGCCATTAGGCTGAAAATCTATGATGCGCCATATGCCCGGCGAACCAACGACCCTAATGTCGTGCCCTTCTGTGGCTTTAAGCTTCAGTGGCATCTCAGTAAAAGGCGACATCGGGGGCTCACGCAGCGTTGCCACTTGGTCAGGATTCTCAACATACGTGACTATGCCCACTGAATGCTCTGAAGCATTGATTCCGCAGGTCACTACCTTGTCAGGTGTTCCCGACGTGGTGAAGTCATAAGTATCACTGAGAAAACAATGTTGGATGGGGCGCAACTTCTCCGGCACTGCGTCTTCCAAGCCCTCGGGCACATCAACAGTTTCAAAGCCATCTATATCAGGTGTCTCTATCGAGGGAATCTCAACCGGAGTACTGGTCGGATTTTTAAGAAAATCCAGTGGGTCAGAGGACTCAGCGGCTGCCTCTTGCCTGGCTTTGCTCGTGGTGCTCGAATTTGGCTGGACAACAAGAGCACCGATTATGACGATAAGTGATAGCACCACGCTGATAATCGCCACCACGCCAAGCACTGGAAACGGCTTTTTCGCAGGTGGTTCCGGTGGTGGCGTATACGGGGTTGGGTTCTCAAAACTCTGATTAGACATTATCCTCTTTCCCGATGACTGGTTCTGTTAAAAATACTGTAGCACCAGCAGATTAGAAATACATCGCCTGTCCTCTATCAGGGAGGTCTCTGACTTGATGTCCCCCACTAATTGAAAGTGGGTATGTGCCATGAGCAGCGGCACATACCCACCGGTTACCAACCGACACAATCACATCACTTAGTCAGTCGAATCTGCGATCCTTCTGACGATCGGTGTTGTGATTGGCCTTCATTATAAGATCGCAACCACAGCTCCATGCGGTAGGCGCGCTGTAATTCTTCCCATTTTTTTGGATGAAGATTTTTCGTGCTCGCCACAGCCATGATTTGGTCCAGGTCAATCAACCCCATATCGGCCAAAACTGACCCCTGCGAGAACCAATGCGCAACCCGCTCCTGCGGATTCCAATACGGCTCGACAGGAAGCTTCTGCTCGGCTGGCAAGAAGAACTGCGCAGGCATCAAACGCGGCCGCGACTCAGCAAGAACTGGCTCAATGAGCTGGCCGTTCATGCGATTCTCCGCCCGCAACGCCAACGCTGGCTCAATCACCCGACGCTCCAAATACGGCGACCGAACTTCTAATCGATTCGGGCTACTGGACATCCGATTGAGCCGGCGCACCACCGTCCCCTGTCGCAGCACTGAGGCGTAAATATGGTGCCGACTACGGTCCTTATCCAACGCAAGATCTTCGGTCTGCGCGTGTCGCTTTAACTCATCGCGCAACAGTTCGCCAGCAGTCTCACTAGCAAAAGCAGGCAAGCCCACCAATGGCACCCACCGCGCATCGAGGTTATTTTGCGTGTCGACGCCCACCAGTCGGCTCCGCGCACTAGTCAGCAGATCATCCGACGGACTTCCTCCCTGGAAAATCAGCCGCAACATGCGACTTTTAGTGATCTTATTGGAGTCCGCCACCTGCACGGCTTGGAACAATCCCCGCACAGCTTTATCCCGCACCAGCGACCACGGCAAGGGTGTTACTTGGCCAAACAGCTCCGCGCCACCAATACCAGTGAGATACATGGTAGGTTGCTCTTTGACCACCGTTGCATCCAACTTCGCGATGGCAGGCAGATAAACATCAGCCTCGGAAGGCCCTTCCGGAAGCCTGCGCCAATAGCCGGGTTCATAAATGGGGCTATGCCCAAACATGTTGAGCAAATGATGCTCGCAAATCATGTCCGAAACCGCACGTCGCGCCCAGGTAATGTCCTCGGTCGTGGTGCCGTCGTCAATCACCGTAATAACTTTAAAGCCATTGTGCTGCTCGGCGAGAGTATAAGCGACAACCGTAGATTCCGGCTTACCAGAGATGTCAACGGCCATCTGCCGCGAGCTCTCCAAACTGTCGCTAACACCCTGCTTCAGCCCTTGGCGCACCTGGTAAACGGCCTCTTTGAAATCCAGCTCCTTGGTCGGCGGTTGCCACCACCGCTCAAAGCCAATCACGCCCTGACGCACAATCAGCCACATGCCGGGAGAGACCATATGCACTCCCTGCCACATCACCCCGCCCGAAAACGGATACCTCCCGCTTGCCGACGACAACCGCACCGCTACCTCCGTAGTGTTAATCGGTGCGCTCACCAAGACAGCAATAAGCGACGGGTCGTCACTAATGTAAATGGCGTTTTTGTACGTGGCATAAAAAACCGCATTGCGTCCAGTCATCCCAGCACGGATGCGGATTTCATTGCTGTTCTCCCAGCTAATGGGCGTAGCTGTTTCGGATGCATCCTCTACAGGAGGCGCTTGGCTATCCCCAATAACAACCCCATGGTGCCCACATGGCGCGAATGCAACCCCCTCAGCAACGAACAATGACCCCACATCACATCTGATCGAGCGATAGCCCTCGAGAACAGCCACCCGCTCCCCTATCACCATCAGATACGTCATGAATACCCCTTAGAAAATGTTTAAGGTGGGAGTCACATAAGCGATTCCCACCTCAAACAAGTCGTGTTATTCAATTGGCGATAAGGAACTCTAGAGTTCTGATGCGTCCAGCGGAGAAAAATCTCGCTGCACCGTCCGTCTATTGAAACCTATCCAGACTTCAACTTCTGGATCAACCAGATGTATCAGACATTCGATCACCTTTCGTATAACTCGACATTTTTTAGAAATGAGCACGTCCATTGAAGACCGACAACTTCGCTGGACATCTATGAGAATAACTGGGTTGCAAACCAAAAGGCAAGCCAGAAAAGAAAGGAGATACCTTCGTATCGACTTGCCATTTTCACCCCGTTACAGCTAGACATAGATCTGCTACAAGGAGTAAAATGAGCAGGTTTAGTAAATACCTACAGAATGAACATATGGCCTGGTTAACATGAATTTCTTGCGAAAATACCTCATTAGAGACGGAAGGGTCCGCCTACCCGACCGAATCTGGCTAGTTGCCATTATTGTGTTCCTGGTTGGCACATTAGCCGACCCCTCACAGACGCTCACCATCATGAGCTTGCCGATGTTCGTCGGTGTGGTAATACTCACCACCAAGATTAAGAGCTACCCAATTTTAAGCACGGTTGGCTTTATTGGAATCATCGTCCTCGCCACACAAGTTCCACACTTTTTCAACAATGCAGTGACTCTTTGGGCTATTGTTTTTATTAGCATCATCGCCAATAATGGACGCGCAAAATTGTCGCTGACCTGCGCAATGACGGTTTTATATATCAGCTCAGCCAGGTGGATCAATGAAGGGTTCATACCGACAGACTTTGGCGCAACCCTAGCAAGCGGACTATTCTTCGTCGGTACTATACTGATCGGTCTGTCCCTTCATAGAGAACGGGTCAAACAAGAAGCACTCGTTGAACAGATGAGAGAACGCCGAGAGATTTTAACCCGAGCACTCCATGATTCTGTTGCGGCGAAGCTTTCTTCGGTAATCCTTCGTTCCGAGACCCTCGGCCTGTCCGAAGAACTAGAACCAAATATCAGAGCAACACTAGCCCTCATAGCCGAGGAGACTCGGCTGGCGATCGGTGACGTGCGGCAGTTACTAGAAGCCATAAAAACAAATGACGAATTTGCACCACCAACTGCCCATGAGACTCTTGAGGAGCAAATCACAGAGATTATCAACCTGATGGAAAGCCACAAGCTAAGAACAGTCTGGGATAATCAGCTCACTTCCGACTTAATCAGTACAATAACCCCAGATGGTTTCTCGAATGTACTTTCGGAGCTAGCAATGAATACAATCAAGTATTCGCCCGCCGAGTCCATCGTTCAAATTTCCACATTCCTAGAAGGAAAAATCCTATTTACCGAAATTACAAACGTAATCTCCGAACAACAAGCCCCCCACTACCTGACCACCAGTTTAGGCCTTTCTGGAATCGCCGAATGGGCAAAGAAAAATAGTGCTCAGTACCACTGGGAACAGCACGAAGATATATGGTCCGCCAGAGTGGGGTTCGTCACATAATCGATAAGGATAGCCTAATATAGGGACGATCCTATGTTCGAAAAGCTACCCGTTTGATAGGTTTTGACGGTTTAATCAATTCAATAATGACATATGTACTTGAAAGCATCCTAATTCGGATCGCAGGATTTTTAGGAACAAATCTCATGTCATTATTAGGCACCACAGGCCGCAAACTCGCAAACACGATCATGATCGGAGCCATTGCCATTACTCCAATGGTGGCTGCGCCCTCAGCGTTAGCAAATACAGCTACACAGCCTCAGCCAGGGGGTGTAGCTGTTCAAAGCACAAATATTTACCAAACCTACTCTTCAGCTGAATATCTTTACTCCTGTAAGTATTTGCGCCTGTGGTACTGCGCCTCGCGGCGCTAGTTCCTTTTGAGTTTCGCAGAAAAATGTCCGCATGTGGTATTGCCGCCCATAATTTATTACACTTCAAATGTGACAAACTCTGAAATCAAGTTGGTAATTGCGGACGACAACGAGCACGTACTTGCCTCAATGGAGCAGTACCTCGGTTCCCACGAGCGGATAAATATACTTGGAGCTTTCGCCAATGGCAGAGACGCCTGGGAATTTGTCAAAAATAATGAAGTGGATTTGATTCTGTCCGACATCCATATGCCAGTAATGGATGGCGCCATGCTCTTGCACAAGCTAGGACAGCTGGAAAATCCACCTAAATTTCTTTCCATCACCTCGCTAGACCGAGATGATGCCATGATCAAAATTCTTCGGATGGGCGGCGTTGGCTACGTGCTAAAAAGCCAGCGGCCCCAGGAGATCATCAAAGCGGTTATTGACTCCGTTGACGGCGGAACCATAGTCGCCCCACAGGCCATGCATCGCCTTGTGCACTACCTTCCCAGCGTTGAGTACCGCGAAAACGGTGATCCGATGTACGTGCCGTCCATCGAAAAGCTCACGGGCACCGAGAAAAGCATCGTGTCTTTGCTGTGCCAGGGCTGGTCGAATAGCGAAATCGCCAAGGAGCTGCATTTCGCCGAATCCACAGTCAAGCGCCATATCTCTAACATCATGGTGCTTTTCCGCGCCAAATCGCGCCTAGAATTAGTCGCAGCGGTGCTTAATCCTACTGGCAATAGTGAGATCATCAAGAGCGTTAATTTGAAGTAATTGCGCCTAACTAACGGGGACGTGCACCCCCGATAATTTAACATGCCCGCAGAGCCGTCACTTGATTTTTACGCTGCACAATAAAAAAACTACGTAACAACAATGTTGTTACGTAGTTTTTCTTTTATTTTCTAAGGGACCTGACCCGTTGTGAAAATGTTTTCAATTTCCTCATTATAGTCCTTAAGGGTGTCCTGCCACCAACAAATGGTGCTTGGGACGCCATTTTTAATGGTAAACGACATGCGCTCGTCGATCCACCAGATCCTGGACCCGTCCGATGCAATGACCGGAGTCGAGCCAATCTTGGCCAGCTCTGCCGCAAACGATTCCGGCGTCGAGCTAAGAAGTTCGATGCCCTCAAAGCTGTCACCGTCGAATACTTCCAGCACTTCCATGTATGCAGCTTCGTTCGCGGTGTAGTTCTGATCCGCACGCAACCGGTATGTCTGCCCGTCTTGCTGAACGTCACCTTCGAACGCGCCGTACCTGGAATCTTGTGGCAGGGTCATGCCTCGGGAAAAGATGACAAAATTCCCTAACGAATCATTCAGTGTGAAATTTGGGATTCCGGTTCTTTTAAAGTCCATTACTCGCCCAATCCTCGTGGTAGAAACTTACCTGTTAGCACTTTAGGAAATACCATCGTGCCTTATTATCTTTTCTACCCGCCAGAAAACGAGGCTGCAACCTCTCAGCAAAATTTTTGCTTCTCAAAACTGGAAAGGCAGGTACTGCCAAGGCCCTGATCTAGCTTGATCGAAACGACCCCAACAGCACGGCAAGAGATAATTCCCTGGTAGGAACAATAATATGCATAACAATCGCACCACTTCAAATCCCGAAGGAAAGGTACCCTTTCTCACAACTTTCTGAAGATAATGTGACGCATTCCCCATCTCCAGGCCGCAAAGTTTTTACGTATTTCTGCCCCAAAAACAAGACTTTGTCTTTTTGCTTTTCGAAGGCTGTTTGTGGGCTGTGGGTTTGCAGCTGGTTTTTTGCACGTCGATGCAAAAAGTTTCTGTGGATAACTCTAGGGGCTGTGGA
>CAUQSW010000088.1:0-9212 GCA_963520895.1 uncultured Corynebacterium sp. | reverse complement strand
CCCCAGCACCAGCCATAACACGCCAACGGTGAGCAGTACCTCCCGCCACGCTTGCCCCTTTGCAAGGGCAGGTCGCTCAACCCCTGAATGAACACGCCCCATAGTAATTTCACCTTCTTTACGAATCGTATTAATAATAAATATTATACATGACAATAAATGGTGAGCGCATAAAATTATTGGCAATGAAAAGTAATGAGATAAACTTAGGCACCTTTGGTTTTCTATGCGGCATGTGCGATGTCGAGGAACTACCGGGAAGCTTCATCCTCCAAGTCCTTAAAGCGCTCGGACTCAGTACAGCTGGAGCGCGATCCTATCTCAACCGCGCCCTAAAACGCGGCAGCATCGTATCCCATGCGACAGACGGCGGCACCAGCTACGCCATGACTGGAGATTATTTAGCGAAATTCCGGCTCATTAACCGCAGTTTTGATAGAGGCGCTGACTGGCACAACGGGTTTCACACAGTCATATACAACATCCCCGAATCGCAACGTGGCCAACGTGATGCGCTGCGCGCCTCGGCTTTTGCCCAAGGATGGGGCAGCCCCCGCCCAGGTGTCCTGATCGGCACCACCCCACCGGATGCATGGGCGCAGGACCATATCACCGGCTGGCTGGAGGTCGACCTAGAAACCGCCCGCAGTTTAGTTAAATCCAGCTGGCCTTTAGAACAATGCGCTACCGAGATAATAACCAATGCAACTCGACTGTCCCAACTCATCGCCGAACATCCCGCCACCCCCAAACTAGGCTCGCCATCAGCTTTGGCAGCTGCCTCGGATCAAACCCTGTTGGAAAGAACCATCCTTGGGTATCGCATCTTCTTGGGCCCAATATCATTAGGCCAGACACTCCCAGATGTCCCCACCATACTTCTACCAGCTGATTTTCCCCATAAGGAACTGGAACTCATTGGCAACCTTGCCAACATCCCACTGATGATACATAGCTGCCAGGCCGCAATTGAACTACTGAAACGACATTACCTGCCATAGGCCAGCATCTTCTGTTCACGTTGTTTTGCCCCAGCTAACAGCCGCACACCAATCAGGCACCAGAAGAAAAATCCGAGCACCTAGCCCCTAATAAACCCCACACTACCGCTAAGCAGCATCTCTATAGCTAAAAAACAGTCACAATCACCGAAAAACCTATTTACAGGCTGGCCTTCACACAGCTATTCTGAAATAAACCGACCGTCGGTCGATAACTGGAAATGGCTCACCAAAACCACCCCCACCCACAACTAGACACGCCACAACTAGAGAAACCAGCAGCCATGGCACGCATTTCAAAGCCAGCACCACAGCGTCGCACCGAAATACTCGACGCCGCACAACAGCTCTTCACCATCAAAGGGGTGCAAGCAACCTCCATAGAAGACATACTGAAACAAGTAGGCATAGCCAAAGGAACCCTCTACTACCACTTCCCCTCCAAAGAGGCGATCCTACGCGCACTTATCGCCAGGACCACACAGCAGATAATCGACCGCGCAGAACAAGTCGCGCAGTCCCCACTCCCAGCGGTGCAAAAATTCTTAGCTGCGCTCGCAGCAGCCCGAGTAGACGAACCAGATCTGGAATTAGCCGAAGCACTCCACGCGCCGGGAAACGCTGAGTTCCACATCTTGAGCATCGTCGAAACGGTTCGACAACTCACCCCGATCCTGAGCGGCATTGTCGAAGAAGGCATCGCGGAAGGTGTTTTTGACACCGAACACCCCCGCGAAGTGATAGAAATCCTCCTGACAAGTGCTGGAATGCTGCTTGATGATGGTGTTTTCACTAAAGAAACCGCAGAGATCCCGCGTCGTACTGCTGGGATAGTCCACGCCGCAGAAAAACTTCTGGGATGTGAACCAGGCACCTTAGCCTCTGTTATGCCCGGTGACTGATACAACACTCCCGCATTCCAACCACATACCAACCTAACTATAAAAGAGGTGACCTGATGCTAACCCGACTACTCAAAGCCGATCTGGCTCGTGGAGCCGTGGTTGCCCTAACCTTGGCTGGACTTATAGCACTAGCCGCTACATTGATGTCAGCCAGTACGGCGCTCATTGTCAACACCGTCTCAGCGACCAACCGGCTTTATGAGCAAGCAAAAGTACCGGATTTGATCCAGATGCACACCGGCGAGGTGACAGATCCACAAAAATTGCAGATTGGGTAGCCACCCGCGATGACATCACTGATTACGAAATAATCAAGACGCTGTCCGCACCGCGCCAGTCCTTGTGGATTGCCGGTGTTAATCAGGCTGATTCTTATCATGAGCCAGCCTTTGTTACCGCGCCAGAACGCATAGACTTATTACTGGACGAAAACGGCAATCCAATTAAGCTAAGCCCAGGCCAAATCGCGCTTCCGATTCACTATTCCATTACTAACCAGGCAAAAGTCGGTGACCTGGTCATCGTTGATACCGGCGAGCGGAAAATAGACCTCGAGATCACGGGGTTGATCCGCGACGCCCAGATGAATGCGGCGATGGTGCCGTCGAAACGCTTAGTGGTCCACCCCGCGATTTTGCTTCGCTGGATGATCAGATCGACGAGTCGGAATACCTCATTAAATTTACCGTGGCCGATTTTGCGCGCCCCCGCACAGTAGCTGATGAGTATAAAGCCGCAGGACTCCCCAGCACCGGTATTCAAATTGATTCATCGATGCTGCAACTGATGAATGCCCTAAGCACCATGATTATTGCAGCGGTTGCATTAATTGTGGCATTCATGCTCATGTTGGTATCCATGCTGGCGCTGCGTTATACCGTACTGGCCGCCATTGAAGCAGATTTGACCCAAATCGCAGTGCTCAAGGCCATCGGTGCCCCGCAAAACCAGATACGCCGGTTGTACCTGTTGAAGTACTTCGCTCTCGCAGTAGTAGGTTCCGTGATAGGTTACATCGCTGGGTGGCCGTTGGCCGCAATGCTCGGCGCACCTACCACGCTGTATATGGGTAACCCGCCCACCACCATCTGGAGCATTGGCCTGCCTATTATCATAATAGTGCTACTGGTGATGACTATCATTGGTTTCACGTGGATCACGTTAGAACGGGTTGGACGCATCTCCGCTATTGAAGCTTTGCGCAGCAGCACCAGCGGCGGTTTAGGGAAAAAGCGTCGCCTGTGGAAGCTCACCAAAGCACGTCGCCTACCTCTCCAGCAGTGGCTTGGTGCCAGGGAATCGTTGCGCTCTACTAATAAGCTGCTGCTTGGCGTGCTAGCACTATGTACGTTCACGATGGCGCTACCTACAGCAGTGACGAATACTTTGGAAAACCCCACCTTCGCCACCTACCTTGGGCCCGGCGCATCCGATTTGCGTATCGACGTTCGCACCGGCACCCAAGAACTGAGCACCGTCGAGCAGATTGTTTCCGCAGATGACCGCATTAGTAGGCACAACACCATCTTGCGTCGTAACTACGAAATGAAAAATTCCGAAGGGCAGTGGGAATCAGTGCTTATTGATATTGGCGATCATAACGTCTTCCCATGAAATATCTCTCCGGCGAAGCACCTGATACGGACAATGAAATCTCGCTGTCTTATAGCCAAGCGGAAGATGTTGGCGCTAAAGTTGGCGATACCGTCACCACTCGTACCACCAGCGAAGACAAAAACCTGACCGTGACCGGCATTTATCAAGACATTACCAATAACGGTCACACCGCGAAGGCCATTTTTGACGACAGCACCCCCGCACTATGGCAGATCATCTACGCGGATCTTACCGATCCAGCTCAAGAAACCGCAGTTACCAGCGATCTCAGTAAGCAGCTGCCAGGCACCCAAGTAACCGCCATGAGCACGTATGCATCACAGTTCTTTGGAGCTACCACTTCGCAACTGCGATTGATTTCCGGCATGGCAGTAGCCATTGCACTCGGGCTGGCGTTCCTCATCACAGTACTATTCGCAGTACTCGTGGTGTCCCGCGAACGAGCCCACATCGGAGTGCTCAAAGCGTTGGGCTGCACCAGCCGCAGTATTGCTGGCCAGTACTTTGCCCGCTTTGGAATTCTTACCCTGGTCGGACTCGCTTTAGGGTTACTGCTGGTCTTCATACTAGGCGAACCCGCCCTTGGCCTCGTTCTGGCCTCCCGCGGCGCTCCACATGTGGAGTTGCTCCCCAAGCTCTGGCTGGTAGCGCTAGTAATGCCCCTTACCCTTGTCCTCACAGTCACTGGTGCTGTTTCCCTTGCCTTAAAGCGTCTTGGCACCATCACCCTCCACAGCACTGAATAAGGAGACCCCGATGAACCCCCACACACCTGAGGCCGTTTTACAAGCACGCGGACTCACCAAAACTTACCAATCCCCAGTGCTCGACAACCTTGATGTCGATATTCTCACCGGACAGTTCGTGGCCATCATGGGGCCTTCTGGATCGGGAAAATCCACCCTACTGCACTGCTTAAGCGGCATGGATCGCCCCACCAGCAGCTCAGTGCTTTTCGACGACACCGACCTAGCCACCTTAAACGAACAAGAACTAGCCGCACTGCGGCTCTCCCGTTTCGGCTTTGTTTTCCAGCAACCTCACCTTTTGAACACACTTAACCTGCTGGATAACATCATCCTGCCCGGCTACCTCGCCGGGTTACGCCCCCGACCGGAAGTCATCGAGCATGGCCAAGAACTCATGCGACGCATGGGCATAGCCAACCTAGCAGAAAGCGACGTCACCGAGGTATCTGGTGGTCAGCTTCAGCGCGCCGGCATCTGCCGTGCACTTATCAACGATCCCGGCGTAGTCTTTGCCGACGAACCCACCGGCGCGCTTAATTTCAAAACCGCTGCGCAGATACTCGACCTGATGGGAGAAATCCACAATGCTGGCACCACCTTGATAGTAGTCACCCATGACGCGCAAGTAGCGGCCCGCGCTGATCGAGTATTACTGCTGGTAGACGGCGCTATTGTCGAAGACCTTGGTCTAGGCAAATACCAGCCAGAAGCTGGCGCCAAACGCCTAGCAATGGTCACCGACGTACCGCACAAGCGGTCGGTTTAGGTTCTTCGCTTAAGGAATGGTCTTCTTCGGGCATGTGGCTTCAAACCATAAAACACCAAATGCCCGAAGAAGATCAACAGGTGCATACTTACGGGATGCCACAGGCTAACGGTGGTGGGACGGTTAGTATTTTTGCCCCACAACTGTTGACATATGGTTTAAGCACGCACCACAAACGGACGGTCAACCAGATAGCGCTCTAAGATTGGCTGCAACCGGTAAATAAAAGCAAAGTTGGCAATAATCAGCGTGCTCCATGCTACTGCCCACAGCGTAATAGGGATTATCTCCGGCTGCAGCCCGATCAGCGCATAAGTAGCATAACAGCACCACGGCAGCACTATTATCGACGTCGCAAGTGAAGGTGTGTACATCCGCAACTGAGCGGCTTCTACTATATGGCCCAGCAGGTGCAAGGTGAACGGAATCAATAACCCAATAAAGATGGCGGGTTCGTCGAAAAGCAAAGCGGCGAAGGTGATCGCTGCGGCCAAGAAATATTCTTCTAGGATGAGTGCTGCAATCACCGATGTGCTGGAGGTTCGATACCGCCAGAAAACCTGCCGTTTTGCTCGCGGGTCGGTGTGATATTTCGTTAACCATGGCCTGATAGCGATGATTTCTTCAAATTCGTGCACCATGAATAGTGCAAAACTGGTCCACACGAGTAATTCGAAACTCATGGCAAAACCCCTTGATTGTGCGTAGTCTGACTATGAGAAAAGGAGCGATGATGCCAAACCCCAGCCAGTCGATCACGCCAGGTGCTAGTCGACGCGCCCGCACCAACGAACGCCTGCGTGTTGCCGTCCGTCAGCAATTGATCCAGCGTGGCTACACCAGCGTGACTATCGAAGGCGTAGCCGCTGCCGCGGGAGTGGCAAAAACCACGATCTATAGACGATGGGCCTCCAAGGCGGAAATGGTGTTTGAACTTGCAATACATCAAGACGCCGAGGTGCAGCCCGTTGATACAGGCAACTTGGAGGATGATGTTTTCGTCTTGGCTCACCGCGCTGTTTCTTTGATAACCAGCGACTTGGGACGACTGGTCTTGCCCGGTTTGCTCGCCGAGATGTCGAGCGATGCCGTCCTCGCCGAACGATTGCGTACAATATTTATCGACGCCGCCAAGGCCGACATCGACGCAGTCTTCGCGCGCGCCCTTGCCCGTGGTGAGCTGCACAGTGACGTTAACAGCAAGGATTTTCACGCCGCCCTGCTCGGAATCCCCTATGCCCACGTACATCTGCTGGACAATGACAATACTGACGAGCTTGTCACGCGACTGACTAAGCAGCTGCTGAAATTGCTGCCGATAACCGACTAGTCGGCACGTCTTGTGTAAGCATTTACGCTCCCTCACGCCCCTAACGATACGCTACGTTTCGTTTTATTTCTAGAGAGCATTGTTCACCAGGGCAGTTCAACACCACCATCCAGATACAACACCAAACCAACGACCTGGGCATTGCGATTAAAGGCAATCTGGCCGATCGTGTGCCCTTTTTCATGTTGCAACTCGAATTCCGCCACTGCAAAAACACCTGGTACTTCCAGCTTTACAGCAAAGAGGTTAAATTTTTCCGGCCGACCCTGCTGAATATCCAGACGACTAATCTGCAGGAAGTCACCATTGGCGGTCAAGACCTCGTTCCATACCTTGGCAAGCTTTCCTTTAGTTAAAAAAGCAGCAGTAGTAAAACTCATGAGACTTCTCACCGAATCGTAATCCTGAGCGCCGAGGGCGTCGATTAGCTGCCTAGATTTGCCGTCCAATAGTTGGTGTAATTCCTGCGAAAAATCCATCTCCAAATACTCCTTAATCACGTTGCCATATTTCTGCGCGGCGGCTTGGCGCGTGACATTTAACGCCCTGCCAATATGCGCCCAGCTAAATCCATCAGTTTTTGCCTGGGCAATAGCCCTGACCAATTGCACTTGAGCCTCTTCCAACTGCTCATTTAGGAGCGCAATTGCCTTAAGCTGCGGCTGGTCACTATCGGCCATCACCGATCCCCCTTTTCCAGAACATGTCAAGAAATCATTTCACTTTCTAGAATATTGCGAGAGACTGAAAGTGTCAAGAAATATTTACAGATTTAAGATGGAGAAGAAAGTCCCCCAATTTGTGCCAGTTAACCGCTAGCGATCTGGAGATAGGCAGAATCAGCAAGCCATTCGCCCCCATCAGGTCTGCAGAAAATCCCCCAATAAATGCCCACATCACCACATGTGCACCTAGCCCAGATTTCGGCAGCTTATCGACGGCACCAGTGATGCCCCCGTAAAAACCAAGCCTTCCCCGAACTTGCCCAACCCAGTAAAGGCCTGATCAGCACGTGCTAAGGTGGCGCACACATCGATGCTTTAACAACTCAGAAGATACCAAGAGAAAATTCGACAATGGGAATACTTATTGACTATTTCACCGCACCTGCCGATGCCACAGCAGCAGAGGTCGTCCACTGGATCGGCGGGCCGAGCAAAGGCAATGAACGCACCGGTGCCGAGCCCTACCCCTCTGCCACAATTGCTGTTGACCGAGGTGCACAGGTCACGTGGGTCGGAATGATGCAGTCTAACCCGTCAGACACCATCCCAGAATCAAAGCTGGGAGCGGTGCTCGCGCTTGAGAACGACGGCGAGGTCGTCGTCTGCCGACTATCCGCTGCTGTGCATGAGGCACTGGTACAACTGGCCGCCACCCCTGAGGACCCAGATGCTCTAGCGCAGCTTGAGGACCTCAATGAACCCGATGACATCATCGAACGAGTATCCGAACTTATTAAACTCGCGACCCTAGCTAAGGAGCGTGGGTGGTCTCTCTACGTTTGCTTCGCCGTCTAACGAGACTGTTGGTGCCAGAGGCTCCTCGGCATTCGAAACGCTACACACCAGCCCATTGGTCCGCAGGTAGCCAAGCGTAAACTTGAGCATTAACCTAAGAAATCTCAAAGCTCTAGCCCAAACCCAAGAGGAGTACAGTGCCAAAGTTGCGTGAAATCCGCGCTCAGTATGACGATGAGTCAATCACCGTTTACCAGGCATACAATCCACAGATCGCCCAAGCCGCGACGGCCGCGGGCAAGTTCGTGGCACCGTTTAGTCTAGACAGGATGACATGGATCAAGCCGTCGTTTTGCTGGATGATGTATCGCAGCGGGTGGGCAACTAAACTCGGCCAAGAGCGGGTGCTCGCCATCCGAATTAGCAGGGTCGGATTCGAATGGGCGCTTACGCATGCGTCGCTGTCACATTTCGAAAACCCTCCGTACACTTCATATGAGCAGTGGTTGGAAGCCAAGAGCTGCTCACCTGTTCGTATCCAGTGGGATCCGGAGCGCGACATCCATCTCAACCGCTTAGACCACCGGTCTATCCAAATCGGACTCAGCGGCGACGCCGTGGGTGCCTATGTGCACGACTGGACTCTTGCCATTGACGACATCACCCACACAGTGCACGAACTAGCAGACAGCCGCGATGAATCACTACTGCCTATTGGGCGCCCCTACCCACTCTCAGAGGATTTAGCGCGCCGGATCGGTGCTACATTGAACTGAAGTAACCGCTCAAGCAACAAATGATAACGATCCAAACTACCTGGTGAGCGTCGGGATGACATTGGAGGAATTCGCCGAAAAAGAGCCTACTGAGGTTGAGATTAACGCCCCTTCTGACGTGGACAGACAGGATCGGGAACGTGCAAAATCAGGAACCCATGAGTTTTCCGTCAAGGCTATTGATCCAGAAGGGGATCAGTTCACTCAGGAGGGGCAGTCTGAGTGATTGTGCAGAAACTCGGTTTGCCACATGTTCAGTGCAGGATGCCCGAGTACAGTGGGTTCCTGAAGCTGAAAATAATAAGCAAGGTGGAGTAATGTCGAGTGTCTATACGCGAAACCAAGTGTTAAAAGGTGATGAATTCATTGTGGAGGCGGTGTTGAAGCGGTGACGACGACTCGTGGTGCGCTTAATGGTTTGGGGGCGTTTGCGTTTTATATTGAGAACACGCCTATTGAGTTTCTGACTCCAGGTTATTCTAAGTACTTTTTGTGTGGCCCTGATAGTTTGCGGGAGGTCGTCAATAATTAAGACGGCTCGTTCAAGACCATAAAGGATCCTGCTGGTCCGTGTGGTGCGATGTTGATTCCGGGGATTTCTATTGTGG
>CAUQSW010000087.1:0-9708 GCA_963520895.1 uncultured Corynebacterium sp. | reverse complement strand
GTTTCATTCCGCCCTAGTTATGAGCAAGCAGTAGCGACAGCAACCGAGGATCAACGTGATGCCGCACGCATTGACCTCAGCAACTTTAAGGGAAACGGCCTCTTGTTTGCTGGTAACCAAGATGCTATGTGGCAAGGTGAGGTCGCAGCACAAAATGTCGCTGCTCAAAACCCTAATATTGAAGCAATCATCTATCCAGAAGCAGGGCATGTTTTTGCTGAGGACATCACTGTACTGGGTCCCAGCTGGGAGATTATGGCCGGTGGCACGGTTGAAGGCAACCGGTTGGCAGAAGAAAAATCGCAGCAGGTGGTAACCGAAAAGCTAAACCAGTGGCACAGTAAGCGCTAGGTTAGGTGGTCGTAGGCGGCAGCCACAGCTACATAGCAACCGCGGGGGCGTCGCTAAGTAGCCGGCAATTCGCCTAAGGCTTAGCAGTCATCAAACAGCATTCTCTTGTGGTCAACATCTGGTAGCTTAGCTGCCGCCTCGCGGGCAATAGCATACACCCTCCCCTGCTTCTTTATGGCAAAAAGCCCCAGTCCCGGCGGTTTAGCCGCAGATTTCGGTGCGGCACCTGCTTCGATGGCTCTAGTTATTTCGGGTGCCAGTTCCAGCATTGCTTGAGACACTTCGTGGGAGCCGATGATGCGTCGGTAGTTTCGGTGGGAAGCCACCAGCATGGCGTCAAGTACCGGCCAGACCACCGAAAGGAGGCCCTCGCGAGCTATTTTGACCAAGGTTTCTGGTAAACCAGTGTAGGTATCTACCTCAATTTTCCAATCGAGCCATTTTGGATCCGCCACCCCAGGACGTAGCAATCCCCTATCCCAAGATTGTAAAAGCGCTAACCATACGTCTTCGAAAATGCCGCTTCTGCGGGGTCGCTGGATGGCTAGCATATTCATAGCAAGCCCTGGTCCAAAGGGGCGCGACCGGTAGGCTGCTTGTTTGGCTAGTTTAGTTACATGCTCTGCGTTAGCGATTTGGCTCCAGCGCATGGAAATCCATACTTCGTCCTCTCCCCGGGGCAACATTCCTGGGTCGAATTCGCCATAGTGGCTGGTCCATGGCTCTCTAGGAAACGGGCAGTACAATAAGGACTGTACGGACATATTCCAGTGCGGCACCCACCGATTATCCAAATGCCGATATTGGCGTAAGTAATGTTCGGGGAATGGATCGTCTATAAATGACAGCACAATATCGGGAACATTATGGTCTTGGCGGATAAAAGACAACCGTGCGAGGGGCACCTTGAGCTTAGCCAGCCGTTGTTTCAGCATGCCGTAATCAAGATCATTGACGTCTAAGCGCAACATTGCTAGATATAGGTCGAATGGGAGAACCGCCGCCCCTACCTCATGGTAGCGTTCTAACCGCTGCACAATATCACTAGCAGATATACTCAAATCCACATAGGACGGTTCTGATAACAAACAAGGGATGCTACCTAACCGTAGAATTGCTTCCCGCTCCCGCATAAGCGCAATTGATTTTCCCTGGATAAGACCTCGATCGCGAAACACTAAAGCATCATCAGCTATAGCTCGGCGCGCAGCTTCAGTATCGGTGCTAGCCAGCGTGATGATCCTGGCGAGTAGTTGTTCGGTGGGCAGGTCGCTGACTGCGGGGTTGATGGTTAGGTCTGGTAGTAGGTCTAAGATCCCGTCGACGGTGGCGGGTCCGCGTTCAAATCTGGGAGCTTTCCATAGTCGTGGGGTGGGTTGCCAGAGGATGTCTTTGGGGGTTGTTGAAATGGCTGGTAGTAGGTCTTGTTCGGCGATATTCCAGGATTCGAGGATGTTTGTTGCTAGTTGTGAGATGGTGTCGTCGGAGTGTCCAGCGAGGGTTTTTAGTCGGGATCGTAGTTTGAGTACGAGGGTGAAGGGTAGTTTTCCTCGTTCGCTGAGCGCTTGCAGTGATAGTAGTTTTGCTTTTGTAGTGGGAGTATCGAGGGCTCCTTGGGCGAATTCTAGGATTTCTTGGTCGTCGATGACGGCGAGGAGTCGGTGTCCGATTTCTTCGACTATTTGGATGTCGTGGTTAGTGATAGCGGGTTTGAGTAGTTCTCGATGTCGTAGTAGTTCTTTGTCGGTGATTTTGATTTCGTTGGTGAGTAGTTTTAGGAGGAATCGTTTGTGTGTGCGTTCGGTGGCGAGCATGAGGGCGTCGATGATCCAGGAAATGGGTTCGGGCCGTGGTACTAGGTTGAGTCGGATTCCGGTTGCTGCGCAGAAGCCGAAGGGCCCCATGATTTCTATGCGGGCTTCGCGGCATGCTTGGATGTGTTCGTTGAATCGTTTTCTTAAGGCGGTTTTTGTTGGAAGGTCTGCTTTTCCGTTGATGGTGGCGACTTCTTCTGCTCCGTAGATTGCTGCGGTGATAAAGGCCCACATTAATAGGTAGTGGTTGTGTTTGGGTATCGGAAGGTCTTTCCATAAGGGGGAATGAACTAGGATGACACTGGTGATGACGTTTGAGGTGGCATCTAGTGTGGTTGGCTCCATGAGCACGTAGGGGTTGTAGGCGTGGCGGACGAATTCTTTTGCATAGTTGATGCCGCGGTCTGAGATGAGTTGGGCGATGGTGTTGTGGTGGGTGCCGAAGAGGTAGCGTGCAGTGTGTTGTGGTTTGACTCCGACTCTTAGTCCGTAGATGGATAGTAGTCGGATGTCGATGACGGGGGTCTTTCCGATGGTTTGGGTGGCGATTTCTTTTTTTATATCTATGATGCGCCAGGGTCGGTAGTCGAGGGCTTGCTTGATGGATCGTTGTTGCCCTGGGATTCCGAGTGACAGTGTGATGGCATCTGCGAATTCTGCTTTGTCCCAGCCGAGTTGTTTCAGGGTGGTGATGACCAGCCTCAGGTGTGAGGAAGACATGTATTCTCCTTTTGCTGTTTGCCCGTGACTAGCGGTGGACAATAGGTGCAGGCCGGGGTGGTTCTGCGTTTCGCCCTTACGCGGCGTGAGGGTTCTAGATTGATCAGTATAAACCTAAATGCAAGCATCGCAGTAGCTAGATCGCAGTGTTGTTGGTGGTTTCGCAGTGTGGCGACGGTTAGGTTTTGGTTGCGATGAATTACTAGCTGATAGGAGGCGTTATTGTGGGCCGGGTATTGAAAGTGGTCTTTAGTGTTTTGGTTGTGTTGCTTGTGGTGGCGGGAGTTCTGTTTGGTGTTAACAGGTATAACTCTGCTCGGTATGCGATGCGTGGTCCGGATTTTAGCCCGGATGCTGTTATGGCGCAGGGACACACTGAGCGGGTGGTTGGTGAGTATCTCAATGGTTTTTATTTTCCTGCCAGTTCAAGGCCGCAACCTGGTGTGGTGGTGGTATTTGGTGGTTCTGAGGGAAGTGCTAATCCTCGTGTTGGGCGGTGGTTGCAAGATGCTGGTTATAACGTGCTTGCGTTGTATTTTTTTGGTCAGCCGAATCAGCAGCCGCAGTTGTCGCAGGTGCCGTTGGAGTTTTTTCAAGAGGCGCTTGATTGGATCCATGCGAATGTTACAGCGGATGGGCCGATAACTGTATTGGGGTTGTCTAAGGGTGCTGAGCTGGCTGCTAATTTGGCGGTTCGGTATCCTCAGATCGACAATGTGATTTGTTATAGTCCGGCGGAGTTTACGTATTCAGGGTTGAATTTTAGTAATCCTGCGGTTAGTTCTTTTACTTACCTTGGGGTTGACGTGCCGTTTTTGTCCTATTCGATGCAGGGTAGGCAGCAGTTGGTTTCCACTGGCCGTTATTTATTGGGGTTGCCCAGCTCGTACCGGGCGGGTTTTGCAGGTGCTGCTGAGCATGCTACTGCTGCCGAGCGTGCGGCTGCTGCTATTGATCTTTCGGATTTTACGGGAAATTTGTTGCTCTTAGCTGGTAGTGATGATGCGATGTGGCCAAGTGATGTAGCGGCTCGTCGGTTGGCGTCGGATAATTCGCGGGCTGAGGCGGTTATTTATCCTGATGCTGGACATATTTTTGCTCAAGATATTACGGTGTTTGGTCCTGGCTGGGAGGTAATGTTAGGTGGCAGTATTGCTGGTAATCGGGAGGCGAAGGTTAAGTCTGATGCTTTGGTTCTAGAGCGTCTGGGGCGTTGGCATCGGTAATCTCGGGTTGGTTATCTGGCTGGGTTCGATCGCGAATGACTTTTAGCCCTCGTGCTCCGCTGGCGATTGCTGTTAGTGCCCATAGGATGGAGCAGCCGAAGGCGAGAGTGTAAATGGAGCACCAGCTTAATAGTACTGTTGCGATTCCTAGGCCAATGGGTTGGGCTACTAGTTGGGTGGCGTTGAAGAGTGAAAATGCTCGTCCGCGGAGTTTTTCTGGGATGTTTTCGGTGATGATCACAGTGCTTAGTGGGCCATGTAGGCCGCCGCCTACACCGGCTATGATCATGCCGGCTATTACTATCGTCGGGATTTGGAGTGTTGCTATGGCGAAGAATCCGGCGATGTAGGCCAGTAAACCGAGTACCCATAGTTTTTTGCGTTTGTCGGTGCCGATCTGGCCGATGATTAACCCGCAGATGATGAGCCCTAGGGCGTATCCAGACATGGCTACTCCGAGGTAGCCGGGGCTGTCGATGGATTGGAAATGTGCTGGCAGCAACACCATTAGGTATGGTGCTACCAAAATGGAGGAAACGAAGCTGGTGGCTGCTAATAGTTGGACTTGGGCGTCGGCTAGTATGTCGGCCCATGCTTTCCAGTCGGAAAAGACATTGGTTTGTGTCGGGTCTTGGGTAGCGGTGGTGGTGGTTGGTTGTAACCGAAGCAGCATGGTGAGAACGGCAGCAAGGAGGGAGCATCCGGCGGTTATGTACAGCACGCTGGTGATGGGAAGCAGTCCTATTAATGCGCCGGCAATGGCGGGGCCTAGGAGGAAGCTGATTCCTGCGACACTTTGGAGTGCTCCGGCTAGCCAGTCGAGGGTTTTTCCGGAGGTTTCGGCTACGTCGGCTACTAATGATTGCCTCGCTGCCATTCCGGGAATGTCTCCTACTGCGCCGAGGATACCGATGATGATAAACCATGGGAGATTTAAACCTAGCGTCTGGTCTATCGCAATTACTGCCAGTATTGATAGTGCGGAGATAATGTCGGAGATGACGCTTAAGGGTTTTCGGCCAAAGGTATCAATGAGTTGACCGCCGATGATGGCAAACAGGATTGATGGTATTGCGATGGTCATGGCCACCATTCCTGCTGCGGCGGGGTCGCCGGTTCGTTCTAAGACTAACCACGGCCAGACGATGGTTGCTACCGCGTTTCCTAAAGCTGAGGTCGCGGCGGAACCTAGGTAGAGCCAAGCAACTAGCGAACGATCGTTATGAGAATTGGTCACTGACGCACCTTATGAATTATGGCTATGGAACTTTTAAAAGCAATGGTACGTCAGTCTCCTGAATCCGGATAAATCAGCTTAGTGTGGGGTTACCAATGAACGTCGCCTAGGGTTGCGGATAAGAACGCGGCAGCTTGGATCAGTAGTGCTTCTTGGTTGGCTCCGGCTGCTAGTTGCACCGCCACTGGCATTCCGTCATGTTTGCTTCTACCGATGGGGACGCTGATTGCTGGATGTCCGGTGATGTTCCACAGCGAGGTAAACGCGGCATAGGGCGCACATTTGATTTGTGCGGTTACCGCGTTGGTACCGTTGAGTATTCCTGCAACAGCGGGTCGGACGGCAAGAACTGGGGTGATAATGAGGTCAAATTCTCTAAACAGCTCGTTCAGTTGATCCTCGTAATGTTTGGAGCGGTTCAACGCGAATGTTTTAGCTTGTCGCGGTAGGCACCTGTTGATCCAAGTTAACTGCTTGGTGCGTGATTCAACGTCGTGTGGATCATCCATTGCAGCTACTTCTTCGGCTACGGAGGCGAAAAATAGCGGCAGGAATACTTCTGTTGGGGTGGGCAGTGTCACTGGCTCGTTACGCTGGCCATCTAATAAGGAAGCTGCGCGGTACACTGCGTCTTTATGTTCTTTTGCTACCGTGGCACCTGGTAGTTTCACCTCAACTGAGGTTCCCACCCGCAGCTGTGGTTTCTGATTGAAAGAAATACTCGTTGGAATCATTGGTGCTGTAGCAGGATAGGCATCGGTGGCTTCGTTTCCTGCAAGGTGTGTATAGAGTAACGGCAGGTCGCGCGCGGATTTGGTTATGGGGCCGATAACGCTAAGATTGTTCCATATGCTGGGAGCCGGTGCGGTGGAGATCCGGCCGCGTTGGGCTTTCAACCCAAATAATCCGCAACATGCTGCAGGTATTCGGATTGACCCACCACCATCACCACCAATGGCGACGGGAACCATGCCCGCCGCGACCGCTGCCGCTGATCCCCCGCTGGAACCACCAGGGCTGTAGTGGGGGTTTAAGGGGTTACGGGTGATGTGGCGTTGTGACTCCGTAACTGCCCAAGCACCACATTCAGGCATTCTGGTGGTTCCTAAAATAATGGCACCGGCGGCTTTCAGTCGGCGTACCACTGCGCTATCATTCTCCGCTGGAGTGCTATTGGCGATGGTTCCAAAAGTGGTCGGGATGCCAGCAACATCATTTTCCGCTTTGATCGCAACCGGAACACCGTGGAGCGGTCCCCGGTTGGCTACCGGTAAGCGATCCAATTCCTCTGCCAGTGCCAACGCCTCTGAAGCAAATACCTGTTCAAACGCATGAATGTGGGGCTCATGGCGCTCAATAACCTCTAGACAGTACTGCACTCCTTCGGCAGCATGATCGGTTCCTGCCCAAGCGGTGGTATCCATGTCATGCCAGTTCATGTGCGCCATGTTACGACCTTCCTTTATTAATTATTGCTTTGTTATCCTTAAGTTTACTACGGATAAACACCAGCAAAACGCGGTACGCACTAGTAGCACTACCCTAGTGAGCTGCTTCTTCCCAGTTTTTGCCTAGGCCAGCAGAAACCTCTAAGGGCACATTTAAGGTGATAGCCGAGTCCATTTCTGTTTCGACAATAGCGCGCACCTGTTCCAATTCTTCTGGCACCACTTCTAAAACCAACTCGTCATGCACTTGCAGCAACATTCGTGATTTGGCGTTGATTTCCTTTAGTTTCCGATCAACCCGCAGCATGGCCACTTTTATGATGTCAGCCGCCGTACCTTGGATGGGGGCGTTTAATGCTGCCCGCTCAGCATTTTCACGCGCCACTCGGTTATCGGAGGTCAATTCGGGAAGATACCGCCTACGTCCGAATAAAGTTGCGGTATACCCATCCTTGCGGGCTTGTTCCACTACGTCATCTAGGTAGCGTTTCACACCGCCGAACCGTTCAAAATAGTTCTCCATGATGTGCTTAGCTTCTCCCGGGGGAATGCTCAACTGTTGTGATAGTCCGAAGGCCGATAGTCCATAGACCAAACCATACGACATAGCTTTAACGCGGCGGCGCAGCTCGGGGGGTACCTGATCTACTGGAACATCAAAGACCTTGGCGCCAACATAGTTATGTAAGTCTTCGCCCTCTTTATAAGCCTCAATCAGCCCAGGATCCTGCGATAAATGCGCCATAACTCGCATTTCAATCTGCGAATAGTCTGCAGTGAGCAAGTCCTGATAGCCTGCACCGACGACAAAAGCTGATCGAATTTTCCGCCCAGCAGCGGTCCGCACCGGGATATTCTGCAGATTCGGATCAGTAGATGACAATCTACCTGTTGACGCTACCGTTTGGTTGAACGTGGTATGAATACGCCCATCAGCGCCCACCGCCTTTATCAACCCTTCCAAGGTGGTTTTCATTTTTTGGTATTCCCGATGCGCCAACAAATGGTTCAAAAACTCATGTGGATGATTGACCGCCAACGCTTCAATTTCTTTAGCCGCAGTGGAATAACCCGTTTTGGTCTTTTTCGTCTTCGGTAAACCCAACGTATCGAACAAAACAACCTGCAACTGCTTCGGGGAGGTTAATTTTAACAACGGGTCACCTGCTATCTCCCGGGCGGCTGCTTCTTCCCGCGCCACCTGGTCTTTAAAGGTTTCCAGTTGCTCCTCTAGGGTCTGCACATCAACTGCGATGCCGGCTTGTTCCATTTCAGCCAGCACAGTTGTCAGCGGTAACTCCAGATCAAGATACAATTCGAAAGCATCAATTTCCTGCAACTGGGCCACTAAGGTGGGAACCAATTCCATAATTGCCACCCCAGCAGCTACCAAATGCTGGGTGCCGGGGGCGTCGAGAAGCGATAACTGACCCGACTCCTGCACCTCTAATTGACGTTGAAGGTGGCGCTGGTAAACATCTTTTAGCTCATAGGTCCGCTGCCCCGGTCGAAGCAGATAAGCCGCCAACGCTGTGTCATGGGCAATACCCCGTAACGTAATACCCCGACCAGCAAGCATATGGTAGACAGCTTTTGCTTCATGGAAGAACTTCGGTGCATCTGACTGGCAGAATGTAGCAAGTGCCTTTTCTTCTTTCGGACTTAAATCGGCGAAGTACCCCGTAACGGCATGGAAGGACTCATCAACTAGCGCAAACGCCTCGGCGTCGCCAGTAGCAGGTGTCGCACGACCAGAAAGGAACACGGCAATTGGTTGGTTTTCCCGCTCAGCTAGCCACTTATCGACGCCCACAACGTCAATAACCGCCTGGGCTTGGTTGCTGGTGGCCACATCAGCAACCACATCAGCATCGGCTTTGACCGCTGCTAACACTCGTTCCCGCAAGTTAATGCCAAATTCTAGGGAATCGAACTGCGCAGCAACTTCATTGACGTCAGCTGGTTTCAACTCCAACTGATCCGGTGAATACGGAAGCTCTAAATCCTTCACCATTTCCGTCAACGTGCGATTCATCCGCACTTGCTCTATATGCTCCCGCAGGTTATTACCCACCACACCTTTAATTTCATCGGCATGATCGAGCAAATTATTAAGATCGCCGTACTGCAGAATCCACTTGGTAGCGGTCTTCTCCCCCACCTTTGGGATGGAAGGCAGGTTATCGGAAGGGTCACCCCGTAGCGCAGCAAAATCAGGGTACTGGCTTGGCCGTAGCCCATACTTTTCTTCCACGGCGGCTGGGGTGAAGCGATGCAGAACCGAAACCCCTTTCATGGGATACAGCACCGTGGTGGAATCATTAATCAATTGGAAAGAATCACGGTCACCAGTGACAATTAACGTTTCATATCCCAGTGGATGTGCAGCCGTGGCCAAGGTCGCGATAATATCATCTGCCTCGTAGTTTTCCTTATCCATGGTGACTATGCCCAAAGCTTTTAGCACTTCCTTAAGCAAGGGGACTTGTCCTTTAAATTCCGGTGGTGTGGCATCACGCTGAGCTTTGTACTCTGGGAATAGCTCAGAACGGAACGTCGTGCGACCAATATCAAACGCAACAGCAACGTGAGTGGGCTGCTCATCGTTAAGCAAATTTGACAGCATGGACAAAAACCCATAAACCGCATTGGTGGCCTGGCCGCCAGAGGTGGAAAAATTCTCCGCAGGCAAAGCGAAAAACGCCCGGAAAGCCATAGAATGTCCATCGATAAGCATGAGTCGGTTCTTAGCATCAGTCACAGGGCAACAGTCTAGCTCACGTGTTAAGAATTTCCGGGGAAATTGCCGCCCTATAGCGGCGAAAAACCCAGCTTTGGCGGCGAATTTCACCAATGGTGACCGCATAGGCTAATATTTCTGGTGCGCCCCAGTAGCCCAATTGGCAGAGGCA
>CAUQSW010000086.1:0-9749 GCA_963520895.1 uncultured Corynebacterium sp. | reverse complement strand
AGTAAAAGTCCGGCGCCGGTTCGCCTCCGAACCCCAACGGTTAGCGGCTATCCTGCAGCACTTGGTATGCACCTGGCCAGGCTGTGATGTGCCAGCAGCGAAATGCCAGATCCACCACCTCACTGCCTACCACCACGGCGGACTCACCACAGGTACTAATCTTGCCCCGTTGTGTAAACACCACAACGGCAAAAACGACGACAACCCAGGAAAACACTGCAACGGACATATCGAACGCGACCCACACACCGGCAGGCCAGGACTACGCCGCCACCCAGGCCAACCGTTAGAATTCAACAACCACCCCCTCAGCAGAAAAACCCTCTAAACAGGGGCAACCAACCCAAAAGCCGAGCCGCACCCCACAGCGACCCGGCCAAAACCCACGCCCAAAAACAGGCAGCTAGGAGAGTTCTTTTTCTAGTTCGGCTCGGGTGGGTGGGTTTGCCCCGGTGCGGGTGCAGTTAATGGCTGCCGCAGTGGCGGCATAGGTAGCGATTTCGGTCCACTGGGAGTCATCGAAGTTAGCAGTTGTTTCTTTTACTGCTGCACCAGCGCACCGCCGGTGAATTTCTGCAAGCAAGCAGCCCATAACGGTATCGCCAGCCCCAATAGTGTCATGCACGGTGATTTTCGGTGCAGGTACTTCCAGGTAGCGGTTACCTATATAGACTTTCACGCCATCACCGCCGCAGGTGACCACCTTAATTGGCGCTTGGGGTGAGTCAAGGAATTCCTCTTCTTCGTCGGAAAGCTTAAGCAGGTCTACGTAGGGCAACAGGTCGTATAGGAATTTCTTGTGCTCTTCGGTGGCGTAGAACGGGCGGATGTTGGGGTCGAGTGCGATGAACGCGCCTTGTTGGGAAAGCTGGCGGAGCAACGCGGCGTAGTGGGAGGCGCCTGGGTTCTAATGCTAGGGAGACGGTGCCAAAACAAGCGATGTCGGTCGTAATATCGGTTGGCGGGTCAACAAGCCGGTCCGCGGTGCCTTCTAAATAGAACGAATAGGAGGCGCTGCCATCGGGGTTGAGTGAGGTCACCGCCAAGGTGGTTGGTTCGGGGCCGCGTTGTACCAACGAGGTGTCAACGTTTTCTTCGGCTAGTCGATCCATAATGGAGTTTCCGAAATTATCGGTGGAGACTCGGGATAAGAACTGGGTGGGTTCACCCTGCCTGGCGGCTGCGATGGCTACGTTGAAGGGGCCGCCACCTAGGGCAGGCACTAATGGTGTGAGCCGGGGGTCTTTTATTTCGGAGTCGAGAGCTGATAAGGGAACGAGGTCGACGAGTCCTTCGCCGCAAACGGTAATCATGACGCCAGTCTAATGACGTTTGACGCCGCTCGGTGGTAGAGTTTCGACTATGCCCAGCTAATGCACTATTCTTGGTTGGCGTGACTGACGTTAAAAACACCAAAGATGGGGAAGTGCCCGAGCAATTACGGATCCGCCGCGAAAAACGTGAGCGTATCTTAAACTCCGGCGGTGAAGCTTACCCAGTCACCGTGGATCGAACCATCTCTATCTCCGAGCTGCGTCGAAAGTTCGTGGTGCTCGCAGACGGCCAGGACGCCGCCAACGAGCAGGGGGTAACCTACCTGCGTGCCGGTGATGAAACCGATACCGAGGTGGCGATCGCTGGCCGGGTGTTGTTCATTCGTAATACCGGCAAGCTGTGCTTTGCTGCGATCCAGGAGGGCAATGGCACCCAGATTCAGGCCATGTTGTCGCTGGCAGTCGTTGGTGCGGACAAGTTGGCTGCGTGGAAGCAAGACGTCGATTTGGGCGATATTGTTTCGTTGCGCGGTAAGGTGATTGCGTCGAAACGCGGCGAGTTGTCGGTGCTGGCCAGTGATTGGCATATGGCGTCGAAGGCGCTGCGACCGCTGCCGGTGGCTTTTGCCGATATGAGCGAGGACATGCGCGTTAGGCACCGCTATACGGATCTGATTATGCGGGAAAAAGCGCGCGAAAACGCCATGATTCGTATTAAGGTGATGCGGGCGCTGCGTAATTATTTGGAGTCGCAGGGCTTCGTGGAGGTAGAAACCCCGATGCTGCAGACCTTGCATGGTGGGGCGGCGGCACGGCCGTTCCTTACCCATTCCAACGCCCTCGATATTGATCTGTATCTGCGGATCGCCCCCGAGCTGTATCTCAAGCGCTGCGTCGTTGGCGGCATTGAGCGGGTTTTCGAGGTCAACCGCAACTTCCGCAACGAGGGCGTGGATTCTTCCCACTCGCCCGAATTCTCCATGCTGGAAACTTACCAGGCGTGGGGCACTTACGAAGACTGCGCGGAGCTCATTAAGAACCTCGTGCAGCAGGTCGCCATCGACGTTTTCGGCTCCACCACCGTCACGCTTGCCGACGGCACCACCTACGACGTCGGCGGCGACTGGCCGGTAATCGAAATGTACCCCTCGCTTAACGAGGCGCTGCAGCGTAAATTCCCTGGCCAGCCGGAAGTCACCATCGACTCCACGGTGGAAGAACTCAAGGCGTTGGCTAAGGTGATTGGCCTCGCCGTACCAGAAACGGGCGGCTGGGGGCATGGCAAGCTCGTTGAGGAAATCTGGGAGCTGTTATGCGAAGACCAGCTCGAAGGCCCGATCTTTGTGCGTAACTTCCCAGTGGAAACCTCACCGCTAACGAGGCAGCACCGTTCCATTCCTGGGGTGACTGAGAAGTGGGACCTGTATATACGAGGCTTTGAGCTGGCAACCGGTTACTCCGAACTGGTTGATCCGGTGATTCAACGGGAACGTTTCGAAGACCAAGCCCGCCTTGCCGCAGGTGGCGACGATGAAGCCATGGTGTTGGACGAGGACTTCCTCGCCGCTATGGAACAAGGCATGCCCCCGACTGCTGGTACCGGTATGGGGATCGACCGGCTTCTGATGGCGTTGACCGGCCTGGGTATTCGGGAAACAGTGCTGTTTCCTATGGTGAAGCCGGAGCGGTAGGTTGTGCCAGGTGGTTAGTTATAGGTAGTAAGCAATTGAATAAAAGGGTAGACGTTATATAATTCTGTCAGTATGGTGAGTGGCGTACACTCTTCATACCGAAAGAAGGTAGATATCACATGTCACCCCTTCAAAAATGCTCACGTCGCTAATCACAGCTTTGTCGCTGTTGTTATCTTTTGGCTCGATAGTTGAAGCTTCAGCTGTTGACAACTCACAGGCTGAGGCTGCAGGAATCGAAATGGCAAATGATAATGAGCGTAAAGAAGTACTCTCAATAATGGAGTCTTCTGCTCCTGAGAATTTCACCCCTGAGTTAAATGACACTGAATCAAAAGCGCTCCAAGATAGTGGGGCGCAACTCGTAGATGGCCTCACATTCGATTTTTCTGAAGATTATGTTGTTGAAAAACGCAATGAGGACATCTTTATTGCGTATGCTTCGCAAGATAGCAATGATACTCAAGTGGTCGATCGGAAAGTAATTAGTGTCGATGAATCTGAAATCTTGATTGATCAGCAGTATTACTTGTCACCCAACCAAGACCAAGAAAACATTGATGCCAGTGTAGTTTCCGATGGAAAGTTGATCTGGGCAGGAACGATAAATCAAGAGGGGGCGGTTATAAACTCTGTTTACCAAACGCAAAGACCTAACTACGGAACCGCTCACGATGCTTGTGTCAGAAGTGTTGAATCGCTTTGTGCAGTTGGTGGAGGAGTTGCAGGTTGGTCAGCATGTGCAATTTTAGGTTTCACAACTGGCATTGGTGGGCTAAGTTGCGCGGCAGTTCTAGGTCTCATCGGTATGTTCGGATGCAACGCTACCAAAGAACGGGTATGTAAAGACGCATGATGGTGATAGCAGATGAATTTCGATTTCTTGTACATGGACTGGGGTGTGTTTCTCGCAATAACTTGCGGGATATGGATACTCCTTAGCATGACCAACTACAGAAAACGCCGGAAGAAGAAACGCAGAGAACAGAAATAGGCATCAACATACCGCCTAGATTTTCCACCCAGCTGGGGGCGCGAGCATGCACGCGGTGCGGTTAATGGCGGAAACCGTCGGCAGGCAATTGGGAATTAAGGCTTCCGGGGGCATTCGCGATACCGCTACTGCGCTGGCCATGATCGAGGCGGGCGCCACCCGGCTTGGTTGTTTTGCTACCAAAGATATTGTTGCAGGTGCCGAAGTTACCACAACAAGCCCTTAAGGTGTATCGTTTACTTCTTGCTGTAATGAGGGAGTAGATAATGACAGAAACGCAATCCACCGAACTTCGAGAAATGACCAGGTCAGAAAAGATTGTCCTGGTGGTTTTAGTGGTTTCGGTGACTGTGATGATTCTTAATGAAACCACGTTGTCGGTGGCGCTGCCATCAATAATGAAGGATTTTGATATAACTGCGGCGACGGCGCAGTGGCTGACAACGGGTTTCCTTTTGACCATGGCGGTGGTGATTCCTACCACAGGTTATCTGATTGAGCGGCTGACTACTCGCCAGGTTTTTACCGCGGCCTTTGTGTTTTTCCTAAGCGGCACCCTAGTAGCAGCAGTAGCACCAACGTTTTTGCTGCTGCTGTTAGGCCGCGTGCTGCAGGCGGCGAGTACGTCGTTAGTAATGCCGTTGTTAATGACCACCGTCATGACTGTGGTGCCACCGCACCGGCGGGGTGCCGTGATGGGCTTAATCCCTATTGTTATTTCGCTGGCACCGGCCATGGGACCTACGGTGTCCGGTTTGATTTTGAGGTTCTACACCTGGCATTACATTTTCTGGTTCATGGTTCCAATTTCAGCCGTGACTATGCTGGCCGGTTGGAAATGGATCAGCAATATTGGCGAAACTCGTAACAAGCCGCTGGATTTCCTCTCGGTGGTTTTGGCGGCATTTGGTTTTGGCGGTCTGGTCTACGGTCTCAGCAGCATTGACATCATTATGACCGGTAGCGGTTTACAGCACGTGCTCATTGGGCTTACCGGGCTGGTTATTGTTGCGATTTTCGCCAAACGGCAATTCCGGCTTGCGCAAGAGGACAAAGCCCTATTGGATTTACGAGTTTTCCAACAACCGTCTTTCGGCCTGTCCATTGTCTTAATGATGATCCTATTCGGCCTGTACCTCGGCATGGTCACCATATTGCCCATCTACCTGCAAGATGCCCTGCTGCAAACCACCGTAATCTCCGGCCTCGTGGTCATGCCGGGCGGATTGGTGCAGGCTGTTGCTTCCCCCTTCGTCGGCCGTCTTTATGACAAATTCGGCCCGAAACCGCTGATTACCCTAGGTTCGTTGATCCTGCTATCCGCGGTGATTGCCCTAGCCGCGTTGACCCACTTCGGCCGCGATCCTCAGGTGGTCGTTATCATTACGGCCTGCCTGTTTGGCTGCACAGCTTTGGGTTTAGCACTATCTATGACCCCGCTGTTTACCGCCTCGCTCGGCGTGCTGCCTCAACATCTCTACGGTCACGGCTCCGCGGCACTATCAACGCTGGAGCAGCTATCTGGTGCAGTGGGCATTGCGCTGCTGGTAGCCATGCTTACTCAAGGTATCAACGCAAACAGCGACCTCCCGCTTGTCGACGCCACCCGCGTGGGCACCACCACCGCATTTCTCGTGGGAACGGTGTTGGGAGTAGCAGCGGTTGTGGTTGCAGTATTGATTAAATTCCCTGCTAAATCCGACTAGCGATTCCGCAATGCGGGCCACCTGCCAGCCGTGACTTCTTCCACTGCTGGTAGGTGCTGGCGGCGGCGTGATAGTCGAATTCGTAAGTTGTTTGAAAGTATTCTGGCAGCTCGGCGGCTGTAGGCAGTCCAGGATCTTGTTCTTGTTGGTTGCTCATCTCAGTTTCCACTTGGTTAATTCTAAGGACCTGCTGAAAATTAAGAAGTTTTCTCAGGTTTCTATGCGATTATTTTTGCAATTACATGAGGGGTCCTCGGGGGATGTCGGTCCGACCCAAGGTCCTATGGGGGAGTTAGTTCATATTCATTTACCATATTTGTAGTGCTTATTAGTTCATTTGCCACGCTGACCGTGTCTGGATTGTAGACATGTCACATGGTTCGCTATGTACTTTAATCAAACTCTTTAAATTGTCATAATCGTCTCAAAGTTTTTTCTCAGGATTGGGGTAAAGTTCCTTAGGGGAGCTAGCCGCCCTGCGCTATACGAACAACCACAAAGCGAGTGTTCGCTACAGGCGTACAGCTGCAAAAACTGCCTATGAACTGCGTGTTTAATAAAACCGTCCGGTTTTGGGCTAGATGCGGGGCATACATTACGACCGTTAGCGGATAAAGTGAAGGCATTAGTCGAGATAAAGATGAAAAGGAAGTGAACATGTTCGAGCGTTTCACCGACCGTGCACGCCGAGTCATCGTGCTTGCCCAAGAAGAGGCACGCGGGCTTAACCACAATTACATTGGCACCGAGCACATCCTGCTCGGCCTAATCCACGAAGGCGAAGGCGTGGCCGCCAAAGCCCTGGAATCCATGGGCATTTCGCTAGAAGCGGTACGCCAAGAAGTAGAAGAAATCATCGGGCAAGGTACCGAACCACCCGTGGGCCACATTCCCTTTACTCCCCGCGCCAAGAAGGTACTGGAACTGTCCTTGCGTGAAGGCCTGCAAATGGGCCATAAGTACATTGGCACCGAGTTTTTACTCCTCGGTCTCATTCGCGAAGGCGAAGGCGTCGCGGCCCAGGTGCTCGTTAAGTTAGGGGCAGACCTGCCTAGGGTGCGCCAGCAGGTTATTCAGTTGCTATCCGGTTACGAAGGCGGCGATAGCCCAGAAGCAAACAAGGACTCCGGCGACGCCATTGGTGCCGGCGCAGGCCCTGGTGCTTCCGCTACTCGCGGGGGTCGTAGCAGCGGCGAGCGTTCTAATTCGTTGGTGCTGGACCAATTCGGCCGCAACCTCACCCAAGCCGCTAAAGAAGGCAAGCTTGATCCGGTGGTGGGCCGCGAGCAGGAAATAGAGCGCATTATGCAAGTGCTTTCGCGGCGCACCAAAAACAACCCAGTGCTCATCGGTGAGCCCGGTGTGGGTAAAACCGCCGTGGTTGAGGGCTTGGCTTTAGACATCGTTAATGGCAAAGTGCCGGAGACCTTAAAGGATAAGCAGGTTTATTCTTTAGATTTAGGCTCATTGGTGGCGGGTTCCCGCTACCGAGGTGATTTCGAGGAACGCCTCAAGAAGGTGCTCAAGGAGATCAATCAGCGCGGCGATATCATTTTGTTCATCGACGAGATTCATACGTTGGTCGGTGCTGGTGCGGCAGAAGGCGCTATTGACGCGGCGTCGCTGCTCAAGCCCAAGCTGGCGCGTGGCGAACTACAAACCATTGGTGCCACCACCCTAGATGAGTACCGCAAGCACATTGAAAAGGATGCCGCGCTAGAGCGACGCTTCCAGCCCGTCCAGGTGCCTGAGCCTTCGGTGCAGCTGACCATTGAGATTCTTAAAGGCCTACGCGACCGTTACGAGGCGCATCACCGCGTATCTATTACGGATGGTGCACTTACTACGGCAGCCAACCTGTCGGATCGTTATATCAACGACCGGTTCCTGCCTGATAAAGCGGTGGATCTCATTGACGAGGCCGGCGCCAGGATGCGTATTAAACGCATGACCGCACCCGAGGGTATACGCGAGGTGGACGAGCGGATCGCTGCCGTCCGTAAGCAAAAAGAAGCCGCGATCGACGCCCAGGATTTCGAAAAGGCCGCCGGTCTGCGCGACCAAGAGCGTCGTCTAGGCGAAGAGCGTGCCGAGAAGGAAAAGCAGTGGCGTTCCGGCGAGCTGGAAGACATTGCTGAGGTGGGCGAGGAGCAAATCGCCGAGGTGCTAGCGCATTGGACCGGCATTCCAGTATTCAAGCTCACCGAGGAAGAATCCTCCCGGCTGCTGCACATGGAGGATGAGCTGCATAAGCGGATCATCGGTCAAGATGATGCGGTTAAGGCAGTTTCCCGTGCCATTCGCCGTACCCGCGCCGGGCTGAAAGATCCCCGCCGCCCCTCCGGTTCGTTCATCTTCGCTGGTCCCTCCGGCGTGGGTAAGACCGAGCTGTCCAAGGCGTTGGCGAATTTCCTCTTCGGCGAGGACGACGCCCTGATCCAAATCGACATGGGCGAATTCCACGACCGCTTCACCGCGTCCCGCCTCTTCGGCGCCCCTCCCGGATATGTGGGTTACGAAGAGGGTGGCCAGCTGACCGAAAAGGTACGCCGCAAGCCCTTCTCGGTTGTGCTTTTCGACGAAATCGAGAAAGCGCACAAAGAGATCTACAACACCTTGCTGCAGGTTTTGGAAGACGGCCGCCTTACCGATGGCCAAGGCCGCATCGTAGATTTCAAAAATACAGTGCTGATCTTCACCTCAAACCTCGGGACCCAGGACATCTCCAAGGCCGTGGGTATGGGCTTTAGCGCCGTGGGCGAACACGATGCAGACGGACAATATGAACGCATGAAGAACAAGGTCAACGACGAGCTTAAAAAGCACTTCCGACCAGAATTCCTCAACCGTATTGACGACATCGTGGTCTTCCACCAGCTCACCCAAGAGCAAATCGTGGAAATGGTCGACCTACTCATTGGCCGCGTGGAAAACGCCCTGGTAGCCAAGGATATGGGTATCGAACTGTCCGATATCGCCAAGAAACTGCTTGCCAAGCGTGGTTTCGACCCAGTGCTGGGTGCACGGCCGCTGCGTCGCACCATCCAACGCGAGATCGAAGACGTCCTCAGTGAGAAAATCCTCTTTGGTGAGTTTGGCGCTGGTGAAATCATCCAAGTTGGTGTGGAAGGCTGGGATGGTGAAAGCAAAGATACCGACAAGGCATCCTTTGTCTTTACCGCTAGGCCCAAGCCGCTGCCAGGTTTTGAAGAGCCAACCCCCGCTGAATTGGCACAGGAAGAAGTCATTCGTGCTTCTGAAGTGGTAACCCCAGAGGAAGCTACTCAAGTCGACTAACCATCCCTGTTTTTGGGCGTGGGTTTTGGCCGGGGCACGTGTGGTGCCTCGGCTTTTGGTGTGTTTGGGCCCCTTGGTTAGAGGGTTTTGTGGGTCAGTGGGTGGGTGTTGAATTCTAGGGGTGTGTTTGGGTGTCGGCGTAGTCCTGGCCTGCCGGTGTGTGGGTCGCGTTCGATGTGTCCGTTGCGGTGGTGGTGTGGGTTGTCGTCGTTTTTCCCGTTGTGGTGTTTACATAACGGGGCGAGATTAGTGCCTGTTGTTAGTCCGCCGTGGTGGTAGGCGGTGATGTGGTGGATCTGGCATTTGGCTGCTGGCACATCACACCCAGGCCAGGTGCATACGAGGTGTTCTAGGATGGCGGCGAGGCGTTGGGGTTCTGTGGCGAACCGGCGCCGGACTTTTACTAACCCGGTTACCAGTGGGATGGTGGGGGAGTCGTCGGTGGTGCTGGTGACTGCGGCCCACCCAGCATCACGGATTTTTTCGTTTACTACATCGCAGATGTTTACGTGGGCGCCGTCGGTGGTGGTGATGGTGCCGTCATTATGGAAGTGGCAGGTGGTCGGGATCATGAACATCGGCCCAAACAACCCCTCGCTATCAGCATTACCAGCATCACTGTCACTACCGGTGAGTTTGTGGATCAGTGCTTGGGCATACGCCTGGTCGTACTGCAGTGTGGGGTTGTTTCGTTTTAAGCGTTCTGCTAAGCGGTGGAGTATGGTGTCGATGCGTGCTGCTACCGGTGTGTTGAAGGCTGCGGTGAGGCGGCGTTTGCCGTCTTTGC
>CAUQSW010000085.1:0-10579 GCA_963520895.1 uncultured Corynebacterium sp. | reverse complement strand
CTTCTAGATTGCCTTCCATTTCTAGGAATGTGGAACGCAAAGTTTCTAAAGCTTCTGGGGAAGGATTCTCCCAGAGCTTGCGATCAGCTGCTTCCAGTAGGCGTTCGGAAATATCCCGTAACGCCCAAGGATTGGAGGTTTGGAAGAACTCCCGATTCACTTCGTCAGCAACATAGGTTTCGGTCAGTGTTTCGTACATCCAATCTTCCATCAGTCCCGTGGTGGCATCGTAGCCAAAGAGGTAGTCCACAGTAGCACTCATCTCAAAAGCGCCTTTGTAACCGTGGTTACGCATAGCTGCGATCCATCGTGGATTGACCACTCGGGCTCGAAATACTCGACGTGATTCCTCGTGCAACGTGCGGGTTTTTACCGTTTCGTGGCGAGTGGAGTCACCGATATAGGCTTCTGGATCCGCGCCAGTTAACGCACGAACAGTAGCAACCATACCGCCGTGGAACTGGAAATAATCATCGGAATCAGCAATATCGTGTTCTTTGGAATCAACATTTTTTGCTGCTACCTGGATGCGTCGATAAGCAGTGCGCATATCTTCAGCTGCTGCTACCCCATCAAGATTGCGTCCATATGCATAACCACCCCAGGCGGTATAGACTTCCGCGAGGTCGTTATCGTCACGCCAATTGCCAGACTCAATGAGTTGCAACAGCCCAGCTCCATAGGTGCCTGGCTTGGAGCCGAAGATGCGCCGAACATGTCCCCCGGTGGCCACCGCATCTTGGGAGGCGTGTGCCTTAACGAAATTCATTTCTACTGGCTCATCGAGCGCCGCTACCAGTTGAACGGCATCGTCGAGCAACGCTAGAACGTGTGGGAAGGCGTCTCGGAAAAAGCCAGAGATGCGAACCGTCGTATCAATTCTGGGCCGTCCGAGTTCTTCTAACGGAATAACCTCAAGGTCTATCACGCGGCGGGAAGCTTCATCCCACACTGGCCGCACTCCTAGAAGGGCGAAAACTTCGGCGATATCGTCGCCCGAAGTGCGCATAGCGGAAGTTCCCCATACCGACAAACCAACGGACTTGGGGTACTCGCCGTGTTCAGTTTGGTAGCGCTCAATCAAAGAGTCCGCCAATAACTGGCCGGTTTCCCACGCTAAGCGGGATGGTAGCGATTTCGGATCGACCGAGTAGAAATTACGTCCGGTAGGCAGCACATTAATCAGTCCGCGCATAGGAGAACCCGACGGGCCTGCCTCAATAAACCCTCCGTCTAATGCATTCAAGACCTGGGGAATCTCTCGTTGGGCCCCAGCTAGCCTAGGCACTATTTCTGCGCATGCGAAACGCAGTAGTGAGTCCAGTTGTTCTTTATCAGTGGTCGGGAACAACTCCCCTGCAGCGAGTGCTTTCTCAGTGATAGTGCTGACCTGATTGCTATCCCAGCCAACAGCTTCCAATTGAGCAAGTAGTTGCTTTGCGGTTTTTTCCACGGTATCGACTCGGTGCCGGTTTTCATCGCCTTTTTCTGACAACCCTAAAGCTTCGCGCAACCCTAGTACTGCTTGCTCACCACCCCACAACTGCCGGGAGCGCAGCATGGCTAGTACTAGTTCCACGCGCAGGTCACCAGTGACCGCTGTTCCCAAGACATGTAGGCCACCGCGAATCGCAACGTCTTTAATTTCACATAGCCAACCATCGATTTCCATCATTTTGTCATCGAAGGTATCTTCATCAGGCCGCTGTTCCCAGCCAAGATCCCGATCCATTTTTGCTGCCTGCAACAAGGTCCAGATTTCTTGACGGATCGCAGGAAGTTTGGCCGGATCCATTGCCGCGATCGTGGCGTGCTCATCCAGCAACTGTTCTAGGCGGGTGATGTCCCCGTAGGATTCGGCGCGCGCCATGGGAGGAATCATGTGATCTACCAACGTGGCGTGAGCACGCCGTTTTGCTTGGGTTCCCTCGCCTGGGTCATTTACCAAGAATGGGTAGATCAGTGGTAGATCAGCGATGGCTTGATCGGGATAGCACTGTGCCGACAGGCCCGCATTTTTACCAGGCAGCCATTCCATATTGCCGTGTTTACCCATATGGACAATGGCATCGGCACCGAAGATCTCCCGCAGCCAAAAATAGGTTCCCAAATAATGGTGATTAGCAGGCAAGTCTGGATCATGGTAAATACCTACCGGGTTTTCACCAAAGCCCCGTGGTGGCTGCACCATTACGACTACATTCCCAAACTGCAAACCTGCGACGTAAATCTCCTTGGTGGCAGGATTAACATAGTGCGTCCCGGGTGCCACCCCCCAATGCTCGGTCATTTCTTCTTGCATTTCCGCAGGCAATGTGTCGAAGAATTTTTGATAGTCGGTGGCGCTCAGTCGCAGTGGGTTATTCTCCAATACCGCTTCTGTTAACCATTCAGGATCGTGTCCACCTGCGGCAATCACAGCATGCATAAAGGCATCGCCGTTTAACTGGTCTTCCGCTTGGCCTGCTGGGCTGTAACCTGGTATGTCAGCTGTATCTCCGAGGTGATAGCCAGCTTCTTCCAGTGCTCGCAGCAATTTCAGGGTTGACAGGGGCGTATCAAGTCCGACTGCATTTCCGATCCGGGCATGTTTGGTGGGATAAGCCGAGAGCATGACGACGAGTTTTTTCTCCGCATTAGGGATACTGCGTAGCCGTGCATATCGGTATGCAATACCAGCAAGCCGAGCGCACCGTTCTTCATCTGGCACATACGAAATCAGACCTGCGGTATCGTACTCTTTAAAGGAAAACGGTACCGATATGATGCGGCCATCAAATTCTGGAACGGCGATTTGGGAAGCCACATCAACTGGGCTCAATCCTTCGTCAGATTCCTGCCACTCGGTACGAGAATTCGTTAGTGCGAGGCCTTGGATAATCGGAATGTCCAGGGCCGCCAGCTGACCAACGTCCCATGTGTCATCTTCACCACCTGCTTGGGCTGCTGGTTTGGAACCACCTGCAGCTAATACTGTGGTTATTAACGCATCACAGCGCGACAGTTCAGCCATGAGCTCGCTCGGGGCCTGCCTGAGCGAGGTAACAAAATAGGGAACAGCGCTGGCGCCTGCGGCATTTAAAGCATCAGCAAGCGCGTGGATATAAGCAGTATTCCCAGCTAAGTGCTGCGCGCGGTAATAAATGATGCCCACTTTGGGGGCATGCGGGCCTAGATCCCACGTCTTTTTAGAATCTGTTAGCGATGGCTCCAACAATCCCCATTGCGGCATCTGCTTAGGCTTTTCGAAACCTAAGCCGGTAAGCAATAAGGTATCGGACAAGAAGTGGTGGAGGTGAACAAGATTTTCCTTTCCACCTTCGGCAATATACGTGTGGGCGGTGGTGACCACTCCGGCGGGCGGTGTGGAGATTTCAGTTAACTCAGCATCTACCGCTAGTTCGCCGGAAACAACTACCAAGGGTTTAGCAGAGGAAATAAGTTCTTCTAACCCCCATTCCCATGCCCGTTTTCCTCCCAGTAGCCGAACGACAAAAATATCAGTCGTTTTGATCAGTTCTGCTAGAGACTCTTTGTTGAGGAAATTCGGATTTGCGAATTGGTATTCAACATTTTCTACCTCACCTGCGGCTTTAGCCGATAATAAGTCAGTATCTGAGGTAGATAGTATGGTCAGCATCTGTTATTAGGTCCTTTCCAAGCGATAAAGGTGACGCGCCTTTATGCCGCGGTGATGACTCAACCGTAGGCAGCAACGCTTAAGACTCAAATGATGCTAGCGGTATCAAACCATACTGTGTGCATCACTTAAGGAATCACATTCGTATTGTGGTCTGACTATGACAGTGGCGCGACCGCCTCGGAATTCCACCGAGATTCACAAACGAAGGCAACAGTTAAACCTTAGCGGATTGTTAAGTGCCAAACACCTTGACTCAAGCTACAAGGTCAGCTTCTTTGGCCTAGATCACCTAAGGCCGATCATGCTTATCTCCTTGCCCTGTAAAAAGCGAACCCTTCTTTAAAAAGCCAACTAGCTTCGTGTGGAGTCGTTGGGATCAGTACTACTCAGATAATCACAGGGCAGCCTGCCATGAACGCACCTAGTGACTTCACGCTTTTAGACTGCGGGTTTGAAAAATTAAAGCGATACCACGCCTATGGATGAACAGCGCTGGACTCGTCGTTTTTCCTAGTGCTATTTGCGTTGTGGGCTACCAATGTCACACTCTTTTACAATAAAAGTGGCAGTAGAATTTACAATCATGATCACCAATAATATCCAGCCCAACAACAGCACAGGAAACAATTGCGCTGTTAATCTAGCTGGTGACCCTAGTGTTTTAATCTCCCACCCCGATCGCAGCCGAGGTGATATGTGTCCTGGCGCACTTGTTTTGCACCAAGCGGAAGATGGCGCCATTGGTAGGGTGCGGTTTCCTGGCGGCAGGGTGCTATCTGATCAGTGGGAAACTATTGCGCAGATTGCTACTGAATTAGGTGATGGGTTTATCCACATCACTACCAGGGGGAATATGCAGTTTCGTGGTATTGAGAACCAGGCTAGTTTCCTCGACCGCGTGGAGAAGGCAGGGTTTCTTCCTTCCCGGAAGCACGACAAAATACGGAATATTCTCGCCTCCCCGTTAAGTCCACAATTGTGGGAAATCACAGATCGCTTGGACCAAGCCTTATTGGCTAACGAGATTGTTGCCGGGCTTTCTGGCCGCACACTATTTGGTATTGATGCTGGAAACGGCGATATTTACAGTCACCGTCCTGATTTTGGGGTGTTACACCAAAACCCTGGCTACCAAGTGATTATGGCTGGTGAATTGCAGCCTTTGCTGGTTACAAGTGCCACGGATATACCGGATGTTTTGGTAAAAGCTGCACAATTATGGCAGCAATCACGCGGCAGCAGTTGGCGTATGCGGGAAAAGCCAGAGGTCGTGGCTCAGATTGTCGCAGAAATAACAAAACACCCTGCCGTTACTGCAATCACGGCGACAAAGTCTGCAACACCATCATTAGCTGATTCCCGTCCAGTCGGGTGGCTTAGTCAGGCTGTCAATACCGGTGAATCCCACGTGGCCTTAGCTGCTGGGCTGCGGTTTGGCTTCTTAAGCGCTCAGGTTGCGCAGGTGCTTGCTGCTATAGACAAGCCTACCTCTATTACTCCTTGGGCTTCTTTAGTGATCCATGACCTTGATGAGGCGGAAGCTGAAGCGGTAGTTCGGGTGCTCGCACCTATGGGATTGATTTTTGATCACAACTCACCCTGGCTGCGGGTGACTGCCTGCACTGGTTTGCCGGGCTGCGGCAAATCGCATTCTCGTACTCGGGACGATGCGATTGCTATGATTCAATCTGCAGCAATTCCAGAAGGCCTAGTGCACTTTTCTGGATGTGAACGGCGCTGTGGACACCCGTTGTTAAGCCACACAGAATATGTGGCGGTAGCTGATGGAGAGTATGAGGTAACGAGTAGATGAGCGAGTTTCAGTTTGATTTCATCACCGATGGTGATGAAATCTATCGGCAGTCTTTTGCCACCATTCGAGAAGAAGCAGACTTGACCGCCTTTACTCCTGAACAAGCTCAGGTTGCGGTACGTATGATTCATGCTGCTGGGCAAACGGACTTGGCTGAAGATATTGTCTTTTCTCCGCAACTAGTCTCAGCGGCACGTGCTGCCCTTAAAAAGGGCAAACCTATTTTGGTTGATGTCAATATGGTTCGCTCGGGTATTACCCGTTCGCGCCTGCCAAAAGACAACGAGGTAGTGTGCACCTTGCAGGATCCTCAAGTAAAAGATTTGGCGAAACAACTAAGCACTACTCGTACTGCTGCAGCTGTTGAACTATGGGCACCGCTTATCGACGGCGCTATCGTTGCAATTGGCAACGCCCCCACTGCCCTATTCCATCTGCTTAACTGGCTAGCTAAAGATCCTAACCGGCCTAGGCCAGCGGCTATCTTGGGGATCCCAGTGGGGTTCATCGGAGCTGCAGAATCTAAGCAAGCCTTGGCTGACGTCGCGCAGTCGGTTGGTACTGAGTTTCTTACTGTACTTGGCCGGCGAGGTGGCTCTGCCATTACTTGTGCTGCCATTAATGCGTTGGCTGCGGAAGAAGAAATACTTCCTCGTTGAAACACTGTCATAAGCAAGGATGTCTAGTAATTTAGCCATGAATAATTTAATTGGGACCTTAATTGGCGTAGGCGTTGGTCCAGGTGACCCGGAACTGTTGACAGTAAAGGCAGTGAATGTTCTCAAACGCGCAGATGTTATCGCCTTTCATGCGCGTCCCTCAGGCAGTTCCACTGCACGTGCTATAGCCGAACCATATATAGACAGCCATCATGAATTGGAGTTGTTGGAGTACCCTATCACAACTGGTGATACCTCCCATCCGGGTGGCTATGCGGGAGCAATGGCCGAGTTTTATCTTCGGGCGGCAGCGCGATTACGGGCGCATCTGGATGCTGGGAAAACTGTAGCTGTATTAGCATTAGGTGACCCCATGCTCTACAGTTCTTTCCAGCATTTACACCGCATGTTGGCCGATGATTATCCCACGGAAATTATTCCGGGAATCCCTTCAGTAACTGCGGCGGCTGATTTTCTAGGTACCCCATTGTGCGAGGATGAAGAAATTCTTACGATTATTCCTGGCACCGTCGACAAGGCAACCCTAGTACAGCAATTACTGGAGACAGACTGCGCCGTCATCATGAAGCTAGGCCGTACCTTTGGCAAGGTTAAACAGGCATTAATCGAAGCTGGCAAAGCAGAACGCGCTTATGTAGTAAGCCGGGTGGGATTATCAGGTGAATCTGCTACTCCACTATTGGATGCTGAAGAATCCACAATCCCCTACTTCTCTGTTGCGGTGGTTCCCTCACAAAAACATGGCTTTGGTGCATCAGAAGAGTCAACCGGTGACATCCAGCAACCTGGCGAAGTCGTAGTAGTTGGCTTGGGGCCAGGCGCTGATTATTGGACCACCCCGGAAGTATTGGCTGAATTAAAACAAGCCACCGATATTGTTGGTTACACCACTTATGTTAACCGGGTGCCAATGCGACCTGGCCAGCGTCGACACCTTTCAGATAATAAAGTGGAAGCCGAACGTGCTGCCATGGCTTTGGATTTAGCAAAACGAGGTCGTCGGGTTGCCGTTGTGTCCTCCGGTGATCCAGGGGTGTTTGCTATGGCCGCAGCCGTATTGGAAACCGCTAACGATGACCAATGGCGAAATGTCCCAGTTAGAGTGGTGCCGGGAATGACTGCCGCGCAAGCAGTTGCATCGCGGGTTGGTGCGCCCTTGGGGCATGATTTCGGCATGATTTCGTTATCAGATCGGCTTAAACCATTTACTGTGGTGGAACAGCGGATTCGCGCATTAGCTGGCGCTGACATGGCATTTGCTGTTTATAATCCTGCGTCGAAGGAACGCCGCTGGCAAGTGGCAAGGCTACAAGAGATTGTCCTGGAATACCAGCAGCCAGATACCCCGGTGATCGTCGCCCGTGCGGTGGGCAGCAGTGACGAAAAGTTGACCATTACAACATTAAAAGATTTCAACCCCGACATAGTGGATATGCGGACCATGGTCATTATCGGAGCTTCGACTACCAGGATGTATCGATCAGAAACTGGGCATACCAGGGTATATACCAGTAGAAAATATGACTAAACGGCCCCAGTTGTACTAACCTGATCGTTGTTACTTTTGTTTGGTTCTTTCCCGGTTTATAAGGAGTTTGCTTTGAAACGCACCGCCTGCGCTAAAGCTATTACATCGGTTCTGCTAAGCGCATTGCTGTTGAGCGGTCAACCAATTGCCCAGGCGGTGGACATGCCTCAGCAAACCTCTGTCGAGGAGATGACTAATTCCTCTGCAGCCTCAGTGGATTCTAGCGCTGCGGATCAGGATATTCAGGAAACAAAGAACACTTCCTCTAGCGCGAAAAAACTCAAAATTAGTGACTCCAGCGCGGAACGGGAACGATGGTTTGACAGCCAAACCGGCACCACGCAAACCGTGTTGACCATCATCGCCATCATGGGTGTGGTGAGTGTGCTGCTGGGGCCATTGCGCGTGGCTTTATATAATATTGTCAAAATTTAAAGCCACGCTAATAACGCACCAGTGTTTTAAGCCCTAGTCAACTTCAGCTAGAGCTTCGGCAACCGTATGAACTACTATGGCCACTTTCGGTGGTTCTGGACGCTGCACCATAAGCACCGGAATGCCTAATTCCCTAGCTGCGTCTAATTTGGCGTGAGTCATCGCCCCACCTGAATTTTTGGTAACCAAACAGTCAATTTGGTTGTCTTTCATCAGCTTCTTTTCTTCCGCAACCGTGAATGGTCCGCGGGAAAGAATAATGCGATGACGTTTAGGAACGGCAACTTCTGGTGGGTCGACAGTGCGGATTAAATAGAAATTATAAGGATCCGCAGCAAAGGGAGCGAGCTGCTGCCTACCGATGGTCAAAAACACATGATGGTAATCCCTAGCCGCCAGTTCTGCGGCAGTTGTCATATTTGAAACTGGAATCCAGATATCCCGCGGCTGCGGTTCCCATGGTGGGCGATGCAGCGCAATCAACGGAATACCGGTTGCCCGGGCAGCTTCTGCCGCCGAAAGCGAAATACGTTCGGCAAAGGGGTGGGTGGCATCAAAAATCACCTCTACCCTATTATCAAGCAGCCATTTTGTTAGACCTGCTGGGCCGCCGAATCCACCGATACGAACACTTCCTACCGGCAAACGCGGATTATCTACCCTTCCGGCTAAGGAACTGGTCACGTCCCAGCCGTCGTCGACAAGCTGCTGCGCTAACTCTCTTCCTTCCGCTGTACCGCCTAATATCAGTGCATGCATGGAATCGTTCGGCCTTCCTCATCGCGGGGGCGGTTATCAGAATATAGGAAAGAATCGGGGAATCCTTCGGCGCTGAGCACCTTGCCGACGATGATAACCGCTGTGCGCGTAATGCCAGCTTCTTGCACACTGGCTGCTATATCTGAAAGTTGGCCTCGGATTATCTGTTGTTCTGGGCGAGAAGCAAAAGCCACTACTGCGACGGGGCAATCGGATCCGTACAGTGGTATCAACTCTTCAACCACCCGGTGAATATCATGCGCAGCAAGATGAATACACATCGTTGCCCTCGACTGCCCTAGCGTGGCTAAATCCTCCCCAGCTGGCATGGCAGAAGCCCTGCCAGACACCCGCGTTAATATCACGGTTTGGCCAATAGTAGGCACCGTTAATTCATGCCCTATCGCTGCGGCCGCGGCGGAAAATGACGGCACGCCCGGCACAATCTCATAGTCAATCCCATGGTCGACTAGGCGTCGGGCTTGCTCTGCCACCGCAGAGTAAATTGCGGGGTCACCCGAATGCAGGCGAGCAATATCTTTACCCGCCTGATGCGCTTTAACAATGGTTTCAGTGATGTGGTCTAACGGCATTCGCGCGGTGTTAATAAGTTCTGCATCAGCAGGTACTTCCGCCAACGTTTCGGCTGGGACAATCGAACCGGCATACAGGCACACCTGGCAGGTTTGTATCAATTTCTGGGCACGAATAGTTAAAAGATCTGGAGCACCAGGGCCCGCTCCAATGAAATAAACTGTCATGTATTTTTATGGCTTTCGTTCATCTTTAGTGACAACCCACTGAGTTACTGGCAGCGAGGGTTTGAAACTGTGAAAGCTCCCAACAGCATGGATGCGGGAAATATCAAATCTATATATTTCTCCACCATAGGTGTCATGCAGCTTCCATAATTTCTGTTCCGATTCGATAGTCACTGCATTGGCTACCAGACGGCCACCAACTTTAAGCCTGTCCCATGCACCTTCAAAAACTCCTTCCGCGGTCAAGCCACCACCTATGAAAACAATGTCTGGGTTAACGGGCACCGAGGAGTAGTTCTCCAAAGCTCCAGCCTGAACCGCTAGACGGTTTGCTACGCCAAGGTAACGGGCATTTTTCAGAATCCGTTGGCGACGCCGCTCGTTAATTTCAAAGCATACCGCCTTAGCCGTGTCCGTGGCACGAAGGCACTCAATGGCAATACTGCCAGCACCGCCACCAACATCCCACAGCATTTCCCCATTCTGTGGCGCCAATGCTGATACCGTTAGCGCCCTAATATGCGATTTAGTCAATTGCCCATCGTTGTCATAACATTCGTCGTCCAGCCCTGGCGTACGCGGCAATCCCCGTTTAGAAGGGATAACCGCAATAACATTAAGGGCGCTGACCACTGTTGGAGGGTTCGCAGCATCGCCTACCGTATGGTCCTCATCGGCCGAACCAAGGTCATTGAGCACCTCTACCCTAGCCTCTGGCTGTCCCATTGCTAATAGTAAGCTGCATATCTCGGCCGGTGAGCGCTCATCACGCCCCAACACCAAGAACGGCTGGCCATTTTCGATGGGAAGTACTAGTGATTCCACCACTTGGTTAACCAGGGAATACACCGGAGTTTTATTAGTCGCCCAGCCGAGCCTAGCGCAAGCTAATGCAGCCGAAGAAACATGGGAATGCACCACGATTTCCATGTTCGGAAACTTCCGCTTCAACGTGGTACG
>CAUQSW010000084.1:0-11320 GCA_963520895.1 uncultured Corynebacterium sp. | reverse complement strand
TGACACTCGCTTCTACGGGGACTTCGATAAGCAGGGTTGGTACAACGCCGATGCTTCTAAAGGCGCATGGACCTTGAGCCTGCCAGGTGGCAAGCTTGAAGGCAAGGGTGACATCACTTTCACCGATACTCTTGATGGCGTTGTTCCTCACAAGTTCGAGGACGAGACCATTGATATGACCGTGGCTGATTACACCTGTGGTGAGACCACCGATCCTCATATTTGTAACTATGAGGAAGGCAAATTCGACAGCCAGTCGGTAAAGATCGAAAATCGTACCATCAGCAACGATGGCAAGAGCGTGAGTTTCACTCTTAAGGCACCTGAGGGTGGCTGGAAGTCCGATCACTACTACCGTGTTCGTTACCACTCCGTTCCTACCGGTGATGTTCCTCCAGGAGCTGAAAATATCACCTCCAACAAGGTGACCGCTGACGTTATTGAATTCAACGACAGCGCTTCCATTTACCGTGAGCAGCGCTCCTCTGGTGGTATTCAAGGTGTTGACCGTGGCAGCTTCCAGGTATCCAAGAAGGTCGAGGGCGACGTCAAGCTACCTGCTGACACCACCTTCACCATCAAAGCTACCTACACGCTGAACAACGAGACCAAGACCGAAACCCGTCAGGTTAAGGCTGATGGCTCGGTAGCTGGTGAGCGTCATTTGCCACGCGGTACTGTAGTAACCCTAGAAGAGATTGACCTGCCAAAGGTAGACGGCATTGAGTGGGGCGACCCAGTCTTCGCAGCTGCACCAGGTCATGAAGGCAACGTTGAGATCATCAACAATGGCAAGGGTGCCAAGATCACGGTTAAGAGTGAAGACAACATTGATGTTATCGTCACCAACAAGCCATCCAACACCCCACCATCAACCACGCCTCCAACGGAGACCACCACTCCACCTACCGAGACGACCACGCCTCCAACGGAGACCACCACGCCTCCAACCGATAGCACTACTCCTCCAACGGAGACCACCACCCCAGATGACGATAAGGGTTCCGGTGGCGGCGGAATCATCGGCCTCCTGCTGTTGATCCCACTGTTGGCAGGTCTAGCTGGTCTGTTGATCCACTTCTTCCCGCAGCTGGCACCACGCTACAACGCACCAGGTGAGCAACCTGCACCAGCTCCGGCACCTGCACCTGCACCTGCTCCAAACCCCAAGGCTGTTCCTAAATAAGAACCTCGGTTTTAAAAAGAGAGCAACCTCGGTTAGCAGTTATTAATACCCCGCCCAAGGCGGGGTATTTTTGTTTTGGTGAGTAAGACTTGGTAGCGGGCCAGAGAGCATCTGAAAGGATAAACCACCCACGGCAGGGCACTATCTGCCGTGGCTAGCGGCTTAGATTTGAAGGTTGCCACCTTTGTTGTTTGCCCACGCATGAGCACTGCCTTGCCATTGTTGGCAACAGGGTGCCGGGGAACGTCTCATCGAAGAAATGTGAAAAATGCGCTCGGCTTAAGTCCCTTTGGGCTTAAAAACCGTAGCCGCCTTATGGCTTCGAAAACATAAAGCGACTACGGGGATTGCGTCTAGTTAATTGTGGCTTTTGGCTTAGCCATTCCACCGGTAGAATTGACCACTCATTGCCGGGATATGAATCGTGATGGAGTGTTCATATCCGTCCCAGCCGGTATCCCATGCGGTGATTTCTTGTTCCAGAGGATTATTAGCTCCTTCGTAGGTGCCTGCATCAGTGTTGAGCACACACTCCCATAAGCCTGATTCTGGTACGCCCAACTTGTAATGAGGTTGGGAGGTGCCACCTAAGTTAAACACGCAGAGCATCCGCTCGCCGTCAGTGGAATACCGGACGAAAGCCAGAATATTATTTTCGGCATCGTCGGATTTCGTCCATGTAAAGCCATCGGGAGTATTGTCCTGGGTGTACAGGGAGGGGGAGGCTTCGTACAACTGGTTAAGGTCTTTGATGAGTTGGGAAATTCCCACATGGAATTCGCCTTCCCACCCGACCATGTCGTCCCAATCTAGCGATCGGCTTTCGCTCCATTCCATGATTTGGCCGAATTCTTGGCCTTGGAATAGCAGTTTCTTGCCGGGGTGAGCGTACATGTAGGCATAAAGCGTGCGAAGACCCGCTGCTTTGTTCCAAGCGTCGCCAGGCATGCGGTTCCACAGCGACCCTTTGCCGTGAACGACCTCATCGTGGCTAAACGGCAAACAGTAGCGCTCGGAGTATGCATACACCATGGAGAAGGTGATTTCATTATGGTGGTAGGAACGGTGAACGGGGTCTTTAGAGAAGTACTCCAAAGTGTCATTCATCCAGCCCATATTCCACTTCAGATTAAAGCCGAGGCCGTTGAACTCGGTAGGTGAGGTTACCCCTGGCCACGAGGTGGATTCCTCGGCAATGGTCAAAACACCCTCATGTTGTTTATGCACAGTGGCATTCATTTCTTGCAGGAATTGCACTGCCTCAAGGTGCTCACGGCCGCCGTACTGATTTGGCTCCCATTCGCCATCGTTGCGGGAATAATCTAGGTACAACATGGATGCAACAGCATCGACCCTCAGACCATCGACATGGAATTCTTCCAGCCAGTACAAAGCATTGGCAACCAGGAAGTTTCGAACCTCGTTACGTCCGAAGTTAAACACATAGGTGCCCCAGTCCTTCTGTTCGCCGCGGCGCCAATCTGGGTGCTCGTAGAGTGGTTGCCCATCGAACCGGCCTAAAGCAAAGTCGTCCTTGGGGAAGTGTGCTGGTACCCAGTCGACGATCACGCCGATGTCTGCGGCGTGGAAGGCGTCGATAAGCTCGCGTAGCTCATCGGGGCTGCCCCAGCGCGCAGTCGGTGAGTAGTAACCGGTGACTTGGTATCCCCACGAGCCGCCGAAGGGGTGTTCGGCCACTGGCAGGAATTCAACGTGGGTGTAGCCCATGTCTTTGACGTATGCGACTAGTTCTGTTGCTAGCTCTTTGTAGCCTAAGCCTTGGCGCCATGAACCTAAGTGCACTTCATAAACACTCATGGGGGAGTTGACATAGTCAGTTTCGGCGCGTTTGGCTAGCCATTGCTCGTCGTTCCACTTGTAATGTGATGCGGTGACCACAGAACCCGTGCGTGGTGGCTCTTCAGATTGACGAGCTAGGGGGTCTGCCTTATCTAAACGCCATCCCTGCTGGGTGTGAATCGCATACTTATATACGTCGCCTTCGCCCACACCGGGAATGAAGAGTTCCCAGATGCCGGAGTTACCAAGACTGCGCATTGGGAACTGGTTAGGGTTCCACCCGCAGAAATCACCAATAACAGCCACACCGGCGGCATTAGGCGCCCACACGGCAAAGCGGGTGCCTAGTACTTGACCGAAATCCGGTACCTCAATGGTGGTTACGTGTGCACCAAGAACCTGCCACAGTTTTTCGTGGCGGCCTTCGCGAATTAAATGCAGATCTAGTTCCCCAAGGGTGGGGGTGAAGCTATAAGGGTCGAAGGTGTCGGTAACGGCGTCGCTGGGCCACGTAATCCGCAGGCTATGTGCTGGGTTCTCGGCACCGTTGGGTATTTCGATGCCAAAAATGTCATCCCCGAGTGCTTGGAATTCAGTCGTGCTGCCGTCAGCGGCTACCAGTTCGACTTTTTGTGCCCCGATCTGCCTGGTCCGCACCACAGCGTTGCCATTGTCTAGCGGATGCCAACCATAGACCGAATGCGGATCATAGTGCCGGCATTGGGTTAGTAGAGCACGCTCATGATCGTCGATCAGTATAGGGCTTGGGGTTTCGGTCATGTCGTTGAACTCGTTTCTTTCATGTATGTCGGACGAACCCAAAGTTGGTTACTCAGGATGTTGTTATTTACGCTACCGAAGAAGTTCAACGCGGGTACGGCCTTTGTGTGTGTTTTTCCACTGAGGCGAAACTTTTTCTGGGCTGCTCGTCCGTAACAAGTACTGCAGAAGTACTGTTGAAGTTTCGCCTAGCGGAAAAACTGATTTTTGTAAGTGATTAGGGGTGATAGTCGCCGGAATAGCGCTCACGGATTTTGGCTAGGGCAGCCCCTTCTACCTTGGGCAAGGTCAGTATATGAGCTACGTCCTGGTTGGGATTAAGCCGAACATAGTTTTTGTTCGACCAGTGGAATGTTTGATCGGTGATCAAGTCGTGGACTTCAAAGTGGGCATCGTATGGCAGCCCAATCTTGTCCATCTGTAGCTCAATGACGGCTTCTTGGGCCTGCCACGGATCGAGGTTGATTGCCACTAGAATTGCATCACCTGTGACCGGATCCACCTTGGTAAAGACCATGATCTGATCGTTGGGAGCATGGTGGAAATCAATCTGGCGTAGTTGCTGCAAAGCGGGATGCTTGCGCCGAATCAAGTTCAGTGTGGTGATGAAGGGCTCCAAGGAATCGCCGCTGGCTAGTGCACCTTCAAAGTCGCGTGGTCGCAGCTCGTACTTTTCCGAGTTGAGGTATTCCTCGCTACCTGGTGCCACTGCTTCGTGTTCGTAGAGCTCATAGCCGGAATACACGCCCCATACTGGTGACAAGGTAGCAGCAAGAACAGCGCGGATCGCGAACATTGCTCGGCCGCCGTACTGCAAAGAGGCATGCAGAATATCGGGGGTGTTGACAAACAAGTTCGGGCGGCATACATCGCTCATAGCTGCGATTTCTTGGGCGAATTCCTGCAGTTCGTATTTATTGGTTTTCCACGTGAAATACGTGTAGGACTGCGAGAATCCCACCTTGGCTAGGCCATACAGGCGTGCCGGACGGGTGAAGGCTTCAGCGAGGAATATTACCTCGGGATGGGTTTCCCGTACTTTGGCAATCAACCAGTGCCAGAAGTTCGTGGGCTTGGTGTGGGGATTATCCACCCGTAATACGGTGACCCCCAGTTCTACCCAGTACATGACCACTCGATAGAGTTCCTTGTAGATGGATTTCGGGTTGTTATCGAAATTCAGTGGGTAGATGTCTTGGTATTTCTTTGGTGGATTCTCCGCGTACGCAATGGTGCCGTCGGGGAGAACAGTAAAGAAATCTCGATGTGACTGTGCCCAAGGATGATCGGGGGCTGCCTGCAAAGCGAGATCGAGTGCAACCTCTAGATTAAGTTCTTTGGCGCGGTTAAGAAGCGCTTTGAAATCATCCACGGTACCTAGCTCAGGGTGGATAGCATCATGGCCACCGTCTTTGGAACCAATGGCCCACGGGGACCCGACGTCGTGAGGCTCGGGGGTTAAGGTGTTGTTGCGACCTTTACGATTAACCTCACCCACGGGGTGAATTGGTGGGAAATAGACCGTATCAAACCCCATGGCCGCCACCCGGTCCAGAGCCTGGATGGTGGTGGCGAAGGTGCCGTGGACTGGGTTGCCTGCTTCGTCCCAGCCGCCAGTAGAACGGGGGAATAACTCATACCACGAGTTCACGAGTGCTTCTCGACGTTCAACATGTACCGCATGCTCTTGGCCGGTGGTGACGAGTTCTTGTAAGGGATGCTCGCTCAAAATTTCCAGTACTTCAGCCGACAGTCCCGGAGCAACCCTCGTGCGTAGTGGTGCATCCGAACGTAATGATTCCGCCACGGCGAAAAGTGCCTGTTTTTGCACCTTATTGGACACTTGCTTGGCGGCTTTTTCGAACAGTCGAGCGCCATGTTCGAGGTCGTTAGCTAGCTCGTCAACGTCTTGGCCAGCCTCGATTTTTTTAGTCACCGCGTGACGCCATGTTTGCATGGGGTCGCTCCAAGCATCGACTCTAAAAGTCCACATGCCAGGGGCGTCGGGAACGAAGAAAGCATGCACCCTATCTTGGTTAAAGGCTTCTTGGTGCATAGCAATGCGTATGGGGGTTGCTGCGATGCTGGATGTTTGAGGTCCGGTGACGTGTAAGGTTGCAGCGATGGCATCATGACCTTCGCGCCAGACTTGGGCACTGACCGGGACGAGTTCCCCTACAACAGCTTTGCTGGGAAACGCCCGATGCGAGATTTGGGGGCGGACATCTTCAATTGCGAGTCTTCCGGTCACGATACTATTCGCTTTCATTGCTAGGTTGACATGGCTTATTTCTATGAAATTGTTTGGGTGATCTTTTGTAGTTAACTCCAGTATGCCCCTGAATGACCCACCCTGCACCATGTTCTGGTAACGAGAGATTTATCACAGTGCTTTTTTCGGTATCGTGATTTAACTTAGGCACAAACGTGCACCTAGCGTTACTCATTATCGACCAAGCCTGGCGTATTTTTAGTTTGGTGATCTGAATCATAGGGGTGAAGCATTTGATTGCATACTTTCCCCCAAGCGTAGTCACATCGTGTGAATTCTTCCGTAGGTTAGAAATATACGTCATGATAGATATCATGAATAGCCTCGAATCTCCCGTCCCAGATCATTCTTCTTCCGCTGGTTCTCCTGCAAATAGCACCTCGCTTAATAATACGGAGCAACGAGAGCCGGACTTATTGATTGATTTTGAAAACATCTCGTTCATTCGTGATGGCCGACACTTGTTAAAAGACATCACCTGGAAAGTGGAACTTGATGAGCGTTGGGTCATCATCGGTCCTAATGGTGCTGGTAAAACCACGTTAATGCGGCTGGCTTCGGCGGAGGAGTTTCCGTCGCGGGGTAAAGCGTGGCTGATGGGTGAGCAGGTAGGAAAAACGGATATGCGCGATCTTCGTTCTATGATCGGCATTTCCTCCTCCGTCTTAGGAAACCGCATCCCTGGTAGGGAAAAAGTCTTGGACCTAGTTGTGTCTGCTGGGTATGCCATCTTGGGTCGGTGGCGTGAAGAGTATGAAGAACTGGATTTGGACCGGGCTGCGGAAATCCTAGAGCAGGTAGGCGCGATGCATTTAGGTGAGCGTACCTGGGGGACGCTCAGCGAAGGGGAGCGCAAGCGGGTAATGGTCGCTAGGGCATTGATGGCCAACCCTGAGTTATTGCTTCTCGACGAACCGGGCGCTGGCATGGATTTAGGTGGCCGGGAAGATTTAGTTGCCTATTTGGGCACACTCGCCATGGATGCGGATGCTCCAGCGATTGTGATGATTACTCATCATGTGGAGGAAATCCCCTTGGGCTTTACTCATGCTTTGCTTCTCGACGAAGGCGAGATCGTTGCCCAAGGTTTGATTGAAGACGTGTTGACCTCAGAAAATCTCACCAAGACGTTCCACCAGTCGATTCGAGTGGATCGGATTCAGGGGAGGTTTTTTGCCCAACGCTCCTATTCTGGAGGTAATCATAGGGCGGGGTAGTAAGCTTTTGCGCTGGCTTCGGTATGCTTGCTTGGGAGCTTTTTCGGGAGGTTTATTGTCGTGGTGCAATTCGCCAAAGGTTATGGCGGTGCCAAGCTTGCGGTAACCGTTGCTCTAGTTCGTGACGGTGCAGCAGGCATTGAAGTGTACGTTCAAGAGCGTGTTTCCTCCATGCCTACCTTTCCTAACACCACGGTATTCCCCGGTGGGGGCGTAGATTTTCGAGATTTTGAAACCGGCGACGAGTTGGTGCACAAAGACTCCACACATAAAGACCCCTTGTGGCGGGGGCCGGATTTAGATGAGTGGGCACAACGGCTCAATATGGATCGCTCTCATGCCCGGGCGATCCTCCTTGCGGCCTGTCGGGAACTTTTCGAGGAATCTGGAACCTTATTGGCGGCTCATGCCGATGGGACTGTCATTTCCGATGCCACGCCTTATCATTCGCAACGCTTAGCCTTGGAATCGCACCGGTTGTCCTTTTCGGAAGTACTAGTGCGTAATGACCTCCAAGTCCGCACTGATTTATTGTGGCCGTGTGCACGATGGGTTAGCCCTGAGACTGATCGGCATCAGTTTGATATGTTTTCGTTTGTGGCGGTGCAACCATCAGGACAAGAGCCCGATGGGCAAACCAGTGAGGCATCGTCAACTGGCTGGTTTTCGCCCTCGTTGATTCTTGATGGTTGGCGAGCAGGGCTACTGCGGTTAGTCATTCCCACATGGGCACACATGCAGTTTTTGGCTGAGCATGACAATGTGGCTTCGCTGTTGCAGTCGGTGGCTACGCTGAATATGGATCCGGTACTGGGCGATCCTAAAGACAACCCGAAGTATCAAGAGTTTTATAATTACACTCCACCCAAGCGATTTTGATATGGATATGCGGCTGTGAGTTTGACACCAACGGAAGTTCAGTTTCTGATTCAACAGAAGCCACAGGTTGAGCAACTGCTTGCTACTCGGCCGATGAGCAAGAAAACTGCAGTAGAAGATGCGGAGTTTTTCCGTAAGCAGTTCGGTTCCTTTGGCCGTGCGGTCATGGAGCTCGGCCAGGCGCGGAGTAGCGCGGCCAATAAGCACTTGCCACCGTCGTGGTTGTTGTGTCATGAGTCTGCGCAGCAGGCGACTCCTTTGCCGGTGGCCACTGTGCGTGCTGAGCGTATTGCTCGTTGTTATCCTTCCGCGTTAGTTCACGATGTTACCTGCTCCATTGGCACTGAAGGCAGTGCGCAACTAGCAGCAGGATTGCGCTACTTGGGCAGTGATATTGATTTTTCCCGGGTGCTTTTGGCTAGGCATAATCTGCAGGGATCCGCTGGCTGGTTTTGGTTAGCGGTAGCTGATGCGCTGGCTCCTGTCTCGCAGTCAGCGGTGGTTATTGCTGACCCAGCGCGGCGTGTTAGTGGACGTAGGATAACTCGGTTGGAAGACTTGCTTCCGCCACTTCCCAAGCTGCTTGAGGCGCATCACGAGGCGGCTATGGCCATTAAATGCGCACCGGGTATTGATTTTTCTAGCTGGCAGGGGTTGGTCAGCGTTGTCAGTCTGGATGGTGGTGTGAAAGAGGCCTGCTTGTATACGCCGCAGTTGGCTGAGGGGCGGCGTCGTGAAGCGGTAGTTATTCGTGGTCAGTCAGCCATGGTGCTTCACGACGGCATGCCCAGTGACATCGGTGCTGGCCCAGTAGATAAGTATGTTATTGATCCAGATGGTGCCATAGTGCGAGCAGGTTTAGTGCGTCATTACGGTTATCAGGAAGGTTTGTGGCAGCTAGATGAGAAGGTAGCCTATCTCACCGGGCATAAGATCCCAGCCGGTGCCAGTGGTTTCCCGGTGCTAGAGCTGGTGCCGGTGAAAAAGCTCAAAGCTGCGTTGCGGTCATATGACTGCGGATCGGTGGAAATACTGGTGCGGGGCGTGGCGGTGGATCCTGACGTGTTGCGTCGAAAATTGGCACTTAAAGGCTCGGTGCCGTTAGCTGTAGTTCTTACCCGAATTGGCCGTAGCACAGTTGCTTTGATCTGTGGTGCGCGTGAAGTGACAGAGTCTGAATAAAATACAGTTCTGGGTCTTCCTTTGTTGCAGCATTCGGCTAGACTTGCTAAACGATGCCCGCCATCTGTGGAGGAATCGGCGGGGCAGGCACCCAAAGGTGCACCAACGGTTGTACGAAATACATCGAAAGGTGAGTGACAAACCAATGCCCGCAATAGTGGTGCTGGTCAAAAACGTGCCAGATACCTGGTCTAGCAAAACCCTTAATCCCGATTTCACGCTCAATCGCGAAGCTGTTGACAACGTTATCGATGAGGTCAATGAGTTTGCGGTAGAAGCCGCATTACGCTTACGTGAACAAAATCCTGATGATGGCTACCAAGTAGTTGCGTTATGCGCAGGTCCCGCAGGTTCCGAAGAAGCACTGCGTAAGGCCTTGGCCATGGGGGCTGACCAAGCGGTTTTGTTGTCCGATCCAGCGTTGGCGGGCTCTGATGTGCTGGGCACGGCGTGGGCGATCAGTAATGCCATTAACCACATTCCCGACGTGGCTGTGATTGTTGCTGGAAATGCCTCCAGTGACGGCACCACCGGGGCGCTGCCCGGAATTTTGGCCGAGTACCGCAATCAGCCAGCGTTGACCTGTTGTAAGTCGGTTCAGCTCGATGCTGGAGTAATTAATGCGGTGCGGGAGACCAATGATGGTGACTTCAATCTAGAAGCACCGTTGCCAGCCGTGGTTACGGTTACTGATAAGGCAGATAAACCGCGATTCCCGAACTTCAAAGGCATCATGGCGGCGAAAAAAGCTGAGATCCGTACCCTCGATTTGGCTACTATCGGGGTGGCATCGGAACAGGTTGGTTTAAGTCATGCCGCCACCGCAGTAACTGCTGCAACCACGAAACCGAGCCGTCAGCAGGGCGAAATCATCCGAGAAGATTCGGCAACAGCGGCGAAGAAAATTGTTGATTTCTTGGCTGCTGAGAACCTCATTTAGTCACAGGAAGGCGCATTCATGTCTAACGCATATGTTCTAGTCGAATATTCTAATAACCAGGTTCAGAACTCAACCGCAGAATTAATCGCCGCAGCTAAGGTTTTCGGCGCAGTTTCCGCGGTGGTGGTAGGTCCACCTAAAGCCTACGAACCGTTAGTGCCGCAGCTGCAAGCCATGGGAGCAGACAATATCATTGCTGCCGAGGGTGAAGATGTGGTGAGCCGAGTGATCCTACCTGAAGTGGACGCGCTGTCCATGCTGGCCGCTGCCGCGCCGGCACCCATCGTTGTTGATGCAGGTGCGCACGGTAATGAAATTGCTGGCCGTCTTGCTGCACGATTGGCTTCTGGTGTGCTTTTGAATGTGGTGGGCATTAATGCAGACCGCACCGCGGAGATCAGCATTTTTGGTGATTCCATCACCGGCACCGCCGCAGTAGGGGGCAATAGTCCGATTTACTCCCTGCGGCCTGGCGCGGTGCGGGCTGCGGAAAACCCCACTCCGGGTGCTGGTCAGCTGAGCACGTTCCAGCTGCCGCCCGCGTCGGTCAAAGACACGAAGGTTACCCAGTTTGTTCCTGCTCCACAGCAGGATCGCCCGGATTTGGTCAGCGCTAAAGTTGTGGTTGCTGGTGGGCGCGGTGTGGAAAGTGAAGAGAATTTCCATAGTGTGGTTGAACCACTAGCTGATGCGCTTGGTGCAGCGGTGGGAAGTACCCGTGATGTAGTAGATCTAGGCTGGTACCCAGTGCAAACCCAGGTGGGGCAAACCGGCGTGCATGTATCACCAGATGTCTATATTGGTTTGGGGATTTCCGGTGCGATTCAGCACACGGCTGGCATGCAAACTGCCCGGAAGATCATTGTTGTCAATAATGACGAAGAGGCCGCGTTTTTCCAGATCGCAGACTTAGGTGTGGTTGGCGATTTGCACGAGATTGTGCCGTTGGTGTTGCAAGAGATTACCGCACGCCAGTCCTCGTAGGATTGCTGCTTTCTGTGCCGATCCGCCGTTCAGGTGGGGTGAAGAAAATGTTGGTTGTATGATGTGAGACCATGGTGTAC
>CAUQSW010000083.1:0-11571 GCA_963520895.1 uncultured Corynebacterium sp. | reverse complement strand
CTAGGTTCGGTTGCCCCACAATTAACCCACAACGGGAAAGATATTTGGGTGCATAACCCGGCTGTGTTCCTTATTCCTTGGACCATCGTGGCAGCAGCCCTTGCGTTCACATTGCTGAAAGATGTGCCAGTTACGGCTAATATTCGACAGCAAATTGACATCTTTGGCAATAAAAACACCTGGATTCTCACCGTGGTCTACCTTATGACCTTTGGCGCCTTTTCTGGTTTCGCCGCGCAAATGGCACTACTGATCAATAACCTGTTTGGTAGCGAATCTTCATTCGCTGGCAGCTACGATAACTTACCTCAAGGTGCCGCCTATGCCTTCTTAGGCCCACTCATTGGCGCACTGGTACGCGCCCTATGGGGACCGCTGTGCGACAAATTTGGCGGCGCACTATGGACTTTCGTTGGCTGCTTAGGCATGACCATTTTCACCGCCATTGCCGCGATATTTGTCACTCCAGAAAACCCAGATGAATTTCGGTGGTTCTTAGGCTCCATGCTGATAGTGTTCTTCTTTACCGGATTAGGTAATGCTGGCACCTTCAAGCAAATGCCTATGATCCTGCCCAAACGCCAAGCTGGTGGTGTTATTGGGTGGACTGGTGCTATTGGTTCTTTCGGCCCATTCGTGGTTGGTGTGCTGCTATCGCTGATGGCACCTATGACCTTTTTCCTCGGCTGCGTAGTCTACTTTGCTATCTCCACTGTGCTGGTATGGATGTACTACGCCCGCCCCAACGCACCTTTCCCAGGGTGATCGACCATGTTCATCACTTATCCCTCAGCCCACTTCACAGCGGTGAGGCAGCTGAACATCACCCTAACCCTTGTTTCTCAATTGAAGAACGGAAGCACTGCACATGACCAACACCCATGACCTCAAGCCCAACCTATTGTTTAGCTTGGGCAGTTATCTGCGTAAAGGCGAAACTGGCAAGGAAGGGCAACAAATTTTCTTAAAAGGTGGACGCCAAGCCGATGTCTTCTACCGCGACCGGTGGGCCTTTGACAAAGTGGTACGTTCCACCCACGGCGTGAACTGCACTGGCTCTTGTTCCTGGAAAGTCTATGTCAAAGACGGCGTTATTACCTGGGAATCCCAAGCCGTGGATTACCCCACTACCGGGCAAGATATGCCAGATTACGAGCCGCGAGGCTGCCCACGTGGCGCATCGTTTTCTTGGTACACCTATTCCCCCACGCGGATTCGATACCCTTATGCACGAGGGGTCTTAGTAGAGATGTACCGCGAAGCTAAAAAGCGACTGGAAGATCCAGTGTTAGCTTGGCGCGACATCGTCGAAACGCCAGAAAAACGCCACGCCTATGTTTCACAGCGCGGCAAAGGCGGATTGGTACGTATCCCTTATGAGGAAGCCATAGAAATGGCTGCCGCTGCACACGTATATACCCTGAAACAGCACGGCCCAGATCGTATCGCGGGGTTCACTGTTATCCCAGCAATGTCGCAGGTTTCTTATGGCGCTGGTACCCGCTTCTTGCAGCTCATCGGCGGGGTGGCGCTCTCCTTCTACGACTGGTATGCCGACTTGCCACCGGCTTCCCCACAAACCTTCGGCGATCAAACCGATGTGCCGGAATCAGGCGACTGGTACAACTCTTCCTACCTTATGATGTGGGGGTCCAATATCCCGGTCACGCGTACCCCAGATGCGCACTTTATGGCGGAAGCACGCTATAAAGGCACCAAAGTGGTTGTAGTCTCTCCCGACTTCGCCGATAACACCAAATTTGCTGATGAGTGGCTCCGGATTGCCCCAGGCACCGATGGCGCCTTGGCGTTCGCTATGGGCCACGTAATTTTATCTAGCTTTCATGTTCAGAAGAAAGAACCATTCTTCCTCGATTACATGCGGCGATTCACTGATGCTCCGTTCCTGGTGGAGTTAGACGAAACCAATGGTGTGGTCACGCCTGGAAAATTCCTAACCGCCTCAAACCTATCCGACCCAACACTGTCGCAGTCCGAAAACTCCAGCCACCGGCTGCTGGTCATGGAGTCCACCGGAGCAGTACGCGATCCTGGTGGCACCTTGGCTGATCGTTATGGCCCCGAGGGTCAGGGCAAATGGAATCTCAAACTAGATGGGGTCGACCCGATCATGTCCGTGGCGGAGGCTTCCCATGATGGCGTGACCGAAATCAGTTTGCCCCGCTTCGACCTTCCCGCTGACGGTAGCGATACCCAAGGCTCCGTCGGTGCCGGTGTCGTTCGCCGCGGCGTGCCTTACAAGCTTGTCGACGGCCGCAAAGTCACCACCGTTTTCGATGTGATGCTGGCCCACTACGGTGTCAATCGTCCAGAACTGAATCTACCTGGCTCATGGCCTGCCGACTTCTTCGATGCTGCTGAAGTCGGAACCCCAGCCTGGCAGGAGGAACTCACTGGGGTGTCTGCCCATGCTGCTATCCGTATTGCCAGAGAATTTGCCCAAAATGCCATTGATTCCCAGGGCCGTTCACAGATCATCATGGGCGCTGGCGTGAATCACTATTTCCACGCCGATGCTATTTATCGGACCTTCTTAGCGCTTACCAGCATGTGTGGTACGCAAGGTGTCAATGGTGGCGGTTGGGCACACTATGTGGGCCAAGAAAAGTTGCGCGCCATGAATGGCTGGGCCCAATATGCCTTCGCCACCGACTGGAATCGGCCACCTCGACAGATGATTGCCACTGGATTCTATTATCTGACCACGGATCAATGGCGCTACGACAACACTAAAGCAGCAAGGCTGGCTAGCCCCTTGTCCAGCCGTGGGACAGTAGGAAACAAGACCACCGCTGACACTCTTGTCGAAGCCATGAAACGCGGCTGGATGCCGTCCTATCCGCAGTTTGACCGCAATCCACTGGTGCTGGGGGCCGAAGCAGCCGAAAAAGGTATCCCCGTAGGTGAACATGTAGTCAACGAACTACAAGCAGGCAACCTACACTTCGCCTGTGAGGACCCAGACAATCCAGTCAACTATCCTCGAATTCTGCTCAATTGGCGCACCAACCTACTTGGCTCCTCAGCTAAGGGAACCGAGTTCTTCCTCCGGCATATGCTAGGTATTGACTCCGACGCAAGCGCCGAAGAAGTGACTGAAGCAGATCGTCCAATCTCGATGGTCTGGCGGGACAAGGCTGCCGAAGGAAAACTCGACCTGATGCTGACCACCGATTTCCGCAACACTTCCACGACACTGTGCTCGGATATCGTGTTACCAGCTGCAACGTGGTATGAAAAGCACGATCTGTCCTCTACAGATATGCACCCTTTCCTGCATTCCTTTAATGCTGCCATCAATCCACCCTGGGAAGCGCGGACCGATTTTGAGGTTTTCCAAGATCTCTCCGCTGCGCTTTCACAACTCGCTGGTGAGTGGTTAGGCACTCAGACTGATATCGTCACCGCGCCGTTAGGACATGATTCACCCGATGAACTGAACATGCCCAATGGCATCATTCCAGATATTTCTGTCGAAGGTCTTGTGCCTGGTAAAACCATGGCGAAGTTGGTTCCTATTGAACGGGACTACACAAAGATATCAGAAAAGTGGAACCACATAGGCCCGCTCACTGCCAAGCTGGGCACAGGAGTCCACGGCACGCCGTTTAATGTGGAAAAGCAAGTAGAGGAACTCAAACTCATTAATGGCACCGGCATGACCTTAAGCGCTGGTGAACGCCCCCGCTTAGACAGTGACACCAAGGCAGTGGATATGATTCTGCATCTGTCTGGGGTCTCCAACGGCGAAGTCGCCGCCAACGGTTTTGCTAATCAAGCAGCTCGTACTGGCATCGAAGAACTCAAAGAACTCAGCGCAGGCACAACCTCGACCCATATTTCTTGGGATGTGATTAAAGAACGCCCCACCGAGGTCATTACCTCACCTGAGTGGACCGGGGTGAAAACAAATGGGCGTCGTTACACTGCGTTTTCCATCAACCGGGAATATCTCAAGCCCTTCCACACACTCTCTGGTCGGATGCACTACTACCTCGATCATGACTGGTTCATGGACTATGGTGAGTCGCTACCAGTCTTCCGTCCACCGCTGGATCACTTGCATATCCACGGAGAGTCTGCGCCCGGTGAGCTACTTGATGGAAGCGATGGCAATCCAGAGGTCACAGTTCGGTACCTAACCACGCATAATAAATGGTCTATTCACTCCCAGTACTACGACAACCTGCATGTATTGTCCATCTCTCGTGGCGGGCAGGTCATCTGGATATCTGATAAAGACGCTGCAAAAATCGGTATCAAGGATAACGAGTGGGTTGAGGCCTACAACCGTAATGGGATCGTTTCTGCCCGAGCAATTGTTTCTCACCGGATTCCTGAGGGAACGGTGTTTATGAACCACGCCCAAGAACGCACCGCAGGTACCCCATTGAATGAATCCTCCGGACGTCGTGGCGGTACTCACAACTCACTCACTCGAATCATGATCAAGCCGGTCCATGTTGCTGGCGGCTATGGTCATCTCACCTATGGTTTCAATTACATCGGCCCCACCGGAAATAACCGCGATGAGGTTACCCGTATTCGGCGCCGCTCCCAGGAGGTTTCCTACTAATGAAAGTCATGGCTCAAATCGCAATGATTATGAACCTAGATAAGTGCATCGGCTGCCATACCTGCTCAGTTACCTGCAAGCAGGCGTGGACCAACCGAGAGGGCACCGAATACGTTTGGTTCAATAACGTCGAAACGCGACCTGGCGTGGGGTATCCCTACGGCTGGGAAGATCAAGATAAATGGGAAGGCGGGTGGGTTCGCACCGCCTCTGGGAAGCTGAAGCCCAAGGCGGGGGGGCAGACTGAAGAAGCTGTTCACCATCTTCCACAACCCAAAGCTCCCCACGATCGAAGACTACTACGAACCGTGGACCTATGAGTATGAAAAGCTACTCAGTGCTCCTGCTGGGCAGCACACTCAACCCACCGCTCGGCCGGTCTCGCAGCTCGATGGTCGCCCCATCAATATTGAGTGGTCTTCGAACTGGGATGATAATCTCGGCGGCTCGCATGCCACCATGGATGATGATCCGGTGCTCAAGCAGATGAACCTCAGCGTTCGCAAGGAGATTGAAGATACATTCATGTTCTATCTCCCCCGGATCTGCGAGCACTGTCTCAATCCAACCTGTGTTTCTTCCTGCCCATCGGGGGCCATGTACAAACGAACCGAAGACGGCATCGTGTTGGTTGATCAGGATCGCTGTCGTGGGTGGCGGATGTGTGTATCGGGATGCCCCTATAAGAAGGTCTACTTCAACCACAAAACTGGCAAGGCCGAGAAATGTACCCTGTGCTACCCACGGTTGGAGGTTGGTCAGCCCACCGTCTGTTCCGAAACTTGCGTCGGTAGACTACGCTACCTCGGTATTTTGCTTTACGACGCCGACAAAGTCGCCTCCGCCGCCGCAACCGAGAATGAGCAGGATCTATTCCAAGCTCACAAAGACTTGTTCCTCGACCCCCACGACCCTAGGGTGGTCGAAGCCGCTATTGCCGAAAACATTCCACACTCATGGATTGAAGCGGCACAGCAGTCGCCTATCTGGGATCTCATCTTCCGCTATGGTGTCGCGCTTCCGCTGCATCCTGAGTATCGCACTCTACCTATGGTCTGGTATATCCCTCCGCTTTCACCGGTAGTAGATGCGGTTACCTCCTCAGGTAATGATGGCGAGGATCATCAGATTCTACTTTCTGCTATCTCCAATATGCGTATTCCTTTGGACTATTTAGCAGGACTGTTCACTGCTGGCGATACCGTACCTGTGGAATTGGTGCTACGTAGGCTTGCTGCCATGCGTTCCTACATGCGTGACATTAATCTTGGGAATTCACCGCAGGAAGAGATAGCGCAAGCAGTGGGAATGTCTGGCAAGGACTTGGAAGAGATGTACCGGCTGCTGGCCATTGCCAAATATGATGATAGGTACGTTATCCCCACTGCGTCACCCGAGACGCCCCGCGGCATTGCCTCACTGCCAAGTTTGGAGGATGCTGTCGCCGATTTCCATGGTCTTGGCGAAGGAGCCCCCGAAGCTTGCCACAGTGGTATTGGTACGACCAGTGCCCCAGTAAGTTTGGCCAGTTGGTCCAAGGGGGAACGCCCCGCGGCAATGTTTAAAAACATAGAGGAATGAGCATTATGACTTCCCTACGTACGCACAGTGGTGTTGTACCGACTCCCACAGAATCGGTGACACTTAACGACGACCAACGTCGCAGTACATTCATGATCGCTTCACTATTGCTGGATTACCCCGGCGCGGATTTCGAAAGCAAAATTAATGCGATCACACCTGAACTTGAACAACTACCAGAAGCCATCGCGGATCGCTTTGATCGGTTTCTGCGTTTTGCCAGAGCAAATCTCGGGTTTGGGTTGGAAGAACACTATGTGGATACCTTTGATCAGCGGCGGCGTTGTTGCTTGTACTTAAGTTATTACGCTGTGGGTGATACAAGGCAGCGGGGTGCGGCAATCTTGGCTTTTAAAGAGGCGATAGAAACTCTAGGTTTCCATCTTGAGCGCGAAGAATTGCCCGACCACTTATGCTTGGTTTTAGAGGCTGCGGCGCTTTCTCATGATGATGCGCATCTCATGGCTACGGGTATGCTAGCAGCGCATCGAGATGGCATTGAGGTACTCAGGCAAGCTCTTGACCAGGTATCTTCCCCTTACGCGTTGGTGGTGGCAGCAGTTTGTGCAGCATTGCCACCCATTGATGATCAGACCAAAGCAAATTTTTTGGAGTTAATCCGAAGCGGGCCACCATCCGAATTGGTGGGTATTACCACGGAACTTCCGTTCCCTTCAGCGCAGCCGGATTTGCTCTAACCACTATAGAAATGGAAAACATACCATGAATTCGCTTGATATTTTCCTCTGGGTGGCGTTTCCGTGGCTTGCGTCTGCCGCTTTTATTATCGGCTTGTTTTGGCGCTGGCGGACGGATCAGTTCGGCTGGACCACTCATTCTTCGCAGATTTATGAATCGAAACTACTGCGGTTATCTTCGCCGTTGTTTCATTACGGCATGATGTTTGTCATCGTTGGCCACATCATGGGGCTTGCTATTCCCAAGTCGTGGACGAGAGGTATGGGCATTTCAGATCATACCTATCACTTGATCGCTACCATTCCGGGAACGATAGCGGGCATCGCGGTAATTTTAGGGTTAGCTGGTCTTTTGTACCGGCGTGTTGTCAATCACACGGTATTTTTATCCACTTCCCGCTCCGATAAGGTGATGTACGTCTTCTTAGCGGCGGCGATTTTGTCTGGCTTCTTCGCCACAGTTTCTACCCAAGTTTTTGGTGGCGCGCATGGCTATGATTACCGGGAGACTATTTCGCCGTGGCTTCGGGAATTAGTGATTTTCAGTGCCCAGCCTGAATTGATGGTAGATGTGCCGTGGCAGTTTAAGGTCCATGTCTTGGCAGGTTTCACTCTACTTGCGGTGTGGCCGTTTACAAGGTTGGTGCATGTGTTCTCTGCGCCAGTTGGATATGTGTCTCGCCCCTACGTGGTGTACCGGTCTCGTGATATTCGCACCACGCCCACGCGGCATCATGTAGCTTGGGAACCAGTGCAAACCAATAAGAAACAACCTGCTGATGAAGCCCGTTGGTCTGGAGCTTGAAAGGAGTAAGAAATGAAGAATAACCATATAGGTCGAATTTTAGGCGTGGTGGCTGCTGGCTCATTACTAGGAGCTTGCAGTGATTCTTCTGAATCCTTGGTGATTATGGGTGCTGCCTCCACCAGAGTGATTAATGAGGATATGCAGTCTGCAGTAGCACCGGATACTACCTTGGAATTTAATAATGCCGGTTCTGGCACCTTGGTCAGCCAACTGGAAGAAGGCGCACCAGCTGATGTGTTTATTTCCGCAGATAAGGAAGCTATGGAGAAGGCTGTAGCAGCTGGGGTCGTTGATACCCCTAAAGAAATTGCCACTAATTCCATGGTGCTGATTGTTCCGGCTGATAACCCGGCCAAAATCAATTCCTTTGCTGATTTGGGTGCAAGTGATTTTGATGATGCCACTGTTGCTATTTGTGACACCCAGGTGCCTTGTGGTCGCGTAACCAAACAACTTGAGGAAGCCAACAAGATAACTATCACTGCTGATTCTCTGGAGCAATCAGTTTCTGATGTCGCTGGAAAGGTAGCATCTGGTGAGGCAGATGCTGGGTTGGTCTACGCTACTGATGCAACAACCTTAGGGGATGCAATATCAGTTGTAGAAATTCCACATTCTCAAAAGTATCGAAACACCCTCATGGCAGCAGTAGTTAAGCACTCTCAAAAGCCAGATGAAGCCGCCAAAATTGTTGATTTGCTAACCAGCTCTGATTTTGCCACAGTTTGGAAGCAGCGCGGATTCGAACCAGTAGCTCACTAGTACCGTGTCCGCATCACAACTGCCGCCACTGCGGCCGCAACGCCAGCCTATGATCGTCACTGTTTTGGCGATCATAGGCTTGGCGTTTTTATTCCTGCCGCTATTAGCCCTGCTTACTCGACTGAATGTAGCTCAGTTGCCGGTTATTTTCAATTCTCCCGCCATCACCGAGATGTTGTGGATTACGCTTGGCTCGGCTTTTTTAGCCACCGTTTTAACTGTCCTAACTGGGGTGCCTATTGCATTGTGGTTGGGTTCAAAACCGCAAGCAGCTAAGTTTGTTCGGTCTTTGGTCTATCTACCATTAGCCATGCCACCGGTGGTAGCTGGTTTAGCTCTTAATGCTGCCATTGGACGTCGTGGTGTTGTTGCACCTTTGCTAGATTTGGTTGGACTTCAGTTTGCCTTTAATTTTGCCGGTGTCGTGGTAGCGCATGCTTTTATAGCTTTACCCTTTGTCACCATTGCGGTGGATGCGGCGTACCGCAACCTAGATTCTGAGGTTTTTAATTCGGCTTCCGCTATGGGTATGTCACCATGGCGGATTTGTAAAAGTATTACGCTGCCGCTGTTAACGCCAGCCATTATTACTGGTGCGGCTTTAGCATTCGCCCGCTCATTAGGGGAATTTGGCACTACTATCACCTTCGCTGGTTCTTTGCCTGGCGAGACTCGTACCCTACCTATAGGTATTTATTTGCTGCGCGAAGTAGAACCACAACAAGCTTACGCGCTGGCGGTGGTACTCATGGTCGTGGCTATGGCCAGTTTGGGTTTAACTCTTTTACCGGAGCTTTGCACACGAGCCATCCCCGCTACCTTGGTAGACATTGATGAGGCAGCCATCAATGGCGAACTGCTAAAGGAATTATCCGCCGCTGCGGGCCAGACACCTGCCATTACTATGCATTCTAATCGTGGTGTATTGAAAATCCCTGCTGGCCACTGTACGGCATTGGTCGGCCCTAATGGCAGTGGCAAAACCACCATCGCGCAACTTATTGCAGGTAAGTACCAATTGGGTGGTGATTTCGCGGTGGTTTTCAGCACCTCCATATCTCAGCGGTGCATCATGCTTACCCAGAACCCTGCCCTGCCACCCCACTGTACGACGCTTCAGGCGATAGCCATGGTGAGCGATTCTGAGCATACTGCCGCTAGGCTATTAGAAGCTGCTGGGCTTTCCGATCTAGGCAATGTCCTTACCACACAACTATCAGGTGGCCAAGCTGCCCAAGTAGCATTAGTACGAGCTTTGGCGACCAAACCTGAAGTATTAATTCTTGACGAACCCCTTGCCGCCATTGACATTGCAAGCGCAAATCGTTGGCGGCACTTGTTAAGTCAAAGCCTCACTGGCCGTACCGTGGTACTCATTAGTCACAATCCGCTAGAGATTGCTGCTTTAGCTCAGTTTGTCGTTTCCGTGAATGCCGATGGTATTCATGCCCCGCTTACTACAGAAGAGTTTTTTCTGCATCCACCAGATAGTTTTTCAGCTGAGTTTATTGGACTTAATCGAATTGTCTGTGACTGTCTAGAAGTTACTGATGGCCTTGGCTATGCCAGCGCTGGGAAGCTGAACGTCGTGGGTTTAGCGGGGCAGCGATTGGGCGAGCAACCGGTAGCGCTGTTTGCCCCCAATGCTGTGACAGTATCAGTTGAGAAACCAAAACCCAGTAGTGCACGGAATCTCTGGCAAGCTACTATTACCGATATCACCAGCTCTGCTGGTATAGCACGAATAACGCTGATCACTGGATCTGTTAAGTTCACAGCTGCTGTAACACAACGTGCTGTTGTTGCGAATAAGTTACATGTCGACCAGACCGTTTACTGTACTGTAAAAGCGGTAGAAATCAGCTTCCATTAACTACCCGAGGAGAAAATATGAGCGCGCCCATCCCCAGCACGCATATCTTTCTCGAATCTTTGCGGCTAAGTTCTAAACAGCGTCTGGTTTTCGATGTGATTAATCAGTTCCCGGAGGGGGCACGCATTCCGGATGTCACCGAGGCGTTGGGGATCCACGTTAATACCGCGCGCGGGCATATTAACGAACTGGAAGAAAAAGGTGCTGTTAAGCGAGTAAAAGTAAGCCCCGCTGGGCCTGGGCGCCCCTACGTTGTGTATAAAGCACGGGTGCCCGACAATCGCACCATCGCCGAAGAATACATCACTTTGATTAACACGCTGTGCAATCAACTCGATGCGCTAAGCGATGACGCCCAGGCAGTGGCCGAAGCAGTAGGTGAGGCATGGGGGGCGGAGCTATTCGACACGCTACCTTCCGAAGGGGAAGATGCGCTTGGGCTAATTTTAGAGAAGTTCCGGTTGATGGGTTTTGATCCCACCATGAACCAAGACGACACTATTATTTTCAGCTCCTGCCCCTTTGTTTCTAGCGGCCGTATGGTTAATCCCCTCGTCTGCGCCATGCATCGCACAATGCTTAGTGCTGCCGGAAAACCTGTGGGACTGACGCTAGAGCTCACACCCAAATCAGGCGATGGCGCATGCCAAGTGGTAGCGCAAACCTAACGACAAACCCAAGAAGCATCACTTTCCCTTTGAGCCAACACCGCGTACTATCTAGCCAGTGAACCATCATGTGTCACGAAATCTGCTTGATTTTTCGAAAATCATGCAACTGCAGTAGTACACCACCTGTGTTCAGCATAACTTGCCACCTATTCAAGCAGGGCTTCTGGGAAAACTCGCCCACGGGCAAAAGCATGGCAGAACCCGCATGGAATCTGCATGTTGAAAAGCAGCAGTGACTGGATTGGTGGATCGGGTGGAAAACTGGTCCCGTCCGACAGATAGTCATTTTGACTACTCAGAATGATTCCCTGCTGCCACACCTCAGTTGGGCACTGACTGCTGGTACGACTCCCCCACAGTAGGACCTGACCCCTGTTTGGTGGGCACCTGATTTCCTGACTGTTTGGTTGGGGAGAAAGGTAATCTTGTTTTCATGTCTGAAGTGGAATTACTCGCTGGGTGTTTAAATAAGGATGCTGTGGCGTTGTATGAGGATAATGTGGATCTGTCACTGGCCTCTGCGGCTTGGGGATCTAGGGAGTTAATCGGTCTTATGTTGTATGCGTGGGTGCAAAAGCTTA
>CAUQSW010000082.1:0-11976 GCA_963520895.1 uncultured Corynebacterium sp. | reverse complement strand
GCCGTGGCGTTACGCCCGGCTGCGCGCATACTTTACCTACCAAAAACAACACAAACACAAAAAACACAACACCACAGACACCTAAAATGACGACAACTTGCTAATAACTCCAGTTCGCCTGGTGATATTAGCAAGCTGCGGGCCATCTCATAAGCTGTCGCCTCAACCCAAAGGATGCAACTCTACAGTGTCCGGCTACCAGCAAATACGACACTATCTTAAAACGTCACGGTATTTGCTGGCATCTACCTCCGCGAACGTTGTTGGGTTAAAGCTTGGGTTACGGTCTTTATCCACTAGCACTGCACGAATACCCTCGGCGAAGTCGGGTTCTAACCGGATGGCCTCACCCAGTTTGGTTTCTAAGACAAGTTCTTCCCGAATATCAGCGCATTTCGCTGCTGCAGCCATGAGTTCGGTAGCTGCCACGATGGATGAGGGACTGGATTGAGCAATGTACTGTTCCACTACTGCCACGAACTCCCTACCAGGATAATCCGCCACTGCTTGTTGAACTTCCGCCCAGGAATCATGATTGAAAGTGGCCTCAATATGATCACTAATCTTGGCTAATTCCGATTCCTCCACAGGTTCCGTGGCAAATTTAGCCACTGCTTGGTCTATGCCACGGTCAATGGCTTCCTGCTGAAAATCAGCCAATTGCTCACTAGGGACAAAATGCGTAGCCAACCCCGACCACATCATATCTGCTGGGCTGAGCCGCCAACCTGTCACTACCAAAAATAGAGCCAGCGCCAAAGACTGATGTCCCATGCGCTGCAAAAAATATGGCACCCCAACATCAGGGATATAACCAATGGCCATTTCTGGCATAGCCGCGAAGGCTTTCTCGGTAATCACTCGGTGGCTGCCGTGTACAGAAATCCCCAGCCCGCCGCCCATGGCGACGCCGTCGATAAGTGCAATATACGGTTTCGGGAAATGTGCCAAGTCACCATTCATGACATATTCTTCAGCGAAAAACTTATCCGCCAGTTCTGGCTGTCCGCTAAGCACGACGTCGCGGGCAAAACGCACGTCGCCGCCAGCGCAGAACCCTTTGGGTGAATTCGAATACACAATGACTTGGGTGATGTGGTCATCGTCCTTCCACTTTTTCAGGTGCGTATCAATGATCTCGATCATCTCAGGGGTCAGCGAGTTCAGCGCTCTTGGTCGGTTGAGTTCTAGAATTCCGGTGGAATTTTCTACACGAGCTTTAATCAGTTCTTCGGTCATAACAAATAGTGTCGCACATCACTACCTAAGTTTGTCGGGTTTTTCGGGCGTATTGTGGACAAAGAGGAAAAATCGCCAACCGAAAGGCTAAAAATTGCGCTATAAGCTCGTTGTCTCTGACATGGACGGCACTTTACTTGACGACGATAAACGCATCCCAAATAAGTTCTGGCCATTGTTAGAACAACTGCGCTCCCGCGGTGTTTCTTTCGCGGTGGCATCAGGGCGACCATTACAAACACTGCAGCAACAATTTCAAAACGCACCGGTGCCAATCAACTACATCGCCGAAAACGGCGGGGTGGTGTTCTACAGCAATCACGCCGTTCCCACTACCAGCATCGACCCAACAAATGCCGCACGACTGCTAGATATTATCGAAGCTCACCCAGAAATCCCCTGGGGGCTTGTGGTGTGCCACGTCGACAAAGCTTATGTGGCGTGGCGCAACGAGGACTTTCTGACCGAGGTGCGAAAATACTACATCGCTCATGAGGTTGTTGACAATTTACGTGCTTACCTTAGCGACCAAGTGGTTAAACTATCTATTTGCGTACTCACCGACGCCGAAACGGTAGGCGCCCCGCTGCTCACACCAGTGCATGACGTCTTCTTCCCGGTTATTGCTGGTAAGCATTGGATCGATGTAATGAACCCAGAAATCAATAAAGGGGCAGCCTTACGTGCGTTGGCTCGATCACTGGAGATACCGATGGAACAGACTCTTGCATTCGGTGATTACCTCAATGATTACGAGTTACTCGAACAAGCAGGTACCGCTATAGCCATGGAGAATGCCCACCCAAAGTTGAAAGCCATTGCCGATGAAATAGCACCTTCAAATAATGACCACGGTGTGGTGCAGGTGCTGGAGCGGTTACTTAGTACAGACAGCTAAAACCAGTGGCACCCCATGCGATTGCTGCTAGGTTGTGTGTGTGAAAATGACCACGGCAGCTTCGCTTTTTTAGCACACGGATAATGATCTTTAGCAAGTCTTTGTTTGAAGAAAACTGAAAGCAAAACATGAAACTCATCCTCACTTCCTTTGGCCATCACCAACTGCCCGACTTCCTTTCTGGACGCACACTCGCTTACATTCCCGATGCTGCACGCAGTATTGCTGACGCTGATTTTATTGAAGCCGAACGTAAAACCCTACACTCCCAAGGCTTCCAGCTAGTTGATCTACCGCTTGCTACCACCAGTCTGAGCGATATCAATACAACGCTCACTGCTGTTGATGGGATCTATGTTGCAGGTGGCGAAACCTTCGATCTGCTCCATGTCCTTCGCAGCACCGGCGCGGATCAGATCATCACCGCACAGGTTCGTGCTGGGCTACCTTATATCGGCTGTAGCGCAGGCTCCATTGTTGCGGGCCCTGATATTGAAGCAGCCAGCCTTACTGACGACCCCACCATTGCACCGGTGCAATCTACCACTGGTTTAGGGCTGACCGATCTAGTGGTGATTCCTCATGCCGCTGGTAATCTACCGCCTTTTCCCATTGATATGATCGCCAAAACCGTGCAGCAGTATGGCGAGAAATGGCCGTTAGTGCTACTGCGTGATGGCCAAGCGCTGCTTATCGACGACAACCGCGTCCAGCTGGTATAGCCAGAGCTCAATAGCAATAAGAAGCTTCAGAGAGAAATCATGTGTGTGCCTTCGGGGGCGAACGAATTGTAGTGGTATCTCAACAACAAACGGAAGAAACAACCGTGGTGATTGCATTGAATGAATACAAAATTCTCACTGATATTCTTCTGACTACCAACTGCGTTACTGGCTATATAGCCATAGCCCCAAAATGTAGCAATAATGTAGTCCGTGTCATCCGCCGTGATGACCAAGTCATGGAGATCGTTGCTGTAACAGATCACAACAAACCCACTAGGTATATGGTCCATGTTTATGCCAAATTCGAGGACACAATTGAAAACGATTATATTACTCGCACTACCATAGGAGAACTTGGCTTAACCGAAATGATTCAAACGTGGGCACACGGCTGAGCCATTGATGCGCACGAGGTGCCTCCATATTTTTGCCCCAGTAGTGCCTAAGCCTGCTACCCTATTCTGCGCACAGCAGAACCACCCCACGTAGCCGCTACGGCTGCCTAAAATCCACATACATGAAGCTTTTAATTCTGGGCGGTACTGCTTTTTTAGGAAAAGTGGTAGCAACGCAAGCACTACAACAAGGTTATGATGTCACCTGCCTTGCGCGTGGCAGTTCTTCTCCACCTGAGGGTGTGCGGTTTATCCAAGCTGATCGTGATAATAAAAACGCTCTAGAACCAGTGAGTAACCAGAGCTGGGATGCCGTAGTAGAACTGACCAGTATCCCTTCGCAGTTAAGCCAAGCAGTCGCGCAGCTGACGACTCAGCATTGGGTATTTGTATCTTCCGCAAGTGTTTATGCCGACTTCAGCCGCTTAGAGCAAAACGAGTCGGCGGAAATCCTGCCGCCAGATACTGACCCGCAGAACTATGGTGGCGCGAAAGTTGCCTGTGAACAATCACTGCCGGTGAGCAGCACCATCATTCGTCCTGGCTTGATTGGTGGTTACGGTGACTGGACTTCTCGGTCTGGTTACTATCCGTGGCGGTTTGCCCACCCCACCGGAAAGAGCGTGCTGGTACCACCCTTCGACTTTCCTGCCGCAATGATTGATGTTGAAGATTTAGCTGCTTGGATTCTGCACTGCGCGAAACAACAACACACAGGAATATTCAATGCAACCGGCCCCACCACCACCTTGGCGGAGGTTTTCGAGTTATGCCGAGAGCTTACCGGTTTTACCGGCGATGTGCAGGTATTCAGCGACCCAACATTGGTAAACCCGTGGATGGGAGCAAATTCGCTTCCCTTATGGATTGCCGACCCGCAGTGGCGTTATGTGGCCACCTTGGATAGCAGCGCAGCTAAAACACATGGGCTTAAAACCCGGCCAATGAAAGAAACCTTAGCGGCGGCACTGCGGTATGAAAATGACCGTGATACCCCGCCTCAAGCGGGGCTGACAGATGAAGAAGAAATTAAGCTGCTTGCTCGTGACAGTCGCTAACTCAGCTGTGTTCATATAAACCGCACCGGATAAGGTGATAAGGATTTTTAGGCCTTATCACCTGCTAGTTTGGGTTTAGTTTAAGACTTTTTGGACTTAGTCTTTTTAGATTTCGGTTTTTTCTCCTCCCCATTGCCACCATTAGCCGGTAGATGCGCTTCTAGTTTTGAAGCAACATCAGGAACGTACCGGAAATCGGAACGTGGTGGGCGCTCATAGCCGGTTTCCGAATGTGGGCGCTCGGGAATCTTGGGCAGCGGGCGGTCGATTTTTTCATAAGGAATCGTCGACAGCAAATGAGCGATCACATTGATGCGGGAACGCTTCTTATCCTCTGATTCCACCGTGTACCACGGCGCGGAAGGAATATCGGTGTGGATGAACATCTCATCCTTCGCCCTAGAATAGTCCTCCCAGCGGGTAATGGATTGTAGATCCATGGGGGACAGCTTCCAGCGTCGTAACGGGTCGTTGCGGCGGGACTTAAACCGCGCGATCTGTTCGTCATCCGAAACCGAGAACCAGTACTTGCGCAGCATAATGCCGTCTTCGACCAAGAGCCGTTCAAAAATCGGGGCTTGGTGCAAAAAGCGGCGATATTCCTGGGAGGTACAAAAGCCCATCACCCGTTCCACCCCGGCGCGGTTGTACCATGAGCGGTCGAAAATGACGATCTCGCCGCGGGTGGGGAGCCGTTCGATATAGCGCTGGAAGTACCATTGACCTTGTTCCCTAGGGTCAGGTTTGGGGAGCGCTTCGATACGACAGGTACGCGGGTTGAGATACTGGGTGATGCGTTTGATTGCTGAGCCTTTGCCGGCTGCGTCGCGTCCTTCCATGATGATGACAATGCGGGCGCCGGTTTCCACCACCCATTGCTGCATGTCCACCAGTTCGGCTTGCAACCGTTTCAGCTCGGTCTCGTAGGCTTCTTTGGAGAGCTTTGCTGGCTTTTTCTTCTTCGACATGGCTTTAATCTACCTTGAATTCAGCCATTTTGTCCCATTCGGTTTTTCCTGGAATCAGGGTGTTGATAATGTCTGGGGTTTCGGTCAGGTACTTGGGTAGTTCCTCGCAGGCGCGCTTGAAGTGATCTGAGCCGACGTGAGCTTCGGCACCGTCGTCCTCGAAACCTTCGACGAGGATGTATTGGTTGGGGTTAGCTGGGTCTACGTACCAGTCGAAAAATATATTCGCTGCTTCATTGCGGGTGGCTTCGGTGTACCAGGAAATATCGTCGAGGAAGGTCGCGGCGTATTCGGGTTGGACGTTGAATTTGACGTTGATGAGGATCATGGCTTTTATTGTACGCATCTTGGATGCTAGTTAAAGTGCTGGGGCTACAGCGGTGGCATTCTATCCCTAGATTTGTAGGCGTGCGGTTCGGGCGCTTTTCGAGGCCACTACTTGCCCCAGCCACCTAAGCTAGTCAAATACCAACCGCTGGTAGGGAGTGAGGTTTTCAATCTCGACATCAGATTCGCCGTACATGAGGATTTCCAACATTCCGCGCGCGCTGTAACCAGTGCGAAAGTTAGGAATGTATTCGGTGCATACAAAGAAATCCGTTCCTGTAACCGCAATGTACTCATAGTCACTCATCGTGTCGTCATGAAAAAATCGCAGTTCGTTACCACAGAAATAGAAAGGATCATGAACCTCTCGATCAACAATCCACATTTCTAACAGGTATTTCTGAATGGTGCCAACTAAAAACCTGTGACAATTACGAATATAAATATCAAAATCAATACCAAGAAATACTGACTGCCCTGCCAGTATCATGGCATCTTGGCCTATCTGGTGAAATTGGTAGTCGAGCCACAAATAACCATCAGTGGCTTGTTTGGTAAAGCGGGAAAACTCCGCAGCTGTCATCATCCTTCCAGCCGTTCCCCTAGCTCCAACCATTCCAATTCCAACTCTTCTAGAGTGGCTGTCACTTCTTTTACTTCTCTATTAAGCTCGGTCAGTTTATCCACATCGGTCGCAGCCTGTGCCATGGCGTCGTTAAGCTGATCCCGCTGAGCCCGCAGTTTGTCCATTTTCCGCTCTAGAGCGGACATTTCTTTGGTTAGTTTGTGCCGAGCACCACCGTCAAGTTTCGATGACGCCGAGGTTTTCTTCTTCGGTGCCGCTACCGTAACCGTAGCTTCTGCTTTTCGACGCCGCAGGTATTCATCAATCCCACCGGGCAGATTAGTCAAGGTGCCATCGCCAAACAGTGCCCAGGTGGAATCCGCAATACGCTCAATTAGATACCGGTCGTGCGAGATCACCACTAGGGTGCCCGCCCAGTTATCCAGTAAGGACTCCAGTTCTTGGAGGGTGTCAATATCGAGGTCGTTGGTGGGCTCGTCGAGAAGCAATAGATTAGGTTCCGACATGAGGATGCGGCTTAGTTGCAACCGGCGGCGTTCCCCACCAGAAAGATCGCCCACTGGGGTGCGTTGCCGTTTAGCGCTAAAACCGAGCCGCTCTGCCAGCTGTGCGGCCGAGATTTCCTTTTTACCCAAGGTGATGTAGTTGGCCACTTCTTCTACAGCATCGAGTACCCGCATCTGGGGATCCAGATCATCGAGTTCTTGGCGTAGCCATCCCAACCGAACGGTACGCCCTTCAATGCGTTTACCGGCCGCTAGCTCATATTCCCCAGCAAGTGTGCGCAACAGCGTGGTTTTCCCTGAGCCATTCACCCCGACCACGCCAATACGCTCACCGGGGCCTAGGCGCCACGTGAGGTCGTCGACAAGCGGCCTGCCATCGGGGGTTTGAATCTGGGCATCCTCTAGCTCAACAACCACTCGCCCTTGGCGTTGCTTGGAAAAGGCCAGCAGCTCGACCTTATCGCGTGGTGCTGGTACGTTTGCGATCAATGCCTCTGCCGCTTCAATACGATAGCGCGGCTTGGAGGTCCTAGCCGGAGCGCCCCTACGCAGCCATGCTAATTCCTTCCGGGCTAGGTTTTGGCGGCGTTGTTCCGCTGCATCGGCTTGACGAGCCCGCTCAGCCCTGGCGAAAGTCCAATCGTTATAGCCGCCTTCGTAGGTATCGACCTGGCCATCGTGGACTTCCCAGGTTTTGGTGGCCACGGTATCTAAAAACCAGCGATCGTGGGTGACCACCACCAGCGCAATCTTGCGGGCCAATAGATGCTCGGCTAACCACTGCACCCCTTCAATATCGAGGTGGTTGGTCGGCTCATCCAACACCACCAAATCCAGCTCTTGTACTAATGCCGCAGCTAAACTCACCCGGCGACGCTGCCCACCAGATAAGGATCCCACCGCGGTATCCAACCCAAGCGCCGTTACTCCCAAACCATCTAGTACGTCCCGCACTCGGGTATTGGAAGCCCACTCGAAGGTGGCCACGCCCAACGGATCTAATACAACTTCGGCAATGGTGGCACCAGGATTAAGCTCGGCGCGCTGGGTGACCACAGCCATGCGCAACTGGGAATTATGGCTCACCCGGCCGGAATCTGGTGGCTCAATTTTAGAAAGCACCTCTAATAGCGTGGTTTTACCGCCACCATTAAGCCCCACTACTCCGATGCGGTCGCCGGTTTGAATGCCCAAGCTAACCCCATCGAGGAGGGTTTTTAAGCCAAAGGATTTATTGACGTTTTCTAAGTTAATGAGATTTGCCACCGGTGTTTTTCCTTAGAGTAATTGTGCGCCTAGGCTTGGGCCATGAGCTAATGCCACTTTATGAGTCAACGATAATTCCGCAGCAACGTCCTGAGCGTGTTCTGCGCTGTCACATAAAAACGCACAGGTGGGCCCGGAACCGGAAACGATCCCTGCCAGTGCCGCGGCCTGCTCGCCCATCGTTAAAGTTTTCCGTAGATCGGGCCGCAGACTCAGTGCCGCAGGTTGCATATCATTATGCAACAGGGGTGCCACCTGATGCGGATCACCGGAAAGAAGCGCTTGTTTCAATGCGGTGGTATCCAGCTGCGGCGAACGCTCCAGTTGATCGAGTTTGCGGAAAACGTCCGGGGTGGCTAAACCTTCCGGCGATAACACCAGCACCCAGTGGTACTGCCCACGTGATAATACCTGCGTAAGCACCTCACCGCGCCCAGTGCCCTCAGCGGTGCCGCCTAACAGGGTAAAAGGCACGTCGCTTCCTAAGTCTACCGCTATTTCCAGCAGCTGTTCGGTGGAAAATTTCCCTTCCAATAATGCATTAACCGCAACCAACGTGGCTGCGGCATCGGCACTACCACCAGCCATGCCGCCTGCGGTGGGAATCCCTTTTTCAATGTGGATTTCCACCCCACGATCAGTCCCAGCTAATAATCGTTCCGCGGCCTGCCAGGCCAGATTATTCTCATCTGCAGGCACCCCGCGGGTTGTGCACGACAACCGCTGCATCCCTGGTTGCTCAGTTTCGGTAATGGTCACCACATCATGGAGCGAAAGCGATTGAAAGATAGTAGCCAGTTCATGGTAGCCATCATCCCGTAAGGGACCTACCCCTAGGTGTAGATTCACTTTTCCGTGGGCAATAGCCTTAATCTCACGCATTGTTATACCTCAGCTAACCGGACGAAATCGGCAATATCTAGTTTCTCGCCGCGCATAGTCGGATCAATTCCCGCAGCTAACAGCGCCTGTTCACTAGCAGCCCCGGAACCATAGAAGCCAGATAATGCCGCCCGTAATGTTTTACGACGCTGCAAAAAAGCAGCATCAATTAGGGGGAAAACGCGATCCCGCAGCTGATCGGGGTACGGCCTTGTGCAATCAAGGCGCACCAACCCAGAATCAATCTTCGGCGCGGGCCAAAACACATTCTTGCCTATCGCCCCAGCGCGCCGCACCTGACCATAAAACGCCGCTTTGACGCTGGGCACGCCGTAGATTTTGCTTCCTGGTTGCGCCGCCAGCCGGTCAGCTACCTCGGCTTGGACCATCACCAGAACGGTTTTAATGGTGGGAAAGGTTTTTAAAAAGTGCAGCAAAACCGGAACCGAGACGTTATAAGGAAGGTTAGCCACCAAAGCGGTGGGATTTTTAATGTCTGTTTCGGTAATGCGGAGTGCATCTTGGTGGATTATCTGCAGTTTTCCCGCATAGGCTTCGGCACACTGAGTTACGGTATCCGGCAATTGTGCAGCTAAGCGCTGGTCGATTTCCACCACGGTGAGTTTTTCCGCGACTTCGATAAGCCCCAAAGTTAGCGACCCGAGCCCTGGACCAATTTCCACCACATGTGCTGCGGCTTGGTCATCTAAATCCGCCGCTTCTAAAATCATGCGGATGGTGTTGGGGTCGTGGAGGAAATTTTGCCCCAGCTTTTTTGTGGGGCTGATTTCTAGTTTTTCCGCGAGCTGTCGGATTTCGACAGGGCCCAACAGTTGCGCTTTATCCATGAATGTTTAATTTACCAGTACTGGGACACAAACTGGGTGTTAGTAAATAATCTGCTAGCTTATCGACGCCCCCAGCCGCCGCACGCTGATGGCATTCTCAGGTGCGGGTTGATAAAGGTGGGTTTCCTAGCTGGCCATAACCGCAGCTTCTTGTTTCACAGGTTCCCCACACCAGGTCAACCACCGCCACGCAGCTTCGAGTGGCCCACGTTTAAAGGTGCGCAGCCACAGCGAAGAAATCACTATTTGTACTACAAGCATGATGGTAACCACGATCATAAGTGCTGGCCATATGCCGTAATTCTCTACTAATGGGGAGAAATCCCAGCCAGAAAGTTTTAAACCCCAAAACACGACGGTAGCACCAATATAATTACTCAGCGCCATACGGCCGATGGGGCTAAACACCGCGACGAGCACTGGCCTGGCCGCTGTGGACATGAGCGCGACAGTGATCAGGATATAGGTGCTAGCCAAAATCAGACCAGCATAAGACGGAACTGGGCCCAGTAACTCGACAACCGGCAGGCCTTTTTGAATCAGCACCATCACCACACTCACCACTAAAAACACCACCATCAGTGCCCAAATCAGCGGCGATCCACCTTCGATAATGGGCAGCACAGCTGAGTTGGCAATGAAATAGCCCAACAGGAATAGCCCAGGTATGAGCATAACTCCCCCAAAATAGCCCCCGATGATAATCAACACTATCCCACCGGTGAGTGCAATGATTTTTTGCCACTGCGGCGGGAAGAAGCTCAGTGGCATGAGTATGATGAGGCCGCACATCGCATAAGGCAAAAGAGCCTCACCGGGATGAAAAAATTGATGCACTATCCCCATGACTGCCAAGACTGAAATACGGCGCAGCATCACCCGGTGTGGGTGGGCTACTTGTTGCCTAGCTTTGGTGAACATCAGCCCGAAGCTAATTCCGAACAGCAATGAGAAGATCGGGAAAAATCGTTGTGATACAAACAACTCAAGAAATAGGGAGCGTGGATACTCGCCAAAAAGCGCCCCGCTGTGAATAATGCCGTCGATATTGGCATAAGCAATACCACAAACCGCAATCCCTCGAACCACATCAAGGGTCGCGAATCGGTAGTTGGTTACATAGTTTTGAGATACCACGCGGCCCGATCTTAGTTACTATCTAATAAGCTACCCCCTCATAGGGTAGGTCTAAGAAAGTATTTCCCCAAAAGGGGTGCACCTAGGCGCTTCGCCTAGGTCTACAGCCGTGTCAGAGCCCACCAACGCAGGTGAGTTCAACAAGTTTGTGTGGTTAGTGTAATCCCATTTTCGCGGTACACGCTGGCCAGGCACCCCACCCTTGCGAGGCCTGCACTTTCTCTGCAATCGCAATTTGTTCTTCCCTGGTTGCCATGTAGGCATAAGGGGCATATTCGCCACCGCCATAAGCGGACCACGTTTGCGGGTCGAATTGCAAACCGCCGTGGAAGCCATTACCGGAGTTAATGGCCCAGTTTCCAGTGGATTCGCACTGCGCCAAGGTATCCCAAACCGAGCCATAAGGCACTGCCGGAACCCGAGAAACCTTAGTGCCGCGAGAAATCTGCGCCGCGTGGGCGGGCACTAGGATCTCTTCGTGCACAATCTCATTAGCCGATTCCACACCATTGACCTTGGTAATCTTGCGCTGGACTTTACGCTCACCAGGCACGGCTGGGACGGTGACGTCTTCTATGCCTTCCAGCTTGTTGGGATCATCAATGTATTCCGGCTCGGCCTCGTAAACTTCTGTAGCCTCAAAGGTGGAGGTTTCGACTCGGTCCACCACAATATGCGTATTGTGTTCCACTTTAGAGGTCAGGGCGGGAGTGACCGTATCATCGCCGTCCAAGGTAATGCCGCGCGCTTTGAGCACTTCTTTTACATCAGCTGCCGCGATGGACAGGTAGGAGGTGCGCCCGCCTTCGGTGACCGAGATGATCTTTGGCGTGACCACATCGATATTCATGCCCTCGTCGCTCAGCCGTGCTTCAGCTGGACTGCTTAGCCCTAGTGCTTTAAGCGCTGCGGGTACGGAGTCCATCTGTTCCACGAGCTCACCAACGGTGGTGGCATTGGTGCTGACGGTTTCTTTTTTGCCGTCAACCACCACCGATACTTGTTTCATGGTGCGAACCGTGATTTGGGCGTTGTCTGTCAGGGATTCAGAAGGCGCTGGGGAAACAATGTCCTGAGAATCGATCTCAATACCGGCGTCCCTGAGGGCACCTTCTACTGAATTAGATAGTGTTGCTAATGT
>CAUQSW010000081.1:0-12110 GCA_963520895.1 uncultured Corynebacterium sp. | reverse complement strand
CCATTAAGGTAGCACCACCTGCTATTGCCAGTGCTTCCACTAAGTTTGCCGGATCGAGAAGTGCCGCCACTGCTGACGTGGCACTCATTTCTTCCTGAAGTCTATAAACACCAGGTTTAATATTTCCAGCATTTGGATTGGAATAAGCCGCGGTTTGAAAAACCTTATCACTTGCAACAATGTTGCGTTGTTCCAGCTCCGGCCCCAACTCCGAAATAGTGGCACCTTACTGAATAGTTACTAATTGCACTACCCCATTGCCGGTTCCTTTGTAGTCCGAAACATCACTGGTTAAGAAACTGACCCCAATATGAACCATAGAGCCGATCAGTAGCACCAAGGAGGCGAGGATAACAGCTGCTCCACGTTGCCGCCGTTTGACGTATTTTGGTTCCATACGCATAGGGTCTGTAACTCTCCTTGTTTTTTGACCATCGTCTGGCCACTGATCTTACTTGTATTTAGCCAAAGATGCTGAAAATCAGCTGAGATACGTTTTCCGGCCATCAAGCCACGATTGTAAAATTTCCACCGCGGCCGCTTGGTCAACAACCTTCCTACCTGCTTTTTCTTTCACCCCACTGGAGCGCAACGCAGTAGTAGCCACCACAGAAGATAAACGTTCATCAGCAAAACGTATGGGAATATCTAAGCCTTGATTTCTTAGTCGGCGCTTAATCCGAAAGCCGATTTCTTTAGCGTGCTTGACACTTTTAGAGCCACTACCGTCAAGGTTTCTAGGTAAGCCGATCACAACTTCCACCACCTGATTAGTCACTACTAACTCTATCAGTCGGTCAATATCTGCTTTATCGCGATCTTTGAAACCGGTTTCTCGTTTAATAGTTTCTAAAGGCATGGCGAGAGTGGCCTCAGTTCCAGATAATGCTACACCGATACGCACAGTTCCAACATCAATTCCTAGGCGACGGCCTAGGCCGGGATCATCGAGTCCTGGTTGATCGGGGATAACTTGAGCCACGCGCCGTCCTTTCATTAGAGCATTCCTTATCTCATACACAATAGCGTCTCAGGCATGCATTTTTATTAATGAAAGCCCGTGTGTTCCCAGCTTGTCCATGACTCCACTGGTGACGATTATGCCGGTGGTAGCCAGTATTTCCCGACTACCACCGACTATAGGTAATGCTTAAGTGAGTTACTGGGTAGTTTTTATTACATCCATCACTGCACGGAAACCAGTTTCAAGGCCGTCTATCTTGGTGCCAGAGCCCTGCGCCATATCCGGCTTTCCACCGCCTCGGCCATCAATATAGCTGTTGAGGGTCTTCACTAATTCTCCAGCTTTAATACCCCGAGCCACTGCTGCGGCAGTTACGCCAATAACAAAGGGCACTTTATCGCCGTCTTTGGCGCCTAAGAGTACTACGGCAGGTTGGTCTTTAAAATTAGCTCGGATGTCAGTGGCAATTGTGCGTAGATCGCTGGCAGTAGTCCCCTCGGTAAGCTGCGCCGCAGCAACTTTAAGATCTCCTACTTCCACCGCAGCCGCCAGTTTCGCTGATTCTGCCAACAACCGGGCTTTTTTGAAGTCAGCTATTTGCCGTTCCGCTTCCTTCAGTTTTGCTGCAAGTTGGGCGACTCGCTCGGGAACTTCCTCACTCGGCGCTTTCAAAGAACTAGCTAACCCAGCGACCAGTGCGCGTTCTTTGCTTAAGTACCGGAAGGAATCTAAGCCAGAATACGCTTCAATCCGGCGCGCCCCAGAACCAATAGAAGATTCACCTAAAATTGCTACCGGACCAATTTGGGAGGAATGAGCAACATGGGTGCCACCACACAGTTCTAGGGAGAATGGTCCGCCAATCTCTACCACTCGCACGAGATTGTCGTAGTTTTCTCCGAATAATGCCATTGCACCCATGGCTCTGGCCTCGTACAAAGTGGTCTCTATGGTGTTAACAGCCCAGTCGGTATCCACGGCCTCGTTGGTTATGGCTTCGATTTGCTGCAGCTGTTCTGGTGTTAGCGCTTCGGTGTAATTGAAGTCAAAACGCAGGTAGCCGGGTTTATTTAAGGAACCGGCCTGAACAGCTGTCGGCCCGAGTACTTCCCTCAGCGCACCGTGAATCAGGTGAGTCGCGGAATGTGCTTGTCGTGCGGCATGACGCCATGAAGGATCCACCTGTGCTTTCACCACGTCTCCGATGCCGAGACCACCAGCGGCCACGGTTGCCCGATGCACCCATAGTTTTTTGGCAATTTTCTGCACATCGTTGACCTCGAGCACGGTGTCGCCCATTATCAATTGGCCTCGGTCGCCAATTTGGCCGCCGGCTTCGGCATAGAAGGTAGAGGCATCCAAAATAACCTCTACTTCTTGGCCTTTCGCTACCTCATTGACTGGAGCACCGTCGTGCAGCAGCCCAATGACGGTGCTATCGGCATTGAGATCTTCGTAGCCGATGAACTCGGTGGGGTGATTGTCTACCCACTGCCGGTAGCTGGATAGGTCGGTGTGTCCATGTTTTTTCGCCTGGGAATCAGCTTTAGCGCGAGCGCGTTGCTGCGCCATTAACTCGTCAAACCCTGCGGTGTCGACCTCTAGCCCTGCCTCAGCGGCCATTTCTAGGGTGAGATCAATGGGGAAACCATAAGTGTCATGAAGTGCGAAAGCATCGGCGCCTGCAACTAAGGCGCCGCCGGTGGCTTTGATCTTTTCAGCGACATCTTCAAACAGTTGCGTTCCCGATTCCAAGGTTTTCAAGAAAGCGGCTTCTTCGGTGGTTGCTACCCGAAGAATGCGTTCGCGATTTTCTGCGATCTCTGGGTATGACGGCGTCATGGTGTCCATGATGGTGTTCATGAACTTCTCAATGGTTTTGCCCTCAGCCCCGAGTAGCCGAGCAGAACGAATAATGCGGCGCAGTAGTCGTCGTAAAATATATCCGCGCCCCTCATTGCCAGGGGTTACACCGTCAAGGATGAGCATCATCGCGGTACGGGAATGGTCAGCAATCACCCGGAACCGAATGTCCGATTCATGATTGCTACCATACTTTGCCCCAGTTAGATCCTCAGCTATGTCAATGACGGGTCGTAGTAGATCCGTTTCGTAAACATTATCCACACCTTGCAGCAAGCAAGCTACCCGCTCGATGCCCAAGCCGGTATCAATGTTCTTCTTTGGCAGCTGCCCTAAAATCTCGAAATTATCTTTTCCGATGCCTTCGCCTCGTTCATTTTCCATGAACACGAGGTTCCAGATTTCTAAGTAGCGAGAATCATCAACAATCGGTCCTCCTTCTTTGCCATATGCAGGTCCGCGGTCGTAATAAATCTCTGAACAAGGTCCACATGGTCCTGGTATCCCCATCGACCAGTAGTTATCCGCCATTCCGAGCCGCTGTATCCGCTCTGGCGGCAGCCCTACGACATTTTCCCAAATGCCTGCAGCCTCATCATCGTCGAGGTAAACCGTGACCCAAAGTTTTTCTGGGTCAAAGCCATAACCACCGTCTTCTACCGGATCAGTTAGCAAGGCCCAGGCGTGTTTAATAGCACCTTTTTTGAAGTACTGTCCAAAGGAAAAGTTTCCTGCCATTTGGAAAAAGGTGTTGTGCCTAGTAGTAATGCCTACTTCTTCAATATCAAGCGTACGGACGCATTTTTGAATGCTAGTAGCCAAACCGTTGGGAAACGGCGGGTTCTGCTGTCCTAAGAAGTATGGTTTAAAGGGCACCATACCGGCGTTGACAAACAACAGGTTGGGGTCATCAAGGATCAACGACGCACTAGGAACATCTTCATGTCCTGCACGGACGAAGTGATTAGTAAAACGTTCCCGGATTTCATGAGTCTGCACTGTTGGGTTTCCTTCAATTCAATTCGCAGCTTAGTGTTCTAAGCCGCACACAGTTTGCTTACTTTAGCACTTTGCCTCGAACAATTGCGTGCAGCTTTTCGACGACTCCCGCTAGCCGTTTTTCATTACCATGATCGGTGGGCAGATAATACCGCGCTTTTAGCAGGGATTCCGGCAGGTATTGCTGGTTAACAACACCGCTCGGATCATCATGGGGATAAATGTACCCTACAGCGTTACCAAGGTCTTTTGCCCCGCCATAATGCCCATCCCTAAGATGCGGCGGCACTACTCCCGCCTTTCCCGAACGAATATCTGCAATAGCCGAATCAATGGCCTGAATAACAGAATTTGATTTAGGTGCAGTGGCTAAGTAAATCGTAGCTTCAGCTAACGGAATGCGCGCTTCTGGGAGACCAATCAGCTGGGCAGCTTCGGCAGCTGAAACCGCCACTGTCAGTGCCTGCGGATCAGCCATACCAATATCTTCTGCTGCGTGAACGATCAGGCGCCTAGCAATAAACCGTGGGTCTTCTCCAGCTTCAATCATTCGCGCTAAATAGTGAATAGCGGCATCGGGGTCTGAGCCGCGAATAGATTTAATAAACGCCGAGGTGACGTCGTAGTGCTGATCGCCGTCACGGTCATAGCGCACCACTGCGCGGTCAATATTAGCTTTGACAATGTCATAACTGAGTTCCCCGCCATCGGCAACTGCCTCTGCTGCGGCCTCTAAATAAGTAAGGCTGCGCCGCGCATCTCCCCCAGCAAGCGCAACCAACTGGTTGATTGCTTCCTCAGAGGCTGTAATCCGCCCTGCCAAACCACGTGGATCAACTAAAGCGCGCTGAAGGACCGTGGTGATGGCCTCGTCGTCAAGCGGCTGCAGTTGTAGTAATAGTGAACGTGACAGTAGCGGAGAAACCACCGAAAAACTAGGGTTTTCCGTGGTTGCGGCCACCAGCAGCACAATCCGGTTCTCCACGGCCGCGAGTAAGGCATCTTGCTGAGTTTTAGAAAAACGATGCACTTCATCGATAAACAGAACTGTTTTTATGCCACGTAACAGGTCTTGCCGGGCTTGATCTATCACTTCCCGCACTTGTTTCACCCCGGAGCTTAATGCCGATAGCCCAACGAATTTATGCCCAGTAGCAGAAGAGATTAAGGATGCCAATGTGGTTTTCCCGGTACCTGGCGGGCCGTATAAAATCACACTTGCCTGACCAGATCCTTCAATCAGGCGCCGCAACGGTTTGCCCGCGGCAAGTAAATGCTGCTGACCTGCCACCTCTTCTAAGGTTCTCGGGCGCATCCGAGCCGCCAGTGGAGAGTGACTCCCAGCTTCCCAAGTTGGTGCCGTAGCGTGCCCAGAGTCCGCGATGTTAAAGAGGCCGTCTGTCATACTCTAACGATCTCGAAAATCAAGCCGTTGTGCAACTGTATGCGCAAATTCTGCCACTACCTGACAACTGTTTTCCGGGAAGCGACTCGCATAACGCTCCAAAGATTCGAAAGTGTGATACAAATCTTTTCGGATGAGCCTGAGGTCATCTGAGGGATGCACCGGTGCCGCTGATAGTAGTTCTGTTGCCCACGGGGCTGAAGCCTCGATGAGTTCTTTAATGAACTCATCACTCATGGTGCCAAAATCTACTTGCTCCTCGCTTAAACGGACAAAAGTATCGTCATCAATGCCAAAATACATCAACGCGACCGAGGTGAACGACCACCCGATTAACGCCGAAATCACACGATCTTGGACCTCGTGTTTATCCTTCACCATAGGCCACATGCCAGAGACTTCATGCACCCACGATTCGATAAAAACGTCCACTTCCTGGTTCGATAGCGGTTTGGTAGCTAGGTTTTGCGGGAAACCAGCAACCACGCTTGCCACATCGACAAAGGCATCATGAAAACCAGCCCATTCATAGTCCAAAAAATTCGTTCCTTTAGACACAATGATGTTTTCCGGAGCGAGGTCAAAGGGAGTGAAGGCGCGGTGATGGCTCACCTTCAAACGCCGCGCGGCTCGGCGCGCGAAAGTGTGTACCTCAGCGGGAATTTCGATTCCGGCAGCTTTAATCAAAGACTCCCCGATCTGGATCGAAGCAACAATCATGCGTTCCCGACGCGAATGAATGTCCTTAATCTCGGGATAACGCGAAAACATCCGCCCCAGCAGAATTTCATGGTCCTGCTCTTTACTGGCAGTACCGGTATGCATCCTGCCAATAGCTCGACCTAAAGTGCGCAGCAGATTTGTCCGCCCCTTTTGATCTGACCCCATGAGGAGTTCCGCGAAATTATCGCCATCGCCGATATCAGTAATGACCAACAAGCGTTTATTAATGTCATGGGCTAGCAAAGTTGGTCCAGGGCGAAACTCCTCGCCCAAGCTGGTGGTAAATTGATAAGCAACGATTTCGCGAATCAGATTCGCCCGTTCGGTCAGTTGGCCTTGATCGGGGCTGTATTTCAGCACCACTGACCGCTGCTGGACAAACGGGGAAGGCTCCAGCTTCGCCCTTAGAACTACTGCGTTGCCAGAACCGTTGAGTTCCTTTACGGATATGAATTTTTGCGTCCCGCCGAATCGTTGCGACAATAAAGACTCTGCTGTAGCAACAATGTCATCGATCAGCTGCGAGCTAGGAGCATTCATACTGGGTGCAGTCACCTCACCGGTTGTTATAAGGATTGCAGTTTAAAGAGCGGAATTGAAAAAGTGGTTTTCGCTCTGACTTTTCAAAGGCACGCGAAAACCTTATCTACCCACCAAACGAACCTACCGTTACTTTAGTTCCAAAGTACGGAAATGGGGCTAGCACACCCCTACCCCCTTTCGAATAGGGTGACACCACCAACACCCCAAAACCAGCATAGGAACTACACGCTCTACGCTAGGTCAGGAGAAAATACTAGCAAAGCTACTTGGATGAATCCTTAGGCTTGAAATCCACTCCAGTTTCTTTTCGCTGTTCCACAGTGATTGGCGCTGGAGCGTCTGTGAGCGGATCGACACCACCACCAGATTTAGGGAAGGCAATGACGTCACGAATGGATTCGAAACCGCCCAACAGCGCCACAATCCGGTCCCAGCCAAAAGCAATGCCGCCATGTGGTGGCGCACCAAAGGCGAAAGCCTCAAGCAAGAAACCAAACTTCTCTTGGGCCTCTTCATCGGTAATGCCCATTACCTTAAATACCCGTTCTTGGACATCACGTTGATGGATACGAATCGAGCCGCCGCCGATCTCGTTGCCGTTACAAACAATGTCATAAGCATAAGCCAAGGCAGTGCCCGGATCTTGATCAAAAGTATCCAGATGCTCTGGTTTCGGCGCAGTAAACGCATGGTGAACGGCAGTCCAAGCGGAGTGGCCTAAAGCGACATCGCCCGAGGCTTTAGCATCAGCGGTAGGTTCAAACAGCGGAGCATCCACCACCCAGGTAAACGCCCAGTCGCCGTCATGAATCAGATCCAATTTACGAGCGATCTCTCCCCGAGCTGCCCCGAGTAGGGCACGCGCTGATTTGGTTTCGCCCGCAGCGAAGAACACGCAGTCACCTGGCTTCGCGCCAACGTGGGCAGCAATACCAGCCCGCTCAGCATCAGAAAGATTCTTAGCCACAGGACCTGCAAGCTCACCGTCTTCACCGATGAGAATATATGCCAGACCGCGTGCGCCTCGTTGTTTTGCCCACTCTTGCCACGCATCTAACTGACGACGTGGCTGGCTCGCGCCACCTTTCATGACTACAGCACCAACATACTCATTCTGGAAAACCCGAAACGGCGTGTTTTTGAAAAACTCGGTGCACTCCACCAACTGGATATCAAAACGCAAATCGGGTTTGTCGGAGCCGTACAACCGCATAGCATCTGCATAAGTGATGCGCGGAATCGGCGTAGGAATGGTATAGCCAATGAGCTTCCATAGCTCGACCAAGATTTCTTCCGCCAAGGCAATGACATCATCTTGATCCACAAAGCTCATTTCCACATCCAACTGAGTAAACTCAGGTTGGCGATCTGCCCGGAAATCCTCATCGCGGTAGCACCGGGCGATCTGGTAATAGCGTTCCATACCGGCAACCATGAGCAACTGCTTAAACAACTGTGGTGATTGCGGCAAGGCGTACCAAGAGCCAGGCTTGAGCCGAGCTGGCACGAGGAAGTCTCGAGCTCCTTCGGGGGTGGATCGAGTTAAGGTTGGGGTTTCAATTTCTACGAAATCATGGCGATCGAGTACCTGACGGGCTGCCCGGTTAGCCTGCGAACGTAGTCGCAGTGCCGCACCCTGGTTGGGGCGTCGTAAGTCAAGGTAGCGGTATTTCAAGCGAGCCTCTTCGCCGACCTCGCCGCCTTTGGAACCATCATCGATCTGGAAAGGCAGCGCAGCGGCTTCATTGAGCACTTCCATCTTAGTGACGTTTAATTCAACGTCACCAGAAGCCAGGTTGGGGTTCTCTGAGCCCACTGGGCGTGGTTCTACTACACCAGTTACTTTCAGGCAGAACTCACTGCGCAGGTGATGCGCTTGCTCTGCGACATCATTATCACGGAAGACAACTTGAGCTATGCCAGAAGAATCGCGTAAATCAATAAAGATGACACCACCGTGATCGCGGCGGCGAGAAACCCACCCGGTGAGGGTTACAGTTTGCCCAGCGGTCTCCTTGCGGAGGTCTCCTGCGAGATGAGTGCGCAGCACGTGCACCAAATCCTTTCAAATATTCTGGGATGACGATTGGCCTTATAGAATGAAAATCGCAAGCTGTGGTTGAGCTCAGTTGCAATCAGATTTGCAAATTTTACCTTTTTATTAGGCAAAAACACAGTTGGCCAGTTATTAAGACGAGCAATGGTGATAGTTTTTCCCCGATCGCCTGAAGGATCACCTTCAAGCTCCCCCTTGTTATGTATCGCTTCCACACAAGAAACTCGCCGGTGCTACGCATCGTTGACGTACTAGTTGAAGCGCTTGCTGCCCAGCTGCCCCATCCGCCTGCAGCTCCATAGTGCGATCTGTCAACACTAAGAGCATCTTCACCCAGGGGTGCCACGGGAGTTCAGACCGGCTACGCCACGAAAATAACTCGCTTCCCTTCCCCAACTTGCTCCTATTCCCTTAAGTTAATACCGCTAAAACCGGCAGTCAGGTACCGCCTTGCTCAGCAGAAGCGCCGGTATTTGCCGGTATTTTTAGGGGTCTTTTTACGCCAAGACTTCCACCTACGGTTCTTGCATGTAATTATTAATGTTTATGACGTTCAAACCAGGAATTAGAAGAGATCCTAACAGGGTGCAGACCAGTGGCGGCTCTGGGCGCGGTATTGCCATTGGCGGCGGCAGCCTAGGCGCATTATTACTAGCTGGCATCTTGTGGTACTTCGGCGCTGATCAACAACAGATCCAAGCAGTATTGGGCAATGACCAAACTGCCACCGCGCCAGCTAATGATTACAATTTAGACCACTGCGAGCTCAGTGACTCTGCAAACCAATACGCAGAGTGCCGCATTGTTCATACCGCGCATAGTCTGGATGCGATTTGGACAGACATTCTTCCCCAACAGGCTGGTCTGGACTATGTCAAGCCAGGTGTTCGCGTTTTTAGAAATACTGCGCAATCAGGTTGTGGCAAAGCCACCGCGGCCACCGGCCCGTTCTACTGCCCAGCAGACCAAACTAGCTATTATGACGTTACTTTTTTCGATCAGCTGAAGAACTTCGGCGCGGAAAACACCCCCTTTGCCCAAGAATACATCGTTGCGCATGAATTCGGCCACCACATCCAAAAGCTGCAAGGGACTTTGCACTTAGCTAATTACAATGAACCCGGCGCGGATTCTAATGCCGTGAAGATTGAGCTGCAGGCTGATTGCTATGCCGGTATTTGGGCTTATCACGCGGATAAGGGTGAGTTTTTGCAGCCAGTCACCGAACAGGAGTTAGCTGGGGCTATTAATGCTGCTCGTGGTGTTGGCGATGATAATATTCAGCGCCGTTCTGGTGGTCAGGTGCGTCCTGATATGTTTACCCATGGTAGTTCGGAGCAGCGGCAGAATGCTTTCTTGTCGGGTTATGAAACTGGGCAAATGAGTAGCTGCAAGTTATAGGCGTTTATGGCTTTGCGCCGCTTTCCCCACCGCGCCGGTTAGGCCACTGGTTGGACTAACGGCGCGGTGCTGCATTTCTGTGCCGTTAGAAGGTGCTAAGTCGTTATTGTTGGTGGTTGTTCCTCTGGTTTGGTGTCAATGCCTAGGCGTTTGCGTTCTTCGGCGATGATCGCGGAGGCGAGTTGCGCTTCGGAGATGTCCACGGCATCGTGGATTTCCGCGGCTTCTGACTCTCTGGCGTATTGGTCGAAGAGCTTTCGTTTTTCGGCGGTGACTTCTAGTAGTCGTTCATCGACGGTGTCGTCGCCGATGATGCGGTGAACGTGTACGACTGCGGTTTGTCCCATGCGGTGGGCCCGGGCGATTGCTTGGTCTTCTAGGCTGGGTTTGACTTGGACTTCCGTGAGAATGACTATTTGTGCGCTTTGGATGTTCAGCCCTACCCCACCTGCACCTATTTGCGCTAGTAGGAGGTTTCCTTGGTTGCCGAGGGCGTCTACGAGTTGTTGGCGTTGTTGTGGTGGGACATCGCCGTTGATGATTCCTACGGATTTATCGTGGAATTCGGTATGTAAGCGTTCGAGGACGTCTCGGAAGTAGCTGAATACGAGGACGTTTTTGTTGTCGGTTTCTGCTTCTTGGATGATTTCGCGGATGCGCTCTGTTTTTGCTGATAGTGGTGTTGGTGCGACCATGGCGGCGCGGCGAGCTGCCATCCAGTTTCCTTCGTCAATGGCTTTGATGTAGTGGGTGTTGTCGGTTTCGCTTAGGGTGACCCAGTCGAGGTTTTCTACTTTTTGGGGTAGTTCGTCGAGGACGTCTTTTTGGTTGCGGCGCAGGTAGGCTGGTGCTACTGCTTGGCGGAATTGGCTGGGTCGGATGACGGTTTTGTTGTCTTGGGGTGGGACGAGGTCGGGTTGGATGTAGGTGACTAGTTGTCCGAATTCGGTGACGCGGTTTTCCATGGGGGTGCCGGTCATGAGTACAGCGTAGTCGGCTGTTTCAATGAGTTTTGCTACCGCTTGTGAGCGTTTGGCTTTGGGGTTTTTGATCATGTGGGCTTCGTCGACGATGATCATGGTGGGGGTTGGTAGGTTCATGCTTCGTGCGCCGTCGTAGGTGGCGATGAGCACCCCGCCGGTTTCTGCCCAGGTGGTGACTGCTTCGGTTTTTAGTTCGCCGTGGGCGATGTAGGTTGGTATTTTGGTGAATTTTTCGGTTTCACGGCGCCAGTTGATAATCAGTGAGGCGGGTACCACGATGAGGATGCGGGTTTTATTGGTTTTCGCTGCGATGTGGGCGGCGGCTGCGAGTGCTTGGACGGTTTTCCCCAGTCCCATTTCGTCGCCGAGAATGACTTTTTGCTGAGTGATGATGAATTTGGCGCCGAAGTTTTGGTAGCCGCGCAGGAAGAGATTGGTCAGTAGTGAGTCGTCAAGCTGTAGGGCGCGGATGGCGTCAATGGTGGTTTTGGTTAGCCCTCCGGTGTAGGTGGTTGTAGTGGCTTGTTCGGTAAGGGATGCTAAGAGGGATTGGTAGTGTGCGGGTTTGCTCAGGTAGTCTTGCCAGGCTTCGGGGGTTAAGGTGGCGGCTGCCGCGGTGACGCTGACGCCTTTTAGGTGATCCGGTACTTGTGGGTTGAGGCTGTTGGGGCTGGCGATTGCCCAGGCGATGTCGTCTAAGAATTGGTTGTAGCAGATTTCGCCTTCCTTGATTGCTAGGAAGGGGCTGCCCATGGGGTCGATTTGTCCGGGGAATTCTGCGAAGTATTCAATGAGGCGGTCTCTGCGGGCGCGTTGTTCCGTGCTGAGGGTGTCGGTGAGTTCGTAGAGGTGTAGTAGGCCGACGAGGTTCATGGCTTCGGGGGTGGGGTCGGTACCTATGTGGCTGGTGGTTCCCAGTTGTGCTTCGGAGAAGAGGGTTTGTGCTGCGGCTTTCATGCGTTTGGCGGTTTGTACGCCAATACCGGGGGCTTGGGTGAGTGTGGTTAGGGGTTTGTGGAGGACGTCTTTGACGGTGGTTATTCCGATTGTGTCGAGTCCAGCGAACCGGAGGCGTTCGTTGGTGACGGTTTTGAGCTGTTCTACTGGCATTTGAGCAATCAGTAGCTCTGCTTGTTTTTGGTGGATGGCGGCAAGTTGGATGGTGGCTATGGC
>CAUQSW010000080.1:0-12734 GCA_963520895.1 uncultured Corynebacterium sp. | reverse complement strand
CTACCTTAGCGACATCTTCGGGTGTTCCTTCAGCAATGACCTTGCCACCACCGGCACCACCTTCCGGACCCATATCCACGATCCAGTCAGCGGCCTTGATGACGTCAAGGTTGTGCTCAATGATAATGACCGAATTGCCTTTATCCACCAGCGATTGGATCACTAACATCAGCTTTCGAATATCCTCGAAATGCAGACCAGTGGTTGGCTCGTCAAGGATATACACAGTCCTACCATTGGAACGTTTTTGCAGTTCAGAAGCCAATTTAACGCGCTGTGCCTCGCCTCCGGATAGCGTGGTTGCCGCCTGCCCTAGGCGCACATAACCCAAGCCTACCTCCGTCAAGGTATTGAGATAACGGTGAATCGCACCAATAGGCTCGAAGAACTCTGCTGCCTCGGAAATAGGCATCTGTAGTACTTCTGCAATATTTTTCCCTTTGTAGCGTACTTCCAACGTCTCCCGGTTATAACGGGCGCCTTGGCATACCTCACAAGGAACGTACACATCCGGCAAGAAGTTCATTTCGATTTTTAAAGTACCGTCACCTTGGCACGCTTCACACCGACCACCTTTGACATTAAAAGAGAACCGGCCCGGCTTATAACCACGAACCTTCGCCTCGGTGGTTTCGGCAAATAAACTTCTCACTTTGTCAAAAACCCCGGTATAGGTAGCAGGGTTCGACCTAGGCGTCCGGCCAATCGGCGATTGATCCACCTGTACCAGCTTATCGAGCTGATCCATTCCCTCAACCCGAATTGCCCGGCCGGGCACCTGCCTGGCTCGGTTGAGTTCGTTAGCCAGATTCTTCGCCAAAATCTGATTCACCACAGTTGATTTACCGGAACCGGAAACCCCCGTCACGCACACTAACACGCCTAAGGGTATGGTGACATCAATGTTTTTAAGGTTGTTTTCCTTAGCTCCAACCACTGTCAGAACCCGATCAGGATCCACCTTACGTCGCTGTTCGGGCACAGCAAGTACCCGCTTCCCAGCTAAATACGCACCGGTGATAGACTCGCTACAGTCTTTTATTCCTTCTGGTTCTCCCTGGTAAACCACTTGGCCACCATATTCACCAGCCTGTGGCCCAATATCAATTAACCAGTCCGCAGCCTTAATGGTGTCCTCATCATGCTCAACAACTATCAGTGTGTTACCAATATCTCGCAAATGCTCCAAAGTAGCAATCAAGCGTTGATTGTCACGCTGGTGCAACCCAATAGACGGCTCATCCAAAACATAAAGCACTCCAGCTAAACCTGAACCGATCTGAGTGGCCAACCGAATCCGCTGCGCTTCTCCACCCGATAAGGTGCCAGCTGCACGATCCAACGAGAGATAATTTAACCCCACATCCAAGAGGAACTTCAGCCGTGCCTGCACCTCTTTTAATACCGCGGCGGCAATCATCATTTGCCTACTGCCTAGGGACAAATCTGCCAAAAACTCCGCTGCATCAGCAACCGATAGCGAAGCTAAACCTGCTATGGACAGTTCACCATGCGTATGAGAGGCCAACCGCACCGCTAAAATCTCGGGACGAAGCCTAGTGCCACCACATTTAGTACAGGGAACTTCTCGCATGTATGCCAGTAGTTTTTCCTTCTGCGTATCCGAATCGGTGCTTTCCAACCGCCGGTGCAAACTCGGCAGCACCCCCTCAAACGCTGAATTATAGGTACGCACCCGGCCATAACGGTTCTTATACCGAATGGTGACTTTATCCGGTGCCCCATGTAGCACCATGTGCTGTTGTTCCTCGGTTAAATCGCTAAACGGAGTCTCTGGTTTTATCCCCAGCACTGCCGCAAAAGCGGTAAGTAGTTTTTGGTAATAGCCTTCCCCAGCTCCTACCACCCACGGCCGCACCGCAGTAAGCAGCGGAGCATCCTTATCGGGAATGACCAAATCCAAATCGACTTCTAGTGTGGTGCCTAACCCATCACACGCTGGGCATGCACCATAGGGTGAGTTAAAAGAAAACGATCGCGGTTCTAATTCATCCACCCCGAGCGGGTGATTATTAGGACAAGCCATTTTCTCGCTAAACCGGCGGAAACGGTGCGGATGATCGTCGTCAAGCGTAAGGAAATCAAAGACAATAACACCGTCGGCAAGCTGCAACGCTGTTTCCACCGAATCCGTCAGCCGCTGTTTTTGGGCCGCTTTAACCTGCAGCCGATCAACCACCACATCAATATCGTGCTTTAACTGCTTTTTTAAAGTCGGCGGCTCAGAAAGTTGATAAACCTCACCATCAACGCGAACCCGCGCGTATCCCTGTGCCGCGAGATCTTGAAATAACTCGACAAACTCCCCCTTGCGCGTGCGTACCACAGGCGCTAATACTTGAAACTTCAGCCCCTCGTCCATGCTAAGAATCTGATCAACAATCTGCTGCGGAGTTTGCCGCTCAATAACAGCATCACATTTCGGGCAATGTGCGGTTCCCGCCCTCGCGTATAACAACCGCAGGTAATCATAAACCTCAGTAATAGTACCGACCGTGGAACGCGGGTTACGGTTAGTCGATTTCTGATCAATAGAAACCGCAGGAGATAACCCTTCGATAAACTCAACGTCCGGTTTATCCATCTGCCCCAAAAACTGCCGAGCATAGGAAGACAGGGATTCAACGTAACGACGCTGCCCTTCTGCAAAAATAGTATCGAATGCTAATGACGACTTCCCCGACCCAGATAACCCCGTAAAAACCACCAGAGCATCCCGAGGGATATCAATATCTACGCCCTTAAGGTTGTGCTCCCTAGCACCACGCACGATGAGGCGATCAGCCACGGCTTTCCTTCTTTCCAACAAATCCAATTAAGTCGAACATAGCAACGAAGGTTAAATTTCGCTACTCTGGTGAGATATGCACCTCGCCCATATTTCAGTCTCCGATTTTGATAATAATTGTTACCTACTACACGAAGGAACTGAGGCTTTGCTAATCGACGCCGCCGACAACGCGCCGGCCCTTATGAAACTCGCGGCAGACAACGGAGTCACCATCACCAAGGTACTCACAACTCATCATCACCACGACCACGTCCGCGCACTTGCTGACCTCCTAAAAACCACCGGAGCAACACACTATGCCTCCAGTTTAGATGCGCCAAACATCCCTGCTCCGGTCGACGTAGAGCTTAACGACGGCGACAGCATAACACTCGCTGGCCACCAGCTGCCAGTAACCATACTCCGCGGACACACCGAAGGCGGCGTGTGCCTAGCGGTTGAACTTGATGGAGTTACCAACCTTTTCCTCGGCGACAGCTTGTTTCCCGGCGGCTTAGGAAAAACAGAAAGCCTGGTAGATTTTGAGCAACTATTCCACGACGTCACCACTAAAATCTTTGATCAATTCCCTGACAACACGATTGTCTGGCCCGGACACGGAAAACCCACCACTTTAGGAGCAGAACGCGATTTCCTCCCGCAATGGTGGGAACGGAAGTGGTAAGTAAGTCCTGTCATCACGGTAATTCTTCGGTACCATTTATTCCCAGACCATCTATCACCTTCAACCCAAAAGGATTTTTCGGATATGATTCGTAAACTAGCCCGACCAATGGTGGCATCCGTCTACATTGCTGACGGAGCAGACACACTTTTAAACACAGAAGCTCACGTTGAAGGAACCGAAGCAGTGATGCGGCAAGTCCGTACCGTGGTTTCGCGTAGCACCTATAAGAAACTACCTCAAGACCCCGCACAGGTCGCACGGGCCATAGGTGGCGCAAAAGTAGTTGCTGGAACCACACTGGCACTCGGCAAATTCCCCCGACTATCCGCAGCTACCCTCGCACTGGTTAGCGTTCCCACCATCATGGCGCGCCATGCCTTCTGGGAAACCCAAGACGTGGAAGAAAAAACCGCCCGCCGTCAGGGATTCCTCACCTCCATCGCTCTGCTAGGTGGCTTGGTCATCACCAGCGTAGACACCGCTGGCAAACCAGGATTGTCATGGCGCGCCAAAAAAGCAGCAGCTAAAGCACAAAAATCCCTATCCCAAGCAGACACCAACTGGATCGGGGAAACCCAACAGAAAGTCACTCAGTTCGTTGATGACAATCGCGACGACTGGAAAGACGCGGTTTCCCACTTGGCAGACACCTCCGCCGACTGGTTGGCCACCGCCCAAGAAAACTCAAAAATAGCAAAGAAATCACTGGTCAAAGCCGCAATCAAAGCCCAAGATCAAGCTGCCGCAGCTTATGCTGACGCCCAAGTTGCCACAGGTCGCGCCGCTAAGCGCGCCGGGAAACGGGCAGATCAACTCCAAGCTAAAGCAGCAACTGCGCTAGCAAAAGCGCAAAAGAAATTTGATGGTGCCTTCTAAGCCACCTTTTCTCTTGCGCAACCGCCCCTAGGTTTCACTTTTATGGTGAACTAAGCCTAGGGGCGGATTTCTCGCTACACTTGATAACTTGCACGTAGCTCTTATACTGTAGAGGATTTGTATTGACTGACGCTAACGCTGAACAAGATTATGTTGATAGTCTTTTCGCCAAATTAGACGACGAAGTTGCTGCTGCCCAGCACCGGCTTGCTGAAGTGCAGCTTCAGGTTGATCCGGCCAATCCAGATGCGGAAGCGTTATTACAACGAGAGACTGAATATCACAGCCTCAATGAACGCATAGACCGGCTCAATATTGCACAGTTAGGCTTGGTTTTCGGCCGGATTGATGTTGAATGCGATAACGAACAGTACATTGATAACCCAGTACCGGGCCTAGAAAACGTCGATCGGCGTTATATCGGACGAATGGGGCTTGATGACCGCGATGATGATTACCGTACGTTGCTGCTTGATTGGCGGGCACCGCTGGCCCGTCCGTTTTATTTAGCGACCATTGCTCGGCCAGAAGGGGTACTGCTCCGACGTCATATCCGTACAAAAGGGCGTAAAGTCACTGGGGTTGACGATGAAGTGCTCTCTGGAATGGCGGAGCAAGAGCCTAAATCAGGTTCTGATCTGGGTGTCGCTAGTGAATCTGCCTTGTTTAAAGCCATGCAAGCAGCACGTACTGGTCATATGGCTTCCATTGTAGAGACCATCCAACGCGAACAAGATGAGATCATTCGCGATGAAACCAGAGGGGTCATGGTGGTTGTTGGCGGCCCTGGAACGGGAAAAACCGCTGTAGCTTTACACCGAGTGGCCTTCTTGCTTTACACATGGCGCGATTACCTGGCCCGAACCGGTGTGCTAATCATTGGTCCTAATCGCACGTTCCTTGATTACATTTCCCGGGTGCTCCCCGAACTGGGTGAAACCGGTGTAGTACTTTCCACTATTGGCGAGCTCTATCCAGGAATCATCGGTGACGCTCCAGAGCCGTTATTAGTGCAGGAGGTAAAAGGATCAGCAGAGATGGTAACGATCTTAGATCGCGCCGTCAAAAGCTATCAAAAGCTACCGGAAAGCCGTATGCATATAAAAATTGACGGCATCGAATTAGCAATCACTGCCGCCCTAGTAAAAGGTGCGCGTACTAGGGCAAGGCGCACTAGGCGTCCGCATAATGAAGCACAGGCAGTTTTCAAAGATGCCTTCGTCGAGCGGCTTACTACTCAGTTGGTAAAGAAAATCGGTGCGGATCCACTCGGGGGTACTAATCTGCTTTCAGCCGCTGACCATGCGCAATTACACGATGATCTAGCAGAAGAACCTCAAATAGCTGAGCTAGTAGAACAGTTTTGGCCACAGTTGACGCCGCCCCACGTGCTGGCTGATCTATTGGGCAGCCAAGAATTTATCGCTCAGGTGGCTTTTGATTATGATGAGGAAACTCAACAAGCGCTGTGGCGGGCAGAGCCCACGGCGTGGAGTAGTTCAGACGCGGCATTATTAGATGAGCTAGCACAACTCATTGGAATAGCTGACACCGAAACTGACGATCAATTATGGCAAAGCCAAGTTGAGGATGCTCAAGAAACCTTGGATACGCTGTCTTCCTCGGCCCACTCTGATTTGGATGATGAGTCCGAAGCGGAAATTCTTTCTGCGTTTGACGTTGTGGATGCGGAAGAGCTGGCGCGTCGCCAAGAAATCCGCGACCATAGATCGACCGCGCAGCGCGCCCGAGCCGATCTGGAATGGACTTACGGCCACGTCATTATTGACGAAGCTCAAGAGCTAAGCCCCATGGAATGGCGAATGGTGATGCGGCGATGTCCTTCTCGGTGGATGACCATTGTCGGTGATACCGCCCAGACTGGCTCGCCGGCTGGTGTTGATAGTTGGTCAGAGACGCTTGATCCTTTTGTAGCGCAGCGCTTTAAAACCCACCAGCTTTCCGTAAACTACCGCACTCCCAAAGAAATCATGGAAGTGGCAAATGAAGTACTGATGCAGTTCGCTCCTAGTATTGCTCCCAGCACTTCCCTGCGCACTGCTTCGGCAGATGCAGTGACGTATTACCCTAGCGGAACCGACCCAGTAACTGTAGCGACGCAATTGGAATCTGAGCACCCAGAGCGCTTAACAGCGGTCATTGCTGCAGATTCTGCTGTTCAACCGGGAATGATGGGTGTGAGCTCAATCAAAGGGCTGGAGTTTGACCATGTGGTGGTAGCGAATCCAGAAGAAATCATTGCTGATTCGCCGCAAGGCTACCAGAACCTATTTGTAGCGCTCACTAGAGCCACACAATCCCTACATATCATTGGCAAGCTGTAGGAACAACAGTGGACAACCACGTCATGTCTCACTCGTACGGTGAGGCTCATGAGTTTTAGTCGACTGTATGGACAACCATCACATCGCAATCTGACTGGCGCGCTAAATCTGCAGGTACCGAACCTAAGAGCCGACCAGTCAGCGAGTTGATTCCGCGATTACCTACCACCAATAAGTCGGCATCGTATTCAGCGACTATATCCATCAATGCTTCCACTGGAGAACCCGATCGGATGATGGTCTCCACACGAGTCGCGCCTGCTGCTAGGGCGACTGACTCTGCCCTATCAAGGTTTTTCTGGGCTAGATCCATACCTAGTACTGCCGCGGAGTCTTGGCGGATGGTTTTTTGGGCTTGCTCCTGCGACTCGTAGTAAGCACAGCCCAAGATCAAGGTGGAGTCAAAAGCAGCTGCGATCTTCGCTGCACGCTCCACCGCCAACAGCGAGGACGTGGAGCCATCTGTGCCGACAATAATGGTGGAGTAATCGCTCATAGGAACCTTTTCTTATATCGCACCCGACAGTATCTGACTAAGTCTAACAAAAAACACCCCATTGACAGATGGAAGATAAACGCCAAACACTAGCTACCGGTTAAACCCCAGCAGCTTTCATGCTGCGCAGTTCTTTTTTCAGTTCAGCAATTTCATCACGCAGTCGTCCGGCCAATTCAAACTTCAGTTCCCGAGCGGCAGCACCCATTTGTGTGGTCAATTGCGCAATGAGATTTTCCACCTCACTGGAAGCCATATTCTCGGTATCTGGTTTATCAGCCAAAGCAGCGTCTGTAGCGCTACTTGCTTCGTCATTATCCGCGTCAGCGACTTGTTCTAGAATGTCTGCGATCTTCTTTCGCAAGGGTTGTGGATCAACACCATGCTCAGTGTTATACGCAATCTGCTTTTCTCGGCGCCGTTCGGTTTCGTCAATGGCATATTGCATGGAGTCTGTTACCCGATCAGCATACATAATGACTTCACCTGAGACATTACGTGCCGCACGCCCAATGGTTTGGATCAATGACGTGGTTGAACGCAAAAAGCCTTCCTTGTCCGCATCTAAAATCGCCACTAAGGAAACTTCAGGAAGATCCAACCCCTCGCGGAGCAAGTTAATGCCAACGAGGACATCAAATTCCCCCAACCGTAACTGCCGTAATAATTCCACCCGTTGCAAAGTATCTATATCGGAGTGCAGGTAGCGAACCTTAATACCGTTTTCTAATAGATACTCGGTTAGGTCTTCTGCCATCTTCTTAGTCAAGGTGGTGACCAAGACTCGCTCCTGTTTTTCAGTTCGCAACCGAATCTCATGTATCAGATCATCGATTTGCCCCTGGGTTGGTTTCACGGTCACCTTAGGATCAACCAAACCAGTTGGCCGGATCACCTGTTCAACAAATTCTCCGCCGGAAGCCGCTAGCTCATAATTACCTGGGGTTGCCGATAGATACACCGTCTGTCCGACCCGTTGTTCAAATTCTTCCCACCTAAGTGGACGGTTGTCTAGGGCAGAGGGTAGCCGAAATCCGTGTTCGACGAGGTTGCGTTTGCGGGACATATCCCCTTCAAACATGCCGCCAATTTGGGGCACTGTCACGTGTGATTCGTCGATAATTGTGAGGAAATCTTTGGGGAAATAATCAAGCAACGTCGCAGGTGCGCTGCCTGCGGGGCGATCGTCAAGATGTCGAGAATAGTTCTCAATACCTGAGCAGAAGCCGACTTGTTCAATCATCTCGAGGTCATACTCGGTGCGCATCCGTAGTCGCTGTGCCTCTAGTAATTTGCCGCGATTTTCTAGGTCAGCAAGACGATCCGTCAGTTCGGTTTTAATGTCATTAATGGCTCGTTCTAGTCGCTCGGGACCGGCCACGTAATGGGTAGCTGGGAAAATTCGAATCTCTTCCACTTGCTGGAGTACGTCCCCGGTGAGCGGATGGATGTAGTACAGCGCATCAATTTCATCGCCAAAGAACTCTACTCGCACCGCAGTTTCTTCATAGGCTGGGATAATATCGACGGTATCACCCTTGACACGGAAGGTGCCGCGGCTGAACCCAACATCGTTGCGCTCATATTGGACGTCGACAAGCAACCGCAGGAACTTGTCGCGGTCTACTTCCTCACCGACAGATAACCACACTGAACGTTCGAGGTATTCCTGGGGGGTTCCTAGACCGTAAATGCAGGAGACGGAAGAGACGACCACCACGTCACGACGGGAGAGCAACGAACTGGTAGCGCGATGTCGCAGCCGCTCTACATCGTCGTTAATGGATGAGTCTTTTTCGATATACGTATCAGTCTGAGCGATATATGCCTCAGGCTGATAGTAGTCGTAATAGCTGACAAAGTACTCCACCGCATTATTGGGCAGTAGTTGACGTAGCTCATTGGCCAACTGCGCCGCAAGGGTTTTATTCGGCGCCATCACCAATGTGGGTCGTTGTTGTTTTTCGATCAACCACGCGGCCGTCGCAGATTTACCGGTGCCGGTTGCCCCCAGCAATACAATATCCCGCTCTCCCCGATTAAGTCGCTGATCTAACTCAGCAATCGCGGTTGGTTGATCACCGCTCGGCTGGTATTCGGAAACAACCTCGAAAACTCCTTCGGCACGGGCAATCTCACTTATGGCACGACGATCTTGGCTCATAATTGCCTATTCTACTGCGCGTAACTGCGCTATTATGTCATCGACCTGCGGCGCTAGTTTTTCTATCGGGCCGTGGTTATCCACGATATACGTAGCCGCTTGTCGACGCTTCTCGTCCCCCACTTGAGCTGCAATCCGTCGAGCTGCATCGTCGGCTGATAACCTGCGATAAGACACCAGCCGCTTGATGCGGGTATCGGCATCAACATCGACAACAATCACGGCATCCATCTGCTTGTCATACCCTTTGTCCACCAACAGCGGCATATCCCAAACAACAATGTCATGCCCCTGTTGCTGTAATTCGGCAAATAGTTCTTCGGTACGTTGCTTGATCCTAGGATGAGTAATAGCATTCAGCCGTGCCGTCGCAGCTGGGCTAGCAAAAGCCCGTTGTGCTAGTTCGGCGCGATTCAAGGAACCATCGTCATAGAGAATATCGGATCCGAATTCGGCGGCTAATTCATCAAGTGCTGGTTGACCAGGTTCTACCACCTCACGCGCGATTAAATCAGCATCTATAACCGGAATACCAGCTGCGTGAATTAGCTGTGCAACCGTGGTTTTTCCAGAGCCAATGCCACCGGTTAATCCCACTCGTAGCATGCGTTTAGCTGCAGGTTCGTAAGTATTCATCATGGTGCCCTTAATAGATAAAAGTCCGGTTTTCCCTCATAAGGAGAATACCGGACTTTTATGTAGCTTTTTGCTTTTGTATCAGCGATTAAGCCTTAGTATTTATTACCACCGATGAAGTATCAACGGTACCGTAGCCGGTGCCGGAGACCTCTTCGAACTTAGCAGCATTGGTAACCAACACTGGGGTAATGAGGTTGTAGCCTTTTGCTTCGATAAATTTCGGATCGAAGGTCACTAGTGGGCTACCTGCGGCGACGTGATCTTTGCGGGCAACATGAACCTCAAAGCCTTCACCGCCTAGTTGGACGGTATCAATGCCGACGTGGATTAATAATTCCACGCCATTATCGAGCCGCAAACCAACTGCATGGCCAGATTTCTGCACTGCGATGACAGTTGCATCTGCTGGTGCATAGACCGTATTGCCACTAGGTTTGATGGCTACACCAGGGCCGAGTTTTGCGGTTGCGAAAATAGGATCTGGCACTTCTTTCAGTTCTACTGCCTCGCCTTCCAGCGGTGCAGTAATTTCAGTAACAGCGCCAGCTTCCAGTGCCGTCTTTGCCGGAGCAGTGGCTACAGCCACGCCCCCACCGCTGGCAGGTTCAGTTGTTGGTGCTGGGGTTGGTTCAGCCACAGGAGTAGAGCTTGCTGCTGCTGCTTCTGCCTTTGTTGCAGCTACCTGTGCTAGAACTTCTTCCTTTTCTTCCTTGGAACGGTAATCGAAGAACAGCACAAGCAACATCGAGGTGCTAAACGCAACTGCAATACCGATGGCGTACCCAGCCCAAGGATCCATTGCGGGGATAGTCAGCAGCGAGGTGAACACGAAAGCATGGGCTTTAACATTGAAAATACCCATGATGATACCGCCAGCCACACAACCAGGTAGTAGGCGCATGTAGGTCTTCTTAAACCGCAGGAGCACACCGTACAGGGACGGCTCGGAAATACCACCAAGCAAACCGGCCATCATGCCGCCGAAGGAAACCTGGCGCATCTGCTTGTTGCCCTCTTTGAGGGAGATGATGAATACACCGGTGACCACGCCGAAACAAGCGAAGTTCCAGGCACCCATGGGGCCTTGGATGATGTCATAACCCAAAGTAGCAATGTTTTGAATCATGATGGCATTCAGTGGCCAGTGCAGACCTAGTGGCACGAGGAACGGATATAGCAGTGGAATGATGATAGCGAGGATGAACGGGCTAAAGTCATTGACCGCAAAGAACATCTTGGAAATACCATTACCGATACCCACACCGAAGGGGCCCAGCAAGAAGGCTGTTGCGGGGATCATGATGAGCAGCGAGATAAATGGCACAAACACCATCTGCACGGCAGAAGGAATAATCTTCTTCAGTAGCTTTTCCAGCCAATACAATCCGATTGCTGCGATTAGTGGTGGGAAGACTTGACCACTGTAGCTGTTGAGCACCAATGGCAAACCAAATACCTGTACTGTTTCTCCCTGTTCACCCATTGCCATAAATGCTGGTGACAGCAACGCGGCAGGAATGGCGGCTCCCACCCATTCATTCGCGCCTAGCTTCTTAGCAGCTGTAGCACCAATCATAATAGGCAGGAAATAGAACACCGACTGGTACATTGCATGCAACAGCTGGTAGGTAGCTGGCTGGTTTTCAATATCCTCACGGAAGTCTTGAATCTGTAAGGTATCAAGCAGTACCAGCAAGGTGATGATCAGTGAAGCACCCAGCAGTGCCCACAGAATCGGCCGGAAAGTATCTGAAAGGAACTCGAAGCTGTAATCGATGAAGGAATACTTGCCGCGGACGCCGCCGTACTCCTTTTTGCCGGAAGAAGCTTTCTTTTCCCCATCCCCCATACCCGGCAGGGTTACGAGCGATTGATAGTAATTGGCTACATCGCCACCCATGACCACCTGCAGACCAGTGGATCCCTGTGGAACTACGCCAAGCACTGACGGATTGTTATCCAAAGCAGTCTGGTCGGCCTTGGATTGATCATGGAGCTGGAACCGAAGGCGGGTCGCACAGTGTGTTAGATTTTCCACATTTTCTGCGCCGCCCACCTTATCCAGAATGAACTCTGATGTCTCTTTAACGTTAGCCATCAAAACCCTTTCAAGAGCAGTAAAAGTAATGCTTCTTAACCGAAGCAGAACCATAAGATACACCACAGTCTAATGAGAAACACAACACAGTTCCACAGAAAGCGGGAGTTTTCTCACAAATGCGGAATATCTCACACTGGCATCACTCACAAATTTCCCAAATTTCCCAAAAATAACCCACATTTTCCGGTAAAAAACGGTCAATATCCACATTTCGGACACATTTTCCCATATTCCCGCACACGATCACCCCTCTTTCTTTACTACCCGCGAAAGTCCGCAATAGCTCTGAAGCGATCCATAAAAACACCGAACAACTTCTAGGAGTCCCACCTTGATGAAAATCAGTGGGCTTTTTCCACTACGCAGTTCCACCATCCAATCCCCGACCCCGACGGTTTAGCACAGACGATAATATCTTGTTTAATCTTTCCCAAATATTGAGGGAATTATCACACTGCCAGCAGAGATAGCCGTACCCCCAAAGTGTCACCCACCCCTTTTTGGCGGTAATTGCCCTTCCCTAAGAAGTAAGTTTCTGGTTTGGGATCTTATGTTTCACCCCCAAAACTTGCATTTTTTCCCACCAAAACCAATGTGTCATATATTCTACTGTTCTTTCTGTCGAAAACCATCA
>CAUQSW010000079.1:0-13565 GCA_963520895.1 uncultured Corynebacterium sp. | reverse complement strand
ATCCTACTCCAGAACCCCCCGGAACACCCCTCAGAAGCTCCGCTGACGTTTAACGCCCCTGGAGATAGAGATTAATCACACCCATGAGAGGTAAGCCATACCGGAGTATACATACCAAAACCTTCATGCTCTGGTTAAGATGAATTGAAACATCTGTAGTTTTCAGAACCGCGCTGAAAGTGATAATTAATCATGAGCTCTTCTACAACAAAGGCAAAAGCTGGCACTTACCGCGATGTGTTTACGCTGACCATGATTCCCATTGGGAACCGCTGCAGGCTGACCGACCTGCACCATGCAGGTCTCACGGACGCAATGCGCCGCCGCATGGGTGAGCTTGGCCTTAGGCCTGGCACAGTGCTGACCGTTTCGCAGAAGACTGCGGCTGGCGGACGTGTGGTCAAAATTGGGCACACTCGCTACGCAATCGATGGCGAAACCGCTAAGCATATCAACGTCACTTCTGTCGCTTAAGAATTTCCCCTACTCTACAAGGTTTTAAAATCATGGCTGCTAAACCTAGTACTTCAACCTGCCATTGCGAGTCTCATGGCCAACTAGCTCCGAAGGGTTCGCCGGTAATTGCGCTGGTTGGTGCTCCTAACGCTGGAAAGTCAACCCTGTTTAATGGCTTGACTGGCGCAAAAGCTCGGATGGGTAACTGGCCCGGAACCACAGTCGAGGTTAGCCGTGGCGCATGGCGAGTCGGCGAAACCACTTACGATGTGATCGATTTTCCCGGCGCTTATTCCCTCGACCCAATGAGCCCAGATGAAGAGCTCACCCGAGAGCTTATTATCGATTGCGAACCAGATGAGCGGCCTGATCTTATTATGGTGGCCGCGGACAGCGCTAGCCTATCGCGTAGTTTGTACATGGTTGCGCAATTAGCCGAGCAAGAAAATCGGCTCGTCGTAGTTCTCACCAAAAACGATGTTGCACTGGCCAATGGCGAAGAGATTGATGTCGATCAACTCAGTGAATCCATTCAGGCCCCAGTGATTGCCGTCGACCCTAGGCACCGCAGCAATTTAGAAGCGGTTGCTGAGGTCATTTCAGAGGAGATAAAAAATCCTCCGAAGGTACGCCGCGAAGTTCCTAAAACCGCTGATGAGTTTGAACTGGCTGACTCCCGTTTCGAGTGGATTGAGTCCATGGTCGCAAGCGCCCTCACGTCGAAAGATGAGAGCCGCATGTCGTGGGGTGAGCGGATAGATAAAGTCGCTCTTCATCCTGTCTTCGGCCCACTAATGTTCTTGGCCACCATGTGGCTTATTTTCCAGATCACCACTACGGTTGCGGCTCCCCTGCAAGATGGTTTGGATGCGTTTTTCACTGGCCCACTCAGCGATTGGGTGCGGGGGCTTCTCGATGCCATTGGTCTCACACACCCACTATTCGCAGGCTTGCTTGTCGACGGCCTCATCGGCGGCGTCGGCATGGTGCTCACATTCGCACCACTGATGGCGTTGATGTTCTTATGCCTAGCAGTATTGGAAGACTCCGGCTACATGGCACGGGCAGCGGTTGTTACCGACCGAGTCATGAAAGCTATTGGGCTACCTGGTAAAGCGTTTATCCCGTTGATCGTGGGCTTTGGCTGTAACGTTCCTGCCATTTCCGCCACCCGGGTCTTGGGTGAGCCACGCCAGCGGCTACTGACCGCCTTGTTGATTCCGTTCACGTCCTGTTCTGCTCGGTTGACCGTATATGTGATGCTGGCTGCTACGTTCTTCCCCAATAATGCCGGGACAGTGGTATTTACCATGTATCTGGTTTCTATCGGCATGGTGATATTGGTTGGGTTCTCCATGAAGCACACCTTGTGGCGTCGCATCGGCAAAGAACCACTGGTCATTGACTTGCCAATCTACCAACTCCCCGGCATCAGGTTGGCGTTTTCGGTGATGTGGATCAGGTTGAAGGGCTTTTTAAAGACCGCCGGTAGCATCATTGTCATTACCGTTGCTGTGGTTTTCGTCCTGCAGTCCACCCCCATGACTTCTGAGTATGGTTTCGCAGATGAGAACCTCCCACCACAGCAAAGCGTTTATGGTGCGATGTCGAAGGCAGCAGCACCGATCTTTGCCCCTGCTGGTTTCGATTCGTGGTCTATTGCTGGCACCTTGGTTACTGGTTTCGTGGCCAAAGAGGCGGTTATTTCCACTTGGGCGTTGACCTATGGGCTGGATGATCCTAGTGACGATACCGCCGAGGAACAAGGTAGTTCTCCGCTAGCTGAAGCAATCCGGGAGGATTTCAATAATGCCTCAGGTGGCCATGCCATCGCCGCAGTGTGGGCGTTTATGGTGTTCTTGTTAGCGTACACGCCTTGTGTAGCCACTCTCGCCGCGCAACGTCGGGAAATTGGTACCAAGTGGATGCTGTATGGCGTCGGTATGCAATTGCTGGCGGCTTATATCATGGCAATCATCGTGTTCAACGTACTAAAGATTTGGTTCTAGGGATTTATGCGACCTCTATCTGCTGTCAAAGATGCGATGCAGGCGGGCATGACTACGGCGCCTGCCATCGCAAAGCACACTGGATTATCAATTGGCACCGTGCAAGCTGCATTGGAACATTTAACCCGCATGGGTTTGGTGCGCAACAGCAACGACACGATAGCCTGCACGGAGTGCGGAATGTCTTGCGCTACTTCGTCGAATAGCTGCGGAAAGGGTTTGACCACTTTAACACTGCTGACCCATCGCCCCGACTAAACTTGGGCGTCATGGACGTAATTGAACTGAATGGCGGACGCTTTTACCTGCGTCCCCTCCATGACGACGACCGCATTGATGACCGCCCAGCTTTAAGCACGATTAAAGCTGACCCTGACGAGTTTATTCGCACTGCTCGGGACTCCGATCACCTTTATTGCTGGGCGATCTGCGAACAAACCAGCGTGGAAATGATCGCTTTGGGGATATACGATCACAACACCGCTGAAATCTCGGTGCTAGGTATTGGTGACCTCACGCGGATTTTGCCCAATGACCCAGTGCTGCCCCAAAAAACCGTAGCGGATGCGGTGGCAGCTGGGCGTGAGGTCATTTCTCGTTGGGTAACTGCAGCGCTTTAAGAAATCTCCAGCAGCAAGTCCCCTCCTTCTACCTTGGTTGCTTGGGTGAGCACTACCCTGCTGACAGTGCCCGCAACTGGAGTGGTGATGGTTGCTTCCATTTTCATCGCTTCAATCACTGCCACTGGTGCGCCAGCTGCTACGGTGTCGCCTTCTGCGACAGTAACGCTGACCACACCAGCGAATGGAGCCGCGACATGCCCTGGGTTGGCTGGGTTAGCTTTTTCCGCTGCGGCAACGTTGGATTCTACCGAGCGATCTCGCACCCGCATTGGTCGAATCTGACCATTGACATTGCAGACGATGGTGCGCATGCCTTTTTCGTCTGGTTCAGAAATCGCCGCTAACCGCACCAACATGTGGGTGTCATCACTGAGATCAATAACGGTTTCTTTCCCTTCTACCAGACCGTAGAAAAACTCCCGGTCGGTCAGTACCGAGGTATCGCCAAAACGACGCCTATGCTCGGCAAATTCCGCAGTGGGCTTGGCGAACATCAACCGATTAAGGGTTTCTCGACGCACCTTCGTATCAGGTGAAGCCAAGGCTTCGGCATCGTCTTGCGCAAGTTCCGCGGCAGCTAGGGTGACCTTGCGGCCTTCCAGTGCTTTGGTGCGCAGCGGCTCCGGCCAACCACCAGGCGGCGTGCCGAGTTCACCAGAGAGGAAGGCAATCACCGAATCTGGAATATCGTATTTCTGGGGATCCGCGGCAAAGTCTTTGGGATCGACACCAGCGCCAACCAAATGCAGCGCTAAATCACCCACCACTTTCGACGACGGTGTCACTTTCGTTGGGCGGCCCAACATATCATTAACCGCAGCGTAGTAGTCCTCGATGAGCTCGAAGCGATCGGCAAGCCCCAATGCCACGGCCTGTGCCCGCAGGTTGGAAAGCTGGCCGCCGGGGATTTCGTGCCGATAGACCCGGCCGGTAGGTCCAGGGGTTCCCGATTCGAAAGGTGCGTACATTTGCCGCACTGCTTCCCAATATGGCTCCATATCGCTGACTGCCTGTAAAGAAATCCCGGTATCACGAGGGGTATTAGCAAAGGTGGCGACAATGGCAGACAACGAGGGTTGAGAAGTCGTTCCCGATAGTGGTGCCGAGGCACCGTCAACCGCATCGGCACCGGCATTAGCTGCAGCAAGATATGTTGCTAGCTGCCCACCTGCGGTGTCGTGGGTGTGGACGTGGATGGGGAGATCAAATTCGCGTCGTAACGCGGTAACCAGCTTGGTGGCGGCCGCCGGACGCAGCAAGCCTGCCATGTCTTTGATGGCTAGGATATGCGCACCTGCCGAGACAATTTCCTCAGCAAGTTTCAGGTAATAATCCAAGGTATAGAGCTTTTCACCTGGATCAGTCAGATTACCGGAGTACGCCATAGCAACTTCTGCCACCGTGGTGTTGGTTTCCAGCACGGCATCAATAGCTGGCCGCATTTGCGAAACGTCGTTGAGGGCGTCGAAGATCCGGAAAATATCAATACCGGTGCGCGCAGCTTCGTCCACAAATGCCTTACATACCGCATCGGGGTATGGGGTGTAGCCCACCGCGTTGCGCCCGCGCAGCAGCATCTGGATATTCACATTGGGCATGGCCTTGCGCAACTCTTCTAGCCGCTCCCAGGGATCTTCGTGCAAGAAACGCAACGCCACGTCATAGGTGGCTCCACCCCAAGCCTCTACCGAAAGCAGTTCTGGGGTAAGGTGTGCGACGTGGCGGGCGGCGTCGACAAGCGCTGCCGAACGCACCCGCGTGGCCAGCAGCGACTGGTGGGCATCGCGGAACGTGGTATCGGTTACCGCCAATGCCGCTTGTCGACGCAAATTCGCGGCGAATTCCTGCGGCCCCAAATCGCGCAGCAAATCCCTAGAGCCTCGACGCAACGTACCTAATTCCGGTAGCTTCTCGTTGGCGAATCCCACCTTCGGGGGCAACCCGTGCGGACGGTTGACCGTGACATCAGCGAGGTAGTCGAGGATACGACCCTGTTCATCATCTGCCGGAGGTGCGGCCAGCAGCCACGGGTGATCGGTGATAAACGAGGTGGAAATCCGCTGTGATAAAAAGTCCGGTTCCCGCAAAAGTGCCCGCAGGAAGCCAACATTTGTGGCCAAACCGGAAATCGTAAATTCCGCCAAAGCGCGCTGTGCCCGTACGACGGCATTATCGAAGTCCGAGCCCCGACAGGTCATTTTCACCAGCATGGAATCGAAGTGTGCGGTAATTTCACCGCCTAATTGCGCGGCTCCATCGAGACGCACCCCAGCCCCGCCTGGGCTGCGGTAAGCGGTGATGATACCGGTGTCTGGCCTAAAACCATTGGCGGGATCCTCGGTGGTGATACGGCATTGCAACGCCACCCCGTGAGTATGGATGTTTTCTTGGCTCAGGCCGATTTCTTTAAGACTTGCCCCTGCTGCGATGCGCATTTGGGATTTCACCAAATCCACACCGGTGATTTCCTCAGTGACGGTATGCTCCACCTGAATCCTGGGGTTCATCTCGATGAATACATAGTTACCTGCTTCATCGACCAAAAATTCCACAGTTCCAGCGCCGACATAGCCGATTTCTTTACTGAACCGCACCGCATCATTACAGATCTGATCCCGCAATTCGGCTGAGATATGTTGCGCTGGAGCAATTTCCACCACTTTTTGGTGCCGGCGCTGCAACGAACAGTCGCGTTCGAAAAGGTGAATCACATTGCCGTACCTGTCGGCAAGGATCTGCACCTCGATGTGTTGCGGGTTAATCACGGCACGTTCTAGGTAAACCCGGGCATCACCAAAAGCACTAAGCGCTTCCCTAGATGCTTCCGCCGCCAGTTCCGGTAGTTGTTCTATGGTTTCCACAAACCGCATACCGCGGCCCCCACCGCCAGCAACTGCTTTAACAAACAGCGGGAAAACCTGGTTTTGCCCGTGGGCGACAATGGTATCAATATCGTCACTAGCTGGGGTTTCTTCCAGAGTGGGCAACCCCGCCCGCCTAGCAGCAGCAACAGCGGCCGCTTTATCGCCGGTAAGCTCTAGTACTTCGGGGCTGGGGCCAATGAAGGTGATACCTTGTTCAGCGCATTCCCGGGACAGCTGAGCGTTTTCCGATAAAAAGCCATAGCCGGGATAAACCGCATCAGCCCCTGATTTCCGCGCCACCCGAAGCACTTCATCAATATCAAGGTAGGCCTTGACCGGTGATCCTTCGGTTCCGATTTTATAGGCCTGGGTAGCAATAGAGCGGTGGAGGGAATTGCGATCCTCTACGGGGTACACCGCTACCGTATCGGCACCGATTTCATAAGCCGCACGAAAAGCACGAACGGCAATTTCGCCTCGGTTAGCCACCAGTACTTTATTAAACGTTGGTAGCTGCTGTTTTTTCATGGAGCACATCCTCGATTATTGCAGATAGAAACGATTCACACCGATTGTATAATGTGACCGGCGTCCCATACTATCGTTGCTGGTGATTTCTACACCCAATGGCTGACACCCCTAGGTCAAACTCTTGTTGCAATTTGTTTTCATCACCCCCGCAAACCATGAGTAACTGCTACCCACCGAGCGGCGGCAGGTGGTGGAGTGGCAGCCGATCAGAGGGTAGCCGAGTTGATCAAAAAGGGTTGATCAAAAACAGGCGGGCGAAGAAAGTATGTCTTTACACATCTTTTCCGCCGGTTTTTTCGCGCCCCGCTCCTAACCTGATCGCGCTCTGCCTGATCGCCCGTAACACCCGCGCCCACCAGCAACCACAGCAGTTTAAAAGTAACCGCTGTGTTGGGCGCGTTCGGCATGTTCTTGCCAAAGCTCCTCGGTATAGGTGTCGTTCAAAATAGCTTCGGCTAGCTCGTCCCCAGGCCGTGCGAAACCTCGAACCAAGTCTGCTAATAGCTCAACCATGGCCGTATCACCTTCACCGCGCAAGGTAATCATTCCGTCCCCCATATTGCCTAAGATATTAATGTACGTAATATCCGGCTCGTAGGCACCCGCTGGTTCTAGAACTGTCTGCGGGGCATTTTTAAGATTATGTAATGCCTGCTTAACAAAATCCGCGCGGTGCCGCTCGGTGTCAGCCGGATTAAGTTCATAATTAACCCGATACCGAATCATTTCGATATTAAGAATTAAACTCGCTATATGCCCTACTGGGGCGTCGCCGTCTTCTAGGGCCTCGTTAAGCTCTGCCACTCTGTGCGCAGAACGTCTTTGTATTACCTTTTCAATATCCTCCTCTGCAGAGTTTTTCTCCCTGGATCTGCCAAAAAGATTTAGTATTTTTTCTAACATGATTACTATTCCTTAAAGTCGTAATTCTGTTGTGTTACCAGCGGCAGGCTGCAAGCGTGTTATACATGTACAGCTCCAGCCCAGCTAGGTTGTTTAAGTATTTGTGGCTGCCGATTAAACGGGCTAAGTCCGAACAAAGTTTCATGCCAACGCAACTGCGGTAATCGCATTAGTATCCCCCGTTTTCCCCACCATCCTAGCCGTGACCACCTTCTGTCGCACATCAGTGAGCGTGGTTATCATCGCTAGCCCTTGAGGCGGTTGTGCACCGATGACGGCATGTGCATCAGCTGCATGTGCATCGGCTATGGATAACACGGCTTGGCGACGCTGTAAGGTTTGCATTTCACTCTCCAGATTACTGCCAGAGCTTAAACCCATCGCCACAGAAACGCCCTTAGGAGGCAGCAATGTGGCACACAGTACTAAAGTGTGGCTTTCCTTCTTAACTAACTGTGCATTACCTTTTATTCCGCAATGGCAAATGTGGGCACAGTTGCTAGGCACATACGGGCATTGCCCCATATATGTGCTCATACCAGCCCACGGAGTTGCCATTGGTAGATAGCCTTTCTAACTGGGAAAACATCTGCAGTTTTCCGTATCAGTAGAAAAGTATCATGGACAAACACAGCGCGAGAGAAGTCGCTCCAACCATCTCATCTATACTTACAAACGAAAGTAGTATTCAATTGTGATCCGCCGTTACCTCCCGTTCGATCCGACGTCAGTATTTCCACCAGTAGTCACCTACTACCCAGCCGGTACGTCACTTATCGTTACCAGAATGAAATCGAACACAGAACAGAAGTTCCCCTGCTATGGGGTTATAGAAATAGCCGCCCCCATAACCAATTATCACTAGTTTTTTAGGCTACACACCCCCATCTAGGGGAAATTATTTCCCCTCCAAAAACTGGTGAATCAAAAGTTCAGACCTATTATATTCAACCCCATGTATGCAAGAGTGCTGCGATAACATCTCGCGGGTTCTTAACGCCAGCTTATAGGCTTCTTCTCGGTTTCCTTGTTCCATCTGATATTCCGCTACGTGCAGGCTACATCCCGCAGCCAACACCCACTGCCCCAGCTCAAGGTACTTATCGTGGGCTTGTAGCAACCAGGTCATCCCTGCCTCAAAGCGTCGGCAAGCTAAAGCAAAATTGCCACGATCGTTGTAATACAAAGCTTCGGCTAGGCGAGGATCGTGCTCTTCTGGAACGAGGTGTTCTTGTATCAGCGAAAAGCGGCGCTGCAGGTCTCGCTCGCCTGCCGCAAATTGCATATCGCTTAGCCGGCCGGGGGTATTGGAACGTAAGATCACCGCTGCCATGAGCCGATCCGCATAGGCTTTAGCTCGGTCGCGAATCTCAGATTCTTGAAGTCCCCGTTCGATTGCAGCCGTGAGTTGGTTGTGGCAAATCTCGGAAATCTGATCCGCAGTAACCGCTGCCTGATAGTATTCGCCGGAGCTCTGCTGACCTCGGACTACTTGTTCTAGGGCGTGGATTTTTTCCTCATCACTAGCTACCAATTCCGCCAATATGTACGCTTCTTTCGCTGCGGCGCTGTCTAAATCGAGGTGCTCGAAGGCTTCGACGAGCATGCGTCGTAACGCAATAGCGGCAGGCAAACTGGCATCAAGCCCCTCTGCTTGCAAAGCTAAAGTTGCTACTTCGGCTAGTTCTGACCATTGCTCGTGGTGGCGCAGGGTCAGCGCCATAAGCTCCGCGGCTTGGGCGCGCACCTGCGGCAACCCCAGCGCGGCCGCCAAATTTAGGCAGTGGCGGGTCTGATACACTGCCTCGGCGTATTGTCCGGCATCGAGGTAGCAATTCGCAATGATGTATAACGCCTGAAGCCGTACACCAATGGGTTCGGAGGACTGGGTGTGCATTGCTTCGGTGGCATTTTCAATGGCGATCTCCCAGTCGCCTTCTAGCCGGTCATCTAGTGCCTGGACCAGCAGCATTCGGGCATCTTCTGATTCCATGGCATCGCCAGCGTCGTCGATTAATAATCCCCCTAGCCGCAAACTGTAGATGCTGGGCAGATCGGATCCGAGGTCCAGCTCGGCCTGCTGCAGGTCGGCCTCGCTAAACTCGCGCCATTCGCCTCGGGTGTCCACGGCCACCAATTCGCCGCTGGGTCGCGCACTATTTTTGGCGCGCACGGCATAATCTATTACTTCTTTAGCAAAATGGCCGGAAACGTCAGGAATATCCCCCTCAGGTGGCAATTCCGGTATTGGTTCGACGTTGAATATTTCGGCGGTAATTTTTTCCAACACAAATGGGGTGCGCATGCCTGGGCGGGAATCAAATTCTGCAGCTAAGCCCAACGCAATATCCGCACACCACTGGTGGACTCGTTTTGCGGTTGGATTGGTGACGTTGGGAGCTTTAAACCACGGCAATAAACTCCCCGGTAAAGTCACTTCGAATACTTCATCCTGGTCGGGGTAATGGTAGAAGAAAAAGGCCACCGAGGTTGCTAGGTTAAGCAGTACTCGTGGGGTTTCGGCCTCACACCACCACGGAAGGTACCGGGTAAATAGCTCCACGCCGCGCTCCCACCGAGTGGGCCTACCAGCGGCCGCCGAAAGTGCTAGGTAGCGAAAGTGTTCCGGGAAATGTTCAATATAAGCACTTTGCTGGATATTTCGCTGTAACGCGCGCACATGGGCAGGCCAGGCTTTGTCATCATGTCCGCACCGCAGCCACGGCACCAACATCGCGGTGTATAACGACTCGGGTTGGCTGTCGCAATACCGTCCAGTGTCTGCCAATCCTCGTTCCCCTGCCGCTACGGCTAATTCCACATTCCCGCGTGTGAGCTGTAGTGCGACTAGGTGCATGGGGTCGCAACCGGCGCAATCGTCGAATTCGGATTCTTCCCCCCGGTTTAAAATGGACTCCCAGGTCCTCGCGTATTCTTCGGCTTCTTCGTGCCTGCCTAAGACCCAATAGGCGTAATAGCAGCGAATGTAATAAGACTTGAGACCATCGCCGCTTTGTAGGTAGTACTTTTTCATCTCCGATAGCACCCGTTTGAGTTCTGCGGAACTTCCACTGGGGAAATCCCGCAACAAACCGAGGATATATTTGTACTGCCAGCCAAAAGCTGATTGCATTTCGGCATCGAATAAATCAGGGCGTTCTTTACGGAATTTGTCCAACCATAAAAACGGCGCCAAAAGCTGCGAGCTTTCCCCACTCATGGCCAAAGCGTTGATGAGGTGCAGGTAGCACTGCGCTAAAAGGAATTGTTCCCCGCTGCGTTGCGCGAGTTTAGCGGCCTCAACCCACATTGCCGAGCACGCCTTACCCCATGGTAGTGCGTGGGCTTTTTCCATAAGTTCAAGAATGGAGTCGCGTTCGTGCATGTGAGCTCTTTCAACGTCGATGCTGATCAATCAAACAGATGTGCCACTGGGGTATCTCAGGTAGAGAATAGTCCAGACCGCTGCATTATACCTACTGGCACCACCCCGCTCTAGCTTTTCGACGGCACCCGCTTAAAGGTTTGCTTATAACCTTACTGCCTATGAGCCTGACTCATCTGTGATGATGTCCGGGAGCTCGAAAATCTGTGTAGTTTTCTGGTGCACCTCGAACGGCACTGGTAGCCCTTCTCGCTTATCGAATTGCTCAGCTATGCCCAACGCAACCTGGGCACACCACTGTCCGGCCTGACCGATTGTGGGTTGGTCAATCGTCACGGTCGGATACCAAGGTAAATCTTTCCCCGGTAGCCGCACGCTAAGCACGCGGTCTTGCTCAGGGTGAAAATTCAGCACAAAGGCGGACTGGGTAGCAATCTCCATCAGATCCCTAGGGGTTTCTGTCTCTACCCACCACGGAAGCACGTTGCATAGCAGTCCCACAGCGCTGTCCCACCGATCAGGATTACCCTGTAAAGCAGAGCCACCTAAGTAACGCAAATGTTCTGGGATTCTGCATAATTGCAGACTAGAGCTTAAGTGTTTAGGTAGCACCGACCGATGCATTGCCCAAGCACGATCATCATCGCCTACCGCCAACCACGACCATAAGCTTAAAGACTTAATACCTTCTGGCTGGTTACTGCAGAAATATCGAGGTTGTGCCAGCACCCGTTCCACTGTTGCTACCGCGCGCTCGTGGTCGCCTATGTATTGGTAGATACCCACCATATGTTCCGGATCGCATCCAGCGCAGTCATCCATTCCCGAGCGACCGCCGCCGTTTTTCCAATCCAACCAGATCTGCGCATGCCCGTGTGCATCATGTTTCCTGCCAAGGCTTTTATACATAAAGTAGTAGCGCAGGTGTACCGGTTTTAAGCCGAAATGGGCATTAAGATATATTTTTTCCATTTCCGCCATGGCCTGGAGATTTTGTTCCACGCTGGCGGTAGGTAGATCTCGCAAAACTCCCACAAAGCTTTTGTAGTCCGAGGCGAAAGTCCATTCGTGGTTGTAGCTAAACTCTTCGGGGTGTTCTTGGCGGAACTTGTCCAGCCACAAAAACGGCGCAACCATTTTGGTTACTTCGCCGCAAAACCGATAAGAATAACTGAGGGCAGAATAACAATCCACGATGGTACTGCGGTCTTTATCGGCTTCCGCCAACCGCAGTGCTTCTAGTAGCACCTCAATGCGAGCCTTACCCCAATTCATTCGTGTGCCTTTGTTCAGCACACTTCGTGCTGTTTCTTGCACTGTTCCAATTTCCCTTCCCTGAACGGCCCATCAGTGCAGGTCAGAAAAGATGCTGTGTACTAGGTGACGGTGCACACCACCACCGACCGGGTAAGGTTGTGCCAGCTGCACTATCTGCAGGTTGCATGGCCTATCTGTGTCGCAGTCGGGTGTCACTCCAGCAGCAAAGCGTTTTTCTTCCTCACTTGCCAGAGTAATCAGCCATCGCTCCTTTGTGGGGGTAAACCAAGAATTTTTTCATGTGGGACTCCCCATATTTGGGTGTACTCCGCATGGATGCGCTACCCCCATAGTGTTTCAAAGCTAACCGCTTTGAAACATGGGAGTGTTAGATCAAACGTGAGATCAGGGAGGTAAACATCTCCGAAGCCCAATTACGTGCTTCCATATCCATCAAATGGCTTCCCGACATGAGTGCTTGGACGTACAGCCCCCGGATGGCGTGGTCAATGAGGTCTTTCTCGCTGGCGTCGAGAAGCTGATGCACCAACTCCGATTGCACATTGAATATCACTTGGGCCTTGTCCCCCACCAAATGAGGGTTGCTAATCTCACTGACAGTATCGAGGATGCTCATAAGAACGGATTCCCCTTCCGCCTGGCGAGCACTGTTTTCCACCCACTGCGCATCTGCTTCTTTCGCGGGCAGGAACAATACCGGGATGGAGGGAGGTTGGAAGTCTCGAATAATAACCCGCACATTTTGCGACGCCAACGACTCCTGCGCACGTTGGATCAATGGTAAAAACTTTGCCTCTTGGCTAGGGTCCAATACTCCCAGCACGCCTATAACGTCGGTCACTGATGCTTGGGCGATGGGGTGGGTCGGATAATCTAGGCGCAATTGATCCATAATCGCCGGGTCGTAGGAATAGCAGGCGTTGACCACTGTGAAGTCATTGGCCGCTGCGATCGGGAGCACCGATTGGTACTGCTGGTCGGTGATAAAGTACCGGATCGGCCCTTCTTCTAGCAGTTCATTAAGCGTTTTACGCCCAGTGGACGTTTCAAAAGGCAGTCCTCGTTTGACCAGTTCACGGGTTTGCGGATCCACCACTGCCAACGCTTTTAGCCCCATGGCGTGGACCGCGACAAAGATTTCGAATTGGTCTTGCGGGAGATCATTAAGCCACAATCGAATGGTTTCGCCGACTTGCTCGCGGGTCTCTTCCAAGAGGGAATCTTCAAACAAGGCATCCCGGGAAGCGGTTGGGCGCAGGTAATGGGTATCGGCTACCACCCGAACGAAATATGCCCAATCTGGCACCAAATCCACAACCCGTTTGCTCAACAACATACCTCGAAGGTAGAGGTGGTTATGCATTCCCCGACTAGGATGCGTTCCCTGCGACAGCACGAAAGCCACGCCTTTGAGCCCCGCGACAGGAACGTCGAGCGGAATCGCCGCCATGGGTTCAAAGCCAAAATTGCTACGACACCACGCATGCTGTGCGTAATCACTACGAGCCCATACCGG
>CAUQSW010000078.1:0-13786 GCA_963520895.1 uncultured Corynebacterium sp. | reverse complement strand
AGAAAAACACCACCTGTGGATAACTTACCCGCTACCGGCTGAAAATCCACCAAAACCCACCTTAGTGGCCCATCAAGACTACCAAACCAACCAACCCAACATAGAAACAGCACACAAGTTATCCACAAGAAAACCCGAAGCCACAAAAACGTCGAAAAGCTAGTAGAGCCGCTCCATGCTTGGTCGGGAAATCAGAGGCTTAGGGGCGTAGGCGGCGCGCAGTTCGCGGAGTGTGGCTGCGTGTTCCCATAGCGTGATGTCTTCTTCCGTTTGGGGGCGGAATTGCCGGGCGGGCAGGGGTACGCCATCGATGTCAACGCTGATGTAAGTCACAGTGGCGTGGATGGCGGTTTCTAATGCTTCACGGCCGCCGCGCGGCGCCCCGGAGCGCACGTGGATGCTCATTTGCATGGAGCGGGCGTCGGTACGCATGAGCCGGGCGTCCACTTCAACGAGGTCGCCGATGGCGATGGGGCGATAGAATCGGATGCCGCCTGCGTAGACAGCAACGGTGTGCTCGCCGGACCATTCCATGGTGCAGGCGGCCCCTGCTTCGTCGATCCATTCCATGGCGGTTCCGCCGTGGACTTTGCCGCCCCAGTTGATGTCGGTGGGTTTGGCTAGGAATCGGGTGATGAGCCGTGGGGCGTCGGAGGGGCCATTGTAGGTTTGTTTTTCCATTTCTGTTTCAATGGCTTTGCGTAGTCCGATTCGGGATTTTGCGGCGTCTTGCACTCGTTTTTCTTCGGCGCTGCGTGGGGTGAAGGTGGGCACTGGGGTGGATTTTCTGGTTTCGGGATCCATGGCTACGAAGATCACGAGGCAATCGCAGGCGCGGGTGAATACTCCTTCCTTGGGGTCTGCTGAAAGCACTTCATTGACAATATGCATGGAGCTTCTACCGGTCATGGCGATTCTGGAGCGCACTTCTACCATGTGACCAGAGGGGATAGGGCGGGTGAAATGAATGTGTCCGACATATGCGGTTACGCAATAAGTTCCCGACCAACCCACGGCGCAGGCGTAGGCCGCTTTGTCGATCCATTCCAATACGCGGCCGCCGTTAACACCGTGGTTACCTGCCATAATGATGTCAGTAGGAGCTGCCATAAAACGAAGAGTTAATTCAGGGGAACGAGTAGTCATGATTTCACCATACAATGATTAGGTGAAAAGAAAAGCTGATCTACGTGCCACCCGTGACGTATTGATACAACTAAAACCGTGGCTTAATGGCGAAACCGCTACTAAGCCCACGCGTCAGCAGCTTGCCGCTGCGGTTCGGGGCAGTTTGTACACCCTTGCTGAGGTGGCACCGGGGGCAACGGTGGAGGTGCGGGTGCCACCTTTCGCTGCGATTCAGTGTGTGGCTGGCCCGGCGCACACGAGAGGTACTCCGCCGAATGTTGTGGAAACTGATGCTCAAACATGGCTGCAGTTAGCTGTGGGAATAGCACAGTTGGAAGGTCATCCGCAGGTTTCAGCTTCGGGCACTCGGGCATTAGACATTGCGCATTACCTTCCGTTGTTTGTGATCGACTAGAATCTATCAGCGTGGTATTAAACGAACAGCCTTTATCCCACAATGACATCGAACAAGATCCCCGTGAAGAATGCGGAGTTTTTGGTGTCTGGGCACCAGGCGAAGAAGTTTCTAAACTCACCTATTTCGGACTTTTTGCACTACAACACCGTGGCCAGGAGGCAGCGGGTATAGCTGTTGGCGACGGCGAACAGGTTGTGGTGTACAAAGATTTAGGTTTAGTCTCCCAAATTTTCGACGAACAAACCCTTGACTCTTTAAAAGGTAACGTTGCTATTGGGCACACCCGCTACTCCACAGCCGGGGGAGTGACTTGGGAAAATTCCCAGCCCATGTACCGATTATCACCCGCAGGTACCGACGTTGCCTTGACCCATAACGGCAATCTGATTAACTACCTCCAGCTTCTCGACGAAGCCGCCAACCTAGAACTAGTCACGCCCGACCGGCACCCTTCGGATTCTGACGTGATGACAGCACTGCTGGCGCACGGGATTGGCGAAGCCGATGATCTCATGACAGCCGCCGGGAAACTGCTTCCTCGCATAAAAGGGGCGTTCTGTTTAACCATCACCGATGGGCACACCCTTTATGCCGCTAGGGATCCCGAAGGGGTGCGTCCGTTGTGCCTCGGGCGTCTGGATAAAGGCTGGGTGATTGCATCGGAAACCTGCGCTTTGGATATTGTTGGTGCCTCCTTCGTGCGGGAAATCGAACCCGGTGAGTTGGTTGCTATTGACGAGCGGGGCGTATTATCGCAACGGTTCGCAGAACCGAGGCGCAAAGGCTGTGTGTTTGAATACGTTTATTTGGCGCGACCGGATTCGACGATCAAGGGACGTAATGTTAATGAATCTCGGTTGGAAATCGGCCGTAGGTTAGCAAAGGAGTTTCCCGCTGATGGCGATCTGGTCATCCCGGTTCCAGAGTCGGGGGTGCCTGCTGCGGTGGGCTTTGCTCAGGCTTCTGGTATTCCGTTTGGCCAGGGCTTGGTGAAAAACGCTTATGTGGGGCGGACGTTCATTCAACCTTCGCAAACACTGCGGCAGTTGGGTATCCGGCTGAAACTTAACCCGCTGCGGGAAGTGCTGCAGGGCAAACGGTTGGTGGTTGTCGATGATTCCATTGTGCGCGGCAACACTCAGCGCGCGTTAATTCGTATGCTGCGGGAAGCGGGGGCGGCGGAAGTCCATGTCCGTATTGCCTCTCCACCGGTAAAATGGCCTTGTTTCTATGGCATTGATTTTGCCAGTCCTGGCGAGCTGATTGCCAACGCTGTGACGGGTGACAATGAGGAGCAAATGGTCGAAAGCGTTTGTAGTGCCATAGGGGCTGATTCATTAGGATTCGTTTCCACTGACTCTATGGTTGAGGCTACTTTGCAGCCGAGGCAGGAACTATGTTGCGCTTGCTTCGATGGCGTGTATCCCTTGGGCTTGCCTGAAGGAAACGCTAATGCGGAACTTGTTTCTGCGCTACAACGTGGCTCTTGTGGCGGCGTCGAATAACTCGAAAGGATTTCTATGACCGAAGATATTTCCTATGCGGCAGCTGGGGTAGACATTGAAGCCGGCGATCGTGCCGTTGAGTTGTTTGCACCGTTAGCAAAGAAAGCTACTCGCCCAGAGGTACGGGGCAGCTTAGGCGGGTTCGCTGGGCTTTTCGCCTTAGGGAAGTACCGGGAACCACTGCTGGCAGCAGGCTCAGATGGGGTGGGTACGAAACTGGCTGTTGCTCAGGCTATGAATAAACATGACACCATTGGTATTGATTTGGTTGCCATGTGTGTTGATGACCTGGTTGTTTGCGGCGCGGAACCGCTATTTCTGCAGGACTATATCGCCATTGGCAAAGTAGTGCCAGAGCATGTTGCCCAGATTGTTGCTGGTATCGCTGAAGGGTGTATTCAGGCTGGTTGTGCACTACTAGGTGGCGAAACTGCGGAGCATCCAGGCTTGATGGAACCCGGTGAATACGATGTCTCTGCTACCGCAGTGGGGGTGGTAGAAGCAGAGGAATTGCTCGGGCCGGATCGGGTGCGGGAAGGCGATATAGTCATCGCTATGGCTTCTTCGGGGCTGCACTCCAATGGCTACTCACTGGCGCGCCACGTGTTGCTGGAGAAAGCCGGAATGCCCCTGGATGGCTTTGTGGAAGAGCTCGACCGCACGTTAGGGGAAGAGCTTTTAGAACCCACCAAGATTTACGCCAAGGACTGCCTTGCGCTTGCCGACGAATGCGAGGTGCGCACCTTCTGCCACGTCACTGGTGGGGGACTGGCGGGTAATCTCGCTAGGGTGATCCCTGATGGTTTGGTTGCCGAACTTAATCGCGCCACCTGGACACCAGGACCGATTTTCAAACTGATTCAAACCGTGGGCAAAGTCCCAGTTGAAGAAATGGAAAAAACCTTCAACATGGGAGTGGGGATGGTAGCTGTGGTAGCGCCCCAAGACCGAGACCGAGCACTGGCTATGCTGACAGCACGCCACATTACTGCCTGGGAGTTAGGCAGTATTCGCAGCGGTAGCGGCAGCGTGACTATGAGCGGGGAACACCCCTAGGCAGGCAAAAACCGATGAGTGGAAGCTCATCGGTTTTACACTATTTTTGGTCCTCGTCTTCGTCTTCAATCCACTTGGAATATGCGTCTTCATAGTCCTCGTAATCTTGATCTTGACGCTTTGGGGACTGGCCTGCGAGTTCTCGCTGCAATGAATCCAGATCCATGTTCGGTGTATTGTACTTCAACTGGCGAGCAACCTTGGTCTGCTTTGCCTTCGCGCGACCGCGACCCATGGCATGACCCCCTTGGTACTAAGCGGAGCATCCCTGAGAATTTGGAATGCTCCGTGGGCTTTCAATCAAATTAAGTATATTTCCTGTATGACACAATAGCGTGAAATGAGACGTTTTGCCGCACCGCGCGTCTGACCTGCGAAAATAGTGGGGCAAGCACCCCTTAACTGGGGTCACCCCTGACCTTTTAGCCGATCGATGGCTAGCCGCCCAGCCTTCAACTGTGACTCCGTTGGTATCACATCAACTAGTAGTGCGGTGTCGTTGGCGACTAAGTCTTTGCTAGCTAAAGCGCTTCGCTTTATTAGCCCTAAGGCTATCGGGCCATAATCGGCGTCTTGTACCACGGTTCCTAATCGCCCCACAGTTCGATTACCGCTTGTAATTGGGGTGCCCGGGGTGGGCAGCTCTGGGACGGAACCATCGAGTTGCAGCATCACTAAGAGGCGCGGCGCGCGGCCTAGGTTTTCTACCCGAGCTACGGTTTCCTGTCCGCGGTAGCATCCCTTGTCTAGGTGCACGGCGGCCACTTGCTCTCGGTTAATCAGCTGGGGTATTTCGTGGGCTATGGACTTAGCGTCTAAATCTAAGCTCGGTTCTGGGGCTAATGCTTGTACTCGTCTAGCGGTGTAAGCTAGTGCGCCGGTGGGCACTGCGTTTTGGGAGATGAGTTGGGTGGCGGCGTCGAAAAGCTCGGAGTAAGGGACGAAATAGTCTGTGCGCCCTGCCAGCTCCCGGCTTAAGTACGGCAGGGTGGTTTTGCGGCCAATGACGCTGAGTATTCCGATGTCTTCGGCTGTGACGGTGACTTGTGACCAGAACACCATCTTTTGCAGGTAATCAAACAGGCTCTCGAAGCCAGCTGCTTCGACATCGAGCCACACGGCATCCTCGGTGACGAGCACATCCATCAGGTGCAGGATTCGGCCTTGGGGATCTAAATTTAACGCTTGGGCGCTAAAGCCTGGTGGGGCGTCGTCAAGCTTTTGGCTTAGAAGCGAGTTGGTGTAGGTGCGGGCATCTGGCCCTGCCACCTTGATAACTCGGCGGTCGCTGCGGTCTACTAATGCGCCGGAGGAAAAATTGCGTTGTTCGCCGAGCGGGTCACCATAATGCCACGGGGTGGTTCCTGCCGCTACTGCACCAGGTAACCCCAAGAGAGGGGAGGAAAATGGTAAATCAGTCATAGTTTTTGATAGTAGCGCGATACACTCAAGCACATGGCATTTCAACCACTCGTGTTGTCGGTGGAACCTTTTGGCGGTTCTGTGCGCAACCACAACCCGAATTTGCCCTTAGTCTTTTTCGATGATGCAGCGGTCACCCGTGGTGATGGAGTCTTTGAAGCGCTGCTGGTTCGAAACAACAAGGTGTGCAATCTAGAACGCCATTGGCAACGCTTTGTCAGTTCGGCACAGTTATTGGATTTGCCTGAGCCGCATCAGCAGGGCTGGCATAAGGCTATTGAGCTAGCGTTAGAAAGCTGGGGAGACGAAGAAGGCGCCATGACCTGGACCTACACTAGGGGTAGGTCAGCTACCGGAATTCCCAGTGCGTGGCTTACCCTAAAACCAGTCGAGCCACGGCCGGAGAAAGTCCGAGTGGTTACCGGTCAGAGAAGCTACCGCGCGAGTCAAACCGATACACCGTGGGCGGTGATAGGCGCCAAAACCCTCAATTACGCCGAAAACATGGCTGCATTGCGATGGGCCAAGGCGCAAGGCTATGGTGATTTCGTCTTCATTGAGGGAGACAAAGTACTAGAAGGCGCCAACTCCACGGTGGTCAGCTTCAAAGGTAATAAAATTCGCACCCCGCAGGTTGGCGGCGGGGTATTGGCAGGTACTACCCAAGCTGCGTTATTTGCCCACGCCACCGAATTAGGCTGGCGGTGTAAGGAAAAAGAACTACTGTACGAGGATTTGTTTAGGGCCGACAGTGTGTGGCTAGTCAGTGCTATCCGCGGGCCGGTGCGGGTGTCGCGCATTGATGGTAAAAAACTCCCGCCCTGCGAGAATGAAGCAGAAATCCGGGAGTTGGTGTGGGCGAGTTTGCTTAGCCAATAATCCGACTAAGTTCCGCTGACTGTTTCGGGCTTAGCTCGCCATCAACCATGCGCTCTTCGACCCAGCCTAGATTGTTATTGGGCATCAACCCGTAGAGGCGTTTACCAGCGCCGAGATCGGCGGGTCCGGTGGCAGTAGCCATGGTAGAGGCGGATTCCAATTCCCAAGCGCGCTCGTTAAGCGGCTGCCCGTAAAAGATTTCTGCCACACCATCGGAATTGGTGACAATTAATTCAATTTCGTCCTTGGGGGAGATACGCCAAAAACCCAGTTCACGGTTTATTAGGGTTTCGTCTTGCCACGTGCGACAGTCGTAGCTGAGGTGGTTTTCGCCGTCGTGGGCGATGATGATCTGTTGGCCGATGGTTTCCTCTTTATCGTCAACAATCCGCTTGCCGGTGCCGCGCCACACCCCTACGAGGGGGAGTAATGCCAATAATCCATCATTCAGACTAGGGCCTTGCCTAAGATTCGCGGTGTCCTCCGCGATGGGTAGGTCACCGAGGGTGGGGATGTTACGTTGCGCCGATTCTTTCCACTTTTCTGCTGCTAGATCGACTGCATCACTGCCGGAAAGTTTCGATTGAGTGTCTTCAGTCATAGTGAGAATTTTACACGGTGTGCGCAACATCAAAAGATTAGTATTTATTAAGCGTGTCTTAAATGTTCGGGTACGAAAAAAACCGTATAAAATAATCGGAGTCCCCGATCTAACGCAGGAACCCCAGCTCATAGTAGAGCGAATGCTAATACTTTCCTGTGATTCTCTTGCGGTAGATTGTTAGCGTTCGTTAAATTTTGTTCCTAAGGATTAAAAAAGATGGCCATTGAATACTCGATAACTAAATTGGCAGAAAAGGTGCGCAATTTAAAGCCGTTGATGAATTCAGAGGCTGCCACTAAATCTATATTTATCTCTACTTTTATCTCGGATGTTCTTGGCTACGATATTCGCGATCCGCGGGAAGTGACCCCAGATTTTCCCATTGCATTAGGGGAGAAGGCAGATTTCGCCATCCGCAGCGGCGACGATTTACGAGTGCTGATTAATTGCATGAAGATAAACGATTCGTTATTGCCTGAGAAGGCTCAAGAATTGATGCATCTGATGCAAAAAGGCAATGCGGACTATGGCATATTAAGTAACGGTGAAAACTTCGAAGTCTATGCTGGTTCTTCGCTGGCGTTCAGCTTTGTCTTGAATGCTGTAGATTCCCACACCATCTCCCAGATCCGGAATCTTTCCAAAGCTGCCTATGATCCAGGTGTGGCAGCTAGGGTAGAAGCGCCGCCAACCCCAGCGCCGACCACTGCAGTGGTACATAACGATATGCCGTGGAGTTTGCCCGAACGCCCCGTGGCTCCTGATGAAGTCTTTTTCTCTACCACCGATTCCCGCGGGGTAATAGAGGATGCCAACGAAGTCTTCGTGGAACTGTCTCATTACCCCCGCCCAGAACTTATCGGTGCACCGCATAATATAGTGCGACACGAAGGCATGCCAGCATCGGTGTTCCACACCATGTGGGCTGCACTACAAAACGATATTCCTTTCGCCGGTTATGTCCGTAACCGAACGAAACAAGGCACAGCCTATGACGTTTTCGCAACCGTCACCAAACTGGAAAACGGCGGCTACCTATCCGTGCGTATCGCGCCCTGTGTTGCCGAACAATGGGCCGTAACCCAAGGCATCTACGATGAGCTAAGCGAATACGAAGGCGAACTAGTAGCAACTGGCGTTAACCGCAGAAACGCAGCAGAACGTGGTGCCCATCGCCTCAACCAAATCTTAGGTGGGTTAGGTTTTTCCAGCTACGAACAACTGCAATGGGCACAGCTGCCCGAAGAAGTCCGCACCCGCGAAGCCTTAGCCGGTGGCTTGCCGCAACGCCCCCATGCGTTCGGGAACCTGAAAAACTTGCTCACCCTGACATCTGCCACCTACGAAGAGCTAGATAAATGGATGGCGGAGCAAGATGAAATCCTCGACCTAGCACGTTCCTTAGAGGCGGCAGACGAGCGTCTTAACCAGGAAATCCAAGCCGCAGTCGAAGTATCCGACAAGATGGATGCCCTCGACATCACTGGCCCCGAACGCGACGTATTGCTCATCCCCCTACGGATCTGGATGAACATGCATGGGCTGGCCAATTCCTACCTAGAAGAACTCAAAGAAATTCTGCCCAAGCTTGCCGACGCCGGCGCCAAAGCCCGCTTCCAGATCGCACTCTCGCGCCTGCACACCACCATGGTGGGAGTGTTCACCGCCGAACTTATCGACGGCAAACCCAACTCCGCCAAATCCGCGCCCGCAATTCACATGCTGTGCTCCGCGCTGCGCCAGACGCTCCATGACATGGACAATCAAGATTACGAATACCGCCGACTAAAGACTCGGGTCAGCGGTCGGATTCGCTCCGTAAAATCCATCATGGAAGTGCCCCGCGCCCTGATCGCTGACTGGACACTGGAAGCGAAGAAACGCAACTTCACTCCAGCCGTTGCCGAGCTCGTTGCTACGGTTTCGGCATCGGTAGACGGTGCCTCCACTTCGATAGCGGAACTGCAATCACTTATTGCCCGCCTAGAAAGTGGCGAAGTGCACGATACCACCGCAATCCGGCAATACGTCGAGCGTATCGACGCCGAAGCCATGCAGTATCAAGACACCCTGTTGGGCTAAAGTGGAGTCCGTGAAGGCTTTACTTATTTCCAACCCGAACTCCACTACCCAAACAGAGGGATTGTTTAGGCAAGTAATCCCCATGCTACGGGCTGTACCTGGGCTGCAACTGACCGCGCAGTTTACCCACTATGCTGGCCATGCCAAGGAAATGTGCACTGGCTTGACTAGAAAAGACTACGACCTGGTGATAGCAGTTGGCGGTGATGGTACCGTCAACGAGGTTGTTAATGGGCTGTTGGGCTCTGCAGATCATGCACCTGCAGCAAATGACATCCCCGCCCTAGCGGTGATCCCCACTGGATCGGCAAACGTGTTTGTCCGCGCATTAGGATTTCCACCTGAGCCGGTAGAAGCTACTAAGGCCTTAGTAAACACCATCCGCGACAATGAACGCCGCATGATTGATGTAGGAACTTGGAACGATCAGTGGTTTGTGGTTAATGTTGGCTTCGGGCTAGATGCCGAGGTTATTTCCAAAATGGAACGCGCCAGACAACGTGGTTTTTCTGCCACCCCGCTGCGCTACATCCGCCTGACCACCAAAGCGTGGCGACAGGCTCACCGTCGGCCACCTAGCATCGCTGTTACTGCCACCGATTCCTCAGGTCATTCTGTATCCGTCAAGCAACTACCCATTTGCTTTGCTTCTAACACCAACCCATGGACGTTCTTTGGCCCACTGCCAGTGGTAACAAATCCACGCAACAGCTTTGATGTTGGTTTAGGAATTTTTGGTCTGACCAGCCTTGACGGTGTTGCCGGTATCGTGGCTATGCTCCAAATGCTCGGTGCCAACCTACCACCCCAAGTACAACGATGGCTTAACAAACGAGTCTTTATTTTCGACGACGCTATGAAAATCCAACTGGAATGCGCGGAAACACAAGCGTTCCAAGTCGATGGAGAATTTGCTGGCGAGATGGACTCAGTAGAACTCGGTGCAGTGGCTAATGCTTTAGAAGTCTTTGCACCCACTGAGACAATTCAACCAACACCGATGTCATGGATTCGGCTGGGATTGAGCTTCTTTGATTTGCGGTTGTAGTTTTGGATGGGGTGGGGTGGTGGGGATGTCTGAGCCTAGGCGCCTATAGCTGGTGCAGAACGAAGTTACCCTTGAGTAGTGCTACCGGATTAAGACGGATGGATATTCTCGTGGGTAACGGCGTTCATTATGAGTCAGCAACGAAGAAAGCGCACTCTCTAAGTATTGCCGAGAAACTGCTAGAGTTTCCTCTAGATTCTCGACGGTAATCAATAGGTTGCGCATTATTGATTTGACTTGTGATAGGTGTCGTGGGGGGACGGAAGGGGGTGCTGCTCTAGTGTTACAGCGAATGGCAGAAAGTTGCTGTTGATGGTTTTATGTATTTAGATGTAGTTATTTTTATTCTTTGTTTTTTCTAGTGTTTTAAGGGGGATGACCATTGATTTACTTTGTCGGTATTGCTAGCTTTGTGTTTTGTAGATCATGTCGGTGAATATTTATTTTGATGATTAAGGAACACTCATGCCGGTTAAGCCCCCACGCCCTTTTTGGACATATGAACCAACTCATTTTTATATCGGCGGCAACGTTAGGGCAGTAGAGACTGTTGGGAAGGTTTGGAAGAAGTATGGGGAAGCATGTGAAGAGGGTTCCAAGGATATGCGAGGACTGGATGCCAGCAAGTTTCTTGGGAGCGAGGGAGATCTATTTAGTGGTATTTTAAATGAGGATTTGCCAGCAGTGCTGGATGAGTATGCAGATGTGTACAAAACTGTGGGAGATGCCATTACTAATTATGCTGGGGTGTTAGCCGAGGCAAAAAGTAAGATGGCGAAGGTAAAGGCTCGTGCCGAAAGATGCCACGCTAATTTAAAGAGTGCTGTCTTTCGATATAATAAGGCTGAAGCGGTATATCTTCATGCAGTGTCAGTTGCTTCTTCCACGAGAGCGAGTGCTGCGTTAACTTTCGCTATCATCCCCACTTCAATCGGAATGGCTGTAGTAGCTGAAATATGGAGGCAAAAAGCACAAGCGGAATTTATTGCTGCTGAGAAACATTATCAAAGCTGCCTTTTGGCGTGGGAAACTGTTTTGCAGGAAGCTTTGCAGCTTAGAGAGTACTTGGGCGATCAAACTAGGCAGCTTGCAAATATTGTTAAAGACCAGAGTTTAAAGTTGGTGGATGCTAATCAAAATGGGGTTGATACTGTCATCTTAGATCCTCTTGTTAGTATTTTTGAAGACAAAGGTGTTGCTGGTATTCTTCAGGATTTATCGACGGGTTTGATTAACATTGGTCATGAAGTTAAAGAAAGTATCGATGGAGGCATTGATGCTGTGGGGGACGCGGCAAGTTTAGCATTTAATAGTGCAAAGACGCTGGCGATGAAGTCTGTTGCGGAAATATACGAGCACTCGCCCGAAGCTTTTAAAAAGATGGTTGGCCGCGGTATAAAGAAATTTGCGATCGGTGAGCCGGTGGATGCAGCATCTGGGGACTTGGTCGAGACGGTGATTGATATCTCTGTCAGCGGCACATTGCCTTTGGTGGTGTCACGTCAATACTGCTCTTCGTTTGCAACTTCTCAGATAGGGGGATCCTTTGGTTTAGGTTGGATTTCTAGCCTTGATTGTCATTTGGAAGTATTTGATGATCGGGTAGTACTTATGGCTCCAGATGGGGCGGTAGTTCGTTTCGATGCTCCAAGCGCAGATGGTAGCGAAGTTCGTGGGCAAGGTCGAGAGTGGCTATTATCTTTCGTTGACGGCGCGTATCGTGTACGGGATGTAGCTTCGGGTGTAGTGTACACATTTGTCACTCACGGGGATACCACTCGGTGTATGCCTTATGGACCAGTAGGTGATGATGAGTTTGGGAGAGTCACTACTGAACGGGACTTGTTGCAGCGAAAATGGATCGAACATGGAATACGGCCAACAGGGTTCGGACGCGGTAGCTCCACAGTGGCGGCGGTATTAGGCCAAGGAATAACAGTCGGTTTATCACTACTAGTACACAGGTCTGGTATGTGGATCGAATATGTTCGAGATGACTCCACAGGATGTATTAGTCGTCTAATTCGATCGGACGGAACAGTGGTTGAGGTGTCTTGGGATCAATGGCTCAATCGAGTAACAGAGCTGAGGGTTTCACACCAAGAACAGCAAGAATTAGAAAAAACACCTTTCAGGCAAGATGCTATTCATGCGGAAAAATTGGATGATGCTCCAGACAATGATGAAAGCCAAAGTTCTGGTAATGATGGAATGCGTGTTGGTTTTAGATATAGCCAGTTAGGCCTATTGAGTCAAGTGATCGATCCATTATCGTCGGATGTACGACTAGCGTATGAATATGATGACCGCTCGTTACTAAGCGGCTGGATTGACAGCAATGGTGTTGGGTATTGGCATATCTACGATGAATATGGTCGAGTGGTTGCGCAATCGGGTTCTGGGGGTGTGTATGCAAATGCATTTGTGTGGTTAGAAGATATCTCATCAGATGCTCCCGCTGGGGGACGAGTGTGTGTGATGATCGAAACTGCTGCTATTTCTGAAGTAGACATGTTAGAAATAGGAGATGAAGTTGTTACGGATCGATTAGAACGCTTGCAGGAATTACCGCTGGTGAAAGCACTGCATGCGGGTGGTTTGCAGGCTGCTGGTCTGGTGGGTAAAGGGCGTGATGGTGCTAGAACTGAAATTACTACCATCGATAAGGCAATCTTAGGCGCTGAAGAGACAATTCCGCTTGAGTGGCTGTACGACGAGGTTCTAGGAGACATCAGGCCATCAGTGTGGCGTTCTACCGCTGATGGTGATGTATGGCGGACGGTTGATGCTCTGGGGGTAGCTACAGACTATATTTATAATGATTGCCACCAAATTATAGGAATTGTTGGTGCAGATAACGGGGTGGTCGAACTTGTTCGCAATGAAACAGGTCAAGTGATAGAGACCTTGTATCCAGACGGTTCAGGTACGCGTGTGGAAACGGGGGTATGGGGACAACCGGTAACTGTGACAAGTACTGCTGGATTATCAGTGGAATACGAATTAGATTCTGTAGGTAATGTTATATCAGTTACAGATACTACCGGACAGGTTACTAGAATGGAGTATAAGTGGCTGATTTCAGGAGTAGTGCCGTGGAAGGTAATTTCTCCTGAGGGAGGCGTGACAATTTTTGAATGTGACGCCGCAGGACGGGTGATAGCGACAGAGAATGAGCAGGGGGCGAGGTGGTCTGTAACTCGCAATATTATGGGAAAGATAGTGGAGGTGATGAATCCGTTAGGGGAGATAAGCCAGATCCGTTATTCTCTACATGGACACCCTATCGAGTTGATAGCATCGGATGGTTCTTCACAGTCAGCAGAGTACGATGCTGAGGGGAACTTGATCCGGTTCGTAAATGAAACTGGGGCTGAGACCAAAACAAAATATACAGTATTTGATAAGCCGTTTGAGGTGGTAGATGCCGCTGGTGGCATCACCAAGATGGTATATAACACCCAGCTGGAAGTGGTTGGAATGATCAATGCTGACGGACATAGGTGGGATTATCGTTATGATCGTGGTGGCCAGTTAACTATGGAATCGGACTACAACGATCTTGCTACCAAATATGAGTATGATCAAATGCATAATATTGTCCGGATCATTGATCCTGATGGCGGAATCAATACTGTTTATAC
>CAUQSW010000077.1:0-14059 GCA_963520895.1 uncultured Corynebacterium sp. | reverse complement strand
ATCCACCACACCACACCCCAGGCACGCCGTAGGAAGACAATCGAGCTGCGAAACATGGTTCTGGAAAGACCATATCGGTGCTGCAAGCTCGGAAATGCAGCTTAAATCACCCAAAATCTCCCTCACCAGCACCTCCAGCACTACCCGGAACACCTCAGGAACCCCAGGGCGCCGTCGCAAAGCCAGGCCAAAAACCTAAGCCCAGCCAAGTAGCACCCCAACCACAATCAGGCGCACACAATCGAGCTGCGAAACCCCACCGAAGCCCCACCCACACAACCCAGCCAAACCAGAAACACAGCTCGAATCCACCACACCACACCCCAGAAGCGCCTAACAATCAGCGGGCAGCACTACTCTTACAAGCCAGCCCTCAAAGAAACCGAAAATTTCGGACGTACGTTGTGCAGCTAAGCTGGGCCTTGCAACAACAGGCACCGGCCTTTCCCATAGAAGATATTTATGTCCCCCAAGTTTTCTTAGCTGGTGAAGGCTCAGTCCCCCGGCTTAGCCTTCACCATTGGCGGTTAGCTCACCGTAGACAGCAGTGGTTCTGCAGTGAAGTACACCAAGAACAGCGCGGAAATCAGCCACATAATCCAGTGGATTTCTTTTGCTTTACCAGCAGTTGTGGTCATGAGTACATAAGCAATGAATCCAACACCGATACCGTTAGTTATGGAGTAGGTGAAGGGCATCACCACGATGGTCAAAAATGCTGGCAGTGCTACGTGGAATTGGGTGAAGTCAATATCGCGAACCTGCCCCACCATGAGCGCGCCCACCACTACAAGCACTGGTGCAGCGGCTTCAATGGGAACAATAGAATACAGCGGTGTTAAAAACATTGCTGCCAAGAACAGCACACCGGTGACGATATTCGCTAAGCCAGTACGGGCACCATCAGCAATGCCAGCAGCCGAATCCACATACACCGTGTTTGATGATGCCGATGCCACACCACCAACAATTGCACCAGCACCTTCTACTACCAGTGCTGCCTTGAGATTCGGCAGGTTTCCTTTTTCATCCACCAACGATGCCTGCTTACCCAATGCTGTCATAGTGCCCATGGCATCAAAGAAATTGGCTAGTACGAGGGTAAACAGCAATAAAGTCGCGGCCAACGCACCGACCCTGGTAAACGCACCAAACAGGGATACGTCGCCAATGATGGATAGATCTGGCAAACCACCAATTGATGACGGCAGCACTGGGACAGCAAGATTCCACCCGGTTGGTACTGGTTTTCCGTCGACAAATGAAGGACCTGCGCCTGTAAAAGCCTCAACCACCATGGCAATAGCAGTTGTAAGGACAATGCCGAAGAACAGCCCACCACGAATATTGCGTATCACCATCACGCCGCAAATGATCAGCCCGATAACAAACACAAATGTTGGCCACGAGGCGATAGAACCCCCGATACCTAAGCCCACTGGAACAGTGGTATTTGCGGCATCTGGGATGCGCCGCACGAAACCTGCGTCGACTAGCCCGATCATGGCGATAAACATGCCAATACCCACACCCATAGCGGCTTTGATAGAGCTTGGGATCGCTTCGAAAACAGCGGTGCGGAAACCAGAAATGGCGAGTATCACGATGACGATACCGTCAAGAACCACCAAGCCCATTGCTTCTTCCCAGGCCAGTCCCTCGGAAGAAACCATAGTCACCGCTACCAAGGTGTTGATTCCCAGGCCAGTTGCAATGCCGAAGGGGTAGCGAGCTATCAACCCGAAAGCAATGGTCATGACACCTGCCGCCAATGCTGTGGCAGCTGCTACCTGCGGGATACCCAATACTTTTCCATTGACATCTTCCCCGGTGCCGATGATCAGCGGGTTAAGAATGATGATGTATGCCATTGCAAAAAACGTGACCACACCGGCGCGCACTTCGGTGCCGACGGTCGAGCCGCGTTCTGTGATTTGGAAAAAGCGATCAAGTGTGCTTTTCTTCCTCGCCGCAGTTGCGGTCGATTCAGCCATTTTATCTCCCATTTTTATCACTCTCAGCACATCTGAGAGCACTCTCCAGATCTTTCGCCTAACAGATTTCCACTACACCCGCAGAAAAGCAAGACGACATGCACATATAGACTGTGGCTGGGACTTAAAATTCGACTTCAATTGTCAATTCATCATCAAAGGCTGGAGCTTGCCGATTTCCTAAGCGATCAGCTGGTGGAGTTTCCGAGTGCGCTCCGCATCCGTAATCTGCTGCCACGGTCAGGCCATCGGCGGAAAATTCGTTGGCACAAACACCGAAACGCTCACCTGCCACCCCAGCCAGTGGGATATAAAATGCACAGCTAACACAAGGTAAGGCGGATTTTTTAGCAAAGGCAGACTGCGGCCCGTAAACCGATCGCCAGCGTTTGGCGGCTTGGTCGAATCCAGCTTCACTGAGAAAGTGCCCACTGTGGTTCGCTTGTTGTGCTACCACCGCGTCGTCTGGGTTGGTGGTTAGACGCGCATCCCCTTTATGTGGCGGCATAAGGTCGCCGGGGCCTAGGTCACCGGGTTGTACCCTATCGTGGTAAGGCACCCAGTCCGGTGCCTTGAGCGCCTTTGTCCCCGGCACCAGCGCTACTTCGGATACGGTAATCCATTGGGAACCTTTTGCGCAGGCAACAACCACATTCCACTCCCAACCGGTGTATCCCGGCAGGTGGGCTTTAAACCGATGGGTTGCGGAATTCATTCCGATATTACCCACGCCAATGTGTTCGCCAATATCACCTTCACCTAGCTCTTCCAATGCGCTGCGAGCAACGGTGATTGCGGTGGTATTAAACAGTGGCGACTTCCTAAATCCTTTCCTCGTCACCGTTTCATTATTTCCCATATAGGTTTCCAAATGCACAATCGGGCATGATGAAACGTATGAAAATAGCTCGGAGAATCTTCACCGCGACCCTGTCCTTGGCCGTATTGAACATGGTCAACGTAGCCTGTTCCGATGACAGTACCAGTGCTCCTGCGGCTTTAGAACAGTTAACTGTTGATATTGTTCGCACGCACCCATTTGATAAGACCGCTTTCACCCAGGGCCTCGAATTCCACGGCGACCAGTTATTAGTTGGTACCGGTTGGTGGGGCGAAAGCCGCATCTATTACAGCACGCTATCTAATGAGCAATCGCATTCGCAGCAGATTGCTTCCGACCAGTTCGGCGAGGGAGTAACCAAAACCGGTGACTACGTGTGGCAACTGACGTGGAAAAACGGCATTGCCTATAAGCGCGATGCCCGCACACTAGAGGTGGTCGATACCGCGCGTTACGACGGCGAAGGTTGGGGGTTGTGTGCGTTTAGCGACACCGTGGTGATGTCCAATGGCAGCGGAACATTGTCCCTGCGTGATTCGCAAACGTTCGCCGAACAACGGCGGATAGATATTCCCCAAACCTCCCAATTGAATGAGCTGGAATGCGTCACCGATGACGCTGGACGCCGCCAAGTTTATGCCAACGTCTACACTACTACTGACATTTACCGGATTGATCTTGACGCCGCGCGACTCAGTGCGATCATTGATGCTTCCCAGGTTCCTAATAATGCTGAAGTTGATAGCAATAATGTACTCAACGGGATTGCTCATATTGCTAACACCGATCGGTTTTTAATCACCGGAAAACGCTGGCCAGACCTTTATGAAGTCCGGTTCGTAGCCAAAAGCTAAGATAAACAACCATGAGCTCAAAGACGACGCGCAAGAATCTGAAGCAAATCGCCGCCCTCGTGGTGGCCGTGGTAGTGGTGATAGTCGTGAGCTTGGTTTTTCAAAACTGGTGGAAATCAAGGCCCGGCCCCGAACCAGCCGAGGTCGCAATCACGGCAAGCAATGGCACACAAACTATCGAGGTGCGTCCGTATAGCATTTGCGAACCTGGCGTGGAGTGTACTGAGTCTGAAGTTCCAACCATTTCGGCTCAACCAGGCGATACCATTAACCTGCAGCTCCCCTCAGAAATCTACGACCACGACTGGTCGCTGTTGACTATTTACGACGACCCCGCCGCCAATGACGAGTTCTACTACGGCCCCTATGAACAAAAGACCGCTGACGTTGCGGTAACAGCGGATGCCAAAGGCGAAAGCACCACCAAACCGAAGTTGGTGGTGCTAGAAATCAAAGCCGTCATGATCGGACACGACTCCAATGGGGTGGAAACTCCTTATACCACTACATGGTCGCTGTCAGTTCCCCAGTAGTCGGCCGTTTTAGACGTCTAATTCGTTGGCGACTGCCCTTAAGATACCGGCAATTTTCTTGGCCTCCTTGCGCTCTGGGTAACGCCCAGAGGTAAGCAGCGGCTGCACTTCGGTTTCCAACATGGAAATCATGTCTGCCGTCATGGAGCCCAGTTCTTCTGGCTGGTATTTGCGTTCCACCTTCCGCGGGCGGGGTGCGTCGAGAAGCTGTAGCCTGAGCACCTGCGGCCCTTTTTTCCCGGCAGCGAAATCGAAATCTACCCGTTGATTCCGGTGTAGCTCGGTTACACCTGTGGGGAGCACCGACTTTCCCACAAAGCAATCTTCACCCTCGGGATAAGAGATGAAACCAAAGCCACGCTCTGCGTCATACCATTTCACTTTGCCAATGGGCATGTTGACCAACCTACCTTTCATCTCTTTCTGGTCATGTGCTGTGTGCTTTTCGACGCCACCACCGACCACTTTAGGATGCTCGCCCATAAATGGCACTATTTGTGGTGACACTGAATTTTAACGCTGTTAGATTGAGAGTTATTCCAGCTACTTTCACCTTAGTTGCCGGAGCAAAACTTAAGCTATTTATTATAGCCAGGCAAAGCAGACGTTCAACTACAAGGATATATAAAGCCAAAACTTAAGAAGTAATGGTTGAAACTAGGGAATTATTACAAATAATTCAAAATCACAGCGAACCCACAGAAACCCTCGTACCCAGCAAAAACAACCCGACTTTTCCACCCTGAACGTCTACTTTAGCCTCAGCCACCAAAGAAAAACGTGACAAAAACGTTATAAAGAGTTACTGTTAACTTTCAAGCGTTCCGCTTTAGGTAAACATTTTGGTTTCACCTCCGCTTTACCCCTTGCCTTGGGTGCCAAAATCTAAAACGGATATCGCTATGAGTATATGGACAATTTTACATTGTGTATCACAAAAGATGCCCACCACCAGAACACTTACATGAGCAAGGCAAGGGAACGGTAGCCGGATTCGGCTATTGTTGTAGGGATGGACTCCTTGACATAAGGAGGCTGTCTTTTACGAAAGCGACCAACGAGAGGATTAATAACTAATGGCACGACACGCACGTAAGACTGCATCGCCCTTCAAGAAGTTTGCAGCAACCACGGTTGCAGTCGGTACCGCCACCGTCATCATGTCACCTACCGCGAATGCGGCTCCCGACTCTGACTGGGATCGACTCGCACAGTGTGAGTCCGGCGGCAACTGGGCTATTAACACCGGCAATGGTTACCATGGCGGACTTCAATTCTCCCCTTCCACTTGGCGTGGCTATGGTGGACAAGAATTTGCCCCCTATGCTTACCAAGCAAGCCGTGAGCAGCAGATTGTTGTTGCTGAGCGAGTCCTTGCTGGGCAAGGCTGGGGCGCATGGCCATCCTGCTCTCGCAAGCTAGGCCTCAATTCCCCTTCCACCCCACGTAGCGCCCCGAACTCACCAGCAGCGGTTCAGGATGCCGTCAACAACGCAGTGCAAAACGCTTCTTCCGAAGCAGAGGCAAACACCATGGCATCTGACGCTGTGTACAACCTGATGTCTTCTCGCCTAGCTGCTTACGGCGTACAGGTTCCTTCTGAAGTTCAGGCTTTCTACACCGCTAACCGCGGCGACTTCAACGCTTTCTATACCGCCAATCGTGAAGTAATCGACTCGGCAGTACAGGGCTAAGCCTTCCACCTACACAACCCTAAATGGGGGGAAGCTAGTTTTTACCCCCTGGGCCATAACGGCGTCACACTCTTATTCGAGAGTGTGACGCCGTTTTCTGTTTTAGTTACTACCAACTACCACCTGTTTTCGTATTTATTAGCATCTTGCCAACTATCGCTAATCGCCCCCTTACACCCCCAAATTCACAACTTTGTGAAGATCGTTGTGTTAACAATTTACCCCCGTTTATCTGCAATTGCGAGACAAGACTCAAGAATTAGTGTGTAATAACCCACATCGCCAAAAGCTAGTGATTAGGATCGCACTTCATCATGCACCTAAGCAGCTACCTAGTCGCAGTGGGACCCTCCTGCTTTTTAGCTTTGAAGCGACCACCAGAAAACTGTTGAAAGGCCTTCTTTATGTCTTCACCTGATAGCGTTAAACATGTTCCAACGCCAGATGAGTTCATCGCCATGAGTGAAACTGCGGAATTCGCGCAACTGCGCCACACCTTCCGTAGCTTCGCGTTCCCTATGACCATCGCATTCTTGGCCTGGTACATCTTCTACATCATCACTGCCACGTTTGCGGTCGACTTTGTTAAAACCCCCATCTACGGTGCTATTAACTTGGGCATGGTGCTGGGCTTGGCACAGTTTGCTACCGCTGGTTTAATCACCTGGGCTTATGTCCGGTTTGCTGATAACAAGATTGACCCAGCCACAGAAGCCATCCGGTCCCAGATGGAAAACCCACAACGCTAAAAGGAGGTTGAGATACACATGAACCATACTCTGGCCCAAGAGACCATTGAGACGGGTAATCCTGTTCTCAATATCGCCATCTTTGTCCTGTTCATCGTCGCTACTTTGGCCTTCGTGGTCCGCGCTACCCGAAAGACTTCTCAAAAAGGTGCCGATTTCTACACCGGTGGCGCTTCATTTTCTGGTTGGCAAAACGGCCTCGCCATCGCCGGTGACTACCTTTCTGCAGCTGCCTTCCTCGGCGTGACCGGCGCTATTGCTATCTATGGTTACGACGGCTTCCTCTACTCCGTCGGCTTCCTCATCGCGCTATTAGTGGCGCTGGTGTTGGTTGCAGAGCCACTGCGTAATACCGGCCGCTTCACCATGGCAGACGTACTTTCCTTCCGTTTGCAGCAACGCCCAGTGCGTACCGCAGCAGCCATTTCCACGCTGTGCATTTCCTTGTTCTACCTCATTGCTCAGATGGCAGGTGCCGGTGGCTTAGTGTCTCTCCTGTTGGGCATTTCCGGCGGCTTCGCCCAGAATGCAGTCGTAACCATCGTGGGTGTGCTGATGATCGCTTACGTTTTGCTCGGCGGGATGAAGGGCACCACTTATGTGCAGATGATTAAAGCGGTACTCCTTGTTGGTGGCTCGATCATCATCGCCCTGTTGACCTTCTGGGCACTGAAAGGTGGTTTCAATGCCACCCTAGAAGCAGCGGTAGCAAACCACCCTAAGGGTGACAGTGTTCTTGGCCCTGGCCTACGCTACGGCAAGAGCTTCACCACCAAGCTTGACTTCATCTCCCTCGGCTTAGCGCTGGTTTTCGGTACCGCAGGTCTACCACACGTTCTCATGCGCTTCTACACCGTGCCAACCGCCCGCGAAGCTCGGCGCTCGGTAACCTGGACCATCGGAATCGTGGCCACCTTCTTCTTGCTTACCGTTGTCATGGGTTACGGTGCTGCTGCTCTCGTTGGCCCAGAAACCATTCAAGCGGCACCCGGTGGCGTCAACTCCGCAGTGCTACTGCTATCTGCCAAGGTGGGTGGCACCATCTTCATGGCGGTGATCTCCGCTATTGCTTTCGCCACCATCCTTGCTGTGGTAGCAGGACTTGCCATTACTGCCTCTGCCTCCGTGGCACACGACATCTACAACTCAGTTATTCGCAATGGCGAAGCAACCGAGGAAGAGCAGGTTCGGGTTTCCCGCATCACAGTGGTTGTCATCGGCATCCTCGCCATCGTGCTGGGCATTGGCGCCATGGGACAAAATATTGCCTTCCTCGTGGCCCTCGCCTTTGGTATTGCCGCTGCAGCTAACCTGCCTACCATTATCTACTCGCTGTACTGGAAGCGGTTCAACACCACCGGTGCGTTGTTCTCTATCTATGGTGGCCTGCTCACCTCCATTGTGTTGATCGTGTTCTCCCCTGCCGTTTCCGGCGCTGAAACCTCGATGCTGCCCAATGCTGACTTCGCCTGGTTCCCATTGACCAATCCTTCCATCATCGCAATCCCTGCTGGCTTCCTGCTGGGTATTATCGGCTCCTACATTGGTAAGCCAGATAACTTGCCAGAAAAAGCCGCCGAAATGGAAGTTCGCTCCCTCACCGGTGTCGGTGTAGAAAAGGCCGTCGATCACTAAGATCACTCAACCGATACGTGCGTGCTGCCCCGCTAGTTCTCTTAAGAAACGGCGGGGCAGTTACTCATTTCGTTCACCCCAGTTCCTCACCGCTACACAGGTGTCCTTTCTATTTAGTGCTACCCGCCCGATCACCTGGGCATAGAAATGCTAAACAGCACCGCCAGGGTTTATCTCATGCTGGGGTGCTGTCGTTCTATATTTTAACTACTTGTTGATCAGAGTATAGGGATGAACGTACCCTAGCTCTTCCACCGGGCGAGGGAATTCAATATCACCATAAGGGCTGTTAGCACCAGCGAATTTTGCCACTAGTTCCGTCACATAGTGGCCACCACCGGGTACTTCGGTTGGCCAGCCCGGATCTACATAACCTTTTTTCTCAACGTTTGCCATGTCTCTATTGTTCCAAACCTTGTTCCTAAAGTCACTTAAATTGCAGCTAAAATTACAGGAATCATGACAAAAGCGAACTCGGCGAATCCACCAGCCCTCGACTTCGGGGAGTGGTTGCGTAGTCTGAATGATTCTTCCCTTAAGGAAATACTCACCAACCGCCCCGATACCACCCACCCACTACCGCCAGGAATTGGCTCTCTAGCTGCTCGTTTAAAGCTTCGGGCGTCGATACGCAGAGCGATTCAGCATCTAAATGCTAGTGATATAGCAGTCTTAGAGGTCGCAGCTGGCCGTGGGGGTGAAATCCAACCTGTGGCTTACCCCGATTTAGTGGCCGATATCGCTGATGCGATCCCAGATTCGGTGACCCGATCCAGCGTAGATAGGTTGCTCAACCACGCCTTGATTTTTGGCTCTACAGATAGCTTTCAAATCGCTCCAGAAGTCATGGCGGCCCTGCCGCAGCAGTGGAGCGTGTGGGAAAGTAGCCACTACAACAGCGAGGAAATCGCTTCATTGGTGGCTGATATAACCGAGCAGCAGCGGCAGATTTTGCAGACATTAGCCGATAGCGGCGGCACCGGCATCAGTAAAGATGCCGCGGTAGATGCCGATCCTAGCCGACCCATTCCACAATTAATTGCCAGAAAGTTGCTTCACCGGGTGGATGCCACAACAGTTCGGTTACCAGCCGCGGTAAGAGCTGTGGTGTTGGGGCACACCGCCCCGGTTATTCCACTCGCACCCCACAAAGTAGCTCAGCACCCGCCGGTGGAAGTGGAGAAATTAGCAACCGCAAATGCCTTAGAGGCCGTTCGGTTGGTGCGCAGTTTCATTGAATACGCTGGGCATACCCCCGTACCCTTGTTAAAAGATGGGGCGGTGGGAGTTCGCGCACAAGCTGCCATAAAAACAGCATTGGGTTGCGATGAGAAAACCATGCTGAGGGTATTAGCGGTAGCACTGGCTGCGCGACTGGTTGATCGGGGTATTCCCGAAAACTTGGAAGATGCCGTGCTGGCACCCACGGTATTAGCGGAAGATTTTTTACAAGCTCCGCTGGCTAACCAGTGGGCACTACTAGTGCATGGCTGGTGGCAGCGGGCAGATTTTGCCCCCTGGCTGGTCTCAAAATCAGTGCGTGCGTTGGCGGATGATTCTGTTGTAACGCAGCTACCGGTTTCACGGCGCATGGTGCTAAGCCATTACACCACCGCCTTAGATTTAGCAGAGCTCAGCAGTATGGTGAACTACTACGCACCACTTATGGCAAGCACCCATAATTCGTCCTTGTTAAGCGAGCTGGTAGACGAAGCCAGCTGGCTGGGGGTGTTAGTTTCAGATAATTCGGTGTGGTACCCCACTGCAGTGCTTGCCTCATTGATCGCAGGTGATGACTTAGCGGACCTCGTGGCAGTGACTGAGGCACGGAGTCCCGCTCCGGTGACGCATCTGATGTGGCAAGGTGACATGACATTACTTGCCCCTGGCCCGTTAGAGCACCAACTGCAGTCGGAAATTTCCTTACTCGCCGATATGGAATCTGCCGGGCTGGCAAGTAGTTATCGAATTAGCGAGGCCAGTTTGAGACGAGCCTTTGACGCAGGTAGGACTGCAGAGGATGTGCTTGCGTTTTTTGACACCTCGGTTGTGGGTGATGCTCCACAGACGGTGAGTTTTCTTATTCAAGATATTGCTCGTAAACATGGCCAGCTCAGAGGTGGCCCGGCTTTAAGTTATATCCGCTGCGACGATGAAGCTTTGCTGCTGGAGTTGAGTCGCAGCCACGCCGCCCACGAGGTGGGTCTGAGATTACTGGCGCCAACCGTAGCTATCTCGCAAGCTCCCCTCGCCCAGGTCTTCGTTGCAGCGCAGGAAGCTGGTTTCCATCCGGTGGCAGAAAACCATGAAGGACTCAGCATTGATATTCGCCAAAAACCAATCCGGCTGGAAACTCCCGCGCTACCGAATGCTGTTGCAAAAGGCCTGACTGAGGAGCACCTGGAAGCCAGCCTGGCTGCCTTAAGAGGTGATACTGCGGTTACCTCAGCGCCACCTGAAAAGACTACATTAAGCCCCAGCACCACCATTCAAACAGCTATCAGATTAAAACAGGCGGTACGGGTTGGTTTCGTTGATGCTTCCGGCAATGCCACCACTATGGAAGTCACCCCGATAGCTGTTACTGGCGGCCAAGTTTCGGTTATTGATGATCTCACTGGTCAATTGCACCGCCTCAGCTTGCACCGGTTAACCGAAGCGGTGATCCTCAACCGATAACTACCCGGGGTACAATGATAACTTTGCCAAATACTTCTAGCTGCTTTTGTTAAGGAGACCGTATGGGGCCGCTAATCGTTCAGTCTGATAAGACGGTGCTGCTGGAAATTGACCACCCACAGGCAGATGCCGCTCGTGCTGCCTTGGCACCTTTTGCAGAATTAGAACGGGCACCTGAGCATGTCCACACTTACCGAATCACTCCCCTAGCGCTGTGGAACGCAAGGGCTGCTGGCTATGACGCGGAACAAGTGGTGGATATGCTGGAGCGGTTCTCCCGCTTCCCAGTTCCCCAAGCCTTGCTTATCGACGTCGCCGAAACCATGTCTAGGTACGGCCGAGTGAAATTACACAAACACCCAGCTCATGGCTTAATTTTAGAATCTTCCGATGCAGCTATACTGACAGAGATTACTCGGAACAAGAAAATCGCCCCCATGTTGGGCGCGACGATCGATGAAGAAACCATTGCTATACCCCCCTCGGAGCGAGGCCAATTAAAACAAGCGCTGCTAAAAATCGGCTGGCCAGCCGAAGACCTCGCTGGATATATTGATGGCGAAGCCCACCCCATTGCATTGAGCACATCCCAGGAAGAATGGCAGCTGCGTGATTACCAACAAATGGCCGCTGATTCTTTTTGGTCGGGCGGCTCTGGGGTGGTGGTCTTACCCTGCGGTGCCGGTAAAACCATGGTGGGCGCTGCTGCCATGGCCAAGGCGCAAAGCACCACTTTAATCTTGGTTACCAACACGGTTGCTGGACGCCAGTGGCGGGATGAATTGCTACGCCGAACCACCTTAACAGCTAACGAAATTGGTGAATATTCCGGCGAGAAAAAAGAAATCCGCCCGATCACCATAGCAACCTATCAAGTGATTACCCGCAAGACTAAAGGGGAATACCGTGCCTTGGAACTCTTCGATTCTAAGGACTGGGGGTTGATCATCTACGACGAGGTACACCTGTTACCAGCACCGGTATTCCGGATGACCTCCGATCTGCAATCACGGCGGCGCTTGGGTCTGACCGCCACGCTGGTGCGTGAGGATGGCCGCGAAGGTGATGTGTTTTCCCTCATCGGGCCTAAGCGTTACGACGCCCCCTGGAAAGACCTCGAAAACCTCGGTTTCATCGCTACCGCGGACTGTGTAGAGGTACGCACCACCATGACTGAGGATGAACGCATGGGCTACGCAATCGCTGACGCAAAAAACCGCTATAGATTAGCTGCTTGCGCCGAAAGCAAACTTCCGGTAATTTCCGCCCTTGTGGAAAAACATGCCGGGCAGCCAACACTGATTATTGGTGCTTATGTGGATCAGTTAGCAGAAATCAGCAGCCATATTGGCGTGCCCCTCATTGATGGCAAAACCTCAACCAAAAAACGAGAAGAGCTGTTCCAAGAGTTCCGCGATGGCACACTGAAAACCCTAGTAGTTAGTAAAGTGGCGAACTTTTCCATTGATCTTCCCGAGGCAGCAGTAGCCATCCAAGTGTCGGGCACCTTTGGTTCCCGCCAAGAAGAAGCTCAGCGTTTAGGGCGGCTGCTACGCCCAAAAAAAGACGCTAACAAAGCACAGTTCTATTCCATTGTTAGCCGTGATACCCTCGACGCGGATTTCGCTGCCCATCGGCAGCGCTTCTTAGCGGAACAAGGCTACGCTTACCGCATCATTGATGCCGCCGACTTAAGCACATTATCGTAAGAGGAAAGCATTAGAATGAATATTTTTAAATTCACAGTAGACAACGACTACGCCAAAAAGAACAATGAACTGCTCAAAGACACCACACGCCTGCAGCTATCGGCATTCATTTTTGGGCTGATCCTCATTGGTATCGGTCTGGCGTTAAACTTCTACCTTGGTGGCACCATGGGATTGCTGGTAATCGCGACCTTTGGGATCATGGCATTGATTAGCTTCGGTCTTATCCTGATCATCCCCCGACAGGTAGGATCAGCGCAATCGCTCTACGACAAGTACGAACTATGTCCCGCGGTCATTGCCAAGGTAAATTCCAGGGATCTGGTACTTCTCGCCTTGGTCAAACTCAACAGCGACCCAGCAGCACAGCCAATCTGGGGGCTAGCAACCCGCACCATCACCCGTATTGAGGGACATGAGCGAGTAAAAGGCGAACGGGTACCAGCGGTAGCAGTAACAGGCCGTCGCAGCGTTAAAAGCCAAGAGAAGTGGGATGAGATTTCACCCATGCCAATCGCTTGGGCAACCCCAGACCCCAGCATTATCAAAGAAGCTCAAAAAGCTATCCCCCACGAAGAATGGAACAAGTTGCACAAAAACTTGGGCAAGCTTGACGACGTCCTCAAGACCCGTTTTAACCTGCTAGAGCTATAAGCGCTTTAACAACATAAAAATACGCCCTGCGCCTAGAGTCCCCTTTTTAGGCGCAGGGCGTATTTTGTCATGTTTTAGAAGACAGGTAGTTCCTGAATGATGTGTCCCCGGATGTGGCCGTGGTTGACCAAGAAATTATAAACTGTACCCCAAAAAGCAAGGAAAACACCGAGGCTGATAACGCTGGTAATAATAGAGCTACCGGCACCTGCTAGTACTGCGGAGGATGCCGATGCCTCAGGGGCTACGGTAGGTGCGACTGCACAAGCCAAAGCCAAAGCGGTGCCACCAGCAACAAGAATACGAGTAACCTTCATGGAATTCCTCTTTCCCTATGATTGAAAATCTTCCCCACCAGCTACCAACTAATGGGACAGTTCACAAGGTTACCGGATTGTGATAAAAACCGGTAAGCGTAACGATTTTTTGCCCCCCATAAGATATATACGCTTGACTTAATACGTCCAGTGAACAATCAGTGTCTCGATCGGATTTATACCAGTTAATCTGGTCATATTTTAGGTACTGCATTGAACATGCTAGTGAAAATTCCTGCGTACAGGCCGTTAAAGCGCAAGATAGCGGGGGTAGGCCAGCTAAATCGAATGCTCTATACGCAACCAAGTTTTAAGCCCCCGCGTGGTGTTGTGGACCATGCGGGGGCTTTTGTTTTTTGTTGTTTGGTTGTTGGCGGTGTCTTACTTTTCCGCACGCTTC
>CAUQSW010000076.1:0-14155 GCA_963520895.1 uncultured Corynebacterium sp. | reverse complement strand
TAAACTAAAACCAAACCAACACTACACAACTAACGTGTCCACTTTTCAAGGGTCGTGCCCCCCAATATACAGAACATTTTTCTATTCAGTAAATACTTCTGTCTATATATGGATCAAAGGAAAATAAAAAAGTCTGTATTTCTTTTTCTTATCACTTAAACTGCAGCTAACGCCGATTAATCTTTTTTACGAATATTACTTTTTACCCTCTTACTGGGGTTTTCTTTAATCTGACTCCTACAGATTAGGCACTAAATTGGTGCGTCTAAATAGGAGCAGTCTTAGGGCTTGCAGTGCGGTGATGATTATATTAGTCCCCGTTGGGGATTCTGAATTTCAGAGGGCCGGTGTTCGAAACTGGATTTTCTGGGTTAGTACGGTACGGAGGTTGACCTATACAGGCAAACAAGTATCAATATCTATACCTGTGTGTTCAGGTATTGCGAACGTAATCACTCAACTTCCACAAAAACCCCGCAATGGCGATGCAAAGTATGTAACCCTCCTTGGCAAGAAGCAATAATGATTCTCGTATTAGTTTAAGATACTCATCGACTGGACATCACAACCGAGGGCAACCCGTAAGATCTTTCTACGGTCCCGTAAAAATCACCAAAAGGCACATTGATCTCCAATGTGCCTTCTTTGCTGTAATTGCGACCCTGACGGGGCTCGAACCCGCGACCTCCGCCGTGACAGGGCGGCGCGCTAACCAACTGCGCCACAGGGCCATATAAAAACTGGCCTTGACGGCCAGTTTTGTACTCCCAACGGGATTCGAACCCGTGTCGCCGCCGTGAAAGGGCGGTGTCCTAGGCCCCTAGACGATGGGAGCTTTGCTGCGTTAAGCAGCTGGATGATTACTATACAGTGAATCCAACAATGACACAAAATAAGGCAGTGAACTGGGGTTTTAGCGCGAAGAACCTTCAGGTGAACCGCACTAAAACCTGCACCAGTCGAATCTGCCGTACTTAGCCACGAACCGGCCTAGGCAACGACATCTTGAATGACTTGAAAAGCGACTGCTACCACTAAGGCGTTGTAGAAGAAGGAAAGGATACTGTGCAAAAGCACTACCCTGCGACCGTGCGCGTGTTTTACGTTCACATCTGAGGTAGCGAAAGAGGCCCCAATGGTGAAGGAAAAATACAAATAATCCATTAACACCGGATCTTCGTTTTCTTCTTTTCCGGGGTAATCAAAAACCGCGTAGTTACGTTGAGCATCAAGGATTTCATAGATCTGAGCAAATCCAATTTGCAGTAGCATCCAGCTCAACACAACTCCAAGGCTGGCAACGACCCCAATTTCGGCATTCGCACCAGTGTGTTTCGCCTTGGCAGCCAGCGCCCATATTGCAGCATTGACTCCCACAGCACTTGATAGCAAGGTGAAAAACCCTGACCAGCGGGAATAAAATTTTCGATCCGCCACCAGGATGCTAATGGTGGGATCGCCTTTCCATACGACCGCCATGATCGCCACGAGATAAGCGAAAGCCAAGACTTCCCACGTGACTAAAGCAGAAAATTGGCTGGAGAAAACGTAATAAAGTGCAGCTATAATGATGCAGGTTTCGGCTGCTGCTTCTACCCACCAGTATTTTATCCGCGTTATTTTGGCCATTTCCAGAAGTTTAGGCGTAGGACAGTCACCTAGCCAGTTTTAGCAATACGATCCACCGGCCTTACCCAAACCGCTGAGCTATTATCGTCTTAAGCCATGGGGTGGTTTCAGGATGGTACAAGCTTCTTGAAGCCACCCGGTGGTTTTTGAGATCTTGGGACAGACACGCCCTACACATAGCCTCTAGCGCCGTCATATCCCTTAGTGTTTGGTTTTAGCTTTATGACAACACCTAGGAGATATTATGACTAGCACTATTCCAGCCGGTTCGCCGGTGTGGATTGATATGACTTCTTCCAATTTCCCCGCGGCCCAAGCCTTTTACCAGCAACTATTCGGGTGGAAATTCGAAGATGTTGGCAATTACCATGTCTTTTCGCTTGATGGTCACCCCTTGGGTGCCTTAACCGCCACCGACCCCAACCACCAGCCAGCATACCCGGGTGCTATTGACCAGTGGACGGTTTTTCTGCATTCGGATAATCTGCCCGACACCATCACCCGTGCTCTAGCGGCTGGTGGTGAGGTATTGCTGCCGGAAACCACCGTTTATGATTGGGGTCGTTTCGCGGTACTCGCCGACCCTGATCGCGCCATCGTGGGTGTGTGGCAACCTGGTACCCATGCTGGCTTTGGTCACCACAATAAAAAACGTGGCAGCCTAGCACACGACTATCCTTGCTGGTTTGAAATAATGAACCGGAAATTTGCCGAGAGCATCGAGTTCTACCGTTCTGCCTTCCACTGGGATATTCATCGGGCAACTGGTGAATGGAACTATACCACCAATGCTCCCCCAGAATCCGCTACCTGCGGCCTAGGCGACATTACGGGCGTCTTTGCCGATGATGCGCCAGCATGGTTCCGGGTATATTTCCAGGTCGATAATGTTGATGCAGCCGTAGCCACGGTGCGCGAACTCGGCAGAACACTTGACGACGCCCCACCGATTCCCCTTATGGTCGCATTGCTACCGTCTCTGATCCCTGTGGGACAAAATTTCAAATTTTAGAAACCAACCGGGGATAACGGTAGTCCTCATTGTCGATCAGTACCGTGGCGTACTGCTCCGGTGGAAATTGTTTGAACAGTTGCTGTTGCGTAGGCAAGTATTTTTCTTGAAATCTGCGCGTGGCATCGTCGCCAAGCAAATCAGGGTCGCGGGTGACACCGCGGCGTAATAATTCGGCCTCGCTGACGGTGAGGCAGATGAGGTCGTCGAAAAGCTCGCGCAGCTCCTCCCCCAGCAAGAACACTCCTTCCACCAGCACAATGTCATGAGCCGCAATGTCATAGGTACGGGTTAGGGTGTATTGGTCTGTCGGGATGTCTAAAAGCTGCAAACTTCGCTGCAGCCGACCTGCTTGGCGCAGGGGAAGCAATACCTCGGTGCGTAGTTGCTCGAAATCTATGCTTTGGTAGCGATATTTTCTCTGGCTCGGGCCGCTGCCCGTGGTAGCGTTCGGCGCGGGGTCGGTGGAAGTCATCAACGTGAATCAAATGGGTGGTTACACCAGTGGATTGGAGGTGCTGATACAGCTGCCTGGCCAGTTGAGTTTTCCCACTAGCATCTTTGCCGGTTATACCCACTAGGTAGGGACGGTGGCGAAAATCGCCCGCAGTTACCCGACAAGTAACAAAGGTGCTTAATTGTGATAGCACCGGTTGCAGCCCCGTCATAGCGCCACCTTGGTGTGCGCAGCCAGTGCTGCAATAAGCTGGTTTTGGAAGGTTTCGTCACTGGTTATTGGATGAGGTTCCTGCTGGCTTTTGTGATACCAATAGCCGCCGGTGGTCAATGCCGCAGGATCGGTGCTGGCAGCCAGCCACACCTGAGTTTCTGCACCTTTGTGCAGGTCACCCGAGGCATGCGCACCACCCATCCGGGTAGGGACCCAGCCGGGATCAACGGAATTGATATAAGCCTCCGGTCGGATTTTGGCCAATGCTGCAGCAAAAGTAGTTAACAACAGCTTGGTGTCGGAATAGGTTGCGGTGACTGTGTCACCAGCCCAATCCAAGGCAGCTAGATTTACGGTACCTCCCCGGTGCATTCCGCTGGAGATAAACACCGACCGGGTAACGTCCGGCAACAAGCACGACAGCAAATATGGGGCTACTACATTCACCGGAAGCAACTGCGGTCCGGCGTCGGGTCCCAGTCCAGCATTATGAATAATGGCATCGACCCCGCCTAAGGCTACAACCTGCGCTGCGATGCTGCGGACTTGTTCGCTGTCACTTAAGTCCCCGACCACTACCTCAGGTGCGACTGCTTCGCGGCTGTCATTGCGAATATGCGCCACCACTTGGTGCCCGCCAGCGAGTAGTTTCTGGGCGGCTAGCTTTCCCAAGCCTTGATTCGCCCCAGTTATGAGTACTTTCATGTCGTATCCTTTCCGTTGCACGGCAAGGACCGTCCTAGCCATTAACCCAAAGTCTAGCGATTTCCCCTCATTTCAGTCGCGTAAGGCGCGCTTTTAAAACGCCCTGGTCACCAGACCATCACTAAGGCACCGGCAGTAATCAAAATCGCCCCCATAGCGGTTTTGACAGTAAGTTGTTCGTTAAGAAACACTGCCGCCAAGACAATAGTGATAACCACGCTGAGCTTGTCGATGGAGACTACCCGGGAGGCGTCGCCAAGTTGCAGCGCTTTATAAAAACACAGCCATGAAGCTCCGGTAGCCAGCCCGGAAAGGATCAGAAAAATCCAGCTTTTCCGGGTAATATCCCATACCCCCTCGTGGACATTGGTAATAAACACGATGATCCACGCCATGAGTACCACTACCACGGTACGAATCGCGGTGGCTAGGTTAGCGTTGACCCCTTCGATGCCAACCTTGGCCAGAATTGACGTCAACGCCGCGAAAACCGCCGACAACACCGCAAAAACCAGCCACATTAGCATACCCTTATCTTGATAAAGTACTCGTTATATTAATCAGCATGAACCAATCTGACCATTAAGGTCAAAAACCATGATGGCGCTACGTCATTCTGGGGTATGGACTAGCGTTCTCAGGTATGAATCCGTGTTCTCGGTTTTTCGTGCTTCAGAATGATGTTTTTATTAAAGAGGTCGAACACAATAGAGCACATGAGCAAAACAATGAAAAGGCTATTGAAAATCCTTGGGATTATTATCGCGCTTCTTGTAGTAATCATTGTAGGGTTTACGTTATTTATACGGTCGGCAGCAAATGACACTATCACTGGCGACGATGGTGTCGCCGCTGGCTATAACACTCGTATTAATTACACCCAACCATTGGAGAAAAAATACTCCCAACCAGGGCCATATTCCACCACCCATGAACGGCAAAAAAGCGATGATCCCAGCATTGGCGAATACCACATATACTTCCCCAGTACAGCTGCTGAAGTAAAAGAAACCTTTCCGCTGATTGTCATGGTCAATGGCACTTTGACACCAGCATCGGAATACCTTCCTGTCCTGGAACACCTAGCCAGCTGGGGCTTCGTGGTGATCGGTAACGAAGACGAGCAAAGCGGCAATGGCGTTAGCACCACCACGACACTCGATTACGTGCTTGATTTAAACCAGATGCCAGAAAGCCCGCTCTTTGGTTTAATCGCCACTGATTCCATTGGCATTGCTGGACATTCCCAAGGCGGAGCTGGTGCCATCAATGCTGCAACCACGTCTCGTAACAGTAGCCGGCTACAGTCGATTTATACTGCTAGCGCCATTTCACACTTTATTGCCAAGAAGAATAATGGTGATTACGATACCGCCAAGTTGACCATTCCCAGCTTCTTTATGGCAGGCACCGGCGGTGAAGATCGCTTCCTTATTAGTCCGCTCAGGGTCGTACGCAAGAACTTTGAGGCATTATCCACCACCCAACCCACGGTTATCGCGCGGCGAACTGGCGTGGATCATAAAGATGTTTTGGAATACGGTGATCCCTATATGACCGCCTGGTTTCTGTGGACTTTGAAAAACGACCCAGATGCCAGCCAAGTTTTTACTGGGGAGAAACCGGAGCTTGCACATAATCCGGACTGGCAAGATGTCGAATCCAAAAATCTGCCGTAACTGCCATGACACTGGGGTGTGTCCATGCCCGGCGCGATACCCCCGATCAACTGGGCTGTTTTACTAGCTCAGCAGGTCGGAGCCGAACCGGTTGGGGCGACGATGGGGTACATATAGAAACTTATACCCGCAGGTGAGTTGTCCTCAGGCATACTGGTGATAAGTCCTGTTATCCGACCAAGGAGCCGTAGTGGCACACCGCAGTTATTTGTACAGCATTAACCAAATACCGACCGAGCCGCGTCTGTTACCACCTAAAGCAGTCTCTGAATGGCGCAGTGAAGTGCCGTTCACCTACTGAGTATTAATGTCGGAAGATCCGGAGTTATGTCCTTCCAAATTGGGTTCTGGCCTTGAAACTGACGAGCCGGGAAATCCTACTGATTTGTGGGCGCTGTATGCCCCGAGAAAACCCGGGTATCAGCGGCTGAAGAAACTTTTCGCGGCTTTCAAGGCTCTTCCCGAAGTCCCACAGCCATTGCAAGAGCCGTTCACCACGGTGACCCCAGAGCAGCTGCGTGCAGAAGTGGATGAGGCTGAGGCGTTTCTAGCGAAAGTGACTTATCCCTACCTATTGCTGGAGGTGATTGAGCTGCAGCTTTTAGCCTACTATCGCGATGATGAGGATGAGTGGGATTATTTTGCCGAAGACACCGACTATACAGCGTCTTTGTGTAGCAGCGCTGGTGAAGCCGTTGATGCCTTGCCGGATGACCCGGTTGCGGCTGCACAAGTACTGAGTGAGGCTGTGGTGAATAAACAAACCGGACCGTTGCAAAGTTTCTACGGTTTGCGTTTCGACGATTACACCGGCGGCTCGGGTACCACCGGCTTAGGAATGTACTGGTCGGATATTTTGTATTTCAGTTTCTAGCTGGCATGTGCTCTAGTACTTGTAGTGCTTGCGGTAGTGTAGTCACCCCTTCGCGGTCGAGAAAGTGCCCAGCACCGGGTACCACAATCTCTTCGGCTTCTAGTAACTCGGCTAGCTTACTGGTCAGTTGCACCGGAACTATGGGATCGAAATCCGAACGCAGCACGAGAGTTTTGCCCACCCGTTTCGTGATTGTGGCAAGGTCACAACCGGCTTGGGGCTGGTGGCCAATGAACTCGGCTAGCTCTGGAAGTTTGGGCAATGGTTCCACAAATCCAGCGACCAGTACTAGTGCGCCTAGCTCCCACTGGTCAGGCAGACTGCTGAGATACCGTAAGGTAGCTAAACAGCCCAAGCTGTGCGCTACCACGATGGTGTGCTGATCGGGAATCCCGATTGCAAGGCCTGCTTCTTTCTGCCAAGTGTCGGCTTGGGCTGGTTTGAGATCGGGCATTGCGGGAATTGTGGTGGGGTAACCAGCTGTTTCTAGTTGCGTTGCCAACCAGGAAAACCAGTGCTTATCAGGGTTGGCGTCGTAACCGTGAATAATAGCTGCTCGTGGTTGTTGTCCTGTGGAAATCTGTGTCCGCATAAAACACTATGCTAGACGGTTTGCGGGGTACCGGTTGGGCGTCGACAAGCATGGGCTACCAACTGGTAGAGCCACCCCCGCCAGAGAAGCTACTGCTACTGCTGTAGCTGGTGCTAACACCGCTGCTGCCGCCGAAATTACTGCTGCTGCCTCTGCTGGTTTGTTCAATATATGCCGCATAAGAGACAAATCCGCCGATTCCCATGCCGGTACGCCAATGCCGCGAGGTGATCCTTATAGGGGTTGACCTAGCAAGGTTCCACCGCCGAATCCGCTTTATCAGTTGGCCGTAGCGATGGACAATAGCTGCGTATTCGCTGATAAACGTTGGGGAATCGATGCGTGATTGTAGTTAATATATCTTCTCGTCAATAGCGGTGATTTCCTTGCCATAAAACAATCCGGTGCCCAGCCCACTGATTTTGTTGATGTCCATGGCGAGGTTATCCAGCTGTCGCTGCCGAGTGGCGCTGTCACCTCGTTCCATTCGGTACAAGATGTCAATATTTTCCTGTGCTATTTGCACTCTTTCTTTGGTAGCGAGTGCTTCTTGGATAAAAGCTGCATGCTTTTTGAGATCTTTTTTACTCGCCTGTGCGCCGAGCATCTGAAGTGCAACTAACTCTTGGCTCTGGGTTAGCTGTGAAAACTTCTGTTTCAGCTCTTCCCATTCGGTGCGTAGTTCTGGTGTTGCTAACTGTGAGTTCACAGTCTGTAGTTGTTGATCCGTGGGACCGAGCGACGGTAAGGACTGCGGCAAGAGTTCTATCAAGTCCTCTGGTGTGGGTGTTTTAGGTTGCTGGCTTTTAATGATGATTACGAAGATAACGATGATGAACGTAGCAACAAACAAAAACATCCCAAAGAAGAACACGGGGAACCAGCTGGTCCACGCATTATAACTACTAGCAGTGCTACTATTGCCAGAATTTGTTGACTGTTTCCATGCCGCATCTCCGGCGGTTTCCGTTCCAGAGATAAACGCGGTGACATAGTTCCCGGCGCGTAGGTCATTCACCATGCTGTCACTAACCTCTTGAATCCGGTAAGTAGAACGCAATCCTGTGGTAGCGCAAACATTATCACCGCAGTACACCCCCACCTTACGCGGCGAAAAACCCACCGCAACAATGAGATGGCCATCTGCATACTGCGTTTGGTCTGGGGATAACAGCTCTGGGTGTTGCTCTTTGAGGTGGTTTAGCACGGTGTCATTAAACGACTCATCATTATGAGCAAAAGTGATGTAGTCGATGTGAGTAATCTCTGGTTTGAGGGCTAACTCGCTAGCTTGTTGCTGTATCTGCTGGTGATCAGATTCGGACAGCACCGAAGCGTTATCCCAGATATTAACCACAACTGGTTGCTGCGCCGAACTTGGTGTAAAGCCCGTCATAGCCACCATCGCAAAGAATAATAAGGACCTCACAGCGGCAGCTCCACAAGTTCAGGCTCAATATAGGGGCGAAAAACTTCCTTAATAGAAGTGAGAACATCAAAGCGCCTACCGGTTGCTGCCTCTAGCTCCTCAGAAAGAAGCAACAACTTACCATAATCTACCTTGCCATCTAGTTCAACGAGTAAGTCAATGTCGCTGTTTGGTGTTAGCTCACCGCGTGCAGCGCTACCAAACAATTGTGCCCGCACCACACCAAATTTACGCAAAATGGCCAAAACAGTCTGTTCTTTGGGCAGTTCATAGTTTTTTGTGCTGAGTTTGATGGGGCGGCCATATGTTCGCATCGTACTATGAGCAAAACTACGGCGAAAGGGCAAACTGAAAATGATCTTACTAAACTGAATAATTTCATCTACCCCTAAGACCTACCAAGCCGGATACCTCACCATAAAAACGCCGCATCCCCTGAGAACCCCAACGCAATATAAACCGTAGGTGAAAACCACAATGGCAAATAAAAAAGCTGGCCTTGGCCAGCGAAAATATTTTGTGGGCCCTCCGGGGCTCGAACCCGGGACCTGCGGATTAAAAGTCCGTAGCTCTACCAGCTGAGCTAAAGGCCCTTGCCACGCCTTGAAAAACAATTGTCTCTGCGCAACAGATAAGCATTCTAGCCGATGTTGTGGCCAAACGTCGAATTGCCTTGTCAGAGTTCTATTGCGGGTACCTAGACGACGGGGGTCAGCCCCTGTTGCAATGCTCGTACCACCAACGAGGACTTCGCAGTGATATCGGTAACGAAGCTTAATATCTCCCTGGTGTAAACATCAGTAACAAAAGCGGTATAGCACACCCCATTTCTAGTATGGATATAGGTGAAGTCCGCTACCCAGCACTGATCCGACGCAGTGACTTTACCCCATGCACGCTCAACAAGGTCAGCAAACCGTGGCGCTTTCGGGTCAGACACCGTTGTATGAACACTTCGACGTCTAGTCACACCTTTGATCCCGCTGATACGCATCAACCGTCCCACTCGCTCACGGCCGATATTCCAACCTGCACGTTTTGCAGCTTTCCATAGCTTTCTTCGCCCATACACACAACGATTAACAACCCACAGTTGATGTAACCTGTTGGCATCATACGCATCAGTTAACTGGCTATCAGTTGGGCCAAGATACCGCTGACGATACCGATAATACGTAGCAGGTGAAACGCTATAACCCTCTCTGTGGAGGATCCGGCACATACGCCAGGTAGGAAACCTGTGCCGATAAGTTTCCAGAAAATCAACTACTACTTTTGTTTGCGGTCGAGCTCCGCCTAGGCGAAAAAGCTGACGCCAATCGTAGAATCTCGTTCGCCTCTTTCAACTGGACGTTTTCCTTACAAAGTGCAGCCAATTCCTGATCCTTAGCCTCCTTAAGATACCACCTGCGCAGCTGCAAGTTCGGATTCTTGCTTGCGGATCCAATTATGCAACGTTCCAAGATTAACACCCAGTTTCGCACCAACCGCACGCCGCGCACCGATCTTCGTTTGACCCTCAGTCTCCAACTCCTGGTGATACATCCGCACCGCCCGATCCTTCAACTCCCGATCAAACTTAGACTTAGACATGAACAATAACCTCCTGTGTTATATCATGCCCTCTCACAAACCCAGTACACCTCATACCGCTGCAGAGCTGACCTATAAACTCACCGAACACTTCAACAATCTGCCTCGATCCCTTGTGAAAACCCTCACCTGGGACAGGGGCATGGAACTTGCCAACCATGAACAACTCAGCCGCGCAACTGGCATCAAAGTGTACTTCGCAGACCCACACAGCCCCTGGCAACGAGGTACTAACGAAAACACCAACGGGCTTCTACGACAATACCTACCAAAGAAAACCAATCTCGCCACCTACCAGCAACACACGCTCAACACCATGGCCAATCAATTAAAACAACCCGACCACGAAAACCACTCGGCTACACAACCCCACTAGAAACCCACAACCAAAACGTTGCCTTGACGATCTGAACCTAAGCCTAGTTATTTTAATATCAACGAGGTTTTTTCAACAGGTTAATCGGAAGATCCAAAAGATTGCACTTTCCACTTACGCAACTCACTCCCTAAGCATTCCAAATCATTAACCATAACATCTGATGTTGACGTAACAGCTAAATTATCTGATAGCTCAGTAACAGAAATAACGTAGCAACCACCTAGTTTTGCAGAGTACAGCTCCATCGCGGTTCCCATACTCAGTGTACGCGCCGGAAGATAGCATACCACCAAGTCACATTTTCCGACCTCAGCAGTTGCAAGAAGGAACTCTGAGTGAAATCTTGACACAATTTCTCTGTCAATTTGTGTAACACTTGACTGGTCAAAAAAGTCAGATCCAACTTCCGCCAACAACTGCTGTACCCGCTCCGCTGGGTCGTAGTATTCAAAATCACCAATAGCTAATTTGACCATGCTAGCTATCTCACTACGATATCGCTGAGAATGAAACGTTCCCTTCGGAAGCGCTGCCTGTATTGGGCCAATAATAGCAACTCGCGGTACTATCCTTTTCAAATCTGACTCATCCTTTTAATAGGGTTCTTCGTTCAATTTCCAACGTTCTAAATGACACTCAGCATTGCATGAATTACTATTCTTGCTAAATTGACCTCTTCATTAATCAATTCGAAGAATCTATTAATTCTACTAAATCATCAATTGCAAGATCGGAAGAAATCTGCTCCTCATCAAATGCTACTTCGTAGCGAGATTCAATCCGCGACAAGAACGCGACTAATAGAATCGAATCTAGCCCTTGAGATGAAAGTGGCAAACTTGCGTCAATCGAATCTATTTCCCCTTGGGACAACTCGGATAATAGAACAGAGAGTTCTTCTGCTAATTGCTTATTTTGACCAGACATACTTATTCTTCCTCCTATTTGACAGTTGTTGCAATTACTTTCAAGTTTCCAGCAGCGAACAGATGCGCTGTTTCTTGACGCTTGACTTTTCCATTCGCTGTTCGTGGGAGCTCGCCAAATGCCACTGCAGATACTTCGATAGCACCTGGGTAGATCTTAGATATAGTCTGCGTGAGAGTAACGCATCTATTCTTTTCTAATTCCTTGCGAAACTGTTGCCCTACTTCATATACAAAATGTACTTTCCCGTCTAGTGCTTGAAAACAGGCACATGCAGCATGTTCATAGGCATAAAAAGCGTCAAGTGCGGCGGCTTCTAGATCGGAAGCGAAGTAGTTTTCTCCGGCATGAATTAGGAGATCCTTTTTGCGTCCACAGACGAATAGTTCTCCTCCATAAATGAAACCAATATCGCCTGTTCTTAAAAACCTAGTTTTATGATCGTCTGCGGCGAAAGTTTCACTATTCTGATTGTTCCAATATCCAGAAACTACAGATGCTCCACTTATACAAATTTCCCCAATCCGATGAGAAGGTAATTCATCGGTTCCCTCTGGGTCTAGAATTCGAACTTTGCTACTGTGAATGGGACTGCCGCAACCAATCAATTCTGTAGCATCTTCAGGCGAATTCACCAAGCCTACTTCTCCCGAAGCCAGCTTCGGGCTATCAACTAATATCTTTTTGTATTTTTGGCCTTTCCTTCCGATAGAAACACACGATGTTGATTCCGTGAGCCCATAAGCAGGCGTAAATGCTTCTTCTCGGAAGCCATACTTTGAAAATGCATCAGTAAACATTTTCAAAGTAGATTCACGTACGGGTTCAGAACCAGTAGCTGCAACATTCCAGCCTGATAAATCGACTTCACCAAGGGTGGCGGGATCATTTTTAATGGCTCGAGCACATGCAAGGTACGCAAAATCTGGAGCTATGGCACATACATCTTCACGGTTTGAAATTGCCTCAATCCACATCAGAGGGCGTCGAATAAAGTCTTCTGTAGCAATACGCACCAGAGATGCTCTGCTTACAGCTGGGACAACAGTCATCCCATACAAGCCCATATTATGATAACTGGGTAGCCAATTTACAACATTGGATCTTTGGCCAACACCTGATTGCGCAGACATTTCAGTCTGATTAATTATAAGATTACGTTCTGATATGCAAACACCTTTTGGATCACCAGTTGACCCAGAAGTATATTGAATTAATACAGTTTCATCCTCATTAGCTGGCCACATTTCAGAATGGAAAACGAAATCTTCAGTACCTCGAAATTCGATGTCCACAACACGCAGATTGAAGCTCTCTGGTATCGGAGCATCCACATCACAAATTATGATGGCAGGTTCACAGTCTGCAATCACTTTTTCAAAATACTTAAATTGCTGTGAACCAGCCTTCGGCATTTTAGGCAACGGGACTGCTACCATCCCCGCAGCAACTACAGCAAAAAATGCCCTTGAAACATCAATCCCAGGCAAAGGGGGTATAACTACACGATCACCTGGTTTTCCCACTGACTTTAGCTTGCTAGCTAGGTGCAGGCTGTCACTGCGCATTTGTAGTGCCGAAGATGTTTCTACCACTTCGCCATCGATATTCAATACATCAAAACGACAAGGATTGGAAGCATCGAGATAGTTTATTAGTCGCATATTACAATATCCAACTTCCTAGACAAATATGATTATTAGAAAATCCATCTAATTCTTTAAGAGTTTTTAGATCGCCTATTTGGGCATGACATATAAACGATTCATATTCTCATTCAGATTGCAGATTATATGCCTTTATTTCAATGGCAGGATCCGCTATGCTCTTATAGATAGAAAAAGCATATTCTAAATGCTGCTCGATTTCTTTCTGTGAGTGCTCGGTAACTAGAGTCAATAAATCCCAAGCCTCTGTAGCGAAGTCTGAATCAGCCGAAAATACTTCACCATTATTGTTTCGAATAAATAGGTTTTCTGCAACAAACTCAGTATCTGCCCAATCACTTAGTGGAAGTATAACCTCCGACAAATGAAAGGTTTCACCTGAAACGACTCTGATTGAAAGACTAGTTTGTTCTGGGTGAGTCAAAATCGCGACAACATTGGAAGCTTTAGAATTACGATCAATTCGGTTTTGGGAATCCAACTTGAAATGCCGACTTAAGAAAAAAGAAGCTTTTGTTGGGCTGTATCGGTAATAGTCCAAGGAAAACTTGTATCCATCTTTCCCAGACCCCTTAAATAAGGTAGCAGTCACTTGACTTGTAACTTCAACCCCTTTTGAATCCAGCCGTTTTGGTAATGCTGGTACAGTGACTGTTTCAGGTTCATGAACCGCGTTACCGAAATTCAAAACTATTGGCTTTGTATGCAAAAGATACGGATCTAAGATTACGATGCCATCATCATATTCGAACACTGCAGCAATGTGTCTCCCATCCTGCAGAAAGACAGCCTCAGGCGCACCGCTTCGCTCTGCACGTTCCGCTGCGTCTAACGATTGTAAGACGCAGGCGACACCTAGTTTTGGATCTGTACTTTGATTTTCAATAAAGTTGGGGAACTGAGCCGCGCTGTTATACGGAACTCGTGTCAAACTTTCTAACAAGGCTTGCTCGTAGAGTTTTAAATTCTTCAAATTGAAATCCTCTCATTATACAATAC
>CAUQSW010000075.1:0-14220 GCA_963520895.1 uncultured Corynebacterium sp. | reverse complement strand
CTGATATGCAGTTGCTTCTAGTACTGCTCGGCAGATGTGGTGTTTGTTGGCGTACCTGGTTAAGCCGACGATGACGCCGCGGGCGTCGGCACGCCAGCGTGGTGCGAATAATCCGGAGAATGCGGGGACGATGTAGACGCCGCCGTTGTCTGGTACGGATCTTGCTGATTCTTCTATTTGGGTGGCGCTTTCGATGAGTCCGAGGTTGTCTCGTAGCCACTGTACTAATGCCCCGCCCATGGCTACGGATCCTTCGAGTGCGTAGACGGGGGGCCGTCCATCGAGTTGGTAGCAGACGGTTGTGATTAATCCGTGGTCGCTCCATTTGGGTGTTTCCCCCGTGTTGAGGAGTAGGAATAATCCGGTGCCGTAAGTGTTTTTTGCGTCTCCGGGTTCAAAGCATGCTTGTCCGAACATTGCGGCTTGTTGATCGCCCAGTATGCCGGTGATGGGAACTCCTGCGAGGGTTCCTTTTGCGCGGACGTGGCCAAAGTGAGTGATGCTGGGTTTGATTTCTGGTAGAAGAGTTTCGGGAATGTTCAGTGCGGCACAGATGTCTTTGTCCCACTGGAGGGTTTTTAGATCCATGAGTAGGGTGCGGGAGGCGTTGGTGGCATCGGTAGCGTGGATGGCTGGTTGGCCGTCGTTGCCTTCTGCCCCACCGGTTAAGTTCCATAGCAACCAGGTGTCAATGGTGCCGAAGAGCAGGTCGCCGTTTTCTGCTTGCTGCCTAGCGCCTGCTACGTTGTCTAAAATCCAGCAGATTTTAGGCCCTGAAGGGTAGGAGGTTATTCGTAAACCGGTGGTTTTCCGCCAACGGTCTACTCCGTGGCCAGCTATGAGTTGTTCGCAGATCGCATCGGTGCGGGTGTCTTGCCAGACTATCGCGTTGTATATCGGCTGGCCGGTGTGTTTATTCCATACCACTGTGGTTTCGCGTTGATTGGTAATGCCCACGGCGGTTATGTCTTCCCTGGCAATATTGGCTTCTGCTAGGGCTGCAGCTACAGCTCGTCTGGTGTTATCCCAGATTTCTAGTGGGTCGTGTTCTACCCATCCTTGTTGAGGGAAAATTTGTTGGTGTTCGAATTGCCCCACTCCAATGATGGTGGTGTCGTGGTTGAAGATCACGCACCTCGTGGAGGTTGTTCCTTGGTCTATGGCGGCGGTGTAGTGTGTGCTCATGATTGGTCCTGGCTGAGGTCGAGGCTGCCGCGGGATTCGGTGGCCTGGGTGGCGATGGTGTTAGCGGAAGAATCGGTGAGTTCTTTTTCCGCAGCGATAAATGCTGCAACTGTGTCGCGGTACCGGGTGATTTCTGTGGCGATCATAGCGTCATCCCACTCTAGGTACGGTGCTATTAATTCCGCGATGCCGTTAGCGCTGGCAACACCGCGGTCGTCGTACTCCATGGAGATGCGCAGTCTGCGGTGTAAGATATCTTCTAAGTGCAAAGCTCCTTCATGGGTGACGGCGTAGACCGCTTCACATTTTAGATACCCTTCGGCGTTTTCGATGGGTGCTAATAACTCTGGTTGCGCGGTTGCTGGGGCGAGCACTTCGGTGATCAAACCACCGTAGCGGTTGAGTAAATGAGTGATCTGCTCTTCGGTTAACCCGTAGGTTTCTGCTAGCCGTTTAGTGTGATTTTTCCAAGCCAAGTAGCCATCAGCACCCAGCAGTGGGGTGTGTTCAGTTACTGATTCGGTGCTGGGGGTAGTTAAATCTTGTTGGGCGGCATCCACTGCGTCTTTTCCAATGACCCGGTAGGTAGTGTATTTTCCACCGGCAACTGAGATTAATCCCGGTGCCACTTGCGCTACCGCGTGATTGCGGGAGAGATTGGTGGTGGAATCCGATTTTCCTTTAAGCAACGGGCGTAATCCTGCATACACCCCGACGATATCGGATGGTTTAATAGGTTTGGTAACTTTCGCATTGATATGCTCCAAAAGGTAATCAATATCAGCTTGGGTCGCAGTCGGATGGGCAAGATTATGATCCCACGGCGTATCGGTTGTGCCTATGATCCAATACTCGTCCCAAGGAATAACAAACAGCACTGATTTTTCGGTAACAAAACACAAAGCAGCATCGGCATCAAGGCAGCTTTTAGGTACCACGATATGTACCCCTTTGGAGGTATGGACTGTAAATTTTCCGGTCACCCCAGCGAGTTTTTCTATCGAATCACTCCAGACTCCCGTGGCATTGATGAACACATCTGCATGCGCAGTGATCTCTTCGCCGCTATCGGTATCGCGCAACCGAACACCTGTGACCCGAGAGCCTGTTTTCTCAAAGCCAACCACCTGGGTGGAACTGCGCACTACCGCACCATATTCCGCAGCGGTGCGCAGTACGGTCAACGTATGCCTCGCGTCATCAACAAGTGTGTCGTAATAGCGCACCCCGCCTACGAGTGCATCATCTTTTAACCCCGGCGCGATTTTCATAGTTTGTTTGTGGGTGAGGTGTTTTTGCATAGGTACGCTTTTTGCTCCGCCCATGAGGTCGTAAAGCATAAACCCAGATGCCATATAGGGGCGTTCCCAGCCGCGCCGGGTCAGGGGGAAGATGAACCTAAGGGGTTTGACTAGGTGTGGGGCGAGTACGGACATGGACAGTTCTCGTTCGCGTAGTGATTCTGCAACAAGGCGGAAGTCGAGCATGGCAAGGTAGCGTAGGCCGCCGTGGAACATTTTTGATGAGCGAGATGAGGTTCCTGCCGCGAAGTCGCGGGCTTCAATGAGGGCGACTTTGAGTCCTCGTGTGGCGGCGTCTAGGGCGGTGCCGGCTCCGACGGATCCCCCGCCGATGATGATCATGTCGAAGTGTTCGTCGGTTAGTTGTTGCCAGGCTTTGGTGAAGTAGGTGGGGCTGAGGGTACAGCTGGAGACGGTCGCCATGTTGTTAAGTCCTTTCGCTTCCTGTTGTGTTGGGTAGTTTCAATTGTAGATAGTGGTTGCGGGTTTGTTGGGCGGGTTTAGTTGCGGGTGTGTCCACGATAAAATCACTGTATTATGGCCAAGATTCCCCCGGTTTCGAAAAAGCAGGTACCGAAGTTCGTCGATAGTGATCATAGGCAGCGTGGTGCTTCTTCTTTTACCCGTGGTGCCGGGGTTTATCATGAGATTCGTCCGCATTATCCTTTAGATGTGTTGCGGTTGTTATCGCCTGCTAGGCGGGTGTTGGATGTGGGGGCTGGCACTGGGAAGTTGACTGAGCAGCTGATTGGTGACGGGCGGTTTGAGCAGGTTTATGCCTTAGATCCTAGTGCCGATATGCTGCGGGTCTTAGCGGCTCATGTCTCTGTTGCAGCGTGGCGTGCTACTGCGGAGCACACAGCTTCGGCAGATGGGCTTTTCGACGCGGTGACCTGTGCGCAAACGTGGCATTGGGTTGATCCGATGGCCGCTAGTGCGGAGTTTGCTAGGATCACTTCTCCGGACGGGCAAGCGTTGTTGGTGTGGAATACCTTAGATGTTACGGTGCCGTGGGTGCATCGGTTAACTCGGATTATGCATTCTGGGGATACGTTAGCTGCGGGGTTTTATCCGCAGATGGGGTCGCCGTGGCATATTGCAAAGGAGCATCGGAGTATGTGGTTGCAGCGGTTGAGTGTGGCTCAGGTGCATCAGTTGATGCAGTCGCGTTCGTATTGGCTGCGTAGTAGTGAGAAAGTTCGAGTGAGGATGAGTGAGAATCTGCGGTGGTACCTAGAGGATCATTTAGGCTATCAGCCGGATATGGTGGTGGAGTTGCCGTACCGGTGTGATGGTTTCTTGTTGGAAAAACGTCAGTAACTTAAGGTAGCAAAAACCTGGTGGCTTAGCTGATTGGGTGTTAAGCCACCAGGTGTTTTGCGTTTTATTTGCGTTTCGAGCGGCGTTCGCGCACGCGTACTGCAATTTTTACTGGTGAGCCTTCGAAACCGAAGGTTTCCCGGAATTTTCTTTCAAGGTAACGGCGGTAGCCTGCGTCAAGGAAACCGGTGGTGAATAATACAATCACCGGTGGCCTAGTGGATGCCTGAGTGGCAAAGAGCACTTTAGGTATCCGGCCGCCTTTCATGGGAGGTGGGTTTTGGGCGATGGTTGTTCGAAGCCAGTTGTTCAGCTGTCCAGTGCTAATCCGTTTATCCCAGCTTTCTAGAGCTTCGAGCATGTAGGGTTCGAGTTTTTGCAGGGCTCGTCCGGTTTTGGCGGAGATGTTAATGCGTTTGACCCAAGGGATATGAGCCAATTGCTGTTCAATTTCGCGTTCCAGTTCCCACTGCCGGTCGGAATCCATGAGATCCCATTTGTTGAACACTAGGATTAGTGCTTTTCCTGCCTCTAGGATCATGTTGAGGACTCGCTGGTCTTGTTCAGAGACGGGTTGCGAGCAGTCGATCATGAAGATGCAGATTTCGGCTGCATCAATGGCTCCCCTCGTGCGTAGTGAGGCGTAGTATTCGTGGCCTTGTGCGTTTTTTACTTTTTTGCGTAGACCTGCGGTGTCGATGAATTTCCAGAGGTGATTATCTAGTTGTACTAGAGAATCTACTGGGTCGATGGTGGTTCCTGCTTCATCATGTACTACGGAGCGTTCTTCGCCGGTGATTTTGTTTAGCAGCGAGGACTTACCCACATTGGGTTTGCCAACTAACGCCACCCGCCGAGGTCCTTCGGTGATGGAGGTCTGGCGTGGTTGTTCTGGGAAGCTCTTGAGCACTTGGTCAAGTACGTCAGCCCCGCCGCGGCCGTGTTGGGCTGATACTGGCCAGGGGTCGCCTAGGCCTAGGGCATAGAATTCGGCCATGTCAGCGTACTGGGTATCGGAATCGAATTTATTCGCTACCAATATCACTGGTACGTCGGCGCGTTGGAGTTTTTTGGCCATGATGGCGTCGGTTTCGGTGATGCCGACTTTGGTATCAACAACCATGACAATGACATCGGCGGTTTCCATTGCGGTTTCTGCTTGCCTGGCAATAGCTGAGTGGATGCCTTTGACGTTGGGGTCCCACCCGCCGGTGTCTTGTACCCAGAATCGGTGTCCACCCCAGTCAGCAAGGTAGGAAATCCGATCCCTAGTTACGCCAGGATAGTCTTCTACCACTGCTTCGCGGCGACCAATGAACCGATTAACCAGGGTTGATTTCCCGACATTCGGCCGCCCGACGATGGCAACAGTGCATAGCTGTTCCTCTACGGTGTTGTCTCTGTTGAAGCCGTAGGCTTGTTCAAGTTGTTGCCAGTCTTCCTCGGAATAATCTTCGCCGAAATCTGGTGCGGCAAAATCTGCTTCGTCGAAATCCTCATCAAGAACAACATGCACTACCTCGGTTTCGTCGTCGAGGTTGTTGGGATCAGCATCAAAGGTTGGGGAGATGTCTTTGGTGCTCATTGCTGTGCACTCCTTTCGACGGATTGGCGCACTAACGTGGCTAAACTATCAATGGTTTGTTGCAGATCCAGTTCAGAGGTGTCAATAACTATGGCATCTGCGGCCGGTCGTAGTGGGTTGAGGCTTCGGGTGGAATCCAATTCATCACGACGCTTCACATCTGCCAGTACCGTGGCGAAATCAAGAGTCTTACCAGCGGCGGTGTCTTGGTCGAAACGTCGTTTTGCTCGTATTTCAGCAGAAGCTGTTAAGAAAATTTTCAGTGGCGCATCTGTTAACACATTGGTGCCAATGTCACGACCATCCACTATGCATCTGTGGGCTTGCTGCACCATATGCCGTTGCAGCGCGACTAGGTTGGAGCGCACCTGCGGTATGGCGGATACGGCTGAAACGTTCCTAGTGATGGTTGTGCCTCGGATTTCTTCCGAAACATCCTCACCTGATAGTACAACTGCGGTTGATTGTGGGTCGTCATTTATCTCCAACGGCAGGTTGCTCGTTGCAGCGGCAACTGCGACATCATCTGTCGGATCTATTCCTAATCGCAATACATGCAGTGTAGCGACTCGGTACATGGCGCCGGTGTCAAGGTAGCGGGCGTCGAAAAGCTCGGCGATGGCGCGACAAGCGGTGGATTTCCCAGCTCCTGACGGGCCGTCAACCGCTACGATTAAACCACCATCTGCGGTGTTGGTTATTGCTGATGTGGGCATTACATTTCCACCGCCCGATACAAACTGCTGAGTTCGTGGTCAGTCAGTGCCCGGATGGTACCGGGTTTTTGTTCGCCTAACTGCACGGTATGAATTTTGGTGCGAACCAACTGAAGCACGGGATAACCAGCCGCTTTAAGCATTCGCCGCACAACGTGTTTGCGGCCCTCATGCAGTTCTAGCCGCACAAGAGTTTTACCGTGATGCTTATCGACGATTTGCGCGTAATCTGCTTTCGCAAGACCGTCGTCAAGCTCGATACCTTGGCGTAGCTGCTTTTCTAGAGATTTATTTGCCTCACCGAGCACAGTGGCAAGATAGGTCTTTGTCACTTGGTACTTTGGGTGCATCAACCGGTTGGCAAGCTCACCATCGTTGGTTAATAAAATCATCCCTTCAGTGGCAGCATCTAATCGACCGACGTGAAATAGGCGTTGACCAGCATGAACCCGCTCCGAAACAATATCACCAATGCATGGCCGTCCCAGCTCATCCGACATGGTTGAGTGCACGCCGCGGGGCTTATTCAACACAAAATAACGGTTATCTTCGTTGACATTTACTCGCACCCCATCAACCCGAATGATGTCTTCAGCAGGGCGAACCCTGGTACCTTGTTGGGTAACAATTGTGCCATTAACTTCGACGCGACCAGCATCAATTAAGATTTCCGCATGGCGACGCGACGCGACACCTGCCTGAGCTAGAACTTTTTGCAGCCGAACGCCGTCTTCCGAATGCAATGGCACATTCGCTGAAGCTTTTCGGGGGGCAATATTTTGCCGTTTCGCTGGCTTAGCATTCGACAGCAGCACCTCTGGGCTGCGTTTTTTCTCTGGTCGTGGTGCTTGTTGCCCACGTCCCCGGTGAGGCTTTTTGCCAGTGGATCGTTGCTGTGGGCGTTTCTTTTCCGGTGTGCCATCTCGGCGAGCGGCAGGAGTCACGTAAGTGTCCTATCTTTAGAAGGTATGCGATTATAAAACACACCGACTATAGCCGATTAGGCGCCGGTACAGCAATTCTTATTAAGCCAAATCCGCCTCGTCAATGGAATCAATATCAGGCAGCAATGGCGCCAAATCCGGTAACCGATCTAAAGAATCAATGCCAAGCAGTTCTAAAAACAACTCCGTAGTTTCATACTGATGCGCCCCCGTAACCGGCTCCACCGCCACTTCGTGGATTAATCCCCGCAGCGCTAACGTCCTAATCACCCCATCAACATTAACTCCACGGACAGCTGCCACCTGAGCCCGAGTGGCCGGCTGTCGGTAGGCAATAATCGCTAGGGTTTCCAAAGCCGCACGAGACAATTTCGTTTGGGTGCCATCTAATAAAAATTTCTCCACCACAGCCGCATTTGCTGGCGTGGTGTACAACCGCCACCCCTCAGTGGTTTCCCTAAGCTCCATGCCACTTCCCCTGCGTTCCAGCTCGGAAGCAAAAATCGCAAGTTCCTGCTCCACCTCATCAACGTCAGCCTCTAACACACTGGCAAGCACAGCAACAGGAGCTGGTGTATCAATGACTAATAACACTGACTCTAATTGCGAACGCAACAGTGATATTTTCGGCAATGGGTCGTCAATGTCTACCGGAATAGGGATATTCATTAGTGCTCCGCCTTCCTTGCTTTCACACCCAGAATCTGGCGATCAATATTGCCCAATACTTCATCTAAAATCGCTGGGTCAACATTCTTTTCATTCCTGGCCTGCAGCAACTCCACTTGAGCCGCCCGCAGTGCAGCCAAATGGGCATCATTCATCAGCGCACGTGCCTTTTGCACTTTGCGCCACCTAGCATCAGGATCCATGCGATCCCAGTCAGGTTCTTCCAAATGAGCATTCTCATCGAAACGCGCCTTTAACGCGACAAGCTTTTCATCACCGAGTTCATCGGCATAACTTAACATCGCGTCATATGCCGCGGCTCGTGCCCGCTTGACCAGCACTTCCCGGGAAATATCACCAAACGCATCAGGATCAGCATCCAGCGACAACCTGCGCATCAACGCTGGCAACGTCAAACCAGGCAACACCATGGTGACAAACAAGACCACCAATGCAACCACTGCCACTTCATGATTCAGCGCAAAATTAGAAGTCATCGGAATGGATAACACCAAAGCCAAGGTGACCAGACCACGCATACCTGCCCAAGTCAGCAACAGAACTTCCTGCAATCGTAACGGCGCTCCGGTTTTCGCCCCCAAATGGCGGTTAAACACGTACATGCCATAAAACCACACGCCACGTACTGCGATAGCCACCAGTGACAGTAACACCCCCAGCCACACGGCTTCCCATAAATCGGCGCCGACCTCAACAATCGCATCTCGGGTCATGACTCCGATCAGCCCGAAAGCCACACCGGTAAACAGCATTTCAACTACTTCCCAAAAAGCTGTGCCTGACAGCCGATCCTCTGCCCCAACATCAATCCGAGAATTAAACTCAATGGCCGCTATGACAATAGCTATCACTCCCGATGCACCGTAGTGCTCGGCAACAATAAACGTGCCAAACGGAATTACCCACGTCAACGCATTACGAGCCACCGACGAGTTCATCCAATTGGCAAATTTTGCTGAAGCAAAACCAATTAACCAACCCAATCCCACTGCCAAGCCAGCGGAATACAAAAACTTCACAATGACTTCCCACCACACGACAGTCTGCTCTTCTAACAGCACCGCCAAGCCCACATGGAAAACCAAAATAGAGGCTGCATCATTAAACAACCCCTCCGACTGCAACGTATTTGTCAGCCGCCGCGGCACCCCAGCTGGTTCGGCAATAGCATCAACAGCCACCGGATCCGGCGGTGAAACCGCAGCCCCAATCACAATCGCACCAGCCAAAGACAACACAGGGACCAAAATATACGCCGCAGTTCCCACCGCTAAAGCCGTTACCAAGACTAACGCCACAGACAGCAACAAAATCGACCGCCATTGCACTCTAATCTGCCCCCACGACGTGCGACGCGCCAACGCCCACAGCAATGGTGGAATGAAGATCGGCAGCATTAACTCCGTGTGAATGGTAAAGCCATTCGGCAACCCCGGCACAAACATCCCCACGCCCGCTAGCAAAGTGAGCAAAATCGGCCACGGCAAACCAATCCGGTCACCAATCGCAACCATCATCACCGTCGCGATCAGCAACATGATCAAGCCAATCAGAAGTTCCACTACAACACACCTCTATCGCAATAAAAAACCATATCCCACAACCTAATCTAAAAAATCATCTAATTTACTACCATTGCTCAGGCAAAAAAATTGTTTTAATGGCCTCAGCAAAAGCCTGCTCCCCCAACGACCCCACCCCATCATTCAAACTACCTAAAAACGGAACACCAGTCTTGCGCGCCACCTCCATCAAAATCAATCGCGTCCGTAAATCTGCCCCCGCTGGTAGCTTGCCACCCAACAGTCCTTCTACCTTCGCCCCAGCCGAATGCGCGAACCTCACGGCAGCATCCGCCAAGCTCACTGCACCCAAATCCATACCCGACACCACCACCAACGGTGCCATCAGCTCTGCCGCTACATCTGCAATAGTTTTCTCCCCCACCAACGGGATACTCAGTCCACCTGATCCCTCTACCACAACCGTTTTACCCGCATGAGAAAGCATGCGTACCTGACCAATCGGATCCGATTCACCGGAAAAATCTTTGCCCCTAATACCAGTGAGCTTTTCAATAGTGCCAATATCCTCCATCTGGCGCGTACTCGGAAGCCGAGCTACTTTGACAGGAATCACCTCTCGCCCACGATCCTGCAATACCCGCACAATCGCAGCCGCCGCGGTTGTTTTACCGACCCCCGAAGCTAAACCCGAAACCACCACAATTCCCACGGCCTAGCACTCCTTCCTGCCAACAACCTTATGCATCATTATTCCCAGTTACTCGCCGCAACCACAGCCGGATCAACCTGTAATCCAGTCCACGCTACTCGCAGTTCTCCCAAGGACTCCTCCTGCTCGATGCCAATAGCCTTAGCCTTATACAACTCCAATAAAGCCAAAAACCGACCAACAATCTGCATAGAAACCGTACAGTCCCTCGTCAAAGCAGCAAAAGATAACCACTGATCCTTACCCAGCAGTTGTAATATGTCAAGAATCTTTCCCGCCTGCTCCGGCACCGACACCGGTACCTGGTGCACATGGCCCACCGCTATCGTTTCTTCCGGCTTCGGCCGAAACGCCGCAGCCGCCACCTCGGCAAAGCCCGCTAAATCTTTACCAATAGTCACCGGCGGCATCAACTGCGCAAACTGCTCCTCCATCCCCACTGCCCGCGGATACCGCGCCTTAGCCCCCGCCTGCCACTGCGCGAAAAGTTCAGCTACCTGCTTATACGCGCGGTACTGCAATAACCTCGCAAACAACAAGTCTCTACTTTCCAACAACGCTAAATCTTCTAGATCCTCCACCTCTCCCCGAGGCACTAGCCTTGCAGCTTTAAGATCTAACAACGTAGCGGCCACCACTAAAAACTCAGTTACCTCATCAAGGTCAGCCATATCTCCTAAATTTTTGGTGTACGCAACAAACTCGTCAGTAACCTGCGACAAAGCCACATCAGTGACATCCAATTTCCTAGCAGAAATCAACTGCAATAATAAGTCAAACGGGCCTTCAAAATTCTGCAACACAATCCGAAAACCAGTAATCTCCGGCTGTTGACCAGCACCCGTGTCTACAACAGCATCGTTACCCATAACCACACAAAACGAAAATGCTACCGCTGCCCTATCACTGGATACAACAGCAATAACCGCACCTAGCCCACCTATGTGGTTCGCTCTATGACCTCCCTAGCTAACTCCCGATACTGCTTAGCCCCTGGAGTCGATGGCGCCCACGTAATAATAGGCTCACCGGCAACCGACGTCTCAGGAAACCGCACAGTTCTGGTGATAACAGTATCAAACACCTGATCCTGGAAAACTTCCACCACCCGAGACATCACCTCCCTGGCGTGAGAAGTACGCCGATCAAACATGGTGACCAAAATGCCAATGACCTCTAAATTAAAATTCAACCGATCCCGAACCTTTTCCACGGTATCGGTTAATAACGCCAAACCACGCAACGAAAAATACTCGCATTCCATGGGAATAACCACCCCATGGGCACAGGTCAAAGCATTAACCGTGAGCAAACCTAACGACGGCTGACAATCCAAAATGATGTAATCATAATCTTTCATCACCGGCCGCAAGGCACGCGCTAACGTTTGCTCCCGACCAACTTCGTTGACCAATTGTATTTCCGCGGCAGATAAATCAATATTGGCTGGCACCAAGTCCAAACCTGGGATAGCGGTTTTATGAAGCGCTGAGTGAATTGAGGTACTGGCATCAACAAGCAGGTTATACACCGTCATATCCAGCTCGTCATGAGGCACCCCCAACCCTGCCGACAGCGCCCCTTGCGGGTCAAGATCGACCAAAAGTACCTTCCGCCCCACCTCGGCTAGACAAGCACCTAGATTAATCGTAGAGGTAGTTTTTCCCACACCGCCTTTCTGATTGCACATGGCGATGATCTTCGCTGGCCCTTGGCGATCCAGTGGTTGGGGTTCTGGAAACTCTCGCAACGGCCGACCGGTAAGCCCAACCATTGCCTCGGATGTTGTCCCTGCACCGCTACCTGCCATCCCAACCCCTCTCCTTTAACTTACTCATTATCGTGTCCATTTTTACACTGCGAAAAATTCCACACACAAATGGCTTTTACTTAACCTAAGACAGACTTCATCATAACCGACCACTAAAGCAACATGTGCGACCGCCCTACCTTATAACGCCTAACAGCACACAATATCTCCGTGGTATCCCCACCACCTACTACCACCCTGACCTCCAAACAACCGACATCACTACCACCCTAGTGCCATAACCAGGCATTTTCGATTGTCGTTCGAATAGGCAACTGATCGTGTTCGAATACAGTCTTTCAAGATTCACAGCACACATGCCACCACAATCCCACCGTCGCCATGGCACATAAAAAGAGCCCCACCCACCTGACTACTTCTGATAAAAACCTGCGGCAAAGTTTGCGCACCATTAATCACCACACCTTATAGGGCCAGCATAAGATGGTTTTACCCTAAGCACGTGGATGCGTACTGGCCCATACCTGCCTGAGACTATCCGCCGTGACATGGGTGTATATCTGCGTCGTCGTCACGGAAGAATGCCCTAAAAGCTCCTGAACAGATCGAACATCTGCCCCGCCTTCCAACAAGTGAGTAGCAAAACTATGCCGCAACGTATGTGGCGAAATCTCCTTCGTGATCCCAGCACGATCAGCAGCATTTTTAATAATCGCCCACGCACTTTGTCGCGACAAGGCACCCCCACGTTTATTCAAAAATAGGGCATGCGACTTCCCTTTAGATAACCCGGGACGCGCTCGTACCAAATACTGGTGCACCGCCGCCTGCGCGTGACTGCCAACTGAGACAATGCGCTGTTTATTACCTTTACCAGTAATGCGCAACGCCCCATCACAATTAGCCATATCATCAAGATGCAACGCAATGACCTCGCTAATCCGAGCACCAGTACCATAAAGCATTTCAATTAACGCTTTATCTCGTAAGTCCATAATGGTGGCATGCTCATCATCTGGGATAGCAGAAATCAAATGAGCCACTTCATCAATACTCAACGTATCCGGCAGCGTCTTACCCACAGCTGGCGGAGACACATCCGCCGCTACATCAATATTGATCAACCCTTCCAACAGGGCAAATCTATGCAGACCACGGGCAACCACCAGCGCCCGCCCAGCCGAACTAGGAGCCAACGCAGCAATCCCTTGATCCGGATCCCCGCGACGTAAATCAGCAACATATTTTTCTACATCCGCTGTGGACACCGCTTCCAACGAATCAAGACGATTAAGCTCAAGCCACGCAACATACCTATTAACATCTCGCCTATAGTTGCTTAACGTATGGGTGCTGGCGCCTTTTTCCACAGCCAAATGAGTCAACCATGCTGTCGCAACCGCCTGAGGATCAGCCATAAGCTACTACATCCGCTTCTTCATATCTTCGAAAAATCCTTCCGCTTGCCGTCTTGCAGCTAGCGCCTGCGGCCGCAACGCAAAGACAGTATCAGCACTGCGGTCCTCATAGCCCAAACACAGCACCGCATGAGCGGTCATAATACCTGCTACCGAAATAGAATTATGCACCTGACCACTAAAAACCATACCAACCGCCTCTTTTAACGGAATAAACACAGTTTCCAACTCCAGCTCCTCGTCCTCAGCAGCTGGCTTTTCGACGGGCTGCAAGCTTTGAGCTAAATATATTCGAACCGCTTCATCGCTAAAACCTGGACTATTGATAACGTCGACAAGCAGTGACCACTGATCCGCCTGCAGCCCAGCTTCTTCTTGAAGTTCTCGCTGAGCACAGACCAACGGATCCTCATGGGCAACATCCAGTAGCCCAGCAGGCAACTCCCATAACCGGCGATCCACCGGCCTCCGATATTGCTTAACCATTGCTATAGAGCTGCCATCAAACGCAACAATCGCCACGGCACCAAAATGCTCCACTACTTCCCGCGCCGCAGTTCCCCCACCAGGCATGGTAACGATGTCACGTCGAAGACCTAAGATATTGCTGTCAACAAGGAGGGTGGATTCAACTGTTTCAAACTGAAATGACATGATTAAATTCTATTCCTGTCTTGCGGGTTGTGGAGCCATTATTGCAGGAGAAACCGCATCGGCATTAGCCGCAGCCCCATAAGCGCCGTGCTTTCCCGCCAACTGCTGCGACGTCGCAATAACAGCAGCCACCTTGGCCCAAGAACGGTTAATAGAATCCACAGTAGAAACCGAACTACGCATCTTCTCGTCGGCACGTATCTTCCCAACGACACCGTTAGAACTAGCGGTATTAATTTGACCGGCTACCACCACATCACCGCCACGGGAATCTAGCGCGTAGCTAAACGCAGCTTGACTCGTTTCCGCAAACCCATGATCTTTGCTGCCGTTGGAATCTCCCACCACAAAAATCACGCCATGCGCTGGAGAAATATCATCAGTATTTCCCTCAATAAACC
>CAUQSW010000074.1:0-14916 GCA_963520895.1 uncultured Corynebacterium sp. | reverse complement strand
AAAAAGCCATGGATAAGGGGCAATTTGACCTATTTTCCAACTTTGGCGTGGAAGATCAACCCGCAGAAAGTGTGTTTAGCATCGACATTCCAGAAGACGAGTGGGAGCGGAAACATCAGCTGGCGCTTGAGCGCGATATGTTGGGTTTGTATGTTTCGGGGCACCCGCTGGATGGTTTCGAAGACGCGCTGGAGGCTCAGATTGAGAATCCGCTGTCGCAGATTGCTTCTGGGGAAGTTAAACATGGCACCGAGGTGAAGATCGGTGGAATTATCTCTGCGGTCGATCGTCGCGTTTCTAAACGTGATGGTTCGCCCTGGGCGATCGTGACCATTGAAGATCATCACGGTGTACAGGCCGAACTATTGGTTTTCAACAAGGTGTATTCCATCGTGGCGCCGCAGATCGTGGAAGACAATATCATTTTGGCTAAAGCCCATATCTCCATCCGCGATGAACGCATTGGGGTGTTTTGTGATGACATCACTGTTCCCGAACTCGGCCCCGGCAATGGTGCAGGTCTGCCGTTGCGCCTGACCATGCGTACGGATCAGTGCACGATGGATAACCTAGCTCGGCTCAAAGGTGTGCTGGCGGCGAATCAGGGTGATTCTGATGTGTACTTAAATCTGGTCTGCGGCGAGGAGACCAAGATGATGATTCTGGGGGAGAATTTGCGGGTGAAGCGATCCGCTAGCCTCATGGGTGATTTGAAAGCGACCATGGGCCCCGCCATTTTGGGTTAACGGCTCAAACCACAAGGAGGGTGCCGGTTTCAGCACCCTCCTTGTGTTCTATTGTTGGGAGAAAACTCACATGGGCAGGTTGAACTGCTTTTTCAGGTCGTTGATGACCTGATCCAAGTTACCATTGAGCAACGGTTGGACTAAGAAGGAAATCCCTAGAGCACCAGCGATGAGCAAAACCAAGTCAATAGGAGTGCTGCCCGTGGGTGACCAGCCACTGCCTTTGCTGTCACTACTGCTGATGCTGGACTTGTTCTTAGGCTCGGCAGTTGGTTGCGCAGGGGCGGTAGTCTCCGCAGCAGAGGAGGTTTGTTCGGATACCGAACTTTCTGGGGTGGTGGTTGCTGCCGGAGTGGCGGTGATAGAAGTAGTGGTAACAGCCACTGCGGTTGCAAGGGTGATCAGGGTACGCTTCATGGTCTTTCCTTCTCTCGCGGTGTTATCCGCGGATCAGATTTCGAATGTTGTCTTCTGCACCTGGGGTTGCTTTAATAACAGCCACAGCTAGGCTCGCAATGCCACCGATGAGAGCAACAATGGATCCTAACAGCTTTAATGAATCCATATCAACAGAACCAGCACTACCAGCATCGGTATCTTCTGCCGCAGTGTGAACTATAGCCGCTGGTGCTGATGGGGCGGCGTCGGTTGTTGCTGGGTTAACAGTGGTGGATACCAGCAATGCACAGGCGATTGCTGCCGCACGAATGTGGCGCAAGATGTTCTCCTTAGATCTTATTCTCCAAACCTCGCATAACAGGGAGGTTTTATTGACAAGGCTAGCAGGTGGAAAGTAGTCAGGTTTAATGGTTACACCTGTATAGGTCTAAGCTTTAAGGCTATGAGTAAATCCGCCCAGGTGATTCATGCAGCTGACATTCAATTGGCACAAGCGCGAATTTCCGCCACTATTGCCCCGACCCCTTTGCAGTATTGCCCCCGGTTATCCGCCCAAACTGGGGCTGAGGTGTACCTCAAACGTGAGGATTTACATGATGTTCGGTCCTATAAAATTCGCGGCTCGGTGAATGCTATTTCGCAGCTTGACGACGACCAACGCGCAGCGGGCATTGTCGCCGCTTCTGCTGGTAATCATGCCCAAGGGGTCGCATTTGCCTGCCGCACCATGGGGATCAAAGGGCGCATTTATGTGCCAGCGGCGACCCCTAAGCAAAAACGGGATCGCATCCTAGTTCATGGCGGCGACATGATAGAACTGGTTGTTACTGGGGCTAATTTTGATGAGGCTTCAGCTGCCGCCCATGAACATGCTCACATTACGGGCGCCACTGTCATCGAACCGTTTTCCGATCGAGACACCATCATTGGTCAGGGCACTGTAGCAGCAGAAGTGTTGAGCCAGCTCAGTGCCTTAGGTAAATCGCCAGACATGGTTGTGGTTCCCGTCGGTGGCGGCGGCCTGATTTCCGGGATTTTAAGCTACTTGGCCGACATGGCCCCCCGCACCGCGGTGGTGGGGGTGGAACCGTTGGGTGCGCCCAGCATGACGGCCGCACTGGCAGCGGAAGGCCCGGTGACATTAGAAACAGTGGATCCGTTTGTTGATGGTGCCGCTGTGAAGCGCATTGGGGATATTAACTATGAAATCATTGAGGCAAATTTAGGTCGTCTGCATCCCATGACGGTTTCTGAAGGGGCAGTTTGTACGGAAATGATCGAGTTGTATCAAAATGAGGGAATCATTGCTGAGCCAGCAGGTGCACTGTCGGTTACTGCGCTGCCGGAACTAAAGTTTAAAGAGGGCGACGTCGTGGTGTGCATCATATCCGGGGGTAATAATGATGTGCTTCGTTACGCAGAGGTCATGGAACGGTCATTGGTGCACCGAGGACTGAAGCACTATTTCCTGGTTAATTTCCCGCAAGAGCCTGGCCAGCTGCGTAGCTTCCTCAATGATATTTTGGGGCCCGATGACGATATAACGTTGTTTGAATACCTCAAACGTAACAATCGGGAGACCGGCACTGCGTTGGTGGGATTGCAATTGGGCAAAGCCAGCGATATTAACGGATTACTCAAACGCATGGAACAATCGCGGATTACTTGTCAACATTTGCAGCCGGGCACCCCGGAATATGAGTTCGTCGTCAGTTAAGACCCATGGTGTATCGCAGGCCGGTGGCTAATCAGGTGTTTCGTCACGAACTAGAGATTAAACGCTCTAAGTTTTATACCTTCATTAGCCGTGCTGAAACCGAAGCCGAGGCGCGGGAGTTTATTGCTGAGCTCAAAAGCCGTTATCCCGACGCTAGGCATCACTGCTCAGCTTTTATCATCCATGTTGATGATGCGCATCCGATTGAGCGATCCAACGATGACGGTGAGCCAAGTGGCACGGCTGGGACCCCCATGTTAGATGTGTTGCGGGGCTCAGGTTTAGAAGATGTCGTTGCGGTGGTGGTTCGGTATTTTGGCGGAATCAAACTTGGTGCCGGTGGCTTGGTGCACGCCTATTCTGACGCCACCGCCGCCGGCATAGCTGAAGTAGCTGCAGTTACCCGCACCCAGAAGAATCTTTACCACCTGCATTTGCCGCATGCCGATGCAGGCAGGGTTGAAGCGGAATTGCGCAGCCGGAAAATTGCTATACCTAACGTTAATTATGGCGTGGATGCGCAACTTACGTTAGCGGTGTTACCGGAACATGCTGCAGAGTTAGCCGCCACGGTAGCGGCATTAACCGGCGGCACTGGTGAACTGTTAGCGGCGGGCAAGGCGTGGGTGGAATAGAATGGTCAATTATGACGCTTCAACCTAGACCTCATGATCCCATTGCCAAGCGCAAGCACGATGTGCGTGTTTACTCCAAGCGTGCGGTTATTTCCGCTGCGGGTTTCGGAGGTGCCGGAGTTCTTGCGCTGATTTTCACCCACAGCATCCCATTATTCGTTGTGCTGCTGATTTGTGCGGTAGCTGGGGCGTATGTGAACTGGCGTAAAGTGCAGCAGATTGTTAATCATCAAGATAAGTACTGATAGAGGTCATGGATAACCAGCCGGTTCGTATTGATTCGTGGGTGTGGGCCACCCGGTTAGTAAAAACCCGCACCTTGGCTGCCGACGCTTGTAAAGCTGGGCATATCAAGGTGAATGGTAAAGCGGTAAAGCCGTCCTATTTGGTGGCGCCAGGTGATCAGGTTTCGTTGTGGATCAACCACCGGGACATCAAGGTGGAGGTGGTCGCTACCATCAAAAAGCGAGTGGGGGCTGCCGTGGCTCAAACGTGTTATGTGGATCATTCGCCACCGCCGCCACCCAAAGAGATCTTGTTGTCCATGCCCAAACGTGATCGGGGTGCAGGTAGACCCACCAAGAAGGAACGGCGGGAGATCGATCGACTACGGGGGCGTTCTAGCTAATCAGGCTGCCTTTAGATGCCGCATTTGGGTGCGACGGGGCAGAACCGCCGCCGGTGCTGCTGGCAGCCGAGTGCTGGGCCTAGTGGAAGGAAAGCCATTACGGTAGTAAATTCTGCGGCTTACTTTGGCAGGAGGAACCTCTAGCTCGGCAATCCAGCTTTCTAATTCTATACGGGAATCACACAGGCCGGTGGCAAGCAGAATGCTATCGCTAATGGCGTAGAAACATGCCTCTTCCCGCAGGATGCTGCATAAATGGAGGTACAGGGTTTTGAAGGTATGCGGGTGTGCCAGCCACGCCGTTGGTTGGGTGTGCGTGAAATTAATCTGCACTCCGGGGGTGCGATCGCCGGTGAGAAACCGAGAGGGCCGGGTTTGAACGGCAACACCTTTAGTATCTGATTCTACATTGATGGAATTACTGGCAGCTCGGTTCCAGGCTTGGCGAATGCTCAAGTGCAAGTCGCCAATTGCTTCGTGGCTGAGCAACAAATCATCACATAGCAGACCTGCGCGAAGGTTATACGATAAGGCAACTTGGGCTGGTAAGGAGTAATGCCCGTCGTTGGTGCGCTGAGAGTTTTCACCCCCTTCGGTGGCAACTAGTTGTAAGCGCAGCCCAGCGGGGGTTATTTTCTTCGGCTGTTCAGGAAGGGAGGGGACGGGGCGAAGTAGCGTCATGGGGTAAAGTCCTTCAATCGAGAAAAAGTATCTGATTGTTTAGACTGACCCTGGTTGTTTTCGGTTCCCAGCACCCCATTTTTGGGGTGGGGAGGTTAGAACGGGGGTTCTTCTTCGACTTCGAGACCTAGGACGTCGATAAGCCTTGTGGATTGCCACATTTCAATCTCTTGCCCTTCCTCAATGAGCTGTTCTGCTCGTTTTTGCTTTGAGGTCACCGAATCCCATGGCCCCATAACCAGCATGGTGGTTTTCTTGGTGACGTTTTTCCCAATGGTCGCTCCCGCTTCGGCCATTTTCTCCCAGAGCAGGCCTTTGTCGAAGGGCTCAAAATCGCCGGTTAAGGTGATGTTGTGTCCATAGAGGGGATGGTCGGGATCCGCGTCGGGGTTGGGCTCGGGAATGGTGTCAGGGGTAGCGGCTTTGGCCCACCGCGCTGGCCGTTTTGCGCCACGGTTGCTGGTGGTTTTAGTGGCTGTACCGCGCTGCGATGGCATGGTGCTGAGCACCGGGTAGACGCGCTCGGAATTGAGGTTGCCCATGGTGAACCCGAATTGTTGGAAAACCTCTTCTAACGTGCCAGTGTTATGTGAACGCATGGCTAGCGCAATGATGATGCCTGCGCTGGCTTCGGCGTCGGCCGCTGCGTCGTGGTGTTGGCGGAGCTCAACTCCCAAATGAGTAGCTACCACCGGTAACCGATGGCTACTGATACCGAGTTTCGCAGACCGAGCAGCCGCCAGAGAGCAGGCGAAGGTCCACTGTGGGGCAGGAATACCGGAAGCGGCGCAAGCTCTTAAGATGGCGGTGAAGTCAAACTGAGCGTTGTGGGCTACGAGGGGCAACTGCCCAACTACCGTGCTTACCTCCGGCAGAATATCGGCGAAGCTGGGTGCAGTTGCCACATCTTCAGGCTGGATGCCATGAATCGCAATATTGCTGCTATCGAAGTGAGCGAGCGAGGCAGGTGGTTGGCACAACCAGCAATGCGTATCGGTTATTTCGCCGTCCTGGACTAGCGCAATTCCGATTTGACAGATGGAACCCCAATCGGAGTTGGCTGTTTCCACATCAATAGCTGCAAAGTTTAACCCCGGAATTGCCTTGGGGAGTTCGCCTTGTAATGCGGCTTGAATGAGGGTAATAAACTCGGCTTGTTCGTGGTGTTTACCGGGAGCAAATAGCACAGTTGCCGCGGTATTCGAAAGGCCCACCACACCGGTGGCGGTAGGGGTGGGGGCAGATAGCTCGTCAACTGAGGAAATATCTGCAAGCGCTACAACTACCTGCTGGCTGCCTAGGGAGGCGGCCAGCGCGGTGGGGGTTATGGTCAAGGTGGTGGGGCTTAGGTCAATAACAGCCCCATGGGTGGTGATCACGGTCATTAGTTAGCGCTGTCCCTCATAATCAGATTGCGTGAGATAGTCATCTGCCGGGGCTGGCTTCGGTTGTGGTGTAACTGCAACCTCATCGCTTTTCGGCGGAATGATTTTAAGCGCCAAGGGCTCTGAAACCTCACCGGTTTGGGCACCCGCGCTGGCTACTTCTTCCACGGTGCTGTCGCTGCCAACTACTGGCGGTTCGACTTGGCGGAAGATCGCAATGGAACGAGAGGTGACGGTAAACTCCGCACCAGCTTCTAGCACCAAAGCTTCAACGGGATAGCCGGTGTTTTCCGTGGTGTCGACAATGAGCTTCCAGCTGGCCCCGAACTGCTCGGGGGGTAGGGTGAAGTCGATGTCGTCGTAATGCGCGTTAAACATCAACAAAAAGGAGTCATCTTCAATGGGTTGACCCCGCCGATCGCTTTCAGCAATATTTCTTCCGTTGAGGTAGACCATCAGGGATTTACCGAATGCGAATTCCCAGTCGCCTTGGGTCATCAGTTTTCCGGAAGGAACCAGCCATGCAATATCACGATCGGGGGCGTCAGAACCCAGCGGGCCACCGGCCAAGAAACGCCGCCTGCGGAACACAGGGTGGTTGGCGCGAATCCGAATGAGGCGTTTGGTGAAATCCAACAGGTTTTTATTGGTGGTGGGCAATTCCCAGTTCATCCACGCCAATTCGTTGTCTTGACAGTAGACGTTGTTATTGCCGTTTTGGGTACGGCCGATCTCGTCGCCATGTGCGATCATGGGGGTGCCTTGCGAAAGCAGCAGCGTGGTGAGGAAATTACGGCGTTGACGTGCCCGAAGTTGCAAGATTTCCGCATCGTCGGTGGGGCCTTCCACGCCGCAATTCCAGGAACGGTTGTGCGATTCACCGTCGCGGTTGTCCTCGCCGTTGGCCATGTTGTGTTTCGAGTTGTAGCTGACCAAATCGTTGAGGGTAAAACCGTCATGCGCCGTAACAAAGTTGATGCTGGCGGTGGGGCGGCGGCCATTATTAGCATAAAGATCCGACGAGCCAGTCAGCCGGGAAGCAAATTCACCCAAGGTGGAGGGCTCACCCCGCCAAAAATCACGGACAGTGTCGCGGTATTTTCCATTCCATTCAGTCCACAGCGGCGGGAAGTTACCCACCTGGTAGCCACCTTCGCCGACGTCCCACGGCTCGGCAATGAGCTTAACCCGGGAGACTACCGGGTCTTGCTGCACTAGGTCGAAGAAGGTTGCTAGCTTATCGACGTCGTGAAGCTCGCGGGCCAACGTGGAGGCAAGATCGAAGCGGAATCCATCCACATGCATTTCGGTGACCCAGTAGCGCAGCGAATCCATGATCAGCTGCAGGGAATGTGGATCGCGCACGTTGAGGGAATTACCGGTGCCGGTGTAGTCCATGTAGTAAGCGCGGTTGTTGTCAACCAACCGATAGTATGCTTCGTTATCAATACCGCGGAAGGCGATGGTGGGGCCTAGGTGGTTACCCTCAGCCGTGTGGTTATAAACCACATCCAAGATGACCTCAATCCCGGCTTCGTGGAACGCTCGTACCATGGCTTTAAATTCGGGTACCGCGGCACCTGGGTGCCGGTTGGCGGCATAGTCTTGCTGTGGTGCAAAGAACCCAAACGTGTTATATCCCCAGTAGTTACGCAGCCCCAATTCCCGTAACCGGTCATCTTGGAGAAACTGGTGCACCGGCATTAACTCAATGGCAGTAATGCCCAAGTCTTTGAGGTACTGGATCACTTCTGGGTGTGCTAAACCCGCATAGGTGCCGCGGAGATCCTTGGGCACCAACGGGTGGTTCATGGTCATCCCTTTGACATGAGCCTCGTAGATGACGGTTTCGTGGTAAGGAGTTTTAGGCGCACGATCAGAGCCCCAATCGAAAAAGGGGTTAACTACCACTGACAGCATGGTGTGGCCTAAGGAATCCTCGGTGTTGCGCGAATTGATGTCGTATGGCTTGGTCACGTCATAGCTAAAGAGCGAGGGGTGGCCGTCAAATTCGCCATCAAAAGCGCGGGCATAGGGGTCGACCAAGAGTTTGGAAGGGTCGCAACGCTTACCGTTAATGGGGTCGTAGGGGCCGTGGACTCGGTAGCCATAGCGTTGCCCTGGTTGGACGCCAGGTAAGTAGCAGTGCCACGTATGCGCATCAACCTCTTCAAGGTTGATGCGTTCTTCTTCACCATCAGCATCAATGAGGCAAAGTTCTACTTTTTCTGCGACATCAGAGAAAATAGCAAAATTGGTTCCAGCCCCATCGTAGGTTGAGCCAAGCGGATAGGCTTCGCCGGGCCAAATTTTGCGAGCTTCGGGCATGGATGAATCTGTCATGCACGTTATTTTAGCGCTAGATTCCACTCAACCCGGTGACAATAATGTTTAAGCCTTCATCAAAAAGCTCATCAGCATGCTTATGGGCGGTTTCTGCGGATGTGCTATCGGATTCGGTGCTGGTGATAAGCCGAAGGTGTTCCGTCTGTTCAAACACCGTTGCCCCAACAACAAAATGAAGTGCTGTGGCGCTACCCGCAGATGGGGCAGATTCTGGGAGGGTGGAGTTTAAAACGTCGAGGATTGCGGTGCGAAATTCTGGATTGGTAAGCGCAGCGCTGACCAACTCGGCGCCGTCGCGAAGCGAGAGCATTAACTGCCGCATGTGGGTACAGGCGGCGGACAGGTCGTCGTAACGCGACTGCGGGTCGGGGGCCAAAAAATCCGCTAAGACAGTGCGCACGGTTGCGTCAATGAGTGCATCTTTGTTTTTGAAATGCCAATATAACGCCCCAGGTGCTACTGATAATTGGGTTGCTACGCGACGCATGGTCATGTCGGCTAAGCCGTAGTTACCTAGTATTTCTAGGCTCGCGGCGATAATAAGATCCTTGCTCAACTGCACGATCTTTATACTAGTCATGGTTTTACTTGGAAATGGTTAAAAACCACGCCCAAAAAACTTACGAAACCTTGCGTGAGAAACGACCGCATTTTTCTGGCAATTACCTGTGAGTAGCAGATGTTTCGCGGCACTTGGGTGCGGCAGGAATTGAATTCGCTGGGAGAATTCTGCCAATTAACTGTGAAACGGCAGGTTCGGGCATACGCTTTGTTATCATTACTTCCGCAACCTAAACAGTGCGTAAAGCACCCGAACTGGCACGGCGTGCCGCGGTATTCGCTTGAAAGCTGAATACTTTAAATCTTCAACTTCTCTATTTTAAGGAGTAAATCTAAAGTGCAGAACCGAATTCGCGTGAGCACCCTGAAAAAAACCGCTATTGCTGTAGTGTCTACCAGCGCACTGCTGCTGGCAGCCTGTGGTTCTGATGAAGGATCAGCCACTGCCGGTTCCACCACCAAGGCAGCAACCAAGACCACAGCTGCTGCTGCCTCTTCGGCAGCTGGGCAATCCCTTGACGCTACTGCTAGCACTGAAGGTGCACCTGCGGGAGCTCCTGCCGATCTGCCGGAAAACGTGGAGGTGCCTACTCTGCCAGTCGCAGAACATGCTCCTGTGGAAGGCGAGCCAGCTAGCCCCGAAGACACTGCCGCTATTGAAAACCTAGTGCGTGGCATTGACTCCAACACCACCCTGCGTGCCTACATGGCATACATCCCGAACAACACCTGCCAGAAGGTGCTGGATGAAAATGGTGGCGCCATTGATCTCGCTCAGATTCCAGACCTGCCACTGGATCAGTATGCAGAATTCCAGCAGGCTAAGCCAGCTGTGAATGAAATCAAGGATGTTCGCACCAGCGGTGACACTGCTTCTGCTCAGGTGACTGCTACTAGCGACGGAGAAACCAGTACCGATACCATGCGTTTCCAGCGTGAAGGTGGCCGCTGGACTTTTTGTAAGTAAGCTGTCGTTATTTCATCATTAAGGCTATCGTCTGATGACGATGGCCTTTTACCGTTTTTATAAAAAAGAGGCACGGAATGAAGCTTCGTGAGCGCATTCACTGGTACACCGGTGTGCTGTTGCTGATCTTAGGTGTGTATGCCTGTGGCGGGCTGCTGTGGGCGGTGATCCGGCCAAAATACCAAGCAACCATCACAGATGCTGATGGGGCCTTGGAATTAGGTGCCGCTATCAATGTGGAGTTCGCCGGTTTTATGTGGTTTGTCATATTAACTACCGCGCTCGCACTGATCCTCACCGACTGCATTTTGGCTAACAGGTCGTGGCTGCGGCGCTGGCTTGGTGGAACCAATCCAGAACTCATCGGGGTTGTGCCCTTTTTATGGGTGGGGTTGTGCATGTGGCTCGGTGCGCTGGCCTTCGTGGCATTCGGGGAGGTAGCCACGGTGGTGATTTTTAATATCCCCACCCAAGAATCCGACTTCCTGCCAGGTGAGGTCATCACGTATGTTCCTCGGCTCGATGCCGGGCCAACTGGTTATCTCATGGCACCGTTTGCGAGCTTTTTATACTACTGGACCGCAATCTTGGTAGAACCGCGTTCCACAACTCCCACGGCTGCCCCAGCTGTGACCGAGGCTAAAAGTTAGCCCAGTCAGCGGATCTGGCCTAGTATTTTTCTTAACCACCTTCGGTGATGTCGACGAGGATGAAGGAAGTTTCAAGCGTGCTAAAAGTCATTGACTTAACCGGTCAAACCCCAACAACAAGTCAGTTACGCCGGGCATTGCCCAGGGGGAGTACTGATATTGCTTCTGTACTTCCGGTGGTGGAGCCGGTGGTTACCAAAGTCAAAGAGCATGGTGCTACCGCGGCTTTGGAATTTGGTACGGTGTTTGACCACGTAACTAATACCGCTATTGCGGTTCCGGAATCAGCCATCACCCAGGCGGTGGCGCAACTGGAACCTAGCGTGCGAGCCGCCTTGGAAGAATCCATTCGGCGGGTGCGGAAAGTTCATGCTGAACAAAAACCAGCCGAACACACCACGCAGCTGTATCCCGGCGCGCAGGTCACTGAGGTGTTTGTGCCGGTGCGACGGGTGGGGTTGTATGTTCCAGGTGGTAATGCGGTGTACCCGTCGTCGGTGATTATGAATGTGGTACCGGCGCAAGAAGCGGGAGTGCAGTCGTTGGTGGTGGCGTCGCCGCCGCAGGCTGATCACGGTGGGTTGCCGCATCCGACGATTCTGGCGGCTTGTGGGTTGTTGGGGGTTACCGAGGTTTGGGCGGTAGGGGGCGCTCAAGCTGTAGCTTTGCTGGCTTATGGTGATGATGCTGTGGATTTGGAGCCGGTGGATATGATTACTGGCCCGGGCAATATTTACGTTACTGCTGCGAAACGTTTGGTTAATGGCGTGGTGGGTATTGATTCCGAGGCGGGGCCTACTGAGATTGCGATTATTGCCGACGATACGGCTGATCCGGTGTGGGTGGCTTATGACCTGATTAGCCAGGCGGAGCATGATGTGTTGGCAGCTAGTGTGTTGATTACGGATTCGGATGCGGTTGCGGCTGCGGTTAATGCGGAAATCGCGGCTAGGTTTGGTATCACCAGGAATGCTGATCGGGTGGCTCAAGCGTTGCGAGGGGAGCAGTCAGGGATCGTGTTGGTTGATGATATTGCTACCGCGGTGCGGGTGGCGGATGCTTATGCTGCGGAGCATTTGGAGATTCATACTGCGGATGCCGCTGATGTGGCTCGTCGTATTACTAATGCGGGGGCGATTTTTGTTGGTGGTTATACGCCGGTGCCGTTGGGTGATTATTCGGCTGGTTCTAATCACGTGTTGCCGACTTCTGGGACGGCGCGGTTTAGTGCGGGGCTTTCTACTCACACGTTTTTAAAGCCGGTGAATCTGATTGATTATGATCAGGCGGCGTTGAAGGAGATTGCGCCTACGGTGATTGCGCTGGCTGATGCTGAGGATCTTCCGGCACATGGGGAAGCGATCAAAGCGCGTTTTGAAACTTTGCCCAGTTCTTAAGTGTTCTCACTTGGGTATTACGACTGTAGAAGAAAGAAAAATGTCTGAAACTGCAAAGATTACGTTGGCTGATTTACCACTGCGTGCGGAGCTGGTTGGTAAGCAGCCTTATGGGGCACCTCAATTGGATGTGGTGGTGCGGCTGAATACGAATGAGAATCCTTATTCGCCTTCTGAGGCGTTGGTTGCGGAGTTGGTGGAGCAGATTCGGGCGTATGCCCCGGATCTGAACCGGTATCCGGAACGTGATTATGTTCAGTTGCGCGAAGAGTTAGCTAGGTATGTTTCGCAGGTCACTAAGGTGGCGGTGACGAAGGATCATGTGTGGGCTGCGAATGGTTCCAATGAGATATTGCAGCAGTTGTTGCAGGCGTTTGGTGGCCCGGGGCGCTGCGTTGTGGGGTTTTCGCCGAGTTATAGCATGCATCCGATTTTGTCTGCTGGCACTCAAACGGAGTTTATTGAAGTTCCGCGTACCGACAGTTTTGACATTGATATTGACCAAGCGCTGGCGGTGATTGCCGAGCAAGATCCCAGCATTGTTTTTATCACTAGCCCGAATAATCCCACCGGCGGGATTACGCCTTTGGCGGATATTGCTACCTTGGTTGAGGCCACCAATGGCATTGTGATTGTGGATGAGGCTTATGCGGAGTTTACCGATGCCCCTTCGGCGGTGACGTTGTTGAGTAAGTACCCTACGAAGTTGGTAGTGTCACGGACCATGAGTAAGGCTTTTGATTTTGCTGGTGGCCGGTTGGGGTATTTTGTGGCCGATCCAGCTTTTGTTGCGGCGGTGATGTTGGTGCGGCTGCCGTATCACTTATCGACGCTGACCCAGGTGGCTGCGACAGTGGCGCTGAAGCATAGTGCGGATACTTTGGCGACGGTGGCGGCCATTGTGTCGGAACGCGAGCGGGTACGCAAGGAGTTGTTGCGGTTGGGCTTTGATGTGGTTGATAGCCACGCTAATTTCCTGTTTTTTGGCACCTTTGATGATCAACACGTGGTGTGGCAAGAGTTTTTAGATGAGAAAGTGTTGATCCGGGATGTGGGGGTAGCTGGGTATCTGCGGGTCACAATCGGGTTAGTGGAAGAAAATGATGCCTTCCTCGCGGCAGCTCAAAAAGTTGCTGCACGGTTGTGACATGGGGAGCTAGGTAGCTTTGGGCAGTTATTGTTCCATCTCGGGGGACAGTGGTTGCCCATAATTGGTGTCAAATTCCACCATGGCTACCAGTTCTGCCACGCTGCTGGTCTCGTCGAATAAGAATTCCCGGGCAGCGGCGCTGAGGGCCAAAAAGTGTTGGCCGTTATCAATCAGAAGACCCAAGCCCAGTTCCACGGTTGGCTTGGCTAGTAGATCAACGGTTTCCATGGGACCTAATGACCAGACCGCGCCTGGGTGGTGGGGGAGTACCCATAGCCCGTTCATTAAGGTCAGGGCGAGGAGCTTTTCGTCGGCATCGAGGCTGGGGGAGTTTTTGATGTCCTCGGCGATGTCGTGGGGGTAGACCTCTTGTTCGGAAACCGTAATGTCTATGACATTGCCTTGTTGTAGTAGTGTGTGTAGCCGATCTTCGGCTTGTGTTTGCAGTTCTCCCAGCTGGTAGCTGAAAAATGAATGTAGTGAATCTGACTTATTGTCGGTCATAGTGTGCTCCTTGGACGGGGTTGCCGGCACTCCATTATGCCTTGAAAATCATCATCCTGATAAAGTTCAATCCGGTGGCTTTCTTGCCACCAAGGTCTTAACCCACGAATAGAAAAGACGACACAACTGATGACTACTGCTCGTACCGCGACGATCACCCGTACTACCAGTGAATCCGACATAACTGTGACCATTAATCTGGATGGGAATGGCACAGTGGAGATAGACACGGGGGTACCGTTTTTCGATCACATGCTCACTGCTTTTGGGGTGCATGGTGCTTTCGATCTTAAGGTCAAAGCCGTTGGCGATACTCACATAGACGCTCATCACACGGTGGAGGACACCGCTATTGTTTTAGGTCAAGCCCTCGCCCAAGCGGTGGGGGATAAGAAGGGCATCAAGCGGTTCGGCTCCTTCCAATTGCCTATGGATGAAGCCCTGTGTGAGGCCATAGTGGATTTCTCGGGGCGGCCGTATTTTGTTATCAACGGTGAACCAGACTACTTAGCGCATTCGATTATTGGTGGGCATTATGCCACCGTGATTAATGCACATTTTTTCGAATCCTTGGCGCTTAATGCCCGCATCACCTTGCACTTAAGGTGTCATTATGGCCGCGATCCACACCACATCACTGAGGCAGAGTTTAAAGCCGTAGCCCGGGCGATAAGAGAAGCGGTGGAACCGGATGCGAAACTTAGTGGCATCCCATCGACCAAAGGCGCATTGTAGGAGCGGTCATGCACACCACGACTGGCCTGGATTTCTCAACCGTCGCCCAAGCGGCTTCTGGCACCGATAGTAATCACATCATGGTTTATATTCTTTCCATGGCCGCAGGATTGTTAGGCGGTGGAGCGTGGTCGACGTATAAAAACGGTGCACCGCTCATGTCTTTGGTATTGAGCATCTGTGCCATCATTGCTGGCATTGGTGCGGTGTTATGTCTGCTAGGGGCGTTTTAAGCCGCAGGGCTGAGGTAGAAAACAACAGAACAGGATTGAAACAGCTATGGCGAAACAAGTTGCGTTGCTGGATTATGGATCGGGAAATCTCAGATCCGCTCAACGGGCCGTCGAAAGGCTAGGCGCGCAGGTCACTGTCACTTCTGACCCCGCCGTCGTCTTAGCCTCAGATGGTTTGGTGG
>CAUQSW010000073.1:0-14925 GCA_963520895.1 uncultured Corynebacterium sp. | reverse complement strand
ACCGAATGAATTTGAAGCCCAAACCGCATAAACTAAAATCAAACCAACACTACACAACTAACGTGTCCACTTTTCAAGGGTCACACCCATCGATTACAAGCCACACGGTACTCTGTAGTGTATCTTTTCCTCGTCACCATGATGACCAACATTCCTTCTTAAAGCGAGACCAAACCCGCTAACTCAGATGCACACTACCCAAGGGTAACCCAGACACACGGTACCAACCACTCCTAATCGACACCTAGAAAACTTACACTACATATCCACAACTTACAGACAACCCCAACGGGACTGCATGATACAAAAGTATCTTGTTTCCATGTTCCCATTGAAAGTTGTAAGTATTCAGCTTATGTTGGTGCAGTAGAGATGAATTTTAGTGAAAATATTTTCAATCACTTTAATACATTCTCTAAATGGTCAAATGCAATTCCGCAAGTGGCATCCAGATTACTTACATTCGAAAGGAGAGCTAATGCTCACAAACAAGGTAAACCGCGATCAAGAAAAGGGAGCCATCCCAGTCGAAGAAGATGGCTTCATTACATCTGTGGCCAAGCCCATGACATGTACAATAACAGCCACTGTGCGTGTGACAATACGAGTATGTCAGCGCATTATGCGCAACATGAGGCGCACACAGCGTGGATCTGAAGTAAATGTGTAAGACAGCGATTATCGATTGATAGACTGGAGCGAATGGCATTGATTACTAATCTAGGTATGCGATTCCATATGGATCCTCTGAGAACGGCAGAGCGCGCCTGCGCCATCGCCCAGCTTTTATCCACTCTTGAGTCATTTTCGGCGGAAGAGCGAAAGTATGGGGGAATTAACGATTGGAACCTTACATCGATTTTAGATGGATCTAGATTTTCCATTAAAGACGAAGCTTTTCGCGAGATCTTCATTCGTGGGAATTTTATAGCTAGGGCTGCTGCATCTTTTGCCTTGATTCTGCCGACAAGTAACGGGGTACGTTTGGGCGCCACAGGCATCAGTGCCTTGTCTCAACTACTAATAAACAAATATACAATCAATGGCAGTGACGGCGCTGAACAGTATAGTGCGATAATTTTTGCCGCTTGTGCCATGGGTAGAACCGACAAAGGCAAGAACGTTGATTTGGCAGTTGATTTCATCGCTGCCCAAACTGTGTTGAGCTACTTTGTGGCAGGTGCAGTCAAATGGTTAGGATCAGAATGGCGCAATGGAACTGCGGTTGAGAGAGTTATCCGAACTAAGGTTTATGGCTCACGAACTTTTTACCAACTCCTCAGAAGGTGGCCCCGCGTATCAGAGACACTCACGTATCAGACAGTTGCTGTTGAGGCACTATTTCCACTGCTGGTCATATCTAAGTACACTCGACTGCCAGCGCTTACGACGATGTTTCTCTTCCATGCCGCAAATGCACGTCTGATGGGTTTAGGACGTTTCTTCATTGTTTTCACTTCGACCTACCCTGCAGTTCTTGCATCATTCGGTTCGCGGGAGGAAAAAACCAAATGACGTTATTCTACCAGCGTGCTGTGCTGCTCGGTGCGGTGGCGCTTTCTTTGTTAAAGCTTGGGGAAATTGCCAATGATGTTAGCTCAATCCAAATATCAAAAACTTGGATTTTCAGACGGACTACGAGTCCCACTGGGAATGATCTCGGCATCTTTACAAAATACGGAAGTAAGCGAAATGCCGTGTTTATAATGGTTCATGGCATGGGAAATTCATCACTTACCATGGCGCCTCTGGGTGACGTGTTGGTAGAAGATACCTGTAATACAGTTATCCGTTACGACCGTGCCGGATATGGATATTCTAGTATCGGAACGCAGGAGCCATTTTCAATATCCGAAGCGATCCGAGATTTGGAACACATTATTTCAGAGGTCATTGAAGATCATAAACAAGTCGTCTTGATTGGCTATTCGCTCGGCGGATTCATAGCACATAAATACATGGAAGATCGAGATTCCAGTGACAACTTTTCAGCCATATTGATAGAACCAACACATCCACAAGAAGCAGTAGCAAGTCCTGCTCATAGGCTTGGGCTTGTTATGAGCTTAAGCGCTGTGGAACAACGCAGGTCTGTTTCCTACCTAGGCGGAGAACTCCTAGATCGGACAATTGGCCCAGATAGGTCTAGATATCCTAATGACAAATATGCTACAGCGATCCGTAGGGAACGTCGTACTTGGCGTTGTCTAAAAGCTACAAATCGTGAACTAAAGACAATCATAAATTTACTTCTTGATGGAGAGCTGCTGAATGCACCGAAGGCAATACATTCCGTAAAAGTCATCACTTCAGATGATTCAGCTAAAGAGAAAAATCAAAGTGATCTTTTCCGCAGTTTTACCGCAAGCGAAGAGTCGTTTCTTTTGATCAAAGATTCTAACCATGATGATATTCTAATGAAACGAAAAAGCATCAATGAGATAAGTTCTTTTACAGTCAAAGGCATGGTGCAGACATGATTAGAAATACAGTTTCATGGATACTTGGCGGATGGTTTATCCTGTCACTTCTAGGCCAACACCCAGGAGGTAATCACAGAAATAGAACTTTATTATACCATCTCAGCTCAACGATTTTTATGCCAAACTGGAGTTTCTTTGCCCCAAATCCTGGCGTTCATGATGATCACCTGTTCTATCGATTCGTTTCGAAAATGAATGGCAACACTTCTGAATGGCGCGAACTGCAGGTTCCGGAAGAGAACAAGTACATCGCTATGTTCTATTCTCGCAAGTCTAGAGAACTAAAAGGTATCATTGATATTTTTTCAACATTAGAGTATGTAGAGGGTGGCAACAAGCAACAGTCAAAGGCCGTGGCACCCGTTACGGCGGCTGGCAGACGGGCAATAGCAAACTTCATTTTAAAACGTGTTGAGAGTGAGCATTGCCCTGATGCCACGCTTGAGGTGTTATTGGTCAGATCAACAGGCTATGAAGAAAACATGGATCCTATTTACCATTACCGCTTTTCATTTGATACTGCTAGGTGACTGCAACGGTTACTGATGGTGGTTTAAGGTGTTGTGAGATTAAGGGTTGCTAATGGGGTTTAGGAAAGTTTTTTCTGGGATTGCTGGGTTATTATCGCTGGCGGTTGTTTTGTCTTTAGTGGCTGCTGTTGTCACACTTGTTCAACCTGCTTTTGTTGGCCGGTTTATTAGTTCTGCTGGGGAAGATGCTGCGTTGGCTTCGCTGGGAGTTCTTGTAGGTTTGTTGGTGCTATCGTCAGTGTTATCTACTGCTCAAACCTATGTTGTTTCTGTTGCTGCTGACAAAGCTGTGTTTCAGATACGAAAATCATTGATTAGTCAGGTGATTTCTCTTCCGATGGTTGAACATGATCGGAGAAATTCTGGTTCGTTTGTTACTCGGCTGACATCGGATACCTCGATTGTGAGTACAGCGGTTTCGACTGGGTTGGTTGATTCCGTTGGCGGTGTGGCTGTTATCGCTGGTGCTGTGGTTTATATGGCGATTGTGGATCTGTGGTTGTTTGCCATTGTTATGGGGATTCTCTTTGTTATGACGGTGGTTGTAGTTAGTGCATCTGCGAAAATTGAAAGTCTTTCTGAGCAGGTACAGGATCATCTTGCCACCTTCGGGTCGGTGTTACAGAATGGTTTGGGGGCAATCCGTACTGTGAAATCTCTTGGTGCTGAAAGTGTTTTGAAGTCGAATCTCACTGCCAGCGCTTATGAGGCATATTGTGCTCGGAAGAAGATGAGTCTGACGGAATCTGTCCTAACTCCAGTGAGTGAACTTGCGACGTACCTTTCATTGGTGGTTGTCATGGTGGTCGGTACGCTTAGGGTTACTAGTGGTAGTTTGTCTGCGGAGAATCTTGCTGTTTTCTTAACTTTGCTGTTTCTAACTATTCTTCCCCTGACACAAGTAGCTTCTGCGGTGGCTGCTTTCAGGGAGGCCAAAGGGGCGCTTGGTCGAATAGATGAGCTTCTTAACCTGCCTTCGGAGGCTAGAGACACCTTGGTGGAACCTTTAACACTTGATGATCGGCCTAGTGAATCACTTGCTTTTGATAAAGTTTCCTATAGCTACGGGAGTGAACAGGTACTTAAGGAAGTGTCTTTCGAGGTGACTCCTGGAGAGAAAGTGGCAATTACCGGTCCGTCTGGCACTGGTAAAACCACGCTTTTTTCTTTGGCGCTTGGCTTTTATGCGGCAGACAAAGGAGACATCCTGGTAGCTGGTCGATCTATATCAAAGTGGAGCTTTGCTGAGCTGCGTCGGTTCATTGCCTACGTTGAGCAAGAACCAGAACTTCTTCCCGGGACACTGGAGGAGAACTTAGTGTTAGGACTTGATCAGCCACCAAGCTTGTCAGAAATCCTTACCGTACTGAGAAAGGTTGGGTTGTCTTCTTACGCAAACCCTCAGGGGCTGCAATTCCAGATTGGTGATCGCAATGTAGGCCTATCCGGTGGTGAGAAGCAACGAATAGCAATTGCTCGTGCATTGCTGCGCCGTTCGCCGATCATTTTAGTAGACGAACCAACCTCTGCCCTAGATAGGGACTCTGGAACTCAAGCAATCAGTGCGCTCCTAGATAGCCCGGCGACAGTTCTACTTGTAACTCATGACCTACATGTGTCAGACCGTGCTGATAGAACCCTTTACTTGAATCAGAACATGCAAATCGCCCTTGAAAATACAAAGGAGATCTGACAAATGAGAAACAACCGATACATTGTTACTGGTGGTACTAGGGGAATTGGCCGAGCCATCGTGAACCGGCTTATCGAGGATAACAATGACGTTATGTTCACGTGGTTGGAGTCTGAATCAGAAAGCAACGATATCATCGAGCTAGGGAGTCAAAAAGGTCTGGTCGTGGAAGCATTCCAGTGTGATCTAACCGATCTGAATCAGACAGCACATTTGGCATCTGAACTTACGCAACGAGGACCTTATGACGGCCTAATTAACTGTGCAACAGGCAGGGTAAAACTTGAGTTGATTGAGAATTCTTCCATAGAACAGTGGAAGGAATCCCTTTCGATCAACCTACTGAGCCCACTAATTCTTTGCAAAGAATTAATGGGCTCCTTGAGGAAAGGTAGCTCCATCATAAATTTCTCCTCGCCCAATGTTCAGATTTGTCAAGAAGGCACCGCGGCATATTCTGCTTCAAAGGCAGCGCTAGAGATATTCTCAAAGATATTAGCACGGGAAGCTGGAGTGCTGGGCATACGCGTTAATACAGTGAGACCTGGACCTACATTGACCGATGGAATGCTAGCTATAGCGGAAGGGCCTGAGGAAATCGAACAATTAACCCTTGCAACTCCATTGGGAGGCATAGCGAAACCCGAACAGATTGCCGACGCAGTCATCGCATTGTGCAACCACGACAATCGGTGGGTTAGTGGTGATTGTCTCAATGTTTCAGGGGGCTTATTTTAAAGATGTCTTTGATTGAAATCGACAATCTAGTTGTTTGGAGTCCATCCGCCCACCGTATACTCGACCGAGTTTCTCTTTCGGTTGGCACGAAAGAGAAACTCGCGCTCATAGGTCCCAATGGATCCGGAAAAAGCACTTTCCTAAACGTACTGGCGGGTCATATAAAAACATTCTCAGGAGCCGTAAAGATTTCGCAGTCGGTGCTCCTTGTTAAACAGCAGTACAACAGCGGTCGTGTGCTTGACATCGTACTTGCTCCCCATAGCCAACTTATAAAGGATACCTATGAAGTTATCTTGCAGGGTTCTGACAATAGTAATCGTTACTTGCGCGCTCTAGAGATCTGGGATGACCTTGATGGATATTCTTTGCAGGTCGAGTGGGATGAGCTTACACTCAGAACCTGTGGTGTTCCATTCGAGCAAATCGCGTTGGAAGGTGTCGGAAGACTATCTGTAGGGGAACGCAAACTACTAGCGTTACAATCGGCTCTACGCAGCCGGAAAAGTATCTTGCTGTTTGATGAACCCGAAAGCGCTCTTGATATTGTCGAGCGGGATTTGCTTGAGCAGGAGATCAAGCAATCCGACAAAACAATCATTTTTTGCTCCCATGATCGGCGACTTCTGGCGAACTACGTTGGTCGCTTTCTTGTCTTTGAACCCCGAAGAAATGGTACGGTGTGCTGGGAGTTTATGGGAAGTTTTTCTGATCTTCCTGTTGAACAACAGATTCGACTTGAGCGTATCAATGTTCAACAGGAACAGCAGAAAAATGAAAGGTTGAAGTTAGAACTCCATTCGAAAGACATGTCACGCCGAGCAAGCTACAACGACAAGATGAGCACGCGTTCTCGAAGTGCGAAAACTCGATTGGAGCGTTTCAACAACGATCAGACCAAAATCTATAAACGTGAACTCCGCCCCTCAGTCTTTAATTTCAACGCCTCGAACCGAAGATATGTCTTCTCCGTCTCCGTTTCTTCGGAACACCGTATGGGTAAAGAATTATCGGTGACTCTGTCACCTGGAACTCAAGTTGGACTTGTTGGGCGTAATGGCTCAGGAAAATCCACTCTGCTCGCGTCAGTCGCAAGGCATCTCGGTATGGAGATAAACATGGATGACTGGCTACACACAGACGTAAATGTGCGAGTAGAAGAAATTACTAGCACTGGCCTTCCCCCAAAAGTGGGCATTTTCTCTCAGGACAATCTAGGTACAGGCTTCGCAGGCCGAACTGTTCTCGATATCGCGTGTGAAAGTGTCCAGTCTGTTAACTGTTTAAGGGCAGATGACCTTCCGTGGATGCTCAACAAAATCGGCATCGCCCACTTACAACAAAAACGCTACGAAGAACTCTCTGGTGGAGAACGAGCCCGTGTACAGCTGATGATCCTCACGCTATCCGAATTCGATCTTCTGCTCCTAGATGAACCAACTGAGAACCTAGATATCGATGCAGCGATAGCCTTCCAAAGCGGCATTAATGACTACTCTGGCTGCGTCATTGTTGCCAGTCATGACCGAGAGTTGCTTGAATCAGTAGACTATATCGTTCGATTAGGACATTAAAATGACTGATTATTACCACCGGCCCAGAGCTGTTGTAGTCGGCGCTGGCCATAACGGACTGACCGCAGCGATAGTGCTTGCTCGCGCTGGCTGGGAGGTTGATGTCTATGAACGCTCACGTAATCCAGGTGGAGCAGCGACCTCAGGTGAAGTCTTTGGGACCGGGACCATCGTCGACTTTGGTGCAGCAGCCCATCCACTAGGTGTGGCTAGTCCAATCTTTAAGGAACTTAGACTGGAGGAGCATGGCCTTAGGTGGGCACACTCGATGTATCCGTTGGCGCACCCGCTTGATAACGTCCCTGCAGTACTGCTTCATCGTTCCCTCGCTGATACTGCCGCAGGACTCGGCGTGGACGCATCTGCTTGGCGGCGTCTACATGGCCATATCGTTAACCATATTGATGCTCATCTAGAGAACTTTCTTGCTCCGCTGTTGCGTGTACCACCCCACCCACTGCACATGGCTAAGTTCGGAATACCAGCGTTTGCTCCGGCAAATCTCCTTGGTAAAGTGTTGTTTCGTGACGAACCTGCCCGGGCTCTGCTGACCGGTAATGCCATACATGCGATCATTCCACCGAGTCAAGCGCTCACTGCTGCTTTTGGCACGCTGTTTGCTGCACTGGGTATGAGCCGTGGCTGGCCGGTTGCAGTCGGAGGAACCCAGGCAATCATTGATGCACTTGTCTCTGTAGCCAGGGAATATGGTGTACGCATCCATCTCACTTGTGAGGTCACGCACTTACACGAACTTCCGGTTCACGATGCTGCAATCCTAAATCTCACCCCACGACAGATTCTTAATCTTCCTGGCGTCGATCTCGGTCGTGGAGTCCGCAGCCGCTTCAGCCGCTGGCGCTACGGGATGGGTATCTTCAAAGTCGATTATCTTCTCACTCAACCTGTACCGTGGAAGGACTCCCGTGTCTGTGCAGCCACTACTGTGCATGTTGGAGGCACTGCGTCAGAAATTGACCACGCGGAAAAACAGGTGCAAGCTGGAAAACTTCCAGATAAACCCTTCATTATGGTCTGTCAGCAACAAATAGCCGACCCGACTCGAAGTCAAACCGGTCATGTGCTGTGGACTTATACTCATGTACCTCACGGTTATGAAGAAACTCACCCTGACGAAGTTACATCTCTCATAGAGTCGCAGATTGAGCGTTTCGCCCCGGGATTCCGAGAGATGATCGTCGACAAACACTCAACCGGCCCCATGCAGCTGGAGGCATGGAACCCCAACCTTATCGGCGGTGATATCGCTGGAGGTGCGATGGCTGGAGCCAGCGCTTTGCTGCGGCCTGGGCTTACAACCCAGCCATACCGCGTCGGTGCGAAAACCTTTCTGGCATCCGGTGCCACTCCTCCAGGTGCTGGAGTGCATGGAATGCCGGGAGCACATGCCGCCTACGCAGCCATATTTGCCCGACGACAGCATGGTTAGTTGCATTTACCAGTTGAAAAGAAAATTTCTGACTGAGATGATACCGCTTATGATCGGAATAGGAATCATGGCAATCCCACTGGGTAAATGACGTAACCCCACGTTAAGCAAATGGGTAAACCAGCTTTTGACCCGAGCCGGTTCTAGGTAGGTGGTGAAGATAACTCTTGACATTGTGGCATAAGGCAGAAAATACTATTTTTCATACTGATCGAGGTTAGACACAATATACCGGTGAGTATTTTATTTGTTATGTGTAAGCAAACTAGGTTCAGCTCTCCCACAGTAGAATCGATTAATGGCTTAAAATAGCGGTGTAGCTCAAGTAGTTTTTCATCACCACTTCGGCGCAAAAAAAACTCAGATCCTTTCTGCAACACCTCAAAACGTTGCAGTTGCTATCAACTACGTAGTTAAACGACCTTCACCACCAAGGACTTCCTCCATAAGAACAAACCCGGCTTAAGTGGCAAAACCATACCGAGCGAACCAAAAGCGCCAGCCCTGTTGTTTATCACAGGACTGGCGCTTTGTGCTCCAACGCCTTACAGCGTCGAAAAGCTACTTCTTAGCGGTAGCGGTAACCGTACCACCGGCAGCCTCAATCTTTTCCACAGCAGACTTAGAGAACTTGTCTGCTGTGACATTGAGCTTGACAGTGAGGTCCCCTTCACCAAGTACCTTCACCGGTTGCTTTGGCCGTACGAGGCCAGCAGCAACGATGTCAGCCACGGTGACGTCGCCCCCGTTAGGGAACTTGGTTTCTAGGTCGCCAACGTTGACTACCTGGAAAATAACCTTATTGGGGTTCTTGAAGCCCTTGAGTTTTGGCAACCGCATGTGGATGGGCATCTGGCCACCCTCGAAAGCTGCCGAAACTTGCTTCCTAGCCTTAGTACCTTTGGTACCGCGACCAGCGGTTTTACCCTTGGAACCCTCACCGCGACCAACGCGAGTCTTGGCTTTGTTTGCGCCTTTTGCTGGGCGCAGATCGTGAAGCTTAATTACTTCGCTCATTTATCTACTCCCCTGCCACTTCTTCGACAGTAACCATGTGCTGCACAATACGAATCATGCCGCGCACCGCTGGGTTATCTTGGCGGATGACGGAGTGGTTGATGCGCTTTAGGCCAAGAGCAGCCATGTTTTTACGCTGCTTTGGGTTGGCGCCAACCAGTCCCCTTTTTTGGGTAATCTTCAAGGCCATGATATTAAGCCTCCTGTCCTGCGCGGGCGCGCAGCATCCGAGCGGGAGCGACCTCTTCTAGGCTCTTGCCACGACGAGCTGCTACCTCTTCTGGGCGCACTAGCTGCTTGAGACCAGCAACGGTGGCATGTACCACGTTGATGGCGTTGTCAGAACCCAGCGACTTGCACAAAATGTCCTGGATGCCAGCGCATTCCAGTACTGGACGGGCAGCACCACCGGCGATAACACCGGTACCAGGGGAAGCAGGGCGCATCATTACGACGCCAGCGGCAGCTTCACCTTGAACTGGGTGGGTGATGGTTCCAGCAACCATGGGTACGCGGAAGAAGTTCTTGCGAGCTTCCTCAGCACCCTTTTGGATGGCTGCGGGGACTTCTTTAGCCTTGCCGTAGCCAACACCGACCATGCCTTTACCATCGCCAACGATGACAAGTGCGGTGAAGCTGAAGCGACGACCACCCTTGACCACCTTGGACACGCGGTTAATAGTTACAACACGCTCGATGTATTGCGAGCGCTCGTCTTGTTGCTGATTACGACGATCGTCGCGGCGGCCACCGCGGCGCTCGTTTTTGTTTTCATCGGCGGAGCGTCCGCCGTCACGCCGTTCACGTCCGGACATTAGGCGTTCCTTCCGTTGTTGTTAATCATTAGAACTTCAGACCACCTTCACGAGCTGCATCAGCTAGGGCAGCGACGCGACCATGGTACTTGTAGCCACCGCGATCGAAAACAACCTTTTCGATGCCTGCAGCCTTAGCACGCTCAGCGATCAGTTGACCTACCTTGGTAGCTTTTGCCTTCTTGTCGCCGTCGACAGCTGCAACAGCCTCAACAGAAGAAGCAGCAGCAAGGGTGTGGCCAGCAATGTCGTCAATGACCTGAACATGGATGTGCCGCGAGCTGCGGTGTACAGCCAACCGTGGTACCTCAGGGGTGCCACGCAAGTTTTTGCGGATACGGAAGTGGCGACGTGCACGGGCTTCACGACGGCGGGTGGAGATGTCTTTACCCACCGGTACGCGCCTGCGGTTTGATTTTTCGTTGTTGCTCATTGCTTACTTACCCGTCTTTCCGACCTTGCGACGGATCTGCTCGCCTTCGTAACGAATACCCTTGCCCTTATAAGGATCGTCCTTACGGAGCTTGCGGATGTTGGCGGCGATCTGTCCGACCTTTTGCTTGTCGATACCAGAGACAGACAACTTGGTGTTGCCATCCACTGCGAAAGTAATACCTTCTGGTGCTTCGATGAGCACTGGATGCGAGTAGCCCAAGGAGAACTCTAGGTCCTTGCCTTTAGCCTGCACACGGTAACCAACACCGAAGATTTCCATCTTGATGGTATAACCCTCGGTAACACCGATAACCAGGTTGTTAATCAAAGAACGGGACAAGCCGTGTAATGAACGGTTCTTGCGGTTGTCGTCAGGACGGGTAACGAGGATCTCGTTGCCTTCCATGGCGACCTTGATTGGCTCGGAAACAGTGTGCGACAAGGTGCCTTTAGGACCCTTGACCTCAACATGCTGGCCATCAATTTTTACTTCAACATTAGCTGGAACAGCGATAGGTGTCCTACCTACACGTGACATTTTCGCTCCTCCCTTACCAGACGTAGGCGAGAACTTCTCCGCCTACGCCTTTCGCTTTAGCCTGACGGTCGGTCAGCAGGCCTTGAGAGGTGGAAATGATAGCCACACCCAAGCCGCCCAGAACCTGTGGCAGGTTGTCGGACTTTGCATACACCCGAAGACCTGGCTTGGACACGCGACGCAAACCAGCGATGGCACGTTCCCGGGTTGGGCCGTACTTCAGCTCTAGGGTGAGGGTCTTGCCTACCCGAGCGTCTTCGACGGTGTAATCAGCAATGTAGCCTTCTGCCTTCAAAATCCCAGCGATATTCGCCTTAAGCTTGGATGAAGGCATAGACACAGTGTCGTGATGTGCATGATTTGCATTGCGCACACGCGACAACATGTCAGCAATTGGATCAGTCATGGTCATATGAAGTGACCTTTATAGCCTTTCTCGTCGCGGTTCCTGTCACCTTATTGCGTTAACCGAATAGTCACCGGCCACTTATCGCCCCTTGAAGCTCAATAGCTAAGGTGCTCGCTGCCACTTTTATCCGGTCGCACAAGGCGGTAGGCCTACAACAAAGTAGGTGAAAATATGTCTTGATGGAACTTATAAAAGTCCGATCGACCACCTTACCGTACGTTTTAGCCTTTCGCAAGCTTATCAATGCCAAGCACTCACACGACCCATCACAACAGCAGCAAATCATGCAATCAGTTGATTTTTTTGTTGGGTTTATACAATAATTATTTGTATGACACCAAAGAAAAGACCTACAAAACCGATTTTCAATCGGGTAAAGGTACTCAGAACCGAGCACAATCTATCCCGCGCGGAACTGGCTCAGCGCACAGATGTAAACCCACAGACGATCGGCGCTTTGGAACGTGGGGATCACTCCCCCAGCTTGGATTTAGCCCTGCGGATTTGTGAGGTTTTCGACTTACCCGTTGAGGCGGTGTTCAGTAGAAAACGATTTGAACCGATGTCCACTGCCATCTACAGCACTGTCAGCCACAGCAGGTAATAACGCTCATGAATAAACTAGGTGAACACATCGCCGTCTGGTCGCATCGGTACCAACTCAGACGCGGCGAACGGTGGCAAAAACGCCATGACACATTGAAAAAATTGTTTCCACGCTGGCGCACACCGCGGCGTCGTAAAGCATTAATCATTACCTTTTACGTCGCTACCACGGGTTTCCTGCTGACCAATATCGCCCAGATTTTCTTCGAACCAGTAGCAGCACTAAATATGCTGTTCGCGCCACCGGCCATGACCGCCCTTGCAGTGCTGCGGTTGAGCATTAACCAAAAAGATTCCGCGCCCCTCGACTTTTTAGACGAGTATGAGTACTCAGTCCTAACCACCTGGCGCTCAATCGCCTACTGGTTACTGTGCTTCCACGTGTTGTTTTTCACCTATGCGCTGACCTTTGTTGGATACGCCCCCGTCGATTCCCCCACCCGGTGGGTTACTTCGATTCTGCTGCTTAATTGTTCGGTGTTCGTCCTTATCTCATCCCTACCCACGATCGCGTATGCACTTACGTTTTCTGGAGACTGAAAGGAGTGACTATGTCCACTTTGGAAATCATCAAGCTTAATAAGACTTTCGGCGACGTTGTTGCACTTAATGATATGAGCCTTACGGTTCATCCTGGTGAGATTTATGGATTTGTCGGCTCTAATGGCGCAGGCAAATCTACCGCCATGCGCATTGCCCTAGGCGTGCTTCAGGCCGATTCTGGCGAGGTTCGATTCGGCGGCCAGCCCATGGATGACTCACTGCGGCGCGCAATTGGATACATGCCGGAAGAACGCGGACTTTATGCGAAGGAAAAAATCCTTGATCAGTTGATTTTCCTGGCAAGGCTTCATGGCCTGAGCACAACAGAAGCCAAACAAAACGCCACTACATTACTGGAGCAATTAGGCCTAGCCGAGCGGGCTAACGACCAGCTCAACGATTTAAGCCTAGGCAATCAACAACGTGTGCAATTGGCGGCATCGCTGGTGCACAATCCAAAAATACTCATTCTGGACGAGCCCTTCTCAGGGCTTGACCCAGTAGCGGTTTCTGTGATGAGCGATATGCTTATAACACGCGCTCACAGTGGGATTCCGGTGCTGTTTTCCTCCCACCAACTCGATTTGGTGCAGCGGTTATGCGACCGTGTGGGCATCATAACCAAAGGTGAAATGCGTGCCGAAGGAACCGTTGACCAGCTACGCACCCGTGGCCCGATCCTTCTGGAAATCCACAGCCCCACCCATGATTGGGTTCCACAAGGCTGCACAGTAGTAGAGCAAGAACCAGGGCGCATCGTCATAGAAAAGCCCGATGACCTAGACGATCAGCTCATTTTACGTGCCGCCCTAGCAGCCGGTCCGGTGCATTCCTTCACCCGTAAAGTCCCCAGCCTGACTGATCTATTTAAGGAGGTCGTCACAGCATGAACTACTCAGCAAAACAAATCATTGGCATTGTTTCCTGGCGCGAAATCTACCTGCTTACGCGCAATAAAGGCATTATCGTCACCATCGCCGCATCCTTGCTTATTGTTCTCGGCGTTATTGGTGGCATGAGTTGGTATAACAAGCATAATGACGGAAGCTCAGAGGTGGTGGTTGTGGGGGTTTCCGAATCCATCTTCACAGGGGTTCCCGACCTTCATGTTTCGACTGCCGCCTCGCGTGACGACGCCGAACAGCAGGTTCGCGATGGCAAGGATGCGGCAATTGTTGCCACCGATTCGGGTTATGACCTCATCAGTGAGGGCATTGCCGATCCGAATGTTACTGCTGCTGTCGAGTTGGCGGTAAGCAGTGCCGCCCACGCAGAGGCGCTGCAACGGGTAGGCGTCGATACGCAGGCATATAGTGCTGCTTTGCCACCAGCGACGGTAACACCCGTCAATATTGCTAAACAGAGCAATAAAACTGCAATGACCACGATTATGTTCGGCACGCTCATGATGCTGTCGTTCATTATGATGTTCGCCGCTAATGTTGGGTCGCGGATCACCGAGGAAAAGTCGTCACGGGTGGTGGAGATCATTCTTTCCACAGTGCGGCCGCTGGACTTTTTGGCAGGAAAACTGCTAGGCAGCACTATCGTGGGCACCATTGGCACCCTAATAACAGTGACGGCGGGTCTGATTGCGGTACGCATGTCTGGACTACTGGGTGATTCAGTTATTAGCTATGGCCTGATCCCTCTGCTCATCATTGGTTTTATTCTAGGGATGCTCTTTTTTGGCGGGTTGTACGCTGCGGCGGGATCTATGGTGTCCCGGACGGAAGATCTGCAATCGACGCAGTCACCTATCATGATGTTGTTGCTGGCTACTGTGTACATTCCCGCTTTTGGGTTCATGTCCACCGATTCTCTGATTATGCAGGTTTTGGCGTGGGTGCCACCGTTTTCGCTAGGTGCTGCGCCGATGGAGTATGCGGCGGGGTATTTCAACCTACCAATGTTGATTGGTTCCTATGCCCTGTTGGCCGCCAGCATGCTGGTGGTGCTGCGGGTGGCTGCGCATATTTATCGCCGTTCGATCTTGCACAATGGCAGTAAACTTGGGTGGCGGCAAGTATTAAAGAAGAGCTAGCCCGGATTTTTCATTGGTGGGGTTTGTTGTTGGTTGTTGGGTTGGGTTTG
>CAUQSW010000072.1:0-15093 GCA_963520895.1 uncultured Corynebacterium sp. | reverse complement strand
CCCTTACAGTTACTGTTCTGTAAGGGCGTTTTTATGATGTGTTTGCGCCCAAAAATCTTCTCAAGTAGCGGAGTGACTGTGAATAAATGGGGGTGGTGCGGCAAAAGGTGCTTATCGTGGTTACTGTTAGGAAGGGGTGTAATTATGCTGAGGTTTTCAGGGCAGCCGGACGGTGATTGTAAAATAAAAACAAACCGACAATGCAGATTATGTGATTTCCCCAAAAAACCTTATAGTAGGTTAAGTAATTGGTATTACATTATTGCAATGTCGCGTTGACTGAAAAAGTGACGTGCATGGCGTTTGTTCGCGACTTCGTCGTAGAGCAAACGGTATAAGGAAGTTGATTTTAAGTATGAGTGAAACTGAGCAGCTGTTGGCGGACCTCGTCCCGCATGCTAGCCAAGGGGATGCTCGTGCTTTGCAAAAAATCATAACGATCATTCACCCCATGGTGCTGCGCTACGCCCGAGCGCGTATTTCTGGCGGGCGGCATCCTACCCCCGAGGATGTGGCTCAAGAGATCTGTCTAGCAGTGGCAACTTCCATTAATAGCTTCGTTGATCGGGGAAGGCCATTTATGGCCTTTGTCTACGGTATTGCCCACAACAAAGTCGCTGACGCCCATCGGAGTTATTCGAGGGATTTATCCAATCCCACGGAGCAAGTGCCAGACGAAGCGGTCGATCGGGATACCCCCGAAGAACTAGCGCTAGTCGCGGCGGGAAGTAACAGAGTTCGAGAGCTACTCGATCTACTTAGTGATAAGCCAAGGGAAATCCTAATCTTAAGGATTTTTGTTGGCCTCTCGGCAGAAGAAACTGCCGAAATTGTTGGTAGTACACCTGGTGCAGTTCGCGTCGCACAGCATCGTGCGCTCGCGGCACTGCGCAAGGTGCTCGCGCAGGAGATTGAATAACATGACGAACAGCAACGTGAATGGTCCAGAGGAGGTCATTGATGACACGCTCAACGAGCTCATCTTCGATGACGTCTTCTTGACTGAACTTTCGCGTGGCACAGACCCGAGTGGTGGAACCGACCCCCTCGCTGACCTCCTTTTGTCATTACATGATGAAATTAGTGCAGACATGCCAGCTGCGCCTACCCTCGAAGAACTGGGAGTTACGCTTCCAGAAGCCACCGAAGAACCAGCTGGTGATGTCATTGACTTAGGAGCGCAGCGTTCCAAACGCCGTCGTTTAGGCAAGTTTGGCTCTGGCTTAATAGGCGCAGCAGCAGCCACCTTACTCATCGCTGCTAGTGGCTCAGCCATCTATGCGGCTAAGGAAGGTTCGGTTCTGTATGGAGCCAAACAACAGGTGTTCAAGACTACCGACCACGCTGCCGTAGTGGAGCTGGCCAGCAAACTCGAAGAAGCTAATTCACTGACCAAGAGTGGTGATGTGGAGGGCGCTCGGGCGATACTCGCCGAAGTCCAAGACTTAGTGAACCAGCTCAACGAGGGCAAGCAGGCATCGGCGCAACCTAAGAACGACAAGGCTCAACCTCAGGTAGCACCCACCACGGTGACGGTAACTGAAGCCCCACCATCACAAGAACCAGTGACAACCACGGTAACTGTGACAGTGGAACCGGCGGCCCCGATCGTGGCGCCACCGCAAACGCAGAACCCGCAACCATCACCATTGGTAGAACCACCTAGCGACGGCGGTTCGCCCTCGGCTCCGGCCTCGCCCCCGGAATTACAAGTCCCTGATGAATATCGGTAACACATAATAAAAAATCACCGGCTTGAGGTACCTCAAGCCGGTGATTTTTTAGTTAAAACCGTGGGGCATTCATGCCATCTAAGTAACCCAAGCAGTAATCCCACGGCACATAGGCGGCTGGATTGGGGTTTAAACTGGGCTCGTGCACTGGGCTTAGCTCCCCAGCCAACGTGGCACGCATATTGGCTGCCATGATGTCCCAGTCGTAATAGTGATGCTCTTCGCAATCCTCACAATAAAAGAAGATGCCATTAATCCCTCGTGGTCCCAAGGCTGCACGGAACTGGGCAACCAGCATGAGGTCATGTTGAACCTGTGCTCGCTCTTGATCCGATAATGGCGGCATCGGATCGTCGTCTTCTAAAAACGATGCCGGATCATTGGGATCGTCTGCGAACGGGTCGCGGGGCATCTGCCAATCGAAAGTCACCCCTATACCCTAAGGCTCTCAAGGGGTGGAGTTCAACCTCTTAACAGGATGAAGGACTAAAAATTTCCGCTAAACCTGCACCCAGAACCACCGATTGCGTCTTGTGCAGCTAAAAGGGTTAGTCTATATAAAACCTTGCGGCTTTTCACAGCCCTTTAATCAATTTCCTTTGGCAGGAGGATTTTTTAAATGACGCAGCAGCGAGTATCCACCGGCGGCGACGATCCTGGAAAGGTAGCACTGGTTGGCCTGACATTTGACGATGTATTATTACTCCCCGATGCTTCGGAAGTCATTCCTTCAGAAACCACCACGACTACACAACTTACTCGTAATATTACGCTGAATATCCCTATTCTTTCTGCCGCCATGGATACCGTTACGGAATCTCGCATGGCGGTAGCAATGGCTAGGGAAGGTGGTATAGGCATTTTGCACCGCAATCTTTCCATTGAAGACCAGGCTGCCAATGTAGAGATTGTAAAACGCTCGGAATCTGGCATGGTATCAGACCCAGTGACCTGCTCACCGGATATGACCATCTCTGAGGTAGACGCCCTGTGCGCTAAGTATCGCATCTCCGGGCTGCCGGTAGTAGATAGTGATAATAAATTAGTAGGCATTTGCACCAATCGCGATATGCGGTTCGAGGCCGATTACAGCCGCAAAGTCTCAGAAGTTATGACCCCCATGCCGCTGTTTGTAGCCCAAGAAGGCGTGACTAAAAAAGAGGCGCTGGCATTACTATCCGCTCATAAGGTAGAAAAACTACCAATCGTAGACGCCGAGGGGCACTTAACCGGTCTGATTACTGTTAAAGACTTCGTCAAGATTGAGCAGCACCCCAAGGCTGCCAAGGACGCCGCTGGCCGGCTGCTGGTAGGCGCTGGCATTGGCGTGGGATCCGAGTCCTTAGAACGCGCTGGGGCGCTTGTCGACGCCGGGGTCGATGTCCTCGTCGTCGATTCCGCCCACGCGCACTCACGCGGGGTATTAGACATGATTACTCGGGTGAAAAAAGAATTCGGGCACAAGGTTGACGTGATTGGCGGCAACCTGGCAACCCGGGAAGCTGCTAAGGCCATGATCGAAGCCGGAGCTGACGCTGTTAAGGTCGGCATTGGCCCAGGTTCTATTTGCACCACCCGGGTGGTTGCTGGTGTGGGTGCGCCGCAGATCACCGCCATCATGGAGGCCGCTGTACCGTGCCGCGCCGCAGGCGTTCCTATTATTGCCGACGGCGGCATGCAGTTCTCTGGCGATATTGCCAAAGCCATTGCTGCTGGCGCTTCCACCGTGATGCTCGGCTCGATGCTGGCTGGCACCACAGAATCACCTGGTGATGTGGTGGTAGTCAACGGTAAGCAGTATAAGCGTTACCGTGGTATGGGTTCCATGGGCGCCATGCAAGGTCGCGGTTTGAGTGGCGAGAAGCGTTCGTTCTCTAAAGACCGCTATTTCCAGGCTGATGTGAAAAGCGAAGATAAGCTGGTGCCGGAAGGCATTGAGGGGCAGGTTCCGTACCGCGGCCCCATTGAAATGATCACCCACCAGTTGGTTGGTGGCTTGCGTGCCGCAATGGGCTATACCGGTTCTTCTTCCATTGCAGAGCTACAACAGGCTCGGTTCGTGCAGATCACCTCCGCTGGTCTTAAAGAATCCCACCCGCACCACATTCAGCAAACGGTAGAAGCGCCGAATTATCGGTAAACAACAAGAGGTAGGTTTTATGCATTCATTGTGGTTCAATATTGGCGTTGCTGACCTAGAGCGTGCCGCTGAGTTCTACACTGCCATTGGCTTTGAGCAGGATTCCCATATGCCTGAGGCTATGCGCAGAGTGGTATTGCCCGACGGAAGCTACATCATGTTGTTCCCACATGAATCGCTAGAACAGTTCCTACCTGTTCCGTACTTAAACACCCGCACCGAGGTGTTAATTAGTATCGGGGTAAAAACCCGCGAAGAGGTGCACGAGGTGATTGATCGGGTCCGCGCCGCAGGTGGAGAAATCACCGCCGAACCCATGGAATTTAATGGTATGTACGGCGCGGGCTTTACCGACTTAGATGGGCACCACTTTAACCTGCTGGTTATTGAGGTACGTAGCGACTAGCTATTTCCTCTGGTGATCCGCTGAGTATGTAATCAGTGCGGGGGGGGGTGATGATAAGCTCATCGCCTGATTCGCGGGTTTTGTGTACCGCATCCCTTAAGGTTTTTTCCGGCCAGAATTCTAAGCGGATTTGGCAGGGGAGGCTTTCTGGGGTACGCCCAGATTCTTTATAAAAACTGGGGAAAATGGCATCAGGATGGCGCCCTGCTATGCCGCCCGCAGCTTCGAAGTCGTAATCACCATAGGCACGTACCCGCCAGATACCAAATACTGGAAGTTTCCACCTATTGATTTCTTCATCCAACCCAAGCGGCTCGCCATCAGGAGCAATGAAATATGGCCGGTCTCCAGTTAAAAACTCTACTGAGACTTCTGAGAACATCAGGTGGTTTTCTGGGGTGGCTGGTCTAGGTTCCTTGCTGAAGGTGGTCAGGCTGACGCCGATGGCTTCGTCGATAGTGATTGGGTTGATCTCCACCACAGAGATGCCGGGAATTAACAATGCGTCCTCTGGCCCCGCAGGATCCTCTAAGGTTTTGAATGAACCATTTCGATTCAGGGTGGATTTTCTAAGGCTTTCCATGCCATGGAGCCGGTAGCTATACGTCGCAGAAGAGATGTACGTTGCGGGAGTCATAAACTCAATGGGTACGTTTTCAACGTAGAAAGCGAAGGCGTCAGTGCCATCGACAGCGGAGTAAACATCAGGCATGTGTTGGTGCTTTCTTCTTGGCGAAAAGATTTACTTATAGTGGGTGGGGATACCGTATTCCATAGTAGAGGTTGTGGTTTTATGTCCCTGTTATCTCCATTAAAATATTTTTCCAGACCGCGAACAGTTCTTGCAGCATTGCTCGTGCTATTGGGGGTTATCTCTGTCCCCGTGACTGCCGCCAGTCAAGAGTATTCGCTGAGCGTATTGGGTAAGACTGTTACCGATGCTACTAAAGACGACATTCTGGGTGACGGCTCTGGTTCGGTAAAGTTCGACCCTGAAACTCGCACGCTGACTTTGACTAATGCGACTATCCACGATGAGAAGGTGGGAACGGCGATTTCCTCACCTGAGGATCTGACCATCAGGGTGATCGGTGAAAATGTTATTCACATTCCCGGGACGAAACTTCCGACTGGATATGAAGTCGATCGGGTGGGAATTACTGCCAATGGGTTGGTGTTTGCAGGTGATGGCACCATAGATATTTCCACAGCGCAGGGGCTGGTAGTGAAACAATCTCATGCGATTGTTGCTGGTGCCGCTGGGGTGGTAATTGACGGTCCAGCAGTTAGTGCCCAGTCCGGTGGTGTCCGTTATGGTCTTGCTAGGGGCGTGCTGTCTAAGGGGTCGGTGACAGTCAATAGCGGCGGGCTTAAAGCCGAGAGCAAAATGTCCACTGATGGTTGTAATGCCATTGAATCTAACGATAGTGTCATTATTAATGGTGGCACTGTCGAGGCTATCGGTGGACATACAGCAAAAGCATGGGCACAAGATTTTCCCACGCGTTCTCAAGGCATTTCGGTACGTAATGATATCCACGTTTCCGGTGGTAGCGTGCTTTCTTCGGGAGAAGGTGCTGCCTTTGACACGGTATATGGCACGATGACGGTTGCTCCCGAATTGTCTGTTGTGGTGGCAACCAAACGAGACGGTTCTGATGCAACACAGTGGGATCGGCGATCCTTGTTGACCCACAATGCAGTGAATCTTATTTATAAGCACGTCAGGATTTTTGAATCTGCTTAAAATAAAAGGTGCGGCACCGGTTGCCCAGAAGGGGTGGTTGCGCAGGGATTCCCTTCTTTTAAGGCAGGCCGGTGCCGCCGTGAGCAAGGTATGTCTCCTTGCTCGTTAATATCATCGGTTGGGGGTGGTGGGACATCACACGACAATTGAAAATTTCAGCTTATTTAAACAATAGGGGCACTCAAAAAGGGGTGATTGATACCCCTGATTAGCGGATTGTCACGACCCTTGCTTACCTAACTCACAGGTTCGACGTTGCGGCGGGTAGGATTGAGAGCCGTTGACTTAACGAGGAGAACCATCCATGCGTGATTATGTTGAAATTGGACGTGGCCGCGAGGCACGCCGCACCTACACACTGAACGACGTCGCTGTCGTTCCGACCCGTCGCACTCGTTCGTCCAAAGACGTTGATACTTCGTGGAATATTGATGCGTATAACTTCCAAATCCCGCTGATTTCTCATCCTACTGACGCTTTGGCCAACCCTGAGTTTGTTATTGAAATGGATCGACTAGGGGGCATGGGGGTATTAAACGCCGAAGGTTTATTAGGCCGTCATGCCGATGTTGATGCGGCGATCAGTGAGGTGGTTGCCAGCTTCGAGCGCACCAATGACGCCTCAGGCGCCATCGCAAAGCTGCAAGAATTACACGCAGCACCCATTGATGCGGATTTGCTGGGCGAACGCATCGCCCAGGTACGTGACTCTGGTGCCACGGTTGCGGTACGGGTTTCCCCACAACGCGCTCAAGAAATCGCCCCAATAGTAATGAAAGCCGGCGCGGAACTACTGTTTATCCAAGGCACCACGCTATCGGCCGAACACATCAGTGCTAATTCCGAAACGCTGAATCTGAAGGAATTCATCTCCTCACTAGAGGTCCCAGTGATAGTTGGGGGAGTCACTGATTACTACAGCGCGTTACATATGATGCGCACCGGTGCGGTGGGAATCATCGTGGGTGCCGGTGGGAGCACTAACTACGTGGCTCTGGGGATTGAATCGGGACTTGCCACCGCTATAGCGGATGTGGCGGCAGCGCGCCGGGACTATTTGGATGAAACCGGTGGCCGCTACGTTCATGTTATTGCTGACGGTCGGATCAAAAATACTGGCCATGTGGTAACTTCCATTGCCTGCGGAGCTGATGCGGTAATCCTTGGCGCCCCATTAGCGGCAGCCAAAGAAGCAGCTGGTCAAGGCTATTATTGGCCGTCAGTGGCAGGGCATCCCCGGTTCCCACGCGGAACCGTAGAGCGGCTGCAGAAACCCGCCGATTGCCAACCCAGCCTGGAAACCATCATTCACGGTCCGTCCACTGACCCATTGGGAACCCAAAATTTCTGTGGCGGCTTAAGGCGGGCACTAGCGAAATGCGGCTATTTTGACTTAAAGAGTTTCCAAAAGGTGGAACTTTCCGTCCGTACCTCAGGTTAATCCCTGCTTAAGGCACTACCGAATGCAGCAATAGTGACGCAACTGATGGCTATGGCGCTGAAGATGCTAAGCGGTTGCTGCAAAATCACGATCCCAATGGTGGCGGCGATTGCTGGCTCTAAGGACATGAGAACACTAAACGTCTTGCTGGGCACCCGCTTGAGTGCAAAAAACTCGAAACTAAACGGAATGAGTGACGCGAATAATGCGGTGAGTGCGGCGAGGAGAAGCAGGTGGGCGTCGAAAAGCACTGGTAGCGCGCCGAGTGCGCCGAACGGGGCTAGCATGGTGGAAGCTATTAATAGCGCCATGGCCAGCCCGCCAGTGCCGGGAACATGTTCGCCTACTTTGGCGGCAATAAGAATATAGAAAACCCAACCCGTCGCGGCAACGAGGGCGAAAATCATCCCCAGTGGGTCTAAGGTGGCATTACCTAGGATGCCTTCAGCACCGAACAGCAGAATACCAATCAAGGCCAAGGCCACCCATACGATGTCGCGGAAGTTGCGTGATAACACCGCGGCCACTGCTAACGGGCCGAGGAATTCAATAGTAACCGCCACCCCGAGTGGAATACGATTGATGGCTAGGTAGAAAAAGCTATTCATAATCCCCAGCACCACCCCAAAGGCCACCACATAACGCCATTGTTGCTCATTCCATTTGTGCAGCTGGGGGTGGGTGATGGCTAGCAGGATTAACCCAGCGATAAGCTGCCGTGCGAAAGTCGTTGGCAAGGCGCCTATGTGCTCGAACAGGGTTGTTGCAGTGGCTGAACCCAACTGGAAGATAGTGTTAGAACCGAGGATTAAGAGCACGCCCCAAAGTCGGTGTTTTCCACGCATAACATCTATTGTGCACCTTATTGGCGAAAAAATGAGATTCGGCGCTACGGATCCTCATGACTAATAGTTACAGTGGGTTTGCTTCTGGTGCTGAGGGTTGTGCCAATCGAAGCGGTAATGACCAGACAGATTGCCAGAATCCCCAGCAAACCCATGCGCTGACCAAGCAACAGGAAACCAGCTATCGCGGCCACGGCAGGTTCCATGGACATTAAGATCCCGAAAGTGCCCGAGCGTACCCGCTGCAGTGCTAGAAACTCCAAAGTATAAGGAATCAGGGAAGCGAAAATGGCCGTGGCCACCGCAAAGGCCAATAGTTTCGGATCGGTCAAAGGGGCAGACGCATTACCAAGCCCCACCGGCAGCGTAGGAATGACCCCGATCAGTAACGCCATTGCGATGGCGTCGGTGCCAAGGACTTCTCGGCTCGCGGAAGCTGCGGCCAAGATATAAAGCGCCCAAAAGAAACCAGCTGCGAGAACAAAAACCACCCCAAGCAAGTCAAGGCTGCTAATACCTAGTGCTGATTCGACCCCAAACAACGCAATACCACTGACAGCGATTGCTACCCACAGGAAATCTTTGAGGCTACGAGATAAACAAGCAGCAAGGGTCAGTGGGCCAATAAACTCAATAGCAACCGCAGTGCCAAGCGGAAGCCGGTCAATGCCAGCATAAAAGAACGTATTCATACTGCCTAAAGCCAAACCGAACAACACCACCGCACGCCATTGCTTTTTGCTCCACCGGGTTACTTTCGGGCGCAGCAGCACGCATAATATCAGCCCGGCGAAAAACAACCGGTACAACGTGGTGGTGCCCACCCCGATCAATGGGAACAACAATATTGCAAAGGCAGCGCCAAACTGCAGGGAAATGCAAGAACCGAGGACAAGCAGAGCGCCGCGGACTGGTTGAGGTTTAAGCGCAGTGGACATGGGAATATTGTCGTAAATAAAAACTTGTAAGTCCAGCAATAAAATCTTCCCGATATTTGTAAGATTAACTGACATATGACTATGAACCTCAGCGGCTTCAGCTGCTTACCGAACTCAGACGCCTCGGCACCGTAACAGCCGTAGCCGAGGCCAAGCTCATCACCCACTCGGCAGTATCACAGCAACTAGCACAACTGGAAAAAGAAGTAGGATACCCCCTACTAGCCAAATCCAGCCGAGGGTTACGCCTTACTGACCGCGGGCACCTGCTTGCTGACTACGGTGAAAAAATAATCAAAACAGTCAACGAAGCCGAAGCCACCCTAGCCGACCGCACCGCGGTCACTGGCCTATTACGAATCGCCTGCTTCCAAACCGTGCTTGCCTCGCTGAGTGCACCCATTATCCAAATACTCAACAAGCGCTACCCCGGCCTAAAAGTAGAATTCATCCTCGCTGACGTCGTCGAGGGGATGAAAGCTTTAGAAGACAACCACGTCGACCTAACCATCGGTGAACAATTCCCCGGAGAACACCACGCCAGTGCGCGTATAGAAAGACAAGACTTCTACAACGAACCACTCGTATTAGTAAGCCCCGACCACGGACCATGGCAGTGGCAAGCCGACTTAAGCGACATGCGCGACTACCCATTTATGCTCGACCCCGCCTACACCCCAGCAGGAAAATGGGAACGCAGCATCTGCCACGACCACGGCTTTAGCCCACACATCATAGTGGAATCCTCAGCACCACTACTGCAACTACAGTTAGTAAGCCAAGGCATGGGAGTAGCCTTCCTACCCAGACTAGTGCTGTCCGACACCACCGTAGGATTCCGCATCAACCCACTGCCCGATAATCCCACCCGCACCTTATTCAGCGCAGTACGCGCCGGAACCGAAAACCACCCCAAAATCACCGCCTTTAGACTGGCACTGACAACCGCACTGGAACAAGCCATTAAAACCTGAGCATTCTGTGCTTTTTAGCAGGCAAGGTAGACTGCATAATTGTGACTAAACAAACCAACCCCGTACTTGTTGTTGATTTCGGCGCGCAATACGCCCAGCTCATTGCCAGGCGCGTGCGCGAAGCAAAAATTTATTCCGAAGTTGTGCCCCACACCGCCACAGCCGAAGAAATTAAAGCAAAAAACCCCGCAGCCTTAATTCTTTCCGGCGGCCCCAGCTCGGTCTACGCCCCAGACGCACCCTCTTTAGACGCCGAACTTCTAGAACTCGACATCCCCGTTTTCGGCATCTGCTACGGCTTCCAAGCCATGACGCACGCCCTAGGCGGAACCGTCGCCAACACTGGGGCTAGGGAATACGGTCGCACCGACATCCATATCCGCTCCGGCCTATTACACCGCGATTTCGAAACCACTCACAAAGTATGGATGAGCCACGGCGACGCCGTTTCACAAGCACCAGAAGGCTTCGAAGTCACCGCCCAATCCGAAGGCGCACCCGTAGCAGCTTTCGAATGCCAAACCCGCCGCATGGCAGGCGTGCAATACCATCCAGAAGTACTGCACTCCCCACACGGGCAAGAAGTACTGGTACGCTTCCTCACTGAAATCGCCGGCTTAGAACAAAACTGGACCCCAGCAAATATTGCTGAAGAACTCATCCAAACAGTAAGGGACCAAGTAGGACCCGAACACCGCGCAATCTGCGGGCTTTCCGGCGGCGTAGACTCCGCAGTCGCCGCAGCCCTCGTACAACGCGCCATCGGTGACCGACTTACCTGCGTCTTCGTCGACCACGGATTATTACGCGCCGGGGAACGCGAACAAGTACAAAACGATTTCGTCGCCGCCACCGGCGCTCGGCTGGTCACCGTCGACGAACGTGAAGCGTTTTTAGCCAAACTCGCCGGAGTCACCGACCCAGAGGCGAAACGCAAAGCCATCGGCGCGGAATTCATCCGCTCCTTCGAACGCGCAGTCTCAGAAGTCCTAGCCGACGCCAAGGTGGATTTTTTGGTGCAAGGCACCCTTTACCCCGATGTCGTGGAATCCGGCGGAGGATCTGGAACCGCCAATATTAAAAGCCACCACAACGTTGGCGGCCTGCCAGAAGACCTAGAATTCAAACTAGTCGAACCCCTACGGCTGCTCTTTAAAGACGAAGTCCGCGCAGTCGGCCGCGAACTCGGCCTGCCAGAAGAAATCGTCAACCGCCAACCGTTCCCCGGACCAGGCCTAGGCATCCGCATCATTGGCGAAGTCACCGAACAACGCCTAGAAACCCTACGCGCCGCAGACCTCATCGCCCGCACCGAGCTAACCAACGCCGGCCTAGACCACGAAATCTGGCAATGCCCCGTCGTATTGCTTGCCGACGTCCGCTCCGTCGGTGTCCAAGGCGACGGCCGTACCTACGGACACCCCATCGTGCTACGGCCAGTCTCCTCCGAAGACGCCATGACCGCCGACTGGACCAGGCTGCCCTACAACGTCCTAGAAAAAATCTCCACCCGAATCACCAACGAAGTCGAAGGCGTTAACCGCGTTGTACTCGACTGCACCTCCAAACCACCAGGAACCATCGAGTGGGAATAACACCCGATCAGCTACGAAACACCCACAACCTCTGCAACAGGTAATTAACGCAAGTAGCACACCCCTGGGAAACAAACCACGCCCAGAAAACGGAATCGAAACCCCAGCGGAAAAGCGAGTTCACCCCCACCGCCAAACTCCAGCAGACAAGGTAAGACACGGCGGCTCGGGTCTTTTCCGCAGGGGAGCGGTTACCAGAAAAAGTGACATAGCTATTCACATAGTAGGCAAAAGTACTTCCAACAACATAGCTGCCCGCCCTGCTCAACGGGGGAATCAGCCCCAAGTGCAGCAACAACCACAATGTGCCGAAATCAAACCCAGCCGCCAACACCCCAACAAGGGCAAAGGAGAAAACTCTGCGTCTTTCCACCCTCACTCCCGCCCACTAGAAATCCAGTCCGGCGGCGAAAAATTAAAATTCCTACTACCGTGCACCTGCTCGGAAATGGTATCCAACTGTGCCAGCTGATCCTCATTAAGAACCACATCAACCAAGGCTAGGTTCTCCCGCATCCGCTCAGCCCGCCTAGAACCAGGAATGGGCACCACCGGCAAACCAAACCGCAACGACTGATACCGCAACCAAGCTAATGCCACCTGCGCTGGCGTAGCAGCAACCTCCGCAGCGACCTGCTGAATCAGCTCTACCAAATGCTGATTGGCTGCAAGATGCTCAGTAAACCGCGGATGATGCGCCAACATCGTCCTCGAAATACCATCAGCCTTAACCGAACCAGCCAGAAAACCGCGACCAAGCGGCGAATAAGGAACAAATCCCACCCCCAACTTTGCCGCGGCAGGAACCACTTGGCTTTCCACATCCCGCGACCACAGACTCCACTCCGACTGAACCGCCGCAATAGGGTGAACCGCGTGGGCGGCGCGCAGCTCCGAGGCGGTTACTTCGGATAAGCCAAGGTAACGCACCTTGCCGACGTCGACAAGCTCAGCCATAGCCGCAACAGTTTCTGCAACGGGGCGGCCCGGCTCGGGGCGATGCAAGTAGTACAAATCAATCACATCCACGCCGAGGCATTTTAGGGACGCATCACAAGCGGCATGCACATAGGCGCGGTCGCCGCGTAGCGATGGTCGCTCACCCATCACACCGTAGATGCCGAATTTCGTGGCCAGCTGCACCTCGGCGCGCCGGGTTTTAAGCACGCGGCCTATGAGCTGCTCGTTGGTTCCTGGCGGGTCGCCATAAACATCGGCTGTATCTATGAAGCTAATGCTCATGTCAATGGCTGCGTGAAGGGTTTTCTCGGCGCTGGCGTCGTCCGTACCGCCGTAAACCGGGGTGATAGCCATGCCGCCAAAACCAATGGGACTGACTTCTAGACCTGGAAAAAGTAAAGTCATTTAAGTGCTCCTTTGTTGGTGAGGATCGGTAATGAGACGCTCATTGCAATCCAACCCGAGTTCTATAAGTCGGCGGTAGTGGGCGATTTTCGCATCAACAGCCTGCAAATCTTCCTGTAACTGTGCAATTTTCGCTTCGATGCGTTCGCGATGCTCGCTTAAAAGATGCATCCGCCGCCCGTGGCTGGCGGCACCTTCGGTGAGCATTCATATCTGCAACGGGCATCCCAGTACAACGTAGACGCACGATCAGCGTAATAGTACGGACTAGTAGGTCATCATAAGCTCTACGGCCATCGCTGGTGCGTGGCACCGGCGGGATTAAACCTTCGCGTTCGTACCACCGTAAAGTATCGGGGCTAAGCCCAGTTAATCGGGACACTTCACCGATACGCTTGTGATCTGTGGTCATGGTTCCTCAGATTAATTCTTGGAGTGCACTCCAAGACAACTAATTCCCCGTCGAAGCGATTAACGACGCAATGACCGGGACGTTCATCACCGAATCAATATGCGCCAGTGTGGTGGTCAACTCCTCATTAGCGCTGTAATGGTGATACTGGGCGAGTGTTTCTTTAAGGCGCTTTTGTTCCGAACGAGAAAAATAGTTTTTGGCCAGCTTGCCGTGATGCACTAACGAAGCGAAAATGATCTGCTCATCGTCTGGCTTCGAAGGAAGAACGGTTTCAATAATGGTGCGTCGCTGGTCTGGGTGCGGAATAAAACCAACTTTCGGGGTAGGCACAACATTATTGGTGGCATCTGCCACTTGGGCGGCAACAAGGCTTCGGCCGATCGATTCGAATAATTCCTGGCGGGCGGTTTCCGTTAGCCCTGTGACATAGTTGCCAACAAACCGCCCCAAACTAATGGGTGACTGCTCCATAAGCCGCTCCACCGCGGGCGCGAGGTACCCAAGTTGCTGGGGTAACTCGCTGGTAATAGTAATATGCGGATCCGTAATGGCGATGCAATTTTGCTTTTCCAGGTCGATCAGTGCGCTTAAAATCAGGCAGGTCCACGTGGAGGAATGCAAATTAGAGATATGGCCTTGATCATTAACTGCACAGATAAAGAATTTTTGCGAAAAAGAAAGCTCGGTCAATTGCTGTTCCTAACGTAAAAAGTACTTGCTGCTAGGTGACACGCAGCCTCAAAGACTAGAGTATAGTAAGCGTCCATGACGATTGATCGCTATTGGGGGAGATTCTTTGGCGCCACCCCAGACAGCGCTATACTGCTGGACTACCTAGATTTGAAAGACGAAGTAGTCACAGCCACTGAGATTTTTGCCGACTTAGGGCTCGATCAGCTATCTGGAAACTTTACCGAAGCCCACCTAGACGCAACCGTGCTGGGGCGACAGTACCATTTTGATTCTGCGTTCCAAGTGATTCTAGATTTATCGGTATTGATCTTGGAATCAAAACAAGCAGGATGCTTTAATTTAGCGCGGGTCGGGGGTGCCCGTTCCAGAATGATGCGTATCGACATTGCGGCTAAAGAAAACACCCAAATCACCCAAGCGCTGAAATATTTTGCGCTCATGCCGGAAGAACACGCAATCGCTCAAGAGCTTAACGACGACGAACTTTTCGAACTAGGCGACCTCTGCGAAGAGCTCCGAGCCCAATTGGACTAATGAACGTTTTTGGGCATGCTTGTTGGCCGGGGCGCGTGTGGTGCCTCGGCTTTTGGGTTGTTTGTGTTGTTGGTTAGAGGGTTTTGTGGGTCAGTGGGTGGGTGTTGAATTCTAGGGGTGTGTTTGGGTGTCGGCGTAGTCCTGGCCTGCCGGTGTGTGGGTCGCGTTCGATGTGTCCGTTGCGGTGGTGGTGTGGGTTGTCGTCGTTTTTCCCGTTGTGGTGTTTACACAACGGGGCGAGATTAGTGCCTGTTGTTAGTCCGCCGT
>CAUQSW010000071.1:0-15300 GCA_963520895.1 uncultured Corynebacterium sp. | reverse complement strand
CTAACCAACAACACAAACAACCCAAAAGCCGAGGCACCACACGCGCCCCGGCCAAAAAGCATGCCTTAAAACGAAATTACTCGGTCTCTGGCAGTTCCACTACGGTAAGCACGCCGTCGACAAGGCGAGCAGCTTCGCTTAGTAGGATTGTTCTTTCTCGCTTTTTCGCAGCTGCACCAGTAGCGCCAAGATTGCGATCGACTGGGCGCTGGAATAGAGCGGTGCCGCCGTGCATGCCGTCGACAAGCGTGCGGTAACCGGCTTCTTCCCTAGCTTTAGCGCGTTTGGCCCAAACATCTTTGACTTGGTCACCGTGTGCCAGCCGGACGGCTTCGGCGAAAGCAGCCGGGTGCACAATGGCAACAAGGGCGGAAACGTGACCGAATCCCAGCGAGGTGACCAGCCCGGCCTTAGGCGCCTTCAGCTGCAGCGGCTGACGGAGCCATACGAGGTGTTCGTGTTGCTTGAGCACGGGATCCACGCAGTCCAAGGAACGGTTGGCGGGAACCATGCCAGAACGCAGCACCTGTGTTAGGCCAATCAGCTGGAAGGCAGCCGCACCACCCTTAGCATGGCCGGTTAGGGACTTCTGCGAAATCACATACAGCGGATTACCGGCACTACGACCAATGGCTTCGGCAATGCTTTCGTGAAGCTCTGACTCGTTGGGGTCATTGGCGGTGGTGGACGTATCGTGCTTGGAAACAACCGCGACATCATCGGCAGTTACGCCAACCTGTGCGAGTTGTTTCGTTAGACGCGACTTGTGACCACCACGAGCTGCTCCCAAAGCTCCTAGCCCCGGCGCGGGGATGGAGGTGTGGGCGCCGTCGGCGAAGGATTCTGCAAATCCAATGACGCCGAGTACTGGCAAGCCGAGTTCTAGGGCGACTGATCCGCGGGCTAGCAGTATGGTGCCGCCGCCTGCGGATTCGATGAAGCCGCCGCGTCGCCGGTCGTTGGCTCGGCTGAAGTATCGGTCCTCAATGCCTTTGGCGGTCATTTCGTTGGAGTCCGCGGTGGCCGCCATGTCGCCGAAGCCGGTGATGCCTTCGATGGATAGGTCGTCGTAACCACCTGCGACTACGAAATCGGACTTGCCTAGTTTAATCTTGTCCACGCCTTCTTCTACCGATACTGCGGCGGTGGCACAGGCGGCAACTGGGTGGATCATCTGACCGTAACCCCCGACGTAAGACTGCATGACGTGTGCGGCCATGACGTTGGGAAGGGCTTCTTGCAGAATGTCGTTTTGGCGGGGCTCAGCGAGGATTCCGTCTATGTATAGCGAACGCATCGCTTGCATGCCGCCAAGTCCGGTGCCTTGTGTGGACGAAACCCGAGCGGGGTGGATTTCGTGTAGGAGTTCCGCCGGTGAGAAGCCGGAGGAAAGGAAGGCTTCTACGGTGGCGACGAGGTTCCATACGGCCACGCGATCGAGGTTGTCGATCATGTCTGCGGGGATACCGTAAACGGATGGGTCGAAGCCTTCTGGTATTTGGCCTCCCACGAACCGGGTCATGGCCATGCGGCGTGGCACTTTCACTGAGGAACCGGCTTTACGAGTGACGATCCATTCGTTGTTCTCGGAGTCGAAACGCGCGGTGGTCAGTTCCGGTTCGGAGTCGAGGAAGGTCTTAGCGGTGGCTTTGTCTGCCACGCTGAAGGTGAGGTCCTCATCTAGGTAGATGGTGGTTAGTTCGGGTGCGAGGTTGTCCACCATGCCGAAATCGTCGTGGTAGCGGCGGATGCCGATCCGCGCCATGACTTCGTCGTGGTAGCGCGAGTAGATTTCGGTTTCTGCTACGGGCTCTTCGTCGCTGGTGTACCAGCCGTTATCCCAATGGATCAGGCCCATGGTCCAGGCGAGTTCGGTAACGCCTGCGGCGGTGAGTTTGCCGGAGACTTCGGCGTCGAAACGCGTGCGGGCGGAGCCTAAGGGGCCGAGTTCGCCTGCGCCGACGATGACCACCATGTCGTCGAGGTTTTGGCTGACCTGGTCGGTGAAATCTGGGGTGGTTTCGGCAACCGGCCGGTATGGGGTGGGCAGCGCGGTAAGGGTCTCGGGTTGGTCGTCGGTTTCCGGTTGGGCTTCGCGTTCTAATTGCCGGGCGAGTTCCGGTAGGTTGATGTCGGACTCGCCAAGCCCGCCGGTGACGTCGACCGTAATGGGTGCTTGTGCAGCTTGGTCGCGTAAGTCACTGGTGATCTGCGCTACCAGCAGGTCAGCCATTTCGTCGGTGGAGTAGGTGGTTACCCCGGCTTTTTCCACGGCTTCGACTAGTGGGTCATTGCCGCCCATCAGGCCGGTGCCGCGAACCCAACCGATCAGCATGTGCACTACGGAGGTGTGAGGCTGCCACGAGGTTTCGGCGTTCCACCGGGTTACTAACGCATCGAGGGCGGCTTTGGATTCGCCGTAAGCGCCGTCACCGCCGAAGCGACCCCGGTTGGGCGAACCTGGCAGCACGACGTGTAGGCGGGAACCGATGTGGGTGTCCGTGCCAATGGCGGCCAGCCCTGCGATGAGGCGTTCCACGGACCACAGCAGCAGACGCATCTGCATTTCTGCGGCAGGGCCTGCGTCGGCGAGTGAGCCGGAAACCCTGGGTGCTGCAAATGGGAACAGCAGGGTGGGTTTCAACGCTGGTTTTATTAGCTGGGAGGCGCCGTTGACGGTGGCGGTTTGCTCGCTGCCGATCCAGTTGATGACCCCATCGAGGTCCGTGAAGCTGGACAGGTTGGCGGGCACGACCCACAGTGCAGCCTGGCCGCGGGCCGACTCGGCGTAGAGCTTCTTGTAATAGCCCAAGCGTTGCTGGTTCAACGAGGAGGTGGTCACTATTACGGTGGCCCCGCCTGCCAAGAGACGCTTTACGACACTAGCCGCGATCGAGTTGGGCGACGCCCCGGTTACCACGGCAACATCCGCGGCGTATTCCAATTCGCGTTCATCCCGCGCCTGTGCCGCAAGTTCGGTCAGCCCGAAGTATTCCGCTTGGCGGGCTACGTTTTCACCCGCGCCGGTGAGATCAAGGCTGCTGGCTTCCAGCTCCCCAAGCGCCACTCGGCTGAGGTCTTCGCGGGCAGAGGCCCAACGGTCGTCTAGTAGCACTGCTTGGTTTGCGTCGAAGCTTGGGGCGACTTGGCGTGGCCAGTCGGAGCCGAGTTCTTTCGAAACCAGTTCGTATAGGGCGACGTCTGCGTCGGCGTCGTCGAGGGCTGCGGTGTCGGCGGATTCGTTAAGGCCCAATCCGGCCAAAATGGTGCGGGCGGTTGCCGCCAGCACGCCTGCTTTACCGGTGACTTGTTCGGCGAATTCGCCTAAGGCTGCGGAGTCCACCACTCCCCCGCTACTGCTCGCGCTTCCGGGCTGGGATACGGTGACCCCTTGTATAGCCGCGACGCTTTGGATGGCGGCATCAATCAGTGCGTCCAAATCGGCGCTGCTGGCAGGGTTGGCAGGGCTGAGCGTGGCCAGATCGCCACCGCGTAACGACGCCCCTTCCCGCGCCCCAATCACCACTGCTGCGGTGACATGGTCGGCCCAGCCTGTTCCGAGTGCCCAGGTGCCGGTGACTCGCTCAGCAATGTAGCTGGGGCGTTTGCCGGTGGGGCCGGTGAGGCGTCGTAAAGCATCGGCTACGGCTTCGGACAGGACTGGGCCGAAGGCGGAGTAGTTCTTGGCCATCTGGGTGATGGTTGCGTAGAGGTCGTTGAGTTCGGCGTCGGCGGCACCATCAATGGCTCCTAAACCGAATTCCACCCCGAGGTCGAGCAGCAATTGATTGCGGCGAGACGATACGCCTTCAACGAGCGTTTCAATGGAATCGGTGGCGCCCATTTGGTCGGGGCGCACCTTGGTCCATAACGCAATCAGCATTGCTGTGGCATCAGCCGGGATGAAGGTAATATCCGCAACCGGACCTGCCGCGACTGGGGCGGGGGCTTCGACTGGGGCGGGCGTAGGCGTAGGGGTTTGCTCTACTGGGGCTTCGGGTTCTTCCTCCCGCACCATTTCCACTTCATCGGTGGCGAAAACCACACCGCGGTCGCGTTCCACGTTGAGGATTTCTACATCCGTACCGGCGTATTGGGGCAACGCCACGGTTTGGGCCATCATATTGGCCAAAGTAGGCGCGGAACCAACCCCGACTTCCACGAAGCGGTCGATCCCCAATCCCGTGGAGCGCAGCAGCAGGTCCTGGGTTTCGATCCAACGCACTGGGGAGGCGAATTGCCACGCCAACAGCTCCACCAGCAAGGTGCGTGCCAGCCTGGCGGGGCGGGCAGATTCAGCTTCGAAGTTCTTAAGGATGTCCTTCAGAATCGGCGCGTCAACAACCTCCAGCATGGAGTTGATGAAGTCTTCGGTCAGTTCGAAGGGGCGTGCCACGAGGTTCGGAATATAACGACCCACGAGGACGTCTAGGTCTACTTCTTCCGGCAGGAGGTTATCCAAATGGCTGCGGAAAGCATCCACACCGCTGAGCAGGTGGGTGGAGTGGAATGGCACATCAATGCCCGGGATCAGGATGTATGCCCGCTGGCCGGGAGCCTTGGCTTCGCAATCTGCTTCTAGAGCTTTCAGTCCCTTATAGGTGCCTGCCACCGCGTATTGCATTCCGGCGAGGTTGTAATTGACGATCTCTAGGAACTCGCCAGACTGCTCGGAAATTGATTGCACGTAATCAAAAACATTCTCGGCGGTCAGCCCCATCTTATGGGGGCGTAGCGCGGCGAGGCCGTAATTGGAATTGCCGTGCTCGTCCCGTTCGACCAACCGGTGCATGGTCAAACCGCGCTGGTAGACAATCTCAACGACGTTTTCCAGCGATAGCACCGCAGCGTAGGCAGCCAAAGCGTTGTACTCGCCTACGGAGTGCCCGGCAAAATACGCCCGTTGATTTAGTACGTGAGCTTCCCGCATTTCGGCGACCTGCGCCACCCCGAGGCAGGCCATTGCCACTTGGGTGAACTGGGTTAAGAACAACACGCCATTCGGATGGGTAAACAGCTCGCCGTCAACGACTACCTCAGTGGGGTTGTTCTGCACGATTTCCAGCACCGAGAAGCCCAGCTTCTTGCGGGTGTGGCGGTCAGCGCGTTCCCAAACCTCCCGTGCCGCGGCGGATTTAGCCTTGGCATCCATACCCATACCTTGGGATTGAATTCCTTGACCAGGGAAGGCATAGAAAGTTTTCGGAGCCGCCATGGTAGCAGTAGCAGTGAGCACTACTTGGCCGTCCACCGTGGCGGTGACTTCCCGCACCTCACCGTAACCGGGGCGGGTGTCTAAACCGGTGCGTTCTACTACGAACTCAATCTCGGCACCCGGCAGGATCGGAGCCAGCATGGTAGCGGTGTATTCTGCCACCCCATTGGTGCCACTAGCAGCAATTAGTTCTGCCAGGGCGGAGGTCCACATGCCGTGGACGATCACGCCGTTGGTCAATCCTGCGAGCGCGGCGGCGGTGTCAGATACGTGGATAGGGTTGCGATCACCCGAGACCACCGCAAAGGGGTGCATAGATCGCGGTGCGGTTACCTTCGCTGAGGTTCGGAAGGAACGCGGCGCTGGCACGTGGCTAGCATGAGCTGAGGTGTTGGTACGGGCCGTGGAATTGCCACGCCGACCGCGAATCGCCATCCGTTCGGAAAGCTTAGCCAGCGGGATGCCATTTGTGGTGATGTCCGCACGGATGACCACAATGCGGCCGATTTCGGTATCGGATACTTCTTCGGCACGCGCGGTGATTTCTAGTTCCATTGGCTCGTCGGGCAGCGGGGCGAGCATGGTGATGTGGTGTTCTAAATGCACCAGCGACAGCATGCCTTCCACCACAGATTCCGAGTCGGTTCCGGGAATGGTTGCGGCTTTGACCGCCGCGAAAATCGCTGGCCAGGCCCGCCCAACCAGTACATCGGGGGCGGTGCCGGTGGGGCGAATGGTGTCGGGTAGATAACCGGCGGTGACGTTGTGGTAATCAGCAATCAGCTCAGCATCAATGGAGGTCTTCCAATAGATTGCGCCGTCTTTTTCTTCCCCAAGTTCGCCACCGGCTGCCACTTTGGTTAGCTCGGACATGGCGGCTTCGGCATCGGCGACGGTTATCTGTGGTACCACGTTGCGCGGTGCCAGGGTGGGTACGGTGAACCGGATTGTTAAATCAGCGGTGGTACCAAAGGCGGTGGAACCAGCCAGCGGCACCGTCAAAACCGCATGTTCGGAGTCTTCGGCTACCAGTTTCGCCCCGGTGGGGGGATGGCTGGCGGAGTCTTCTGTAATCTCCCATTGATCCACATTACCTAGCCGAGCCACCAGCGAACTCTGGTTACGGCCAGCCCAGTAGGTACCCTCGGCGGTGATGACCCGCCGTACGGGATCTGGGGTGTATTCAGCGACTTCTGCACCAGCACCAATGAGCTGTTTGATGGTTGCTTCGTTAAACCGATCGAGCAGGTCGGCCACCGGCTCATTGGCTTGGGTAATACCTGCCACGGCCGCGATGCCGGGGATGATGGCGACCTGGTCGGCGTCGTAACGCTCGTCGTGGGACTGCCATAGCGAATCGGAGCGCCACCAGCGGCGTACATCCTTGTCGATCACCGGTACAAAGTTCACGGGTTTGCCGGGGGTTTTCGCCAGCTCCATAAACCACGCGATGTCCGCTGGGTGCAGCACCTCGGAGGCGGCGAGCGGGTAGGTTGCCACTAGCTTTTCGACGGCCTCAGCCGGGTCGTCTGTCACCTCAAGCGCCACCGCGGGCACAAACTCGCCGTGGTCCTGGTCGATCAGTCGGGCTTCGGCACGCCCCAGCATCTGGATAAACCGCTTAAACCACGAAAGGTCAGTCCAGTTGCCCTCGTAGGGGCCGGATAGTTCTAAATACCGGTTTAGCCACTGCTGGTAGCTCATGGTTGCCACGTCGCCGAAATACGGCTTAGCGGTCTTGGCAATCGCTTCGATGATTTCGGCGCGGCGGACGGCCACTGCTTCCTCATCACCGGCGACTTCGTCCAGCAATCGGCCTGCTTTGGCGAAGGAATTGTCAATCTCGTGGATGTCTGCACCCAGCTGAGAACGGCCGGAAGCCATGCCACCTGCAGCGTCACCAGCGCCCACCCAGGTGTCAATGCCTTTGGTTTCCACCAGCAGCTGTTTAACGGCTTCGGAGGTTTTCGCTTCCTTGGTGGCCATGGCAGCGGTACCAATCAAAATGCCATCGACCGGCATGGCAGGCAGATCGTAGGCTTGGGACCACGAGCCGGTGAGATAGGCTGCGGCTTGTTCAGGGGTGCCAATACCACCGCCGACGCACAGCACTGTATTAGCCTCAGCTCGGATAGCTGCGTAAGTATTAATCAGCAGGTCATCAAGGTCTTCCCAGGAGTGGTGCCCACCTGCTTTACCGCCTTCGACCTGGATGATAACCGGAATTTCGGGAATCTCACGAGCAATGGCCAGCACGCTGTTGATCTGCCGGACTGCCCCTGGTTTAAAGGCAATCCATGGGAAACCACCGGCACGCAGTTCCTTAACCAAGGCCACGGCTTCTTCTTTTTCGGGAATACCAGCGGTGATCACTACACCGTCAATGGGGGCTCCGTTAGCGCGGGCTTTGGGAACCAGTCGTTTGCCACCGATCTGCATTTTCCACAGGTAGGGGTCTAAGAACATGGAGTTAAACTCCGCGTTGACACCTTCATCTAACAGTTCGGTGAGTTTTTCAATATTGGCTTCGAGGATTTCCGGGGTGACTTGGCCGCCGCCAGCTAATTCCGCCCAGTGGCCTGCGTTGGCGGCCGCTGCCACGATTTCTGGGTCGACGGTGGTCGGTGTCATACCCGCAAGCAGCATGGGGCTGCGGCCGGTGAGTTCCGTGAATTTCGTGCTTACCCGGGGACCATGGACACTGTCTACCAACTGCGGGGCGTAATCCGTATAGGGGCGCGGCAAGGTGGGGGCCTGGCCGGCGTCGAAAAGTTTTGCTTGGCCGTTGGCATCGCAGACGGCGAAGGACAATGCGGCTCGTCCGGCGAGGATGCTGTTAGTCAGCGGAACCACGCCGCCGTCGGGGCCGACGTCAAAGAACCAGCGGGCACCCTGGTCGACGGCTTCGATGACTTGGTTGGGCCAGTCCACCGGATCCACCATCACGGCTTGGGCGATTTCTCGGGCGAGTTCCGTATTCAGTCCGGCCTTTTCCGCCCATTCGACTACCAGCTCCGCGCCAAGCTGCATGGCGGGGTGGTGGAACGCAACCTGAATATCAAGTTGGGTAAACGTGGGATTAAAGGGGCTGCCGCCTTTACGCTTATCGGCCACAGCCTGGGCGTCTTTGGCAGCGTATTGTTTTAAGTTTTCTATCACCTTGCTGTTGTCGGCTGGTCGGCCGGTCAGCACAAAGGTGTCGCGGGCATTACGCAGCCCAATGACGGGGCGGATCTCAGCGGGTACATCGGCGCAAGCGGTAGCAATGGCGGTTTCTAATTGCTCACGGCTGATACCGGCGATGGCCACCATGGGGCTTTGATCACCTTCGGATACCAAACCAGTAAGCCGAGCTTGGCGGGTAATGGCAGCACCAACCAACTGCGCTAATGCCAGTACTTCCGCTGCCGAACTAAGGTCGCGGCAGGCAATTACACCTAACAAGCCTTGGGAATGCCCCAGGACCGTGGTGGCGGCTTCAATGTCAAGACCTTGGGTTTCCAGCAGGTCCAACACGGCCAGTTGCGCAACAAAGATACCGGGAACGCTCACCGCCGCCTGGCTGGTATCAAAAGGAACGTTTTCTTGGTAAGTCCACGCTATGGGGTCAAAGCCGTAAGGGCGGGTTCCAGCAATGTCGTCGATTACGGGAGCAATCAGGTCGTTGGCTTGTTCCACCAGCGGAGTTACGGTGCTTCCTGCACCTTGGGCGACGGAAGTGCGCAGGGTAGCCATCCAATCAAAGCCCTGCCCAGAGAATGCCAAGGCGAAAGGCTCCTGGGAGAGTCGGCTCGTCAGACTTGGGAGTCCGAAGTTGATGCTGTGATCGGTCACTGTGGAAATCTCCTGAAAACTCGGATACATAGTTATCCCACCCTCCACTTCCCTGCCACACTACCGAGACGGCAGAAGGCATGGCGAAGCCAAGGTGAAACATTTGCTTAACAAATATGCCACAAAACATGAGGAAAGTGTCATCTTTGGGTGTTTGACACGATAAAACCGCAGGTTTTTAGTTTTTACAACCCCCATGCTCGGGGGCAACACTTAAGACGAGAATAAGGATTGAATTTGAGCGGCCACCCGATCAATATCGTCCTTAGCCGCCGGATCAATCGGGGTCGTGGGTAATTCAGATAGGAAAATCTGACATTCGTTTTCCGGGATCACCTCCGCCTGCGGGATAATCCCCTGCTGGTTGAGGTATTCGTCAAAGGTCCGAGAAATGCTCATATATTACAAGCTAGAGTGCGCCGACGGCGTATTGGTGTTGCCACCCCCACTCCAGATCCGATTCAGCATTTGCCAGTGGCTATCATCCATCTTGCTTGCCGGGGTGACCGAAACCGCACTGGCACCGCCTTTCGCTGAATACCGCAAGGATAATGCCATTTCTTCCGGGGTGACGGTAGCGTCTGAACCCCATAGCCCGGTGGACATGGTGTAGCGCTGGCCGAACCGCTGGTCTAAGGATTGGGCGATTTCTTGGGAGTACTTCGCTTCCACATTATTCATCACGTTGTAGTTCCACACGCCCACCCGATCGGCGGCTTTAAGCAGCAGTTCATAATCGTGACCAGACAAAGCTCGATCGGATTCCGGGTTGTCCCACGGCGCACGAACATCCAACTCCAGCTGCACGGTGGAAGGCAGCTTGCTTTGAATCCGGCTGGCGAGGTGTTCCAGTGCCTCCGAACGCCACCGGCCAATGGATTCATGTTTGACATCAATCACACCGGTTTTAGTACGCGGCCAGTCCTTTTTATTCATTACTTTTTTATAGCTCGCCAGATCATCGTCGCCGAAGGTGAAATCATCAAACATCAGCTCGGTGAGCACAATGCGGTCGGGATCGTAACGAGTGGCCAACTCCGCTGATAATTCCACGATCTTATCGCCTACCACGCCATCGCGAATGGCGGCGACCGAAGCGAAATCTGGCGACTTCTCCCCTGCCGGGTTTTTCCCAGCAATGTCGCTATCATGAGAAATCATGGTCGGCACCAGCGTGTCAATAACGAGGCTTAAAGTAAAACCATCGCCAATTCCATCAATGGCTTTTTGCACCAAATCCTCGCCCGGCGAAACCGCGACCACCTCCGAGTGATCTTCCCAGTCAAAAGCCACCCACTCCACTCGCCCTACCGCGAGTGATACCGCGCTGGCGTTGGCGTCGACAAGCTTTTGCCGCACCAATTGCCAGTCGTAGGTGGCATCGCTGACGTTCTCGAAGCCGAAGTTCACCCCGCGCTCCGGTGGGATGGGCACGGAATCCAACCGGGTTAATTCAATACCTTGGGCGCAGGCAACAGCGGTAGGAGCAACCGCCAAGGCCAAGGCTAAGCTTAAGAAAGTACGGCGTCTCATGCTGTTTGGGTTCCCCTTTGCTTTTCGACGTTCAAACCACCAACGCTAATGGTTCCAGTGCGCTCCAGCTTATTCCAATTTCGTTCCGAACCGCGCAGCTCCTGAACAAGACCCCAAGCCAACGTGAAGCCAATGAGGGTAGCGTAAATCGGCCACAACGGGAATACCCAGAAATACTTCAAATCACTCCACGCCCCATTAAGCGCGATGGCATAAATCAAAATCGCAATAGCAAGAAATACCCCTAAAAATCCCAGCCAACCAATCCAATCAACCGGAAGATAATCTGGAGCCACCAACGCCACTAGGGGCAGACCCAATAGCACGACAATTTGCGCCACCGGCACCACCACCATGCTCAAGAAATTAAACAACAAATAGGGGCCAAACGTGCCGTACTTGGGGTTGCCCATCATGTCTTTATGCAAAGCCGTGGCCTGTACCATGCCGCGCGCCCACCGCACCCGCTGGCGCCATAATCCCCTTAAAGTGGAAGGAGATTCGGCATACACCACAGCCTTGGGGGCGAAACCAACCGAATATCCCGCACGATGCAGCCGCCACGTAAGCTCCAGGTCCTCCCCTAAGGTGTCGGTGCGCAGCGGCCAGGCGCCATTAATCGGTGGCAATTCGGCTAGCGCACTGCGCCGGAACATACCCATATTTCCCGACACCACCGGCAGGCAGTTGATCAGCGCCAATGCTCGGCGAATAAAACCCGTTCCCACGTGGGAGATTAACGCCAAGAGCTTAGTTAACACACGGTCGAGGTTAATCGGGCGATCATCACCGCTAACGGCTCCGACCCTGGGATTTTCAAAAGTACGAAGCATTTGCTCAATGGTATCGCCAGAAAACACACCATCCGCATCAACAAACATCACGAACTCGCCCCGCGCCTGCACGGTACCCGTATTAAGCGCAGCACCCTTACCTGCATTGGGTTGGTCAATAAAATAAATGCGGCTATCGGTCTGTGCTAAAGCATGCATCAATTCGGCGGTGTTATCTGTGGAACCGTCGTTGACCAAAATCAACTCGAAATTCTCATACTCCTGCCGCATAATCGAAGCCACACAGCTTTCGATGACCCGCTCCTCGTTATACCCCGGCACCACCACACTCACGAGCGGCGTCGCTGATAACGGCGCCTTTGCTTTACGACGCCGCACGATCTCAAACAACAACGACAGCGGGACAAAAAGAATCTTGATTGCACCCACCCAGAAAATGAACAAACTAAAAACTGCAACAACGGCAACTGCTGTGAACTGCATGCAACGATTCCTAAAGGTGAGCTTCTAAAACATGTTCCAATATCTCTGGTGCCAAGGAACTATTTGCCCCAAACCGCGCATTAACCTCCAAAATCACCGGCCGGCCATCCGCTAGCCGACGCACATCCAAATCCACCGGCCCGGTGAGTTTCAATGCTCGACCAGCGCGCACCGCCAATAAAGCCACATCAAGTGCTGCGGAGGTATCCACCGGCGACACAATGGGGGCTTGGGTTTCACAAAACTCCTCTTTGACTTTTGCCACCAACGCCACGGTTTCTACCCCCACATTATTATTGTCCAAATACAGCATGGGGGCGTATTCCTCGCCGGAGGCGAATGCCTGCAAGATGGTGGAATCATCAAAAGCCGCCAAATCAAAGGCATCCGGGCTGTGATGTACTTTAAAACCGCGGCCACCGCGAGCCACCCGCGGTTTAGAAATAATCGTTTGACCCAAAGCATCAAAAGCGTCTTCCGCAGTTTCGAAATCACCCGGCAAGCCAAAAGGTGGCACCGAAATACCCGCATTTTGCAACGCCGTCATGGTCAAATACTTATCAAAACAGGTTTCCACCGGCTCTGGCTTGGCAATAACCACTTTCGCTGGTGCAAATAATCCCTGATTAGCAGCACGAGAAACAAGTAAAAGTTCATCAGCTACCGTAGGAATGACCAGTTCAATGCTGTAATGATCCACCAGCTTTGACAACTGCTCAATCATCATAGGGTTATCTGCCGCTGGCACTAACTCAAACGCATCTAAATTAGCCAACGACACCTCTTGCATATCCACCCCAACAACGCTGTGCCCTGTTATTGCTAATTGCTGCACCAACGCCTTGCCGGCTGGACCGCCAACACCGGTAATCAAAATATTCATCTTCTTCTACCTCAATCCCGCAATGGAATCTTTCAACCGAATTACTTCAAACCCCTCGGCAAGTTCCACTTTGCCTTGGGCGCCTCGGAAATTAGCCATTCCCCTTAAGCGATCGCCTCGTAAATAGCGTTTACCTGCCTGATCGCGGTGATCCTCTACCGCCTTGACCTTGACGTCGATATAGTCCGTGATGTCGATAAACAACTGCGGATTAAACTCACTGGTCACCGATGGCGATTCATAACACAAAATGGAAGAGTGCTTCCTGGCCGCACGCAGCACCGCTAGATGCACCGACTGATGATCTTGATGCTGATCGTGAATAGAGTGAGTAAAAATCAGATCGGGGCACAGCGCATTAATCTTTTCCTCCACCACCTGCACCATTTCCACATTGTGATCCTCTAACCGAGTATCGGTAAACGAATGAACATCTATAGAGGTAATTCCCATGGTCACAGCACCCATGCGCGCCTCATCGGGGCGAACACCATTATCACCGCCAGCTCGGCCATCGCTCATCACTATGGCATAAACCTTATGCCCAGCATCACTCAACCGCGCCAAGGTGCCACCACAAGCGATTTCCAAATCATCAGGATGGGCACCAATAGCCAAAATGACCTGTGCATCATCAGTTGGGATACGCCCAGCGATCCGATCCTTCAACAAAGCGATAAGCAAACCAAAAACCGCCAACAGCGCAACCGTGGTAGGAACCACCACCTGCCACCCCGATGCCGAATGCCCCACGCTGCTATGCACAATGAGAATAATCAACGAGCACAGCACCACCGCCATGGCCACAACAAACATCAACCGCAGCCGGCGACCTTGGGCAAACCGCCGAAAAAACACTGACGAGCCATGCGACGAAAACGCATAAACAATCAGAACGGCCGACAGAGCAGCTAACAAGAAGTACAGAACCATCAAAGAACCATTTCTTAAAACTAATGGGCTGGCAAACCCTGTAGAAAGAACCGGAATGAACAGGTCCTTCCAACCGAGACGAACAGATCTTCAAACAAGAGACAAGCAAGTTTTAGCAAAACTAAATCACTTTAGCCGCCATAAGCAAACGCATCTCTAAATACCTCAAAGTTGCCATTTTCCTAAAACAATCATTCCACGTACCCGCAGTTCTACACAGCTTGATATAACACACATCTAGGAATAAAAGTGCGCTAAATCTCACGTAAATTCGCTAAAGAACAACCACAACTTTTCAGTGAGCCAGATACGATGATACCGATTTGTAATCAAACATGTTATGCCCCAAGAAAAGATATTTAGCTGGTTATGTGCACCATAATTTCATAAACCACATTAACGCTGATAATTAATACTACACAGATTCTAGCCGCACAAACCCACCAAGCCCCCAGCAAAACTTCAGCAAGATCCGCGCCATTATCGCAGGAAAAATAAAGCAACAAAAGGCACGCAACTCCACTTTCGATTACAAATCAATAACCGATTTAACCCGAGTACAGCCGCGGACAAAACAGCACCCCGCCAAGAAAATGATAATATTTTAATCTTGCGATTCATTTTATGCGAAGTTTGTGCTCAGATTTTTTTAAATTAAAATTAAATAATTATTGGGAAAATAGCAGATATCTTAGAAAATGGGGGTGTTTCACGGGGCTATATCGAAATCAGAAGAAGCAACCTCCCACCCATCAAGCTCATCTAGCAAATCAGCGGCCTCGGGGGTTGTCGGTGGGCTGCGCAATTACAAGGTATGGGCGATATCTCTATAGCCGATCCGGAAAACCACTAACAGATCTGGTAAGGCAGTCGTATATAGCAAGTAACTAATTGGTATTGGGGGTCGGTATGTTTTTGGTTCGGTGTGTTGGGGCGCGCCGCAAAAGTGGCCGGGTCATACTTTTACCAGCAAAGAAGACGTCTCAACTGTTCTGTTACACATATAAAACCTAGCGGGTATTGAGGCGCGTCACCATGAGAAAGACAACAAGCACACATTGTCGCGCTACTGACAAGGGTGAATTTTGGTATCGGACAATGTCCCTCCAGTTGGCATCTAGTGCACTAACTGAGTAGCATTCTTGAATGGAGTACTTATTCTTCGCTCTCCTTCCACAAACATTTGTGTCTTCGGTGTAAATCGAAAACCATAAAGGCGACCTCTTACTTGCGTTTTCTTGATTAGTTAATGCGTTGCTATATGTTTGCTTGGAACCAAGACTTTGTGTCTACCAAAGATGCGCCATGACCAAGTTTCCGTGGTTCTTCGGTAACAAATGAACCTCTGCAATTTGGCTGTTTTGCTTTTCGATCGTTGTCCTTGTCTCAACAAGTTTCGCCGCAACCGGATAACTGCATACTTTCCCGTTGTGGCCAACCATTTGTTATAGAATTTTCTTGACTCAGACAGGGAAAATCTAGTAGCCCGTTTTTGAAACCAGCGGAATAAAGCACCCCGCTCACGCGGGGAAAATATACCGTAAGCAATATACGGTTCCCCTGCCCTCTTGGGCAGTTAGTTAGAACCTCATTTGAGAAAACCTTGATGGGGAGGGGAATCTTAC
>CAUQSW010000070.1:0-15550 GCA_963520895.1 uncultured Corynebacterium sp. | reverse complement strand
GGGCCCCAACCAACCCCACCAAACCACAACCCACAAACCCAACCCAACAACCAACCCCACCAATGAAAAATCCGGGTTAGTCGTGTAGTGTTGGTTTGATTTTAGTTTATGCGGTTTGGGCTTCAAATTCATTCGGTGGCAGGTAGCGGCACTAGGAGTGGCGGCGGTGGGTGTTGTAGCGCACGCACTAGGCGAAGACTTGTTTTGTGCACTCCAGCATTGTGGTGAAGGCCTTATGGTTTTGTAAGGACTTCACGTCCGGTGGTGGTGTTAAACGACTCGGCTAGCGAGTTGTCAGCACTTGTGCCTACCGCTCCCATGGATTGTTGTATCCCATGTAAGTTGCAATAGTCCTGGAAGGTTTGTGATGTGTGCACGCTGGGCGTGGTGTTCAGTGGAAAACCGCTCCTTTTAGGCTCTTTCGGTGTCGTTTGGCCATATCCATGGCTTCTAGCACTAAAACTGGTGCGCATATGATCGGCAAGAGCAAAACCCGTAAGGTGTCGTGAATAGCAATCAATCACAACAGCCAAGATACATGTTTTTCTTAACCTGCAACCGGTAGATAGGTGAAATATCACCTTTTGGAGACGTGATTAGGTTTGAGTCGCAGCAGTTATTTCCGCTGAACCACATCAGGAAACACCCGGTGTGAACACGCTTTACGGGTGGTGATGACCGTGAGGTTTGTAGGAAAACCCATAAAGCCCTAGTAGTTTCATGATCCTAGCAACCCGCTTATGATTTATCGGAGGTCGTATTTTGCTGTGAGTTCAACTCCACAGTGATTCTTTTTACCACCATACAGGCCTTTTTCTTTATCAAACACAGCCTTGATACGTGCCCCTAGTTTCTTATCCTCACGAGTCTTTTCCACCGCGGCGGGTAGTCGTTGCGCACCACTTGTAGAAATAACGACCTGTTAATTTTTAAGTACCTAGCACATCCACATGCACCGAGTACCAGGTCGCGGTGGTCACAGGCACACCAGATAGCAGGTCACCAGCGTGTCTCTTTACACGAAACATGTTTGTACAGCTTTGGCGACAAGGATGTCCCGTTCTTTTATGAAGCCTAAAGGTTTTTCTTTCCCCTAACCTGCGGATACGCTTGAGCATCAGATATTTGCTTTGCTTGCTTTTGCTGTTGATCCATACGCGCGCGTTTCCCCTTAGCCCAAGCTTTTGTACCCATGCATACAACATAAGACCGATTAACTCCCAGATCTTTAAGCCACAGATCCACATTATCCTCATACAACGCCACAGCATCTTTTTTAAACTGCAGCGAGTAATTCTCCTTAGGCATGAAAATAGATTACCTTTCTCCCCCCAACCAAACAGGCAGGAAATCTTGAGTTCTAGGGATCGTTGCAACGCTGGCTTTGGAAGGGGTTGGTTGTTGTGGTGTGGGTGTATCGTGGTGAGGTGTTTTCCTCCCGCTTGCAGATGTGTGCTGCGCGTCGGGCGCATTATGTGGAGTTGTTGAATCAGGGGTTGAATTTCACTGAGGCTGCCTGGGCGGTTGGGGTGTCGAAACGTACGGGGAAAGTCTGGCGTAATGGGAGAACCCGTAGCAGTGGTCGTAATGAGGCTGCGAGTGTGGATTGGTACCATTCGGGCATGGAACGACCAACACCGGTCTCATCACGTTACTTAAGCCAAGACGAGCGCCTACGTATCGCTGACCTGCTCCGAGCAGGATTGTCTATTCGGGCTATTAGCCGCCAAATGGGGCGATGCGCCTCGAGTCCAGCCTCGGGAGTGTACGAGCCCTACCGCGCTCAAGCTCGACTTGAAAAAGGCGCTGCGTCAAGGACGAGCCGCACGTAAGCCCAGAAGTAGGGCTGATGAGCGCACGCCTCGTTTCCGTGAGCCAATGGTGATGATCCACGATCGGCCAGCCAGCGCTGATGACCGTGCTATTCCTGGGCATTGGGAAGGTGATCTAATCTCAGGAGCAGGCAACAAGACTGCTATCGGTACTCTTGTTGAGCGAAGCACACGCTTCACCATCCTTCTTCACCTACCCCAACGTCATGACTCCCACGCTGTTGAAGAAGCAATCATCCACAAAATGCGTGACCTGCCAGCAGTTTTACGCAATACTTTGACCTGGGATCAAGGTAGCGAAATGGCACTCCACTCCCGAATCTCAACAGCCTTGGACATGCAGGTATACTTCTGCGACCCACACGCCCCATGGCAGCGAGGAAGCAACGAAAACACTAACAGCCTACTACGCCAATACTTCCCCAAAAGCACCGATCTAAGCGTCTACTCCCAAGCCCACCTCGACGCCGTCGCTGAAGAACTCAACGACCGACCACGCAAAACACTTGGCTACGACAAACCCAGCGAGCGTATCCTAGAACTCATCAATTGAAACAAAAACGTTGCAACCACCCCTAGAATCCGCCTTATCATGCTCTCGATATTGTTGCACAGTGGTGGGATGGCGGCATCCCCCGAGCGGAAGTAGCTGATTGGCTGGGCGCTGGTTTTAGCGCATCGGAAGCAGCTCAAGCGCGAGTTAACGGTATTCATGTTACCCAAGCTGCAGTGTTACGCGCCTTGGGCGGCCAATGATATCTGTAATGGTGAGATTCCAGAGCATGTTAGAGGTAGTGTTTGATAGAAAAGGCTTCCAATAGTTGCCGATTGTAGACCTTCAACCACCTTTTATTTTAGTTAAGGGGCAGGCAAGCGATCTAATATCAAGCGCCTCAACATTTCATCCTGAAACAAATGCTTACTATAACCAATCAGGCTAAAATCTCAACTAGGTTTTGCACACTGAGGCTTCCCAGTAACCTAAACCCAACCTCTATTGACTGGTGCTTTTGGTGTACTACAGGGGTGGTAACCAGGCCGGCTGCGAGTTGGTGTCTGGTGCTGGTTTTTACCCCCCGTCGGTTATTTACGTCATTGACGTCGGTGGGTTTTATTGACATATACTTGGGATTACCCCACGTTTGAACTGATCAGAATAAGCCTTAGGCATACTTCTTCCATATTTTTATTGTCAGAAGGTTTTACTGTCAACAAAAATCATGATTCTCACTAACCCTGATGGAATATCAAAACCAAACCCTTAAAGCCCAAACCACATACAATCAAACCACTCCGACTTTCTTTCAGGTACTAGTTATTGAACCTTAGTCCGCCACCATGGGGAACAGCTCAAATTCTGGGTGTTCTTTTTCAATAAATGCTAGTTTCCACTTATCACCAAAGAGGGCGACCAATTCCCCATCGGTGCGGGTGAAAATTTCCACTCCGCGTTGCCTACTAAGCTCGGGGGCGGTGGCGGCAGTGGTGCGCCGTGCTACCGAGTAAGGGATTGGCTCGGCGACGGTTTCGACATTGTATTCGTTTTCCATCCGCGCCATCATCACTTCGAACTGCATCGGGCCTACCGCAGCCATCACGGGAGCCGCATCGCCGCGGGCGTCGTTACGCAAAATCTGCACCACCCCTTCGGCGGCGAGTTGGTCTAAGGCTTTGCGGAATTGTTTATACTTGCCTAAAGATTTCGCCCGTAGGGTGCGGAAATGTTCGGGTGCGAACTGTGGCATGGGAGCGAACTGTACTTTTTTACCTGTGTAGATGGTGTCGCCTGGGGCGAGGGAGCCCGCGTTGACCAAACCAACAATATCGCCCGGGAAAGCTGTTTCCACGGTAGAACGGGTACGGCCGAATACTGTGAGTGCGTATTTTGTGGAGAAGCTGCGGCCAGATTGGGCGTGAGTGACTTGCATGCCCCGATCAAACTCGCCGGAAACAATCCGCATGAATGCCAAAGAATCACGGTGGTTTTTATCCATGCCTGCCTGCACTTTAAACACCACACCGGAGAAATCTGCATCCACGTCACGCTCTTCCCGCTTTTCCGGTGCGGGGGCTAATTCGCACAGGGTGTCGAGAATTTGATGCACCCCGAAATTTAGCATCGCGGAGGCGAAAATCAGTGGGGAAGTGGTGCAATTTAAAAACAGCTCTTGGTCGTGCAGCGCACCATCAGCTGCCAACAGTTCTACTTCCTCTTCAGCGGTAGACCAAGCGTCTTGTTCTAAAGTAGCGGCGGTAGCGGGATCATAATGCTCCTCTGGCGCGATAGTAGAGCCGCCAGCGGTACGGAGGAAGTGAATATACTCCGCCGCCTCACCGTCGTCATTGACCCTAGCTAGTCCTTTAAAATCACCGGCTTCACCGACTGGCCAATACAGCGGCGTGGGTTGTAGGTCGATTTCGGTGACGATCTCGTCGACCAGTTCTAGTGGGCTGCGGCCAGGCCGATCCCACTTGTTAATCACCGTGATAATCGGCAAACCACGTGCCTTGCACACGCGGAATAATTTCAGTGTCTGGGGTTCGAGCCCCTTGGCGGCGTCGATAAGCATGACAGCGGCATCAACGGCCGTCAGCACCCGGTAGGTGTCCTCCGAGAAGTCGGCGTGGCCGGGGGTGTCTACTAGGTTAATGACATAGGACTGCCCCATATGGGTGTACTCGAACTGCAAGGCCGAAGAAGCGATAGAAATCCCGCGGTCTTTCTCCATTTCCATCCAGTCCGAAACAGTTGCTTTGCGACCCGCCTTGCCATGCACGGCACCCGCCTCGGAAATGACGTGCGCATGCAGCGCCAACGCTTCGGTGAGAGTGGACTTACCGGCGTCCGGGTGCGCGATGACTGCGAAGGTGCGACGGCGGGCTGCTTCGGTGGAGGTGGACATTAGTTCCTTTCAACTACCCCCAAGAGTCTGGGGTTTTCCTTAAAATGGTGTATTTTTAACTAAGAATATAGCGCAACCAATGGTCAAAAGCGCATAAATTGTTTCTAATAGAAGGCATGAACATTTCATTGAGAGGCGGGTGCAGTGCTTTAGTGGTCTGCACCTTGCTTGCGGCTTCGGCACCAGCTGTCGTTGCCGCAGAAACCAACTATCCCAAAACTGCCCTTATTATGGACGCATCCGGTTCAATGTGGGCGCCCGATGCCAGCGGGACGACTACCCGCATGGAGGCTGCTCGGCAAGCAGCTATCCAAGTTGTTGACGGTCTACCCGCCGAACAAGAACTGGCACTGCTGACCTATGGTACCGGTACTGGCAACTCCGATGCGGAAAAAGCCGCCGGTTGTGAAGACGTAAAAACTTTGGTGCCGCTAGGAGGCTCAAAGCAAGAAGTCACCAACCAGCTATCTGGGCTGGTTGCTAGTGGTTATACCCCAATCGGCAAGTCGTTGCTTGAGGCTGAAAAAGAAGTAGCGGGTTCTGGGCCCAGCCATGTCGTGCTCATCTCTGATGGTATTGACACCTGCTCGCCCCCACCAGTTACCGACATCGCCCGTGAGATTCGCGACCGCAACCCGGACCTGACCATTGACGTGGTCGGCTTGGACGTTGACGCCGAAACTCGCGCTCAGCTTCAAGGCATCGCCGATGCCGGTGGTGGTACCTACTCCGATGCAGGCGATGCCAAGAGCTTGGTAGAAAAACTCACCGCTGGCGGTAAGCCAGCCATGGATTCCGGTGACACCTCTGCCGCCGAATCCGACAAAGCTGAATCCGACAAGACAGAAAAGGCAACCGAAACCCCATCCGAGTCCGCAACAGAATCCGAGACTGACAGCGAGTCTGCACAACCATCGGAATCTGAAGCCGCCTCCGAGTCCACAGCAGAATCCGATTCTGCGGCAGCGTCGGAAACCGAGATGGAAACCACCGTTACCCCTAGCACCATCAGCGGGGCTGCCTCTGCAGCTGATGCCCCCGCCTTAGGCCTAGGCGGTATCAACAACGGTAAGGCACAGCCACAGGTCTACAACGACAATCTGCCCGCCACCATTGAAGCTGGGGCAGCCACCCCTGCCGATAAGGAACTGCACTGGTCGGTGGACCTCAAGGAAGGTCAGCAACTCAGCGCGGCATTCCTTGTACCTGGTGCAGCCGAAGCTGGAGCAGATGGCACCAGCATGACCATCACCCCGAAGCTGACCAATTCCGACGGCAAGACCTGCGTGGCTAATTCCACCGATATTTCCGCGGAAGGCAACTACGGAGCACCCCAGTCCGCTTCGATCCTTTCTGAGGTGATCTCGGCTAAAGGCAACTGCAAACCAGGCACCTACGACCTGTCGTTGACCCGTGCTGGCAACCTCGTAGGCGAACAAGAACTGCCCGTGGAACTATCTGCTTGGGTAGTGCCCGAAATCGACGAAGAAAAGCTTGCAGCTGCCTCCGACAAGCCCGCAATCACCGACGTGACCATTGGTGAGGCCACTGGCGCTCTGCCTACCGGAAACAGCGCTGATAACGCTCCTGCAGTTGAGACTGGCACTTACGACCTCGAAATCGCCCCCGGCGAGACCAAGTGGTTTAAAGTCCCAGTGGAAGAAGGCCAACGCCTGCAAGCTCAGCTAGAAGCCGCTGCTGCCGGCATGGAAGGGCACAAATTGGAATGGAAGGTCTTTGGCCCACAATTCCACCCAGTTCAGGTTGACTCCAGCGAGGTGGAACTCAACGCTGCTGAACCAACCACCGCTGGTATTGCCACCCAGCCCATCCGCTGGCTGAACCTGCGTGAAAAAGACGCCACCGCTAATGGCTTCCTCGCTGGCCAACAGCTCGTTGCCGTACAGCACAAGGCGCCTGCCGGTGCAACCGCACCAGTGAACGCCAAGGTGGCACTCACCGCTGCCGGCAGCCCAGAAACGGCGCCGAATTTCAGTGCAGCTAACGCTGCCAAGAAAGCCACCAACAGCACTAGCTCTGCTGCTTGGCTGTGGTGGTTAGTATTCATCCTGTTGCTGGTCGGCCTGTTCCTGCTTGCCCGCTGGTATCGGGATCAAAAAACCGTATAACATTCCTTGGCCGTTCGGCCACAGCCCTTACCTTTAGGGCTGTGGTCCTTAGTTTTACCCAGAGGTAGATTTTCCTTAGGCACTAGCTTGGCTAGTGTTACCGACAATGTACTAAGAACTTACCGCCGTGCATGAATCTGGTTTTGAGCCTTGCTTAGGCCCTCACTAACGATCAATCGCACTGCGTCAGCTGCAGTATCAACCATCTGATTCACAATCTGATCGTTCTCAGCTCCAGAAGCTAACGGTGACAGCACATACTCCGGCACTGACATCCCAGCAGGCGGACGGGAAATCCCCATGCGGATTCGCACATAGTCTTTGCTGCCTAACTCGGCGCTGGTGGATTTTAAACCGTTATGGCCATTTTCATTACCACCTTGTTTTAACCGAACCTTGCCTAAGGGCAGATCTAGTTCATCATGGAGCACAATTACCTTGTCCGGGGCAACTGCTAGTTTTTGGCTTAATGGAGCAATGGCTTCTCCTGAAAGGTTCATATAGGTGGTAGGCAGCGCTAGCAGCACGGGTACACCAGCTATATCTACAGCAGACACCGCCACGGGTAATCCCTTGACCTGGGTAAAAGGTTCCGTTGCGAGTGCGGTGATGGCGAGCTGGCCCACGTTATGGCGTGTGTTTTGATACTCCGCGCCAGGGTTTCCTAGACCAACTATCAGCCAGTCTGCAGTATAAGTAGGTGTTTTTGGGCTAAACCAACGCCAGAATTTCATGCTTTCTATGCTCTCATACACCCCGCAGGATTGAATATAGTATGGGGAAGTATGAAAATTATCGCTGCGCCAATGGCTGGTGGCCCCACCACACCAGCATTAGTTCAAGCTGTGGGAGAGGCTGGAGCATTGGGGTTTTTAGCCTCTGGATCGCTCGATGCTGCGCAGCTGGCGGAGCAGATTAGCCAGTTGTCGGTGCCCTTTGGGGTGAATTTTTTCTACCCACAAGCCGAACGGTTAGCTAAAGCACCAGATTTGGATTACAGTTTCGGCTTTGCCGAGAAACCCCAGGTGGTGTTAACAACTGATAATCCCTACTTAAAGGTAGTCAGTAGTTCATTTGGCTGTTTTAGCCCAGCGGAAATCGCTAGGATCCACGATGCTGGTTGTGAGGCGTGGGTGAGTGTGACCAACCCTGAAGAGGCACGCCAAGCTGAGGTAGCAGGTGCAGATGCGCTTATTATCCAAGGCCATGAAGCCGGTGGGCACCGGTTGTGCTGGTCCATGTCCGAAGATCCACAACCAGTAACCACCGTGGAGTTGCTTTCGCAAATCTCCGCCACCATTCCGGCAATTGCGGCAGGGGGCGTGCGCAACCGAGCGGATATAGAACAACTTGCGCGCTTTCCCAATGTGGTGGCCGTGCAGTGTGGTTCGGCATTTTTATTAGCCCACGAAGCTGGTACCAGCGAGTTTAACCGGGCATTATTACACCGTGGGGGAGCAACGGTGGCCACGAGGGCGTTCTCCGGTCGGGTTGCCCGTGGTTTGGAAACAGAGTTCACCAAAGCCCACCCCGATACTCCACCCAGCTATCCGCTGCTGGGCATTATGTTGAAAGATCGGCGGAATGAGGAAAAGACTGCCTATTGCTTGGTTGGCGAGCGGGTGGAGTTACTGCGGGAGGCGTCGGCACGCGAGATTATCGCGATGCTAAACAGTGAGCTCGATGAGATTATCCTCTAATGCAACAATGCAGCTTTCATAATAGCCGTCTCCGGTGGTGCGTGGCCCGCTGAGCAAGGTGAAGCCAGCCGCGCTTAGCTCTGCGCTTAGATCATCGACTCGTTGTTTGCTGCCCACGCTGAACGCTATATGAGCATATCCGGTGCGCAACGCGGGCTTCGGGGCATCGACGGCATCGGCGCGGTGCATGATCTCCAGCCGGGCTCCCTGCTCGAAGGACAGGAAATAGGAGCTAAAACCTGTGCGTGGATTATGGTACCGATTCCCCGACTTGGCTTTGAGATAACGAATAAAAAACTCACGGGCAGCTTCGAGGTCAAGGACATACAAAGCGACGTGTTCTATCTTCATATTTCTCAACTATAGGGTGCCTCAAAGCAGCAGGTACCCCCATGCTAGGCCCATTTAGCTAAGGCTGTGCTATTTTACTATGCATGGGTTCGAAGACGAAGCGGCGTAGCTATATCAACAACCCCAAAGTTACCGCAGCGGATCTAGTGGGGGCAGCTTTTGATCAAGCACTGAGCAATGATCAAACACCTGGCAACCCAGAGATGACAAAAATGCGCCGTAGGATCGAATCCGGCAGCACTAAAAAGAAATGCTGCCGTTCCAAACCACGCTGCAAAAAATGTCCAACAGTGCTGCACCGATTGCGTAAACAAGGCGCTTTGCAGCTTGACGACGCCGCCCTCAAAGCCGCCTTTATTAAAGCGCGGAAGTGGTGAAATACCGTTCGATTTCCGCGGCAATATCGGCGTACATTATTGGCAACTGTGACTGTTCCACCTTGCTAAAGGGCTTCAATACGAAGTCAGCTACTTTCATCCGGCCTGGTGGCCTCCCGATCCCCAAACCGCCACGGAGATAGTTTTTTCCTACCGCTTGGGTGAGTGAACGTAGACCATTATGCCCGTGATCACCAGTTGTGCTGCGCAATTGGACGGTGCCGAAATCGAGCTCTAGGTCGTCGAAAAGCACAATGAGGTTGCCGGTGGAGATTTTATAGAAATCCATCAGAGCCTTCACCGGCCCGCCGACGGTGTTCATATAACCCGCCGGAATGGCCAGCAGCGCTCGGTGTGTCACGAATGTGGTTTCGGCGATGAGGCACCGAGATTTTTTATGCAGCCGAAACGGGTCGGTGGTGAACGTTTTTACCGCTTCTGTACCGATATTGTGTCGGGTTTTGGCGTAACGTTCACCGGAATTGCCCAAACCAATAATAAGATGATCCATAAGAAAAAACCGCCTTAATTAGGCGGTAGTAGTATTACTCGGATTCAGCCGATTCCTCAGCGGCCTCATCTTCGGCGGCCTCTTCTTCAGGTTCTTCAGCTGCAACCTCATGGTTGATGGTAGCCAGTACGGTCTCTGGATCTGCAACCAAGGTGGTCTTCTCTGGCAATACCAGATCAGCGGCAACCATCTTGGAGTCAGCATCAAGACCTTCGATGCTGTGGGTGATTTCTTCTGGGATCGACAGTACGTCAGCCTCAACCAGTACGGTATCGAGGTCTTGAACCAGCATGGTACCTGGAGCAGATTCGCCTTCGAAGACAACAGGAACTTCCACCTCGACCTTTTCGCCGCGCTTGATGGCCAACAGGTCAACATGGTCAGCATTTAGGGTGAGGACATTTTGGTCCACATGCTTGACCATAACGAGGTGCTTATCGCCTTCGATGTCGATTTCAAAAACAGCGTTGGTGCCGTGGTGACGCAGCAGAGCGTGGAGATCGCGGCGGGAAATAGCGAAGTGAATCGGGGTTTCCAGGCTGGCGGAATAGATTACACCTGGTACTTTTTCTTCGCGACGCAGGCGCCTAGAGGGGCCTTTGCCCAATTCGGTGCGTAGCTCTGCGGATAGGACGATGGATTCGGTAGACATGGAACGCTCCTTACGTAGCTTGGTTTGTTGTTGTTAAGGAGCCAAAAGCAAAAGCCTTGCGCTCCGGGTGTCGTCGGAGAGTCTTCGCAAGGCTTTGAAGATTCACTATCGCGTCGATAACGGTGGCTTGTTTGAAGCTACCCTCGCCGAGACGAGAAAACTATACTACAGGCATCAGCTTAGTGGCTAATCGCTTTGGCCATACCAACTCCAGTTAAGGACCGGACTTCCATCTCAGCGGCAAGCTGACTAAAGTCGTCTGGCTTGCCCAGTTTGGAACCGATAATGCCTAAGAGGAACCCAGCTGGTACCGAGATAATGGCCGGGTTGGTCAACGGGAACCATGCGAAATCAATACTGGTACCCAACATGGCAGTTTCGGCGCCGGAAACTGCCGGGGAGAACACAATCAACGTGATCGCGGTAATTAACCCTCCGTACATGGAAAACAGTGCGCCTGTGGTGTTAAATCCCCGCCAATACAGTGAGTAAATAATGGTGGGCAGGTTAGCCGATGCTGCGATGGCCAGCGCTAAGGTGACCAGGAAGGCAATATTTTGCCCCATGGCGCCAATGCCTAAAACAATGGATAAAATCCCAATGACCACTACGGTAATGCGTGAGACTCGAACTTGCTCTTCTTCGGTAGCCTGGCCGTGGCGTAACACGGAATTATAAAGGTCGTGGGCAACTGAGGCAGAGGCAGAAATGGTAAGCCCAGCAACCACCGCCAAGATAGTGGCAAAACCAATAGCAGAGACAACCGCCATGAAGAAGGAACCGCCCACCCGGGCGGCTAGGAGCAATACCGCGGAGTTGCCACCCCCTGGGGCTGCTTGAATGGTTTCTGGTCCTAGCAAAGCTGCGGCACCGAAACCCATCACGACCGTGAGGAGGAAAAATAACGCCACAATCGCAATGGTCCAGGTCATCGAGCGACGTGCTACTTTAGCGGAAGGGACGGTGTAAAAACGCATCAAGACATGTGGCAAACCAGCAGTACCCATCACGCAGGCAATGGCGAGTGAAATGAAGTCAATCTTGGTAATCATGGTCTTGCCGTAGCGTAGCCCGGGGCCTAAAATGGCGTCACCTTGTGGGTGGGTTTGGGCAGCGGATTCTAGAACATTATTGAAGCCGCCTTTGAGTGCGAAAAATGTCAGTAGTGAAATAACCACCGATCCGCCCACCAGCAGCACAGCTTTAATCATTTGGACGTAAGTGGTTCCTTTCATTCCGCCCACGAGCACGTAGACGATCATAAGCACGCCCACGATGGCAACAACGGTGGCTTGGGCAGTTTTACCAGACACCCCCAGCAGCAAGGCTACTAGGCCGCAGCCCCGGCCATCTGGGCAATGAGGTAAAACAGGGAAACCGATAAAGTAGTGACGGCAGCCGCGGTACGGACTGGGCGCTGCTGGAGCCGAAACGATAAAACGTCAGCCATGGTGAATCGGCCAGTGTTGCGCAATGGTTCGGCAACCAGCACTAGTGCCACCAATAGCGCAATGAGGAATCCAATAGAGTACACAAACCCGTCATAGCCGTACAGGGCAATGGCGCCGGTGACGCCGAGGAAGGCAGCTGCCGATAGATAATCGCCGGAAATGGCTAGGCCGTTTTGCCAGCCAGAGAAGCTACCGCCACCGGTGTAGAAGTCGGAGCCTTTTTGCGAAGTGGTGCGGGTGGTACGCACCACGATGGTTAAGGTGATGACGATGAAAATGGCAAAGATGGAGATATTGAGGATCGGATTGCCGGTGTCCACCGTATCTTGGGCGAAAGTAAAAGTGTTCATTGCTATTGGTTCCTAAGTTTTGGTTTCCATCTGCATGCGAATGGCTTCGGTGGCAAGGTCAATTTTGTTGTCAGCGAAATAGACATAAGCCCAGGTAACTAGGCCAGCTGTAGCGAATTGGGCCAGCCCTAGCACCATGCCTAGGTTGATGGCACCGTAGATTTCGGTTTTCACTAGGTCGGTGGCGAAGGTGGCAGTGACGATGTAGAAGATGTACCAGGCGAGGAAGGCGATGGTCATGGGGAAGGCGAAGCCTCGGAAAGTTTTGCGTAGCCGTTGAAACTCAGGACTAAGCGAAACTTCGACGAATTCTTCGGGCGTGGGCGTATGTTGTGGCGGCGTGCTCATAACACGAGTCCCTCCTTAATGAAACATTCTTCAAGTGTGTCTTGAATCACTATTTTGGCGTTATGAATTAATTGAACCGGAAAATGTTTCTACGGGCACTCTGTTTTTGAAAAATTATTACTCACTGGGAAGTTATTCAGTGCCATCGCATTGAGATTCCCAGTAGGTACAGTACGAATAAAAGTGTGAACGTACTGCATGTCGCCACTTTAAAGTGATCTTGGTCACTGGATTGAACGGGCGGGGGATAGGTGTCTGTTATTAATGGCTCTACCCAATTAAGGGGTGATTATAAGTGCTGCGCTACAGATACTTTGATGCTTCACGAACCGTTAATGTCGCCATGTGGTCACGGTGTGTCGTGATAAAAGCGTTTACCCAACCCGGATCGGTTTTGGAATATTCCCGTAGCGCCCAACCAATCGCCTTGTTTATAAAGAACTCCTGCGACCCCAGATTAAGAATGATGATCTGCGCTAATAAATCCGTATCGGTGGCTGATTTCCGTTTTAATTGGTGAATGATTGCTACTCGTCGCAACCAGAAATTGCTCCGCTGCGCCCAATCGAGCATCTGTTGTTTGGTGGCAATAATTCCTACGGTGCGGTCGAGATTATCGGTAATGTCCCACCATGGCTGGTTGGTGATCAGCGTGGCCAAGAAGTCGACATCAGTTGCGCTCAATGTGGTGGTGGCATGGCGTTAGAGTAGCTCTGCGCCAATATAGCGAAAATCCCGCTCAGGCTGCGCCCATAATAACTCGATTAGGCTAAGTAGCTCGTCATGCTTAAGTGTTTTCCATTGCTTAAGAAACGGCCTAGCAATCACATTGCGCTATGGGGTTTTAATGCCTACATAGTCGAACTGCTCCCGCGTATACTTCTTTTGCTGGTAGGCGATGTCCTGGTCGGCTTGCTTGTACAACTCCTGCTTTAGCTTTTCGACGCTTTCCGCTATCTCCATGCCTTAAGGGTAAAAGATTAAGGCTGGAAATCAATCCGGGTGATGTACATTCCCTTAATCAGCTCGAAAAACTTCATGCCAAAACGTAGCGACCTGGGCAGCTGTTTACGCTCTTCGGGGGAGAGGTAGTTGAGGAAATTAAACTCAATATCAACACCACTGATATTCCGCGACCAGTACTGCACTGAATAAGGATCTTTTACCCGGTAGGGCATTTGGGCAGCAACGTTACCCTCCTTGGCAATTTGTTTTTCGCTCATGGCGGTAACCCGCGGCGACTCGGCATCATAGACAAACCTTCCTCCGGGAAATGTCTGTGCCATGGCATCGACTAAGGCAGCGGCGTCACTAACTGTTAGGTAATACATAACTCCAGCGGCTACTGCAATAACCCCATGCGTGCTGTCAATCTGCGTCAACCACTCATGTTCGGTGGCGGAATATGCCAAATTAATACTGTTGGGGCCAGTTGTTGGCACCCAGCGCTCCCGCATCTCGATTACCTCAGGGAAATCAAGATTATAGATGGTTTTGTACTCAGTATCTGCGAGATCAATTTCTAACTGGTCGAGACCACAACCGATATTGACCACAGCAGCACCGGGATGGGCATGTAGGTATCGGATGATTTCTTCAATGGTTAATCGGTGCCTGACTCCATAGACCAATTCGGGAAGATTGCCGATAGGTTGAGCTGGCGTTCCTTCTTTCAAGGCAATCTCGTTGGCTTGATGAGCCCATGGATCGGGAAAAAGCTCAGGCCATCTGCTAGCCGCCTGTGCTCTACCCATGAGTGGAAAAAATAATGTGTGTTGGACTTCAGTGAGGCTCATACCTTTTAGGTTACGCTAATTTATTTGGCCGTGTGGTGTGACTTATATAACTGTGCTGGCAAAATGGCAATACAGATGTGGCGTTATGGGGTTAATAGGAAAAACTAGGGAATGGAGTTCTCATGGGTTTCAGGCGTGTGCTGGCAGCTATCGTATCTGTTTTGCTAGGGGGTCTGCTTGTGCCGCCGGTGGGGGTGGCTCAGGAGGGGATGGATCCTGTGGTGGTGTTGGATGCGTCTGGTCGATGGTGGAGGTGGATGGTGTGTCGCGGATGGATGCGGCGAAGCAGGCGGTGACGCAGTTTGTTGATCAGGTTCCGTCGGCGGATGGTTTGGGGTTGGTGACGTATGGTACGGGGACGGGGTCGTCGGATGAGGAGAGGGAAGCGGGGTGTGCGGATATTAGTGTGTTGGCTCAGGTGGGGGGGAAGGATAAGGAGGGGTTGAAGGCGGATGTGGCTGGGTTGAATCCTCGGGGGTATACGCCGGTGGGGAATGCGTTGCGTCAGGCGGTGGAGTTGTTGCCGAAGCAGGGGGCGCGGTCGGTGGTGTTGGTGTTTGATTGGATTGATACGTGTGTTCTGCCGCCGGTGTGTGAGGTGGCTAAGGAGTTAAAGGGGCAGGGGGTGGATCTGGTGGTGCATACGATTGGGTTTATGGTGGATGAGGCTGCGCGGGGGGAGTTGGAGTGTATTGCTGAGGTTACTGGTGGTACGTATTCTGATGCCTCCAGTGCGGATGCGTTGCGGGAGACGTTGACCAAGGCTACTACTAGGACCGCAGTAGGGTATCAGTTGCCTGCGGAGGTGGTGGAGTTTAGTGCAGATAAATCGCACGCCCCGATGATTGAGCCGGGTACTCTCGATAAGCCTAAACGGATTCATGCGAAGATGCCTGCTGGAGAGTCGAAGGATATTTACGCCAAAGTCTCTATCCCTAAAGGGCACCGACTACACATCGGATTAACGCGGTACCCGAGATAGGTACCAGGGCGGTTCTAGATGGTATTTTTAAAATATATCCATGGCTATCTTCTCCTGAAAAAAGTTTATGTGCGGCGGTAGCTGAAGATTCTTTTGCAAGCGAAGCGAGTAATCGAGAGTGTCTGATGGTTTGTGTGTGGGTGCCCGACCCGCATAAGGAGATAGACC
>CAUQSW010000069.1:0-15930 GCA_963520895.1 uncultured Corynebacterium sp. | reverse complement strand
AAGTCCGATGCAGAAATCATGCGCTTCTGTCAGTCATTTATGACCGAACTGCACCGGCACATTGGCGAATACCGGGATGTGCCCGCCGGTGACATCGGTGTTGGTGGCCGCGAAATCGGTTACCTCTTCGGCATGTATCGGCGCATGGCCAACCAGCACGAGTCCGGTGTGCTCACCGGTAAGGGCTTGACCTGGGGCGGCTCCCTCGTGCGCACCGAAGCGACCGGTTATGGCTGCGTGTACTTCACTCACGAAATGATGAAAGCCCACGGCACCTCTTTCGAAGGCAAGAAGGTCATCGTTTCCGGTTCCGGCAATGTTGCTATTTACGCCATTGAAAAGGCGCAGGAATTGGGCGCTACCGTCATTGCGTTCTCCGATTCCTCCGGCTGGGTCCACACCCCGAACGGCGTGGACGTTGCAAAACTCAAAGACATCAAGGAAGTGCGCCGCGAGCGCGTCACCGCTTATGTCGATGAGGTGGAAGGCGCTACCTTCCACGCAGAGGGTTCCATCTGGGATCTGCCTTGCGACGTCGCCCTGCCTTGTGCTACCCAAAATGAACTCAACGGCGACAATGCTCGTTCGTTGGCTGCCAATGGCTGCCAGTTCGTGGCTGAAGGGGCAAATATGCCTTCAACTGCAGATGCCATTGAGGTTTACCGCGAAAAGGGTATTCACTTTGGCCCTGGTAAGGCTGCAAATGCTGGTGGTGTTGCTACCTCCGCGCTGGAAATGCAGCAAAATGCTTCTCGTGACTCCTGGTCGTTTGAATACACTGATCAGCGGTTGCATGAAATCATGCGCAATATCTTCCGCACCTGCGACGAGACCGCCCGCGCTTATGGGCACGAAGGCGATTATGTGGTTGGCGCCAATATTGCTGGTTTCAAGAAGGTTGCTGACGCCATGCTAGCCCAAGGTGTTATCTAATACACTTCTAATAGTTGAGGCTTTAAACCCCACCATATGGTGGGGTTTTGTCTATCTAATCTGCTGGTCGTAGTAAGGTCAACACGGTGCTGGGTGTGCCTGTGGATCGTAATGACTTGACCTTATCGGAAGAAGATCGGAGAGATTTCGGGATCACATGTTTGGGGATTTGATCGACTAAATACTTGCCACCGTTGACCAAACACCAACCACCACCAACTAGCGCCAGAGAAAATGTGTTGCATGTTGCGTGAGTTGTCACCTGTTTTTCGTCCTAGCTGTTTATTATCGGTGTCATGTATCGCGTATTTGAGTGCTTGGATGAATTGGTTCAAACGGTAGAACAAGCCTACGGGGTTCCCATGACCTCGAATTGCATGGTGCCACGGATGGAAGTCATGGCATTACTAGATGATCTCCGCAACGCTTTACCCGTAGAGCTGGATGACGCCCAAGACGTTTTAGACCAACAAGATGAAATTCTTCGCAGCGCTCAGGAACGCGCCGACAAGTTGGTTGATGATGCCACCAACGAGGCAAACACGCTGATTAACCGATCTCGCGAAGATTCCGATGCCATGATTAACGACGCAGAAAACCGCGCTCATGCGACCGTCGCAAAGGCGGAAGATGAAGCTGACCGAATCGTGGATTCCGCGCGTCGTGAAGCAGATGATGTAGCCAGCCGGGCGCAGGCAGAGGCGAAGCGGATGATTGATTCCGGTAATGAGCAATACCAGCGCAGCATTGATGAAGGTTTGGCTGAGCAGCATCGTCTGGTTAGCGAAGCAGAGGTCGTGCGCAGGGCTAATGAGGAAGCCCACCGAATTGTCGACGCAGCCCACGCCGATTCCAATCGGCTGCGTAGTGAGTGCGATCAATTTGTCGACGATAAACTGGGCGAGTTCGAAGATATGCTTTCTGCCACGTTACGGGCGGTTTCCCGCGACCGCAGCGCGTTGCGTTCTGGGGCTGGTGCCACCGGCCCCAGGAATCGTTCGGAAAACTACAATTCGAGGGAGTACGACCGAGATTAGAGTGTGATGCAGGAGCATTGGGCTGGGAGTAGTATTGTTAAATTCACGATGAATATAGCGAAGAATTCTCCTTTTGTTTTCGATGTAACCCAAGTTTTGCGGGCTGGGGTGGCAACTTTTGAAACCCAAGAGGGTCCCAGCCCTGCTCGGATTGGGCCGACAATGATCGCTATCGCGGAATCCGAACCGGTCACCGTCGAAGCCACCCTGACTCCGCTAGGTGAGGCGGTTATGGTCGAAGCCGACATCCATGCCACCTTACATGGCCAGTGTGTGCGGTGTTTAAAAGATTTAACCCCCGACGCTAATTTGCATGTCACGCAGGTTTTTGCTGCCACTAAAGACTTCATTTCTGGCGAGGATGCCAGCGAAGATGAAGATGAATTGCCTATGATCGAAAATGATCACATCGACCTACTGCAAACAGTATTGGATGAAGCGGGCATGAATTTGCCGTTTAATCCAATGTGTGAGGGTGGTTGTGAGCAAAGCGACGTCCCGCCACCAGATGGGGTGTCTGGGGAGGAGGAAAAACCAACAGACCCACGATGGGCTGGATTGGAGAAATTCCTATGAGTAAAAAATACCGTTTAACCGGTACCGAAGCCCTCGAACGAGCATTTAACAACGTCGATCGCCCCACATTGCTGGGGGCACTTGGGGTGGAAATCCCCGATGAATTATTGAAGTTGGCGCTTACTCACCGTTCGTTTGCTAATGAAAATGGTCATCTTCCTAACAATGAGCGCTTGGAGTTTTTAGGTGATGCCGTTTTGGGTTTATCCATTGCGAGCAAGCTTTATGAAAAATACCCGAATCGTACCGAAAGTGACATTTCCAAAATGCGAGCCAGCATTGTCTCGCGTTATGGGCTTTCGGATGTCGCCCGAGAAATCAACCTAGGTTCGCATATTTTCCTAGGTAAAGGTGAGCTGCTTACCGACGGCCGCAATAAGGACTCAATCCTTGCCGATACCACAGAGGCGCTATTTGGTGCGATTTTCTTAGCACATGGCTTTGAAACCGCTCGTGATGTCATATTGTCGCTGTTTGCACGCAAAATCGACCAAGCTTCAGCAACTGGTATTAACCAGGACTGGAAAACTGCGCTACAAGAACGACTCGCAGAATATAAACTACCCATGCCGGTTTATGAAGCTACCTCCGTAGGGCCTGAGCATGAACAAGTCTTTACCGCAACCGTTAAGGTCTGCGACCAGATCATTGGTGCAGGCCAAGGCCCTAACAAGAAAAACGCTGAACAGGCTGGGGCGCAGCAGGCGCTGGCGTTACTTAATGATCCGCAGGCTCGCGCCGAACTAATCCGATGCCAGAACTCCCAGAAGTAGAGGTAGTCCGACTAGGGCTTGCAAAGCATATTCAACAGCACACGATTGCTGAGGTTGAAGTGCTACATCCACGTGCGGTTCGGGGCATTGCCGGAGGCGCGGAGGAACTACGCGCCTTAGTAGAAGGAGCCACCATAACCACCGTTGCACGGCGCGGTAAATTCCTCTGGTTGGAATTAGGTGAGCACCTACCCGGTGAACCAGCAGTTGTGGTGCACTTAGGGATGAGTGGTCAAATGCTGCTAAAAACGGATGCGGATCCCAAGTCGCGTCATCTGCGTATCCGAGCGCGGCTTAACGACGGCAGACAACTATGGTTTGTCGATCAACGCACTTTTGGCTACTGGCGCAGCACCGAGCTTTTAGATTCCGACAACGGCATCGTCCCTGCCACGGTGACTCATATTGCTAGAGACCTGCTCGATCCTGAGCTTGATTTTGATAACGTGGCCGCGCGATTACGCAGCCGTGACGCGGAGATTAAAAAACTACTACTTCAACAAGAGATCATTTCTGGCATAGGAAATATTTACGCGGATGAAATGCTCTGGGCAGCCCAGATTCACCCGCAGCGCAAAGCCTCAGCGATCCCCACTACGCAACTAGTAGAGTTGCTGCTAGCCGGGAAAGGCGTCATGCAGCGGGCATTAGCCCAAGGCGGTACCAGCTTTGATGAACTATATGTCAATGTTAATGGCGAATCGGGATACTTCGCGGTCTCCTTAAACGCCTACGGGCAAACTGATCAGCCCTGCGCTCGGTGCGGCACCGAAATCGTCCGAGTGAAGTTCACCAACCGTTCCAGCCATTTTTGCCCCAGTTGCCAGCGATTACCATAATTAATTCGCGCTTGCTTTTCGACGCTAACCGGCACCGGTGCGTTCTAGCGTTGCTACTTCTGGTGGACACCTGCGGTTGACCGATGGCTGCTGTAAGCTCGGGGCATAAACTGTTGGAGCAGTTGAAGATAGGGGTGGTTGTAGTGGATTTTGATGTGTTTGTTTCTCGGTATGTGTTGTTGGATTATGGGCAGTTGAAGCGTCGTGATTTTGATGAGATTTCGCGTCAGGAGGCGTTGGGTTTGGTGGAGTTGGTGAAGCGGTTGCAGGAGGAGCGGTTGCCGTTTTTGTGTGAGCTGTTGGGTATTGAGGTGGGGTAGTTGTGGCGGGAGCATGTGGAGTTGTGGTTTGATTTGGGGGCAGAGGCGTTGGTGCGGGTGGGGATTACGGGGGAGAATTAGCGGGATGTGGGGGTGCGGAAGCCGTCGGGTTTTGTGTTGGATACGGGGGAGTTGTTTGATAGTTTGGCGTATGATTTTGGGTTTTTGCTGCAGCCGGTGCTGCATCGGTTGAATCCTAGGATTGAGTGGATGGCGCATAAGGGTCCGAAGCGGTATTTGTCGCATAATAAGCCGGTTATTGCCTTGCCGAAGCATCGTAAGTCAAGTTTTTCTATTAACCCAGTTGATCTGTTCGAGGTTACTGAGATTCGTAGCTTGTATGCGGAAGACCCACGTGAGTATCGGTACCATGACTTGGATCAGTCAACGCAGAATGAGTTTTCTTTAGTGATTCCGAATATGATGCCTGACTAACCTCCGAGCAATCCCGAAACAGGAAATCCAACCTTAACGAGACGTCGGTGACGTGGAAAAAGTATAGTTGCTATTTTTTAGATCTCCTGAAGCGTTAACCTATGACCATAGCCGGCAGCTTTAATTTTGCTACCGGCTAGGTGTTGAGGTTTTGTGCCTTAAGCCTTTTTACGCGCAAGCCCATGGAAAGCAACGCCATTGATTATCTGAATGATGCCCAGGCCGGCAATAAGTGCGGCCACGCCGAAAGCGATAACTGAAGTAATCAGGCTGGCGCGGGTGAAGGAACCAGTCTGGGCCATGGTTGCTAGTTGTTCTAGGTCTGCAGCTTTAGCGGTGTCGCCAGATTTTTCGGCAGCTTGCTGCTCTGCGTTGATTTCTGACATGGTTTTGCCGCTGGTCGCTTGTTCCACATGTTTAGCCACCACATTTGCTTGCGCCATCGCGGTGAAGGGGCCAGCGACGGTCTTACCAGCAAAGGCATCGGCATCACTGGCAACACTGATTTTTTCTGCTTTGAGTTGGGTGGAGGCGGTGACCCAGATGCCGGTGCCAAGAAGGACAAATACTACGCCCAGGATGATGTTGATGGTACCGGCGATACGGACGGCATTGTTGTTGATAGACATGATTTTCTCCTAAAGAATTTAGTAGTGGTGCGGATTCACAAGATTTTGATGATATGTCAACACTTGTCAGAAGGGGACTTTAGCGGATTTATTGGTTGTTGACTAATCCATAAATAATTGCAGCGCTGAATGTGTGCACTATCGACATGGGGTATGAACAATAAAAGCACGCCTTGAGATACCTGCGATCGTCGATTGGCAGGTAAGGAAACGGGCACGATGAGAAAGGGGATGGAATAATTCCTGCTAGTGGCCAATAAATTATTCGGCCGGGGTACCGGCAGTGGGGGTGTGAGATAGGTAAAAGCAACCGATCAAAGTAGCATGGCTCTCATGCAAGCTGTTGAAGACTTTGTGACTACAACGATCAATGACAACATTTGGCAAGTCATTCCGTTCCTGTTGATTGCGGCAGGGTTGTACTTTGCTATTGCTACTATCGTTGTGCAGATTCGGATGATTCCCGAGATGTTCCGCACGGTGGCAGAAAAACCTAATACCGAGCCTAACGACGCCGAGGGGATTTCTTCCTTTAAGGCCTTCACTATTTCCGCGGCTTCACGTGTGGGTACCGGAAATGTGGCAGGCGTTGCGGTCGCGATCACCTTGGGTGGGCCTGGCGCAGTTTTCTGGATGTGGATGATTGCATTGCTCGGTGGTGCCACCAGTTTCGTCGAGGCAACCTTGGCGCAGCTATGGAAAGTTAAAGAGCCGGATGGCACCTACCGGGGTGGGCCTGCCTATTACTTAACTAAAGGTCTTAATGCTCGCGTATTGGCGGTTGCCTTCGGCATTGCTATCACTCTAACCTTCGGGTTTGTCTATAACGCCATCCAGTCCAATTCCATTACCGAGTCGGTAATCACCTCCATGGGGGTCGAGTCGACGGATGATCGGATCTTTACAATCAAAGCCATCATTGGCATTGCGCTTGCGGTTATGACCGGCATCATTGTTTTCGGTGGCGTGCATCGGATTGCTAATTTCACGCAAATTGTCGTTCCGGTAATGGCGGTGATGTACCTCTTGGTCGGCTTGATTGTTGTGGTGCTTAATATCTCCGAGGTGCCCGGCATGTTCGCCGAAATTGTGGGACATGCCTTTGGTTTCAAGGAAGTAGCCGGTGCCACTGTCGGTGCTGCCTTTATGAATGGTATGCGGCGTGGGTTGTTCTCCAACGAGGCAGGCCAAGGTTCCGCGCCGAACGCTGCTGCAACGGCCACGGTTTCCCACCCAGTAAAACAGGGATTGGTACAAACCTTGGGTGTGTATTTTGATACGTTACTGGTGTGTTCCATCACTGCGTTTATTATCCTGCTCGGTGATCCAGAGGTAGGTGGCGACGTTAGTGGCGCATCACTGACCCAAGCTGCCTTGGCAGGACAGGTCGGTGATTGGGGAGTGCACTTTGTCACACTGATTTTGTTCTTCCTAGCCTTTAGCTCCGTGATCGGTAACTACTACCTTGCCCAGGCCAATATTGAGTATTTCACTCAGAACCCTGTTGCGTTGAACCTGTTCCGGGCGCTCGTGATGCTGTGTGTTTTCGGTGGTGCCATTGGTTCAGTGCCGCTCGTGTGGGCACTGGGAGACACATTCGCAGCTATCATGGTTTGTATCAACCTCATCGCGATCGTGCCGTTGGGTAGGGTTGCTGTGAAACTGCTAAGTAACTATAACGAGCAGAAGCGCAAGGGCCTTGACCCGATTTTCCATCGGGATATGTTGCCTGAGATTAAAAATGTTGAGGCTTGGGATGGTTCGGATGCCGTTTGTCGTCGTGGTGGGGAGATTGTGCGCGAAGTCTAACGTCTTTTAAGGAGAATCATCGTGGAAACGGTTCGGCTCACGGCGTGGGTGCATGGGTTTGTGCAGGGCGTAGGTTTTCGGTGGTGGGTGTATTCCCAAGCTACCGAACTAGGGCTTGCAGGCTCTGCCACGAACCTCAGCGATGGTCGAGTTTGCGTGGTGGCCGAAGGCCCACGGGAAGTATGCGAAGAGTTGCTGCACCGATTGAAAATCCCCAATGCGGTTCGCACGTATCGCCGACCAGGGACCCTGGAGTCGGTGATCGATCAGTGGTCGCAAGCCAAAGGGGTGGCCACTTTCAAAATGGCTTAGGGAGTTTTGCTAAGCGGTAGCGACCACTTGTTTTGCTAAAATTCCCAGAATGCATTTGAAGTCGTTGACGCTGAAGGGCTTTAAGTCCTTCGCTTCGGCGACCACATTAAAATTCGAACCTGGTATCTGTGCGGTAGTTGGGCCTAATGGTTCGGGTAAATCTAATGTTGTTGATGCGCTCGCGTGGGTGATGGGGGAGCAAGGCGCGAAAACCCTACGCGGCGGCAAGATGGAAGATGTCATTTTTGCTGGCGCTGGCGGACGTAAACCGCTGGGGCGGGCGGAAGTGACCTTAACCATTGATAATTCTGATGGTGCGTTGGACATTGATTACACCGAAGTTTCGGTAACGAGGCGGATGTTCCGCGACGGCGCTTCCGAATACGAAATCAATGGTGCAAAAGCACGGTTGATGGATATTCAAGAGTTGCTTAGCGATTCTGGCATCGGCCGGGAAATGCATGTTATTGTGGGACAAGGGCGGTTAGCGCAGATTCTAGAGTCACGGCCAGAGGATCGCCGCGCTTTTATCGAAGAGGCTGCCGGAGTGCTGAAGCATCGGCGTCGTAAAGAAAAGGCGCAACGCAAATTGGTCAGCATGCAGGCAAACGTCGATCGGCTATCGGATCTGACCGGGGAGCTGCAACGACAACTCAAACCGCTGGCGCGCCAGGCGGAGGCAGCTAAGCGGGCAGCTACGGTGCAGGCAGATCTGCGGGAGGCTCGCCTGCGGCTCGCAGGCTATCAGTTAACGCAGCTGCAGCAAAAACTAGAAAGTTCTGAAGCAAGAGCGCAGTTGCTGCAACGTGATGTTGCCGAGCTGGCCGCGCAGCTAGAAACCGCTGAGCAGAACCAAAATCAGTTGGAAGAACAATTAGCTGCTGCCACACCAGCTGCTGATGAGGCACAACAACTGTGGTTTACGTTGTCCTCATTGAAGGAACGAATGGTAGCAACTAGTCGGATCGCTCAAGATCGTGCTGGTAGCTACCAAGTTTCGGTATACCAAGGCGCAGACCCTGAGGAATTAGAAACTAAAGCGGCCCGTGCAGACGCGGAATACGCTGCGTTATTGGAGCAAGTAGAAATAGCCCAAGAGCGGTGGGAAACCATTCGCGATGAGGTCAGTGAGCGTGAAGAACTCGCGTTGGCTGCGGATAAAGAACATCTCGCCCAAGTGCGGGCAATAGCAGATCGGCGCGCAGGCGAAGTGCGGTTAGTCACGCAGCAAGAGTCTTTGCAAGCACAAGTACAGGCGGCAGAGGCGGAAATTATTCGTGGTGATGAGGTTTTAACAGAAACACTGCACCGAGTGAGGCAGGCAGCAGCGCTGTGTGCGGATCATGAAGATCGGCTGGCTGCGGCACAACTGGCAACGGAACCATTGCAGGAAGCGCACGCTCAAGCACAGACGGAGGCGCAGGCGGCGGAAACTCGTCTGGAGCAACTGCGGGATCAGCAACGCGAGTTGGAGCGGGAGGTTTCCCGCTTGGAATCACGGATTGACACCTTAAAAGCTACCTCGCCGCAAACCCCTACCACGATTCACCACGTCCTGCCTGAGCTTAAGTTAGCACCATTGGCTAAGGTGGTGACTTCCCAGGCTGGTTTGGAAAAAGCCCTGGCTGCGGCCTTGGGCGGCATGGTTGAAGCAGTGGCAGCCGGAGCTCTTGACCAAAAGCAGAAACAGGCTTTGACGCAAGCGGAACTGCCGCGCACCACGATACTGCTCGGTGGTTCCGAAACGCAGCCGTGGCATCTCGATACGTCATTGCCGCAAGGTGCGCGTTGGCTTATCGACGAACTGACCGTTTCCGAAGACTACGTGGCCGTTATCTCTAGGCTGCTGGCCGATGTGGTGGTAGTTACCTCCCTTGAGCAAGCCGAAGAGGTGGTAGCAGCAGATTCTAGGTTACGCGCGGTGACTACCACCGGTCTGATGGTAGGACAGGCCTGGCTAAGCCTTGGCGCAGGACAGCGTTCCGCGTTAGAGGTGGCAGCTGATATTGAGGATGCCGTTTCTCAGCTAACCGTCAACCAATCCCAGTTAGCGGAGCTGCAAGGTGCATTGGAAGGAGCGAAACGAGCCGCGGAAGATGCGCGGGTAACTGCCGCAGGAGCTACCAGCGCGTTGAAAGAACAGGAAGCGTTAATTGCTACACTGAACCGAGATTTGCAACGGCTGCGGCAGCAACATGATGCCAGCCGAAGCGAACACGACCGTACCGCGCAGCGGGCAACCCAAGCGGAAGCGCGGTTGTCTGAGTTGAAGCAATCTTTGGCTGAGATCACCGATCGGTTAGCGCGGGTGCAGGAAGACGATCAGGAACCAGAGCCTTCTACCGCAAGGCGAGACGCAGCGGCAACCGCTTTGGAGCAGATTAAGGCGATGGAAGTCGAAGCACGGTTGAATGTCCGCAGCGCCACCGATAAGGCGGAGGCATTGCGGGGAAAAGGCGACGGGTTGCGTCGTCAAGCGGCACACGAGCGGTTGGCTAAAGCTCGGCACGATCAGGCCAATGAGCGTCGTCGTAAACAGGCTGAAGTTGCCAAAGTAGTAACCCAGGCTGCCGAAGATCTGATAATGCGCGCCACTGAAGCTACCGCCCAGGCGACTAAGGATCGCGATCAGAAGATTAATCATCGCAATCAGTTACAAAGCCAACTGGGTGTTGCTAAAGATACGGTTTCTGCATTGCGGGTCAAATTGGAACGGCTTAATGACACTGCACACAGCAGCGAAATTGCTCGCAGCCAAGCCCAGGTGCGTATGGAAGAAGCGCAACAGTCTTTAGTAGAGAAACTGGGTGTGCCAGTCGAAGACATTATGCATGATTACCGCCCCGGTGAGGATTTTGATCATCAGCAGGAAACCCAGCGACTCCAGCGGGCCGAAAAAGACCTCGCAGCCTTAGGCAAGGTTAATCCGTTGGCCTTGGAGGAATACCGGGCACTAGAAGAACGCTATGAATTCCTGTCCACCCAGCTTAACGACGTCGAACAGGCCAGGGAAGACCTCAAAGACGTCATTGAGGAAGTGGATCGGAAAATCCTGCAGTTGTTTAGTGATGCTTGGCGCGATGTGGAGGCAGAATTTCCCGAGGTTTTTGCCACGCTCTTCCCCGGTGGTGAAGGCAGGTTAGTACTGACCGAACCAGACAGTATGCTAACCACCGGTATTGAAGTGGAGGCGCGACCACCTGGCAAAAAGGTCAAACGTCTGTCGTTGCTGAGCGGTGGTGAAAAGTCGTTGACCGCCCTTGCCATGCTGGTTGCAATTTTCCGCGCCCGCCCGAGTCCGTTTTATGTCATGGATGAGGTGGAGGCCGCCCTTGACGACGTCAACCTCCGTAGGCTTATTGCCTTGTTTGAGCAACTGCGGAAGGATTCCCAGCTGATTGTTATCACCCACCAGAAACCGACCATGGATGTTGCCAATGTTTTGTACGGAGTAACCATGCGGGGGGATGGGGTTACCAGGGTACTTTCGCAGCGCATGAGCTCTCCGGGATAAAACTGGTAGAAATATAAGTCTATTTTTCCTCCCGATCGGTCTAATCTAGAAGAGAGGATAATATAGGCTTTTCTACGCAGTTGTATCAGGAAGGTTGCGGATCGTTCATGAGCGATGTTGATCACCCAATTAAAGACATGTCGGATTCTCTATTGGGGTGGGCAACCCAAAACGAACTTACATTGGCGCAGCAACTCAACCAACCTGCGACCACGATCATTGGCGAGCTGGATCTCGCGAGCGACGAGTGGGAAAAAATTGAAAAACTTTACGGCATTTTCCTCTGCCGCCAGCTTAAAGCAGGCGGTAACCTCGCTGCACTGGTGGGGTTAAGCTCCGCGACTTTTCTGGTCACGGTGTGCGCGCGGGCGAAAAAGATCGTTGCTGCTGATAATTTTGTCGCCGAGTATCTCGGTGGCTTGGGGCTAGCTGACCAGTTGCACGCTGAGATGACGGAATTATTGGATCAGAAACTAGGGGAGTTTCTGGGCAACTTTCAATTACATACCTTCGATGAAAAAGACCCGGTAACAAGCTTGTGCCACCACGCAGGTCTTATCAACACTGAAGTGCCGCTGTTATTGGAAGCCTGCGACCAAGCAGAAGAACTACGGCTTGATTCCGTTGAGCTGCCCTACTACTTCGCCGGATTAGCAGCAGCCGCACCAGCCACCGCCGCTGTGCTTTTCGACGCCGTATGTGCGCTTCGGCAATTCACCCTCGACCACCCCAGATCCTGGTTTGATCGCAGCCGCAAGCAGCTGGACCCGAAATTACCCGCAGCTTTAGACGAGGCATTTGTTGCCGAACTACGGGAACGCCCCGTTGGTACCGCAGACAGAGAAGCCGCAGTGGGAGTGGCCAACCGGGAAATGCGTCCTCGGCTCATCTTAGATCCCAGACGTAAAAAAGTATGTTTGAGATTACCGGAACAGCTGGTTCCTGCCAGCGGGGAAATAACCTGGCGAGTAAGTCTTGAGGGCTCCACCACTGTGTACCGCACAGCTCCGGCTTTTGGGGACATCACTGGTTATTCCGAACCGTTGGACATCACTTTGCCTAAAGCGGTCCGGGAAGTCACCGTGGAGGACTTAGCCAATCACATCACCTGGAATATCCCGGTGGTTAATACCAATGACCCCATCTTGTTGTTTAACAAACGCGGCGGCTCGGTGACTGACAAGAAATCCCTGCACCATCAGCGGCTACGGGCTCTGACCCCGGCGGAAACCCGCTTGGTGGATGTGGTGCATGACACCGTTATTGAGGCGGAGTCCTCTTTTGATATTGACGGCTGGGATGGATGGATCTGCCGCAACCTCAGCTTAGAAAACGTTGATTCGATTGCCGCATTGGAAGTCAATGCACAACCTGACCTTAATCTACTGCGCATCGTTGATCCGAGACAGCGGGTGATGTTCCGCACCCCAGATGATGCGATTGCTCATGTATCGACCATGGGTGGGTTGAAAGTCCATTCTCAATCGCTCTTGGCAGAGTTTCCACCCACGCCTTCGGGGCAAACCGAGACCTGGCATTTATCGATTTCTTCCTTCGCGGGTGTTGGTACCGCAGGTGAGGAGATCACTCAGCCTGAACCTTTAGAAGTGCCTGCTGATGGCGGGGTTTTCGAAGTTTTTGATTCCGAAGCCTACGACGCACCGTGGGTGGGGGAATACCTCGTGCGGATGCGCGGGCCGAGAAACGAATCCTTCCGCCACGAATTTGCCATAGTAGAAGGAATGCGGGCAGTAACCACCTACCAAGGTTCTTCCGGTTCCTTCCGGATTCCTGCTCGAGGTGGGTTAAGCGAATCCACACTGATTGTTAAGCCCAGCAGCAAGCCGTTTGAGGTGAATCCGCCGTATGCGGAAGTAACCGCCAATCAGGCCGCCACGGATTTCACAGTCACCACTGAAGAAGGTGATGTGTTACCGCTGCACTTTAATCCACCTCGGCTTAATTTTGAGCTTCCCCTGCTATCGGAGCCGCCCATGTGGCGCGCTAGTCGAATGGTGCTGCATCCTCGCATGGTTGATACCGAAGGTTTGGTGCGGGTGCGGGGTGAAGGTCGGTTAGGGAATCCGAAAATCTCGGTTACCAACACTCATGGGCAGCCCGTGAAAACCACCGTGCTGAAAAGCCCCGACAATGGACTGACCTATGTCACTTCCATGGCCACATTGGTGGGCAACGCCAGTGCCTTAAGCAAGGGGCGTGTGAACTTAGAATGGACCGATCTCAAAACTGATAAGCGCATCTCGGTGGCATTGGCGGATGTGGAAACCAGTGAACCAGCAGCAATTAGTCTCAATGACCAGCATGAAATACAGCTGCTACCAGCTGAAGGAAGCACACTTGCCGATAATCAAGGGGTGTGGGTCTGGCCTGCCACCGCGCCGTGGGTTCCAGCGTTCACTTTAACCGCCAGAGATGGGCGGGCTCAGCTGCCCGAAGCGCTGCAAAACGCGGGTAACTTAATTGTGCAGCCGTTCACCAAGGATCCATTTACCATTTTGCGCACCCCGATTGCCCCGGGTCCTTTCGCGGAGGTTGTGCCGCAGCCAGGTTTTTATGGGGAAAATGATGGGGCTTTGGGCACGTTATCTGCATTCATTTCTGGTGAATCAGAGCAGGTTCCTACTAGCCCGACGGTTATGCCAGTGCTGTGGGATATGCTGGCCACCGCTGCAAATGGTAGGCGCGATGACATTATTTCCGCTGTGCGGCAGGTGTTTACTGCCAACCCCAATGAAGCACTGCGGGGACTGGCTAGCTCATTGGTTAAGGCTAAGCAGCAGCCTGGTCGGTTTATTGAAACCGGATTGGTGCGCAGTCGGTTCAACCAGGAGCCACCAGAAACCGCCGACTATCACCGTGCAGCATGGATTGGCACCCTAGAATTACTCGGCCAGCTGGGTAACCTTTATGGTGAGGAAGGCTACCTGAAGGAGGAAAAGCAGCAAGTCAAGGAGCTATTAGCGCAGTTGAAAGAACTTGCTGGCGAGAACCTGCTTGACACGCTGAAATCCGCCCGCGACACCACATTAGATTCCGCCTGCATTGATAAATCCACGGTGATGGTGGCGGGCATGGATGTTGCGCAGCAGCAATTCTTGCTCAACCAGGTTTTTGGTGAGCATATAGTGCCCGGCGCGGTGATGGATGATTCCACTCGATTGTTGGCGGTGTTTGAGACCTTCAAGCAGCGGGATCAGTTGCGTACCTTGTTGGCTTCCGAGCAGCTGATTGGTTCTGCGGTTACGCTGCTGCGAACCTTACGTAGCACAAATAAGGCGTTGTATGCTTTGGCGCGGATTCGTTTCGATAAGCTCGATGGCGTTGATACCGATGCCAAGGAAAATATTTGGGCTTTAGCACCAGTGGTTTCGTTGGTGCTGGCCTTGGCTTCGCGTATGGCCGCGCATGGGTTGATTACCTCAAATAAGACCTTAGATGCAGCCACCCCGGCGTGGGCGAGGTTGGCGGATGTGATCCCGGATTTGGTCACCTCCGATATCGTGGCTGCTGACGCTATTGTGCTTACTATTGCAAAGCCAGGTATTGCCTGATGCTTAAGCTTTTCGACGCCAACTGGTGGGGCGTCGAAAAGCTTGCGGGGTTATGTGTTTTGGTGTTTGCTCTGTTTGGGCACCACTAGTGGGCCGTCGGCGCAGGGATCGGTGATTATTTCGCAGTCTAGGCCGTAGGCATTATCGAGGTGGGCAGGGGTGAGGATTTCCGTGGGCGTGCCGGTGGCTGTGATGCTGCCGGTTTTCATTAAGACCAGTTTGTCGGAATACCTAGCGGCGAGGTTGAGGTCGTGGAGGACCATTACTATGGTTTTGCCGTGGCATTGGTTCAGACACCTAATGAGGTCGAGGACCTCAATGGAATGTGCTAGGTCGAGGTAGGTGGTGGGTTCGTCAAGTAGGATGATGTCGGTGTCTTGGGCAAGCACCATGGAGATCCATACTCGTTGGCGTTGACCACCTGATAGTTGGTCTACGGCCTGGTCTTTTAGGTTGTAGATTCCGGTCATTTCCATGGCCTGGTTGGTTGCTGAGGAATGGGTGTTGGACCATTGCTGTAGCCAGCTTTGGTGGGGGTGCCTGCCTCTGGCGACGAGGTCGGCGACGGTTACGCCACTTGGTGTGACGGGTGCTTGTGGCAGCATGGATACTAGTTTTGCGAAATCTCGTTGACGGTAGTTTTTTATATCTGTGCCGTCTAAGGTTACTGCGCCGGTGGTGGGGGTTAACAGTTTGGATAGGCCGCGCAGAAGGGTGGATTTCCCGCAGCCGTTGGCTCCGATGATGGAGGTGACGGTAGCGTGGCCAATATCTATGCTTACATCGTGGACTACGGTGGTGTCTTGGTAGCCTAGGGTGATGTTGCGGGCTTTTAGTCGGGCTTTAGTTTCCAAGGTGTGCTTTCAACCCGTCGCGGATGATGGTGGCGGAAAGGTAGGAGGCGTTGACGAACCAAGCGTCGTAATCAACTTCGATGGCGTGTTTGTGCTGCACGGCTTTTAGGGCGTCCCAGGTTGATGTGGTGGTAGGGTCATTGCCGCCGTTTTGGGTTGCGTAAAACAGCCAGTCGGCATCAGCTTCTTTCAGTTGTTCGGCGGAGAGTTCTTTGCCTGCTTTGTCGGTGAATTGTTGGCTTGTGGGGCGTTTCAGCAGGCAGTCGGCGGCGACGGTGCCTGCCATGGATTCGACACCGAACATTTGGAAGGCGTCGTCTTTGGTGC
>CAUQSW010000068.1:0-16087 GCA_963520895.1 uncultured Corynebacterium sp. | reverse complement strand
CGCCGAAGCGTGCGGAAAAGTAAGACACCGCCAACAACCAAACAACAAAAAACAACAAAACGGCCCCCACAACACCAGTGGGGGCCGCTCTCACTCACCAAACAAAAACACTTTACCGTTTCCTGTCCACACCCATTTATCGAATGTGGGTTAAGATTTGGGCAGGTGATCATCATGGTTTTGCTTACGGTGTCAATGCTTTTGGGAAAAAGAAACAGTGCTTGATTGTGCATAGAGGAACAGGCTTGGAGGAATTGCGTGTTTACCTACCCACCCATGACCTGAATGCAAGCGAAATTGATATGTCGGTTACTGTGGTATGGGATCCTGAGTCTTACCAGCCTTGCAAGCAAACTAATTTCGGCTACTCCGCAGGTGGCGAAGTCTATCACGATTTTTTTCGTAGCTCGCCGCACTTAGCAACAAAAGAAGAACTACAAGCAGCTGGTTTCAAAGAAATCACCTCCTACCGTGACATCGGAGATGACCAACTCTATGGCCGCTACGCACTCGTGCCGAGTACTAGACGAAAAGATAACAAGCCAGAATCAGGCTATATCCTTCTCGGGTGGCTGAGCATGACCACCAGCCACCCGCTCCTGTTTAAGTTCTTTTCCATGTATATGAGTAAGGAACACTACCTGTGCCTAACAGATGGCACTAAAATTGACGCAGAATCTGATTACACCAACGGCCAAAAAGGCGGCGATGGAATCTTTTGGGCTTGGATAACCAGGGAAAACCTGGAAGTTGGTGGCGTCGAAAAGCTAGAAGAAACGCAGTTGCGCATCGAGCTTTGGAATACTGCCACAAAGCAACTATTCGATACCCTTATTTTCTCATGACTGAAACCCGACTTTATCTCCCCACCTACAACTTACCCAGCAAACGCGATGTACCAGTAACTCTCATCACCGATCCCGATTCGGGGCGTAACCACCGGAACTCGCAGTTAGGCTATTACCGAGACAACGAGGATTCCTATCTTGACACCCTAGCAGCCGTGCAAGAAGCCAGTTTTAAGGAAATAACTGACTACCGTGATTTCGGTGATGACCAGTTTTTTGGCCGCTACACGTTGATTCCTACATACCGGCGGCAGGGTGGGGCGCTGATCTTAGGTTATACGTTGCTTGGGTGGTCGGCAATCAAAGCTACCCATCCACTGATACATGAATTTTCCTCCAGCTACGTGTGGAGGGATTATATATTGTACCTAGCCGACAGGACCAAAGTATGCACCACTTTCGCCGCTCATAGCTTTGGCCCAGAAGGCGGGGAAGGAAATTTTGACGAATGGATTGCACCTGAGAATCTGGCGCACATAGCGCAACAGCCGGCAGAAATTCTCAAGCAAACCCGATTAGATATATTGCTGTGGAATACCACGAATAATCACAACTTCCACACTCTAAGGTTCTAGCTTTAGATCTATCAACTGCGCCCAACCAATTGTTTTTCCGTATGGGTACGATGGAACCTAGATTTATCAACGGTAGGAAAGGGCCATCATGACCACTGGATCCAGCGGAATGAGCGGGGGAGAACTCATCAATCCGCAAGAATACGCAACCGCCTTGGCAAACGAGGCTTTTAACAATGGTTGGATTAATTTAGATGATCTTGATCGTCGGTTAGCAGCCATTGCGAATGCGCAATCGCCGGAAACGGCACTGGCGGTGGTCCGGGATCTGGAAACACCTCATCAGCGGTCATTGGTGCAACAGAGCGTGGAATCAGCCGAAGCACGCCGTCGTCGCCGGTTGCGGTTTGCTATGAAAATACCGCTGTACTTTAGCTTATTGGCGCTTGTGTTGAATGTGATTATTTGGGTGCTGGTAGGAATCAGCACAACGGACTTTCCTTATTTCTGGCCCATGTGGTTGCTGATTCCAGTGGTTGCATGTGGTGCCATAGCTTACGGCGGGGAGTTGTATTTCAAAGAAGAGGAGTAGATCTGCTTCTGTCCCAGCTTGGTGACCACCCTAGCCTAGCGGCCACCCGAGGCATTACCTACACCTACCACCGAGGTACACAGGAGAATACTCGCAGCTTCCCATCAATCGGATCTACAAATCGTAGTTCAGAAGCATTCAGGCACATGGGTATCCGAAAGTCTTCCTCTTCCTCTGGCAGGATGTAGGGGTAGGCGGGATCGCCTAGGATGGGAAGCCCAGCCGCCCACATGTGTAACCGTAATTGGTGGGTACGTCCCGTGGCGGGTTTAAGTTCATAAATCCCTTGGGGCGGTAACGGGCCGAAGATTTTGCTGAGGCGGCGTTGGCGGTGGGCGTCGACAAGCTTTAAGTTGCTGAGTTTGGTGATGGCATTGGGTTCGCCAGGTACGATGCGGCCTTGGATTTCACCTGCGGTTTTTTCCATGCGGCTGCGCCACACGATGCCAGGCTGGAGGTCTTGGTCGAAATCGGCAATGGCTTCGTAGGTTTTATAGGCGCGGCGTTTGGCAAATAAATCCTGGTAAGCGCCCCGGACCTCGCGGCGTTTGGTAAAAACCAGCACCCCTGAGGTGAGCCGGTCCAGTCGGTGGGCGGGGGCTAATTCGTCATTGCCTGTGCTGCGGCGTAGCTGCACAGTAGCGGTTTGGGTGATGTGTTTCCCGCGCGGCATGGTGGCTAAATAGGGTGGTTTATTCACCACGAGTAGCCGATCGTCCTCGTGGAGGATTTCACAAGTATAGGGAACCTGAAGTTCTTCGGCGGGCATGCGGTAGAACCACACATCGGTTCCGGCGGGGAGCCGCGAGTTGGGGGTTAGCGCAGTGTCGTGGGGCCAGAGACCAGCGCGAACCTCGCCCGCTTCGAAGGCAGCAATCAGCGCATCGGCGGTGTCGTCGGGATGAATGCGGCGTTGGGTGTTTTTGAGATGCCAGACAAAATCAAAAGCGCTGATACTTGCGTGTTCCACCGGTACTCGGGCGCGAGTGGGATTGAGCCCATTTCTAATTCCCAGTGGTGGGCGCGGTCTTTTACTGTCGGTGGTCATAACAACCAATATTATTACAATTTCATAACGTATGGGTAACGGCTTAAATGTGTTTTGAGGATATTTTATGTAAAATACTAGTTAATTCTCATAAATTGCGGAAGGAGTAGGTTGTTATGAATATTGATGCCATGCTGGAGGCGCTCACTAAGTTCTTCTCGGAAGGATTTGGTCTTATGGTTGCTGATTTTCTACGCACTGTTTTTGATTTCCTCTACCCACCTAATGCCGAAGCGGCCAGCATATATCCTAGCGTGCAGGAAACGCCCCAACCCTAACTGGTACTAACCAGAGCGAGAAAGATATAACAGGGTACAATTGAGGTACAACCAGTTATTGCCAAGGCGCATGGTGATAATGCGTTTTGGCACCGACGAAGGTTCATTCCCTCAAGGGTGCACATTCGACCTCAATCACAGGGAGTGCTCTCCTTCGAAATGATGAAGAAAGGTCGAAGACAATGAGTGAAGAGAATATCGTTGTCGTTGCTGTCGATGGTTCCGAGGCCGCTAAAACCGCTGTTCGTTGGGCTGCAAATACCGCATTAAAACGTAACGTCCCGCTGCGGATCGCCGCGTGTTACACCATGCCGCAGTTTTTATACGCAGAAGGCATGGTTCCTCCCCAAGAGCTGTTCGAAGAACTGCAGAATGAAACCATGCAAACCGTCGATGAGGCACGCGCCATTGCTACGGAAGTGGCCCCGGATATTAAAATCGGCTACACCATTGCTGAAGGCACCCCCATTGATATGCTGCTGGAAATGAGCAAGACGGTCACCATGATTGTGCTTGGTTCTAGGGGCCTAGGCGGGCTCTCTGGCATGGTGATGGGCTCGGTTTCCGCTGCCGTGGTCTCCCACGCACAGTGCCCAGTGGTGGTGGTTAGGGAGGATAATCACGTCACTGAAGTCAATAAATACGGCCCAGTGGTGGTCGGTGTCGATGGTTCCGATGTTTCCGCTCAAGCCACCGACTTTGCGTTTGCCGAAGCCCAAGCGCGTAACGCTCGGCTGATCGCAGTGCACACCTGGATGGATATGCAGGTTCAAGCATCCTTGGCTGGGTTGGCTGCGGCACAGCAAGAGTGGAATGTCGTGGAGCAGGAGCAAACAGAGTTACTGCAATCTCGGCTGGAGCCGCTGTTAGAAAAGTATCCCGAGGTAGAAGTAGAGATGGTTATTACCCGCGACCGTCCTATCCGCGCGCTTGTTGACGCCGCCGCTGACGCCCAACTCCTAGTCGTCGGATCCCACGGCCGGGGCGGATTTAGGGGCATGCTGCTTGGTTCCACCTCTAGGGCCTTGCTGCAATCGGCTCCGTGCCCGCTTGTGGTGGTACGGCCGCATAAATAATCCACTGCATGACCCCAACCTAGTGATAAGGTTGGGGTAGCGGTTTATTTGCGCAAAATTTTCACCCATTGGTCTGGCTAAACATGGATTTTTATTCAAGATAGACTAGTCTGTTCATTTAGGGTTTGTAAGGTAATGATCCACAAAGAACAGGAGTGAATGAACAACATGCCATCTGCAAAGGCGACCACCAGTGGCGGCGGAAAGCGGCGGAATCGCCCCACCCCACGGCAGCGTCTTTTAGACAGCGCAACGCTGCTGTTTACCACTGAGGGAATCAGGGTAATCGGTATTGATCGCATCTTAAGGGAAGCAGATGTGGCGAAAGCTTCGTTGTACTCACTGTTCGGCTCAAAAGATGCGCTGGTTATAGCGTATTTAAAAAACCTAGATGAAAAGTGGCGGAGTGATTTTTATGACCGCACCGAGCACATGGTAGATCTTGAGGATAAAATACTGGCGTTTTTCGATCAGCATATCGAAGAGGAACCTCGCAGCAACTTCCGTGGCTCGCATTTTGATAATGCGGCAACAGAGTTTCCGCGCCCAGAAACCGACACGGAGAAAAATATCATTCAGGCCGTGATCGATCACCGGGAGTGGAAACTAGAGACGCTGACCAACCTGCTCACGGCTCGTAATGGTTATCCTGGGCAATCCCAAGCCAACCAGTTGTTGTTGCTGTTAGACGGAGGGCTGGCGGGCGGTCGGCTGACACGTAGCACCGAGCCGCTGAAAATGGCGCGTGACCTAGCCAAGCAGTTATTGGCCGCCCCACCTGCTGATTACGCGATTTAGCTACACGCTCCAGTAGTTGACCTTGGGAGTGACTGGCATTGCAGAATCTTCTACAGGCTCTGCTTCTTCAATCAACTCAATTCGACGTTCGGGTTTCTTGACCTCGGGCTGACTAGTGGCTTTTTTCCGCTTTTCTATGCGTTTTTGCCGCCGGTGCACCATCTGCACTCGGAGTCGTTCGGCATTAACAGCTTTACGACGCTTTTTCTCGGCTTGTTCCTCGGTCTTGAGATCGTTAAGAAACTGGGTGGCGGCGGCAATACGCTCTTTGTGGCGAGCTTTGTTCCACGGATTAAAAATCAGCCCAAGATGAGCAATTCGCCGTCCCCAGACATGGTGTCGAACTACGCGTTGATGGTCGATGCGGTCCCGGCGAATTTTATATTGGTATTGTTTGATTTCCTCAGTAAAAGGATATTTCTTATGCAAAATAGCGAAAATGACGACATTTTGCAGCAAAGTCCATAGGTTATTGCCTACCCAATACACCGTGATGGCGGCCGGAATTGGCCCGGTAAAACCAATGAAAAATAGCAGTACCGGGGTAAAAAATGTCGAGATGACAACTATATTCGCCATTCTGACCGCAATTTTTGCATTGTAATCCAAGGTGAAGAAATTGCGCACCGTGGATATCATCATGGTGAAAAACGTCAGCATGCCAGCGAGGATGAGCAGGGGAACGACAAACTGGACTACTTCGTCGTATGTGGTGCCCAGCCGATCAAACTGCGCCTGTGACATAGTGATATAGGCTGGCGCGGGCACATTGCCGAAGCGGGTTTGCAAAAACGAAGCTACATCGTTGGAGGTTAAAAACCCAATAGGTTCATGGGTAGTGGAATCTAAACCATCTCTCGGCCGCGCCATTCGCAGCATTACCTGGTACAAACCTAAAAATACGGGCACCTGGATCAGTGGGGGAATACAGCCCGCGCGAACCGTGTAGCCTACCTCTTTTTTTAAAGCCTTTTCTTTGGCGTCTTTCTCCTTTATTTTTTCGATGTCGGTGTCGTTTTCGTATTCTTTAGCAATGGCGGCCAGTTGGGGGCGCAGAATCACGGTGAGACGTCCAGAAAGTAGGATCATCCACTGCAATGGAGTAGTGATCCCTCGAACAACCACGATGAGACCGAAGATAGATAGCAACCATGATAGGGAATCGCTCAACCCTAAAACTGAGTGGAGAAATACGTGCCATAGCTTCATAACCCCGGACACGGGGTATATGAACATCTCTAGCATTGTTCTTCAGCCCCAATCCTCGCTTAAGATTCTTAACCGGTAGATTTAGAAATCCTAGGGATTTCCATAGCCTGCCATACCTACTCTCATATATGGTACGCGCTTCAATCTGGTGTTCGCCAACGCGCAGGTATGCGACCTGCGTAAATGAGGGCTTAGCTTTACTGCAATTGAAAGAGGAAGAAGAACATGGGGCGAAATCTCGCTTCACAAACCTTAGAGCAACCCAAGAGGCGGCGGAAGCTCAGTTTCTCGCTGATACTGGGTGAACTATTACTGACCCTAGGTGCCTTAGCGCTGCTTTTTGCGTTCTATGAGTCCTATTGGACCAATCTTAAGTCCGCACAGGTGCAAGCCGATGTGCGTGCCGATCTCGACCGTCAGTGGGAAGGGGATCGGATTAATCCCAGGATAAAAACTACCCCGGAACTCGGCACCGCTTTTGCCAAAATGTACATTCCCAGTTTCGGCTCAGATTTTTCCTTTGCCATCGTGCATGGCACAACCGATGCTGACTTGATTGCTGGCCCAGGCCATTACGTCGAAACGCAATTGCCGGGCGAAGCTGGCAACTTTGCGGTGGCGGGACACCGGGTGGGCAAAGGTGCGCCGTTTAACGACCTCGGTAAGCTAGAAACCTGTACTGCGATAGTGGTGGAAACCCAAACCGAATGGATTACCTACCGGGTGCTACCGATCGCGGAGCAGGGGGAACAGCGGCTACAGGCTGCCGAAAGCTGCATGGATCCTGTTCAAGCGCAGCGAGTGACTAATGGCGATTACGCCCACCTTTCCGGCCGTTACATCACCTCACCGACCGATATTGCTGTCATTGGTGCTAAGCCTGGCATAGAAGATCATGCTGCCACCCCAGATATGGAAGCAATGATGACGCTAACTACTTGTCATCCGCAGTTTTCCAACGCAGAACGCATGATTGTTCACGCAATAAAGGTCGAAGCGCACCCTAAAGAGGATAATTACCGACCCGCCGCACTGGAGGAAAACTAATGTACGGACTGATATGGGACCTATTGCCAGGGCCGTTTGTGGTGAAACTAGTACTAGCCCTAGGCCTGTTTGCGGCCGTATTCTTCGGGCTTATGGAATTTGTTTTCCCCTGGCTATCGGCCCTCATGCCTTATAACGACGTAGCAGTTTAAAGCCCAAGATTCTTAATGGCCTCTTCGGCTATGAGCTGCGCCTTAATCGTTTGCTGCTGATCGCTGAAAACCACCACGGCTGTAGTGTCTTTGCTTACAGCATAAACCGAGCCGCTATCGGTGACCCCGCGCCCACCAGACCAGCCCGCCTGGTCAACCGGATCGGTGCTAGCGATTGGCGCGGCCCAATCAACCACCTGATACGCCTCAGACTTGCTGGGCATCTGGCGAATTAACACTGTTGCCTGGGGTTGCTCCCCATAAGACCAAAATACACACGCTGGCGGGTCGAATCGGGTATCAATTCCTTGGCTTAACACCCGTTGGCCATTGGTATTGGCTAACCACTCCGCATCCACATACGGACAGGCATCGGTGTTGCCTTGGGTATCGGGAAGAGTATCAGCTGTCAAACCACTATTAGTGCTTGTCGACGCCACCACCGGGGGGTCGGGCTGTGCGGTAGTGCAAGCGCCAAGCGACAAAATTAAACAAAGCCCCATGAGCTGGCCTCTAACGGGTAAAGTGCGGATCATGAACTCTAGCCTAGAGGCCCGTAGCGAAGAAGCGAAACCTACCCCACGAAAACCCATCGCCGCTGGTGATGTGACTACTTACGATTCACAACCAGGTGCCGCAAATTACCGGCGCATAATGACCGTGCTCACCTCCGCCCTCCTCGTCGGCGCGTTGGGCACCACCGTGCGCCTAGCGCGACCGGAAGCAATCACCGCGGTAGTACTATGCGCGCTTTTTGCCCTCCTTTATGCCATGGCAGTAATGCGTATTAAAGACCCACTACCCTTGATGCTGGTCTGGGTCGCTGGGTTAACCGTGGTCTGGACCTTGATGCTGCCGGTACTGGCCGTTAGCGTATATCTGGTTTTCCCCCTGTTCTTTTTATACCTAAGGGTGCTGCCCGACTATCGGGGAATCATCGCCGTGCTGGGGGCTACGGCCGTGGCGATTTTAAGCTATAAATCACACCTCACCTATGGTGCCGTCATGGGGCCTGCGGTATCGGCACTGGTGGTTATCGGCATTCACCTCGCCTTTCAGGCCTTATGGAAAGGCGCAAGGGAACGCGAAGAACTCATCGCACAGCTGTTAGAAACCAGAACGCAACTTGCCGAAACCGAACGAGCAGCCGGAATTGCAACCGAACGTCAACGAATCGCCCATGAGATTCATGACACCTTGGCACAAGGATTGTCGTCAATACAAATGTTATTACGGGTAGCCGAACAAGAAATTGATCGCTCCTCCATTACCGAGAACGAAAAAGCAGGGCCGCTGAAATACATGGCCTTAGCGCGCCAAACCGCAGCAGATAACCTCTTAGAAGCACGCGCCATGATCGCGGCATTACAGCCGGCTACGCTGAGTAAAACTTCTTTAGAGGGCGCCCTACACCGAGTAGCTAAAGGCTTCGTGGGGATCAACTGGGAGATCATAGTAGATGGGGAAGAACGCCAGCTACCGATGAAAACCGAAGCCGGTCTGCTGCGAATAGCCCAAGGGGCGATGGGTAACGTCGCTAAGCATTCGCAAGCCTCAAGATGTGCAGTGACATTAACCTACAGTCATGATGAAATCCGGCTTGATGTGGTAGATAATGGCATTGGTTTCGACCCCGTTGCGGTAGCCGACCGACCGGCGGGATTAGGTCATATCGGCATAAATGCCATGAGACAACGCGCAGCGGAACTAGGAGGCAGCTTCGAAGTCGACTCCTTACCCGGTGAAGGCGCCGCCATAACGGTAGCGATTCCGGTTACGCCACCAGAATAACGAGTTTTCTAGCAGTCAATGTACCTAACTTAGTTTAGAAAGGTTAAGCTAAGTTAATAGCAACCAACCAGTAAGGATTAGCATGATTCGCGTTTTGCTTGCCGACGACCACGAGATCGTCCGCCTAGGACTACGAGCAGTACTAGAAAGTGCCGATGATATTGAGGTAATTGGCGAAGTAGCCACCGCTGAAGCAGCAATCGCTGCCGCACAAGCTGGGGGCATTGATGTTATCTTGATGGACTTACGTTTTGGTGCCGGTGTAGAAGGCACCCGCCTAGCCACAGGTGCCGACGCTACCGCAGAGATCAAACGAACCATGGACAAGCCACCACATGTGCTCGTGGTGACCAACTATGACACCGACGCCGATATTCTCGGCGCCATCGAAGCGGGTGCCTTGGGCTATCTCCTCAAAGATGCCCCACCAGAAGAACTATTAGCCGCGGTTCGATCGGCTGCCGAAGGCGATTCCACCTTATCCCCAACGGTGGCCAACCGCTTAATGACTAGGGTTCGCACCCCGCGTACCTCACTGACCCCCCGGGAACTAGAGGTATTAAAGCTGGTTGCTTCGGGTTCCTCCAATCGAGAAATCGGGCGGATTCTGCTGCTATCCGAGGCGACGGTGAAAAGCCACCTAGTTCACATTTACGATAAATTAGGTGTCCGTTCGCGCACCTCCGCCGTGGCCGCCGCCCGAGAACAAGGAGTGTTATAACAATATTTAGGCGTGGGCGGCGAGGTATTCGTCGATAATGTGCCGACTGAGCTTGCCCCGCACGGCTACCTCGTAACCGCGAGTAGCCGCCCACTCCCGCACGTCTTTGGGGTTATATTTTGGTTCCTGCGCTCGGCGGGCACTAATGGATTCCGGTCGCGCCTTATCCATGAATTCGCCGATGGCAGCTTTAAATTTTTCGCAATTTTGTGAGGAAAGATCCATCACAAAACCAGAGCCATCAATACTGAAACGTACGACGTGGGCGTCTTTTTCGCTTAAGGGAGATTCGTCTAAATCGTCGAAAATCTGCGTAATTTCACGACGTGCCATAAGTCATGAGCCTCACATTCTTTTGTTATTCGGATTGGCTATTTGGGCCAATATTTTATCTATATAAAATTGTGGTGACCTTAGGGGATTTAGGAAAGTTGGAACGCTCCTAAATACTGGCCTCATTACGAAATAACAATAGAGGAGGATAACCTGAAAATGCAATACGAATACATAATATATGTCGATTATGAAAACTGTTGACATGTAAATTAATGTTTAAAAACCGGCTACCCTTTTGTTGTGAATTAAAAACTGGCAGCACGATGCCTTAAATGAAAAATATCAACGATAAATTATTCATTAATCTCCCGGTTGAATAAAACCGGCACCCACGATCGGTGCCGGTAGGTTGGCTACAATGCCTGCGCCATGATCTCTTTTTCAATCTGATCCAAATCAGCGACAACCGCTCGGTGGGCACCGGCCTGCTTATCGGGGGAGAAATAAGCAGCATTGGAAACCGCGAACCGCAGCTCCTTCAATCGAGCCTGCACATCTTCCCGAAAACCAGAGGGCAGCTTGTATTGGCTCAGGGTCTTCTCCAGTTGGGAAATCCGCGAATTTAATTGACTCGCCTCGCTATTTTCCGCAGCCGGATTAGTGCCAGAAATTGCCAATTGTGAGGATTGCTTGGAAGTGTTGTACTCCCGTAGCGCAACAATGCCTTTATAAACCAACGGTAGCAGCACCGGCGCCAAAGTTCGCAGCGCCGCGGAATAACGCAAAACGTTTCTAGTGTTAAACCGGCCCGCCTTAATTTGCGCTAATTGGGCTTGGGCCATCTTTAGCTCATGCTTGCGCTTCGACTTCAACGTCTTACGTTCGTCTTTCAGAAGTTGTTGCTCCTGGCGCGCCAACAACTTCGACTTGCGTAACTCCAGCTTGGCCGCAGACTTCACTTCTTCCTTGGCCCGTACTTTCGCTGCCTTAATCTCGGCGGCGCGCTGTGCCCTAGCGCGGAAAATGGTTTTCATAATACCCATGATGCCGTTGCATTCTCCTTAACAATATGTGTTCGGATTCCACACTACATTGCTTCCTGACTTAGTCTTTATAAGTTGTGAGGATTGATACGTACTTGCAACCACAGGATCTTGTGGGCTGTCGCTTCAGGCTGCGGCAAAAGCAAACGTACCCATTAATTCCGGCCACGGAAACCGCCAAACTACGCAAACTTCGGCTCGATAAAGCCAGGGAGCATGTTTTTAAATTATTCCCCACTCAGCCGCAACTGGGTGATAAAAAAGACTTCCTCCGCATCGACATTGAGGAAACCCCCGACCTCGAACTACGCTGGCTCAACACCATAGAAGCACTCGAAGCCGGCGCAGACATGATAACCAACCCGGCGATAGAAGTACAGGGAGTCTTCCTGTTCCCTATAGACGCCTTGGTGCGCAGGCCAGATGGCACCTATATGCCCGTATTGGTGACCAACCACCGTGTTGCGCGCCACGACCTGAACCGAGAGATACAAGTAATATCCACCCGCAGGTTAGGCCTAGACACCCCCAAGGTGAGCTATTACCGGATGAAACACCACGCCGTAGACTCCTATACCCTCGCGCTAGCCGACCGCTTTTTAGCCGAACTTGGCTACGGCAGCTCGCGAGGAGTGCTCGTGGGGCAAAACCACGAACTCGCCTTCGTATTAGACACCGACTACTTCCAACAAGGGCTGCAAACCGCAATGGAGACGGCAATCCCCACCACTCCACGGCGCGTAAAAGAATGCGGGCACTGTAGATACTGGCCGCTCTGTGAGGCGGAATTACAGCAACGCAACGACATCAGCCTGCTTTTTCCCGGTGATAAAGCGGCGGCGTTGCAGCGCAACGGAGTCGATAGCGTCGAAAAGCTAGCGAAAGAAGGCACTGGCGAGGATGCCGTGCTGGCTAGGGCGTACTTAGATGGGGTCGAGCTGATCCGCAGGCAAAAAACCGTCAGCGCACCCCGTTTCGACATCGAAATAGACATTGACGTTGAGGCCTACCTCGACCAAGGGGCCTACCTCTGGGGTACTTTCGACGGACACAGCTACCACCCGTTTGTCACATGGAATGAGCTGGGCGGAGAACACGAAGCCGCTAACTTTGCCAGGTTTTGGCAATGGTTGACCGAAACCCGTAACCAAGCCAAAGCAAACGGGAAAAGCATCGGGGTGTTCTGTTATTCCGCTCACGGCGAAAACCACTGGCTGAGGGGCAGCGCCCGCAGATTTCATGGCCGCTATCCCGGCGTGCCCAGCGAAGCCGAAATCAAGGCGTTTATCAGCAGCAACGAATGGATCGACGTATTCGCCCTAGTCAAAAGCCAACTCATGGGCACCAAAGGGCTTGGGCTGAAAACCATCGCCCCCATCGCCGGTCACCATTGGGAAGAACAAGAACTCGACGGGGAAGCCAGCGTCAACCTTTACCTCGTGGCCACCGGGGCAGTGCTGCGCGGCGACGTGCTCATAAGTACCTCACTTATCGACGCCCAACGCTCCCTTCTCAGCTACAACGGCGACGACTGCCGCGCAACCGCAGCCGTACGCGCCTTCCTGAGCGACAACGCGCCGGGCGTGCCCTATTACGAACACGACACCCCAGTAGCGTGATGCGGGCAATAGCCATAAGGATTCTTCAGCAAATACTTCTGATGCTCATCCTCGGCAAGATAAAACTCCTGGGCGGGAGTTTCGGCAAGCGGCAAAACCTCCGTGGTGATCGCACCAAAACCGGCTTCCTTAAGCCGCGTCTCGTACCGACTAATCAGCTCCTTAGCGGTAGCAAGCTGCTGATCAGTAGTGGTATAAACCGCCGAACGATACTGTGTTCCAATATCATTGCCCTGACGATTACCCTGGGTAGGGTCATGCGCCTCCAAAGCAGTAGCTAACAATTGCTCAAAACTCACCGTAGCCGGGTCGAACACCACCGCCACCACCTCGGCATGATCGGTTCGACCAGTGCAAACCTCCCGGTAAGTAGGATTTTCAGTAGCGCCCCCAGCATAACCAACCGCAGTGGAAGCTACGCCGTCAATCTCCCAAAACAGCTTCTCGGCGCCCCAAAAACAACCCAAACCAAAATACGCAATCTCCTGATCTGGGCTAACAACCGGCTGACTCTTTTTCGGCTCAAACAACCAACCCATGTCTTTATCCTTTCGCGGTTTATGTGATAATGGTTACTGTAATGCACCATAGTTGGAATAAGAAAGGTACAAAATCTATGGCAACCTACGTACTCCCCGAGCTACCATACGCCTACGATGCACTGGAGCCACACATCTCCGCCGAGATTATGGAACTACACCACTCCAAGCACCACGCAGCCTACGTAGCCGGAGCCAACGCCGCACTGGAAAAGCTAGAAGACGCCCGCAAAAACGGCTACATCGGGGTAGCAGTAACCGCTCTATCCAAAGACCTAGCATTCCACCTCGGCGGACACACCAACCACTCCCTATTCTGGAAAAACCTCAGCCCCAACGGTGGCGGCACCCCAACCGGTGCCCTAGCAGAAGCCATCGACCGTGACTTCGGCTCCTTCGACGCCTTCAAAGAGCACTTCACGGCCGCAGCGCTAGGCCTACAAGGCTCCGGCTGGGCAGTCCTAGCTCACGACAAAATTGGCCAACGGCTCGTCATCGAACAGATGACTGACCAGCAGGGCAACCTGTCCATCGACCTCGTCCCACTACTCCTGCTCGATATGTGGGAGCACGCATTCTACCTGCAATACAAGAATGTTAAAGCCGATTATGTTGCAGCAGTATGGAACGTAATCAACTGGGACGAAGTCGCAGCACGTTTCGACGCCATCTAGTTCCAGCGGTGTGCAGGTGAGCTACACTTAATGCGGCACCATTTCGTCATCGAGAAAGCTGCTGTATAATGGCCAAACCCACACCTCAACGCTCTTGGCACCGACAAGCAAGCAAACCCATAACCTGGTGGATGCTCATCCTTGTCGGTGCTTCGCTTATTCATTGGGCAATTCCGGATTACCGGTGGGTGCTCATTCACATGTTCACCCTCGGAATAGTGACCAACTCCATCGTGCTGTGGTCACAACACTTTACGGAAAAATTCCTGCACCAACCTCTAACGGAAACCCAGCGACCCTGGCAACTACGGCGAATATGGATTTTGAATGCGGGAATTGTCATAACCCTCATTGGGCAGCTACTAAAAGAAACCTTCGCCCAACACTGGCACATCACCGCAGTTGGTGCTGGGATCGTAGGTGCCGTACTGATAACACATTCCGTGTTATTGCTGCGACAATACCGGAAAGCTAAAAAAGGACAACGGTACGCAGCTAGCGTCATCGGGTACGTATGCGCAACCAGCTACGTAGCCATAGGGGCGGTACTCGGCGCCGCAATGGCAGCCCAACTACCCACCCCCTGGCAAGAACAATTACGACTGGCCCACCTTGTTGTTAACATCCTGGGATTCGTCGGCATCACCGCCATTGCCTCCCTCATGCTGCTCTTTCCGGCGGTATGGCGCACCCAAGCCGGTAAAGAACAACCCCGCACAGTATTCACCCTCTTGGTGTTGGGAACAGCAATTGCAGCCAGCGGGGCAGGAGTGGGGCACACGCTAGCAACAGTGGCAGGATTGGGCATCTACCTAGCCGGGCTCGGGGTCTCGTTATGGGGCTTTTCACACTGCGTCGTCAAAGTGCTCGGCGACCCCCGCGATCGGCTTGGCTTTGCCGCACTATCGGTCGCATTCGCACCACTATGGCTCGCAGGATCGCTGGTGGCGCTGATTATTCGCTGCCTTCAAGCTGACAGCATCGCCGCAGTTAGCTTACCGACGATGGCAGTACTCATTGGATTCGCCGCCCAACTGCTCATAGGCGTGATGAGCTACCTGCTGCCCTCCACCATCGGCGGCGGCCCCCAAGCCACCCGCACCGGGCTGGCAGTCATGGATCGCGCCGGGATGTTGCGCTCGACTTTTCTTAATATCGGGCTGCCCATGTGGTTATACACCGAGAACTCGTGGCTGAGGATTATTCTGTCACTGCTTGTTTTCGGATCATTGGCGGTTTTCCTCATCCTGTCGCCCTTAGCGGCTAAAGCACAACTGGGGGTTATTCGTAAAAAGCGAGAACCCCTATCGCTAGCGGAAAAACCAAAGAGCAACCAGATGGCTATAGGAATGGCTATGCTGGCGCTCATCGTGGCCTGCTTTGGGGGATTAGGAAACCACCCGCAGGTTGCTACTACCACTGACAGCAATGCTGCAACCACCCATATTCAGCTAGAAATTCAGGGCATGACCTTCAGCCCCGACGTGTTGGACGTGCCAGCAGGAAACCAGTTGGTGGTATCGGTAACGAATAATGATACCATGGCGCATGATCTAAAATTTGATAACGGTGCGCAAACTGGTCGAATCAATCCTGGCGAAACAGCAGAACTTGTAGTGGGGGTGGTTGAGTCGCCGATGCAAGGATGGTGCACCATTGCTGGGCATCGGGCACAAGGAATGGAACTTGAGGTGATCACGTCCTCGGGTGGTACGGCTCCTTCTTCCTCCGCTGCGGCGCCGTCTATGAATCAAGATATTGATAATGGAATTGATCCAAGTTTAGAAGCAGTGACTACTCGTTAGTTTTTGGGCGTGGGTTTTGGCCGGGGCACGTGTGGTGCCTCGGCTTTTGGTTTGTT
>CAUQSW010000067.1:0-16929 GCA_963520895.1 uncultured Corynebacterium sp. | reverse complement strand
TCCTCAAGGACCTACTGTGATCTTTTCGAGAGGGGCTTCACATTAAATCTGCTCTTAGTTGTTGGGGTGGTAATCGCCCCAACAACTTATAGCTGGCCTTCTTAAAGTAGTGGCGTAGAAGTTATATCCCTTTTAAAGATCAGCATTAGTGCTTGCCGCGTTAGTACTTGCCGCGTTATGGGTGGTGGTTGGCGGGATATTCTTAGGTTGCACTGATGTTTGCGGTTGTGCTGTCTTACCCCGTAGAACTGCAATGATTATCAAAATGAGGCCTGAGAACAAAAATGCCGAAACACGTGGGAGTCCACTAAGTGCTGCCATATCGTAGAGCACCAGCTTGGTAATGGCTGCGATGGTTAGGGTAACGCCCATACCCATGGATACTTTGCGGCCGATCAGTAAGACAGCCGCGAGAATGATCCATGAGATTGAGGTCAGCGCGTGACCAAGCAAATTCCCATAGTCAGGGGCAAGTAGGGTCGTGATAGTCACCACGACTAACATGCTGAAGTGCATGCCGATCAGGGCGGTGATCAGTGGGATTGGTTTTGGTAACGCAGTGACTGTTGCGCGGTTGAAAAATACACAGAGCAACATTATTGTGATCGCGCCAGCTGAACATATGCCGTTGAGCAGTGGTGGGAACGACGGATCAGTGAATATCACTTGTATTGCCATCTGGGAGCTGTTGAGAACGCCACAAATCAGCCACACAATCCATACTGCGGGTTTGGGTGGGGATTGGCGGAAATAGAGCATTACTACCGCAACAGTGAGGTAGAACCCAACAAATGCCCAAAAACGTTCTGAAGAAACCAAGCTGCTGGACAACGGAATAAAAACCACCGGCAACATAACCAAAGGCGTGGTGCCACCATGTAGCAGTATCCAGATAACACACACTGCAATGAGCAATACAAATGTTTCCGGGGTGCTGAAGGATAATGTCATTACAGCCAACAGGATCGGCACTGAAATATGTGCTTTGAGAATGATGGTGGATAGCATGGCTGCTAATAGCCAAAAACCAATGTTGTAACCAGTGGAGGCGGATAGATCACCAGCTAGTGCACTAGCGATGGTCAGCACTGCTGCGATTATTTCCGCATTTTTCCATGTGGGTGCATCTTTTTGCACGTGCAGATAAGCAACAGTCATTAGCAATAAGCCTGCGATACTGTACGGGAACAAATGGGGTTCGAAATCGTAGTATAAGTGCCATAGCAATAATGCAAAACCACTAATACTTGCGGCAATGGCAAGGTTTTCGCTACGCCACCGGTAGGTTATCGCCATATAGCCGATAAGGAGCAGTAGTAAACAGATAGTGGCTACTAATGCTGGCCAGAGATTAGTAATAAAACCCAGCGCAATATCAGTGGCCCCTAGCACCAGTAATGATGTGGTAAAGGCGGCTCCGATAGCTACTGGATGAAAGTTACGTCGGCGCATGGCAACGGCGCCTAGGAGCAAGATTATTCCTAAAACACCGGCAAGAACCACACGAGAAGTTGGGCCTAAGATTCCGCGTTCAATTCCTAAGGAGACCAAAAAGGTAATACCTGCAAAAGTGACCGCAGCGCCGAAAAAACCCACAAGACGGATAATTACCTGTTCATTAGTCCACCAAGGAGCCTTAGGCGTTGCCTGCTGTGTGCTTAGGATACGTCGCGGCGGAGGAGAAGCCGTCATCGGATATCCCATCGCAGGGGGAGATCCAGGATAAGTACCGTGAGGTTGGTGTGAAAACTGCGGTGGTATCTGGTTAACCGGAGGTTGGTGGAGCGGTCTAGGTGCCTCAGGTGTAGTGGTACGAAGAGTACCAATAAGCGCATTCTGTGGTAATCCACCAGCGGTGACTGTTTGGTGTGAATCTTGGGCTGAAAGTGGTTGGTTCGGGTCGGGCGGATTTGTTACAGGGAAGGTAGTTGCTGCGGGGTTGGGTTGCGGATGCACAACGTGAGGCAGGATGGGTGAATGTGAGGCTAAATCTAGAGTTGTCTGGCCGTCAGGCGTTGTCGGATAAAGTGGCGGTTGCGGTGACGGTTGGTTGAGGTCTTCCAGCTGGTTGCGCGCCTGAGCTAAGGATTCTTCGGCGTTGGCAAGTAAGCGGTATGTTGCGTCCAGTTTTTGTTGCAGCTCATTGGGTTGTGCATCATCGTTCATACTATTAATACTAACAACGGCCTGGCGGCTGCGAAGACGGCAACGAACTAGTAGCAATGTAATGCTGAAGAACTCACTGGCCCATAACATGCGTGCCTTTTTAAGGAGGCGGATTAAGCATTTGGAATCGTCGGGGAGTGTCTTTAAAAACAGCACTTTAGGGGATCAACCACCGAGAATGACTAAGTATGGTCGTGGTTGATGCCGTAATTGTGCTTGGCAAGAGGTGAGATACTCTTAATAAGGTATTCATTTTGTTTTCACTAACAGGTCTATGTTAAGCTTGCTGAGCTACCGCCCAGAATTCGTTCTGGGTCGCAAGTGGAGATCTTCCCACCCGCAGCCGCCAGCCAAGGTAGGCGAAAGGTAAAAGAGTACGTCAGTGACTTAATTTAGGTTACTGCTGTATGGCATATGAGGTCTCCCGTTTACCGAAATCAATGGTAAACGGGCTTTTGACATGCCGGGGAAAGCGCTCGCGATTGTCGGTAGATCACGAAGTTCACTTTGCTACTTGAGGAGTTCCCATCAGCGCTGAAGCTCGCATTAATGAGCGAATCCGAGTTCCTGAGGTCCGATTGGTTGGGCCTAACGGGGAACAGGTAGGTATCATCCGGATCGAAGATGCCCGCAAGCTCGCATATGATGCTGATCTTGATTTGGTCGAAGTTGCCCCAAATGCCAAGCCGCCCGTGTGCAAAATCATGGATTACGGCAAGTTTAAATATGAACAGGCACAAAAAGCCCGTGAGGCTCGGAAGAATCAGCAGCAGACCGTCGTCAAGGAGCAAAAGTTCCGCCCCAAAATCGACGACCACGATTATGAGACGAAAAAGAGCAACGTGATCCGCTTCCTGTCCAAAGGATCGAAAGTTAAAGTCACCATCATGTTCCGCGGAAGAGAGCAATCTCGCCCAGAACTAGGTGTGCGACTGCTGGATCGTTTGGCTGAGGATGTCGCCGAGTACGGCATCGTGGAGTCGAAACCTAAACAAGATGGTCGCAACATGACCATGGTTATCGGCCCGGTGCGCAAGGGCAAAAAGTAAGACTTGAAAGTAATAAGGACGTAAAATTCCATGAAGCAGAAAACCCACAAGGGCACCGCTAAGCGGATTAAAACCACTGGCTCTGGCAAGCTGCGCCGCGAACAGGCTAACCGTCGTCACCTGCTTGAGGGTAAGCCGTCGAAGCGTACCCGTCGTTTGAAGGGCACCGAGGATGTCGCCGCTTCTGACACTAAGCGGGTTAAGCGTCTTTTGGGCAAGGCTTAATTAGCCTTCTTCCCGCAATCACTACAGCAAGAACCTAATTAAGTAAGGAAGTTTAAACCGTGGCACGTGTTAAACGTTCACTCAATGCCAAGAAGAAGCGTCGCACAATTCTAAAGTCCGCTAAGGGCTACCGTGGTCAGCGCTCGCGGCTGTATCGTAAAGCTAAAGAGCAGTGGCTACACTCTATGACCTACGCTTACCGCGATCGCCGGGCGCGTAAGTCTGAGTTCCGCAAGCTGTGGATCACTCGTATTAATGCTGCTGCACGCATGAATGACATCACCTATAACCGGCTGATCCAAGGCTTGAAGCTAGCCGAGATTGAGGTTGACCGTAAGATTCTCGCCGAGCTTGCAGTAAATGATTTTGCCGCATTCAGCGCTATCTGTGATGCCGTAAAGGCTGCACTTCCAGCTGACGTGAACGCACCAAAAGCTGCGTAACTGTGTTGATAAAACCTCTGGGGCTTTTCTTCCCAGAGGTTTTTGCTTTTTCACGTCCCCAAGCGGCGGCAGATATGCATCATAGATTGAGCAGATGCAGGTCAGCACAGCAACCCGTGTTGGTGTGACAGTCATGCATTTGGACTTTGAGCAGCCTTTTACTGAACGCACCCCACGTATTGTGGCAGCCGCTAAATTACATCGATCAGCTGCGCGTCGTAAAGCACGTGCATTTTTGGTAGAAGGGGAAAACTCAGTAGAAGCAGCTACTGCCACTGGGGCTGCTACTGATATTTTTGTTACCCAAGCAGCTGCGGAACGCTTCGAGGCGATTATCCAGCTGGCCGGGCATATGAAGGTTTATGTCCATCCCATCACGGATAAAGCCGCGAAGCATCTGAGCGATACCAGTCAAACCACGGGAATATTTGCAGTATGCACTCCGGTGTTATGGCCCATTGCCCAGACATTAAAAGGGAAACCGCAGTTAGTCAGTGTTCCAGTGCGCACCAATGATCCAGGTAATGCGGGAACTCTCATTCGTGTGGCCGATGCAGTGGGCGCCGATGCGGTGATCTTTGCCGGAGAGACCGTCGATCCGCAGTCGGCCAAAGCTGTTCGATCCTCAGCCGGTTCAATTTTTCATCTGCCAGTAGCTAGGGAAATCGATGAGGATCGTGTGGTTTCGAGATTACGAAATGCAGGGTTACAGATCATTGCTACCGCAGCAGATGGGGAAGTTAACCTTGATGGTGCTACGGAATTACTGCAAAAGCCCAGCGCGTGGTTATTTGGTAATGAGGCGCATGGTCTTGGTGAACATTTATTAGCTGGTGCAGACCACCGAGTGCGGATCCCGATTCGGGGAAGGGCTGAATCACTTAATCTTGCCACTGCAGCGGCTATTTGTTTATATGAATCTGCTAAAGCACTCAACCAGGCCGCACTATCTTAAACAATCACGACATCCGGATGTGCTCTTATTAAGGGCCTAAAGGTATCATTATTTGGTTACTATCAAAAGTCATAAGGAGATCACGTAACGTGTCTGACCTTTCTGAAGCCAGTTTGAATCAAGCAGCCGCCGCCGCAGAGGAAGCTTTTGCTGCAGCAGCCGACCTCAACCAGCTGGCAGAGGCGAAGCGCAACCACTTAGGCGAGGAAGCCCCCATACCCCAAGCACGGCGATCATTGGGTTCGCTTCCGAAGGATCAGCGGAAGGAAGCAGGCCGGTTGGTCAACATCGCTCGCGGGCGGGTGGAAAAGCGGTACGCCGAGGTGAAGGCCCAATTAGAGGAAAAACGCAACTTAGAGATGTTGCGAAATGAGCGTGTTGATGTCACAGTGCCAACCACGCGGGGACAAATCGGTGCTATGCATCCGATAACCGCCCTGACTGAGCATATTGCCGATATCTTCATCGCCATGGGGTATGAAATTGGCGAAGGCCCTGAAGTGGAAGCTGAGTATTTCAACTTTGACTCGCTAAATTTCATCCCTGACCACCCAGCACGCACCTTGCAAGACACTTTCCATGTGTCGGTGCCTGGCTCTAAGCAGGTATTGCGTACCCACACTTCACCGGTACAGATGCGCACCATGTTAAGTCAGCAACTGCCTATTTATGTGGCGGTTCCTGGTCGGGTATTCCGCACGGACGAACTGGATGCTACCCACACACCGGTGTTTCACCAGGTTGAAGGCCTAGCGGTAGACAAAGGTCTGACAATGGCGCATTTACGTGGCACCTTAGATCATTTGGCAAAGACGCTGTTTGGCCCGCAATCACGAACCCGGATGCGTACCAATTACTTCCCCTTCACCGAGCCTTCAGCAGAAGTTGATGTCTGGTTCCCACAGAAAAAAGGTGGTGCCGGCTGGATTGAGTGGGCAGGGTGCGGCATGGTCAACCCTAATGTGCTGAGGGCAGCGGGGATTGATCCTGAAGTATATTCCGGTTTTGCTTTCGGCATGGGTCTAGAACGGACACTACAGTTCCGCAATGGCCTTAATGACATGCGCGACATGGTAGAAGGCGATGTTCGTTTCACAATGCCGTTTGGTGTTTCGGCTTAAGTAGGAGAAAACCACATGCTTATTTCCCAAAGTTGGGTAGAGAATTTACTGCGAAAAGTTAATCCTTCATTCACGGGCGTCAGCCCAGAAGAGCTGGATGCTGCCTTTGTTCGTGTGGGCTTCGAAGTCGAAGGTTACCAGCAGATTCCTGCGACAACTGGTCCGTTAGTGCTGGGACGAGTCGAAAGCATTGAAGAACTCACAGAGTTTAAAAAGCCGATTCGCCACTGCATGGTTGATGTAGGTCAGGCCAATGGCTCCGGCGAGCTTCAGTCGATTGTCTGTGGTGCCCGTAATTTTGCAGAAGGCGACACCGTTGTCGTGGTGCTACCTGGCGCTGTATTACCCGGTGACTTTGCCATTTCAGCGCGTGAAACCTATGGTCGCATGTCAGCGGGAATGATTTGTTCGGCTGCTGAGCTGGGATTGACCGATAAATCGACCGGCATCATGACTCTGGATACCAGTGTCGGTGATCCTGGGGACGATGCGCGGCCGGTTCTGGGGCTAGACGATACGATTTTTGATGTCAATATCACTCCTGATCGCGGTTATGCGCTTTCAGCTCGGGGACTAAGCCGTGAGCTAGCTAGCGCGCTGAACTTGGAGTATTATGATCCAGCCGCTGAGACCTTTAATGAGGTGCCTGCCGTTGAGGGTGATCTGATCGGCGTGGCCCTAGGCGAAGATACCAAGGCACGTCGTTTCGGCTTGCGTAAAGTCAGCGGTATTGATCCGAATGCGGAATCGCCGTTATGGCTGCAGCGCGAACTCATGTTGTCAGGCCAGCGTCCGGTGAATGCGGCCACCGATGTGACCAACTATGTGATGCTGCTACTAGGTCAGCCGATGCATGCCTTCGACGCCGATAAAATCGAAGGTGATCTTGTGGTTCGCTTAGCGCAGGAAGGTGAGACGCTCGAAACTCTCGATCACCAAGTCCGAAAGCTAGATGGAGAAGACGTCGTTATTTGCGATGATCAGGGGATTCAGTCCCTAGCGGCCGTGATGGGTGGCTCTACATCTGAGATCTCCGAAACCACGACCAATGTATATTTTGAGGCAGCTAACTGGGATCCAATCACTACTGCTCGTACTTCGCGGCGACATAAGCTGAGTTCAGAAGCTTCTCGACGTTTCGAGCGCGGCGTTGATCCGGCACTGATAGAGCCAGCACTTGACCTTGCGTGCGCCCTGCTGCGTGATATCGCTGGTGGTGAGATCGCACCTGGCCGCACTTTGGTGGGAGATGTACAAACACCTGCGGCCATCAGCATGTCAGTGTCGCGGCCGAGTGAACTTATTGGTGTGAACTACACCCGAGAAACCATCATTGCTTGTTTAGAAGAAATTGGCTGTTCCGTGGTGGTTACTAATGACGGGGCGAAGCTACAGGTCACCCCACCGACGTGGCGTCCCGACCTGCTGGAGGCCGCGGATTTGGTGGAAGAGATTGTTCGTTTGGAAGGTCTGGAAGAGGTTCCTTCCTTGCTGCCCACTGTTCCGGTGGGGCGGGGACTAACTCCTTGGCAGAAACGTCGCCGTGCCATCGGGCATGCCTTGGCCTACAACGGTTATGTGGAAATCATTCCAACGCCGTTTATTCGTCAAGATACTTTTGATACGTGGGGGTTGGATGCCAACGATGAGCGTCGTAACGCAGTCGTTGTGCAAAACCCCTTGGATGCGGACTATGCGGTATTAGGCACTACCTTACTGCCATCAATGCTAGAAGCTTTGGCACGTAATGTCGCGCGCGGTCGTAATGATGTTTATATTTACGGCCAGCAGCAGGTGTCATTTGTGCGTGGTAACGGTGTTTCGCCAATGCTATCGGTTCATGATCGCCCTGCCGCACCGGAATTAAACGGACTACTAGATTCCTTGCCATACCAGCCGCTATTTGTGGCTACGGTTGGTGCTGGCCAGTTGGAATTTGATGGACCTTGGGGCGAGGGGCGAGAGTACACCTTTGCTGACGCTATTGAATCGGCAAAGATCGTTGCTCGTGCCGCTGGTGTGGAACTGAGTCTTGCCAATGCTGAAGAGCTACCGTGGCACCCAGGGCGCTGTGCGGCGCTGATCGTCGATGACACTGTGGTTGGGCATGCTGGTGAGCTGCATCCGCAACTGCTAGAACGCCTAGGGCTACCGGCACGTACCTGCGCTATGGAGCTTAATGTTTCGGCTTTGCCATTGTCTGAATCATTGCCAGCGCCAGTGCTGTCGCCATTCCCGACGCTCAAACAAGACTTAGCACTTGTAGTGGATGAGGAATTGCCAGCAGAAGCCTTGCGCGCAGTGATCATTGAGGCAGCAAGTGACCTTTTGGAGTCGGTGGAGCTATTCGACGTCTACCGTTCCGAGGTGCTCGGCGAAGCCAAAAAGTCGTTGGCTTTTGCCTTGACGTTCCGTGCACAGGATCGCACGCTTACAGATGAGGAATGCTCTGTTGATCGCCTCGCCGCTGCAGATTTAGCGCTTAACCGGTTTGGTGCTGAAATGCGCGCGTAACCGCAATAGCTATGGTGCTATAGTTAAAACCGCCTACAAGCTCTAGGGGGATGCATCTGCTCCCATTGACCTAGGGCTTGTAGCATCTTCTGGCGTAGACCCTTTCGGAGTTTATGCATAACATAGAATAATTTTTCTTGAGCACACTGTGTAAAAAGTGAATTTTTACTGTTAAGGGCACATTATTCAGTTTTAGCTACCAAAAATTCGAGTTAATAATTTGTAATAATCTGCATATTCGTTATAGTGAAGTTATGGTCTTTAAGGTAGCAGTAGCTGGCGCATCAGGTTATGCCGGAAGTGAAATCCTCCGGTTGCTTCTCGCGCACCCCAAAGTAGTATCGGGTGAATTGGAAATCGGTGCTCTTACCGGTGCATCAACGGCAGGCCAATCAGTAGCCGAGTTAATGCCCCATCTAGTGCAGCTGGCCGATCGAGTTATCGAGCCCACCGATGCCCAAACCCTCAGCGGGCATGACATTGTGTTTCTGGGATTACCTCACGGACATTCAGCCCAAATTGCTGCTCAGTTAGGTCCAGAGGTGCTCATTATTGATTGTGCGGCAGATTTTAGGCTTAAAGATCCGGCTGCATGGGCTGCATATTATGGAAATGAACACGCTGGAACGTGGCCATATGGTATTCCGGAAATGCCAGGGCAACGCGAGCAGTTGGTTAACGCCAAACGTGTTGCTGTACCGGGGTGTTTTCCCACCGGTGCTACCCTTGCCGTGCTACCTGCGGTAGCGAGTAATCTCATCGTCTTGGACATCAATTTTGTGTCAATTACCGGGGTGTCCGGCGGAGGTAAAAAAGCTAGCGTCGGTTTGTTAGGTTCTGAGACCATGGGGTCGCTCAAGGCATATAACACTGCGGGGAAACATCGGCACAACCCAGAGATTCTGCAAAACCTCCAAGCGTTCACTCAAGATGAAGTAACTATCACCTTCACTCCCGTTCTGGCGCCATTATCGAGGGGGATTTTAACTACTGCGACCGCGTCACTACGGCCAGAGGTTTCCCCGGCGGATGTGCGGCAAGCATTTGAAGAGTTCTACCGAAATGAGCCCTTTGTCTACCTGTTGCCGGAAGGGCAGCAGCCCCAGACGCAAAACGTAGTAGGCACCAACATCTGCCAGTTGCAGGTTGAAGTCGATAGCAACACAAATAAACTACTGGTGACCACGGCAATTGATAACCTCACCAAAGGTACTGCGGGAGCAGCGGTGCAATGCATGAACATCGCGCTAGGATTTAACGAGACTAGTGGCTTAACCATCAACGGTATTGCCCCCTAAACAGGAGAGAAAATGATAACAGCCCCCCAAGGTTTTCGTGCTGCTGCTGCCACGGCTGGAATAAAGGCATCAGGGAAACCGGATATGGCACTCGTGGTCAACGATGGTCCGGAATACACGGCCGCGGGAGTTTTTACTCGCAATAAAATTGTGGCATCGCCAGTGAAGCTTTCTAAGGCAGCGATAGAAAATGGCGAACTCGTTGCAGTGGTCTACAACTCTGGCAATGCGAATGCTTGCAATGGCGTTAAAGGTGATAAAGATGCAGTTGCAGTTGCTAGGGCCGTGGCTGACGGCCTCGGGATCAGCATTACCGATGTAGCAGCAGCCTCTACCGGCATCATCGGGGAGCCACTGCCAGTTTCCTTGCTTGTCGACGCTAGCAGCACTCTTATTGCCAATCTAGGCGATAATGGTACGGCTGCGGCAGAAGCAATTATGACCTCTGACACCGTCAAGAAAGAAGCCGTAGCGCACCGCAATGGCTGGTCAGTTGGCGGCATGGGGAAAGGCGTGGGCATGATGGCGCCTTCCTTGGCCACCATGTTGGTATGTCTGACCACAGATGCGTCGATAAGCAGTGAGATGGCACAAACTGCTCTTATAGCAGCAAGTAGCCAAACCTTCGAAACCCTTGATATTGACGGAACGACCTCAACGAACGATACCGTCTTCTTACTTGCTTCGGGTGCCTCGGGGATTACCCCTACCCAAGACGAACTCAATGCAGCTGTATTACAGGTCTGTGATGACCTTGCCGCGCAAATGCAAGCAGATGCAGAAGGGGTCACTAAACGAGTAGCGATAACTGTTACCGGCACCAAGACCAATGAAATGGCTTTCGATGCTGCTCGTACCATCGCCCGTGACAACCTCTTTAAATGCGCAATGTTTGGTTCAGACCCCAACTGGGGTCGTACGCTTGCGGCCGTAGGTATGGCAGAAGCGGATATGGATCCTGACCATATTTCTGTCTATTTCAACAGCGAACCGGTATGTCTTGATTCCTGTGGCACCCCAGGAGCTAGGGAAGTAGACCTTAGTGGGGCAGATATTCACGTTCACGTTGACTTGGGCACAGGAGGAGAAGGGACAGCAACAGTAAGAACCACTGACCTTTCCTTAGGTTATGTCCACTTCAACTCCGCCTACACCACCTAAAACAGCTGACAACCCCTCCTTTAAGCCTTAACACCGTACAGCAAGGAATAATGCACCATGGTTGACCTTTCCCCTCAAAAACGCGCTACCGTACTAGCCGAAGCTCTGCCTTGGCTGCAGCATCTCAATGGCAAAATTGTGGTGATTAAGTATGGTGGTAACGCCATGGTAGATGAACAGCTGAAAGCGGCTTTCGCTGCGGATATGGTGTTGCTGCGTACGGTAGGAATCAAACCTGTGATTGTCCACGGCGGCGGGCCGCAAATCAATGACATGCTATCCCGATTGGGCATAGAAGGTGAGTTTAAAGGCGGGTTCCGGGTAACCACACCAGAAGTGATGGACATTGTCCGCATGGTGTTATTCGGACAAGTTGGTCGCGATTTGGTGGGGCTGATTAACTCCCACGGTCCTTATGCAGTAGGAACCTCTGGCGAAGATGCGGGGCTATTCCGGGCCGAAAAGCGTCTAGTGGAAGTGGAAGGGGAGCTGACAGACATAGGTCAAGTGGGAGATATTGTCCATGTCGACGCCACCAGCCTGATGGATATCATTGAAGCTGGCCGGATTCCGGTAGTTTCCACCATTGCGCCAGGCTCAGACGGTGAAATATATAACATCAACGCTGACACAGCAGCTGGCGCTCTGGCTGCAGCATTGCAAGCAGAACGACTGGTGATTTTGACTAATGTTGCTGGTTTATACGCAAATTGGCCAGACAGGGGTTCGTTGGTTTCGCAGACCTCGGTAACAGAATTGGCTGGCATGATGCAAGACCTCGATTCCGGGATGATTCCTAAGATGGAATCTTGTCTCCATGCAGTGCTTCAAGGAGTGCGAGCAGCCCATGTCATCGATGGCAGGATAGCTCATTCAGTACTGCTAGAGCTGCTGACCACTGGTGGTATCGGGACCATGGTGGTTCCAGATGATGTGGTAGCCGATCCGACTAGTCCGACTGTTTATCGCCAAGAGGAGGGGATCTAAGATGAGTGCTTTAGAAGTGTGGCCTAAGACGATAATGAACACCTATGGCGAACCCGCCATAGAAATCGTCAGCGGTGCAGGGGTCTATCTGACAGATTCTTTAGGTAGGAATCATATTGACCTTTTAGCAGGAATCGCAGTGAACTGCTTAGGACACGGACATCCAGCGATTGTCTCCGCGGTATCAGAACAAATTTCTCAGTTGGGGCATGTGTCTAATCTGTTTGCCTCACGTCCAGCAACGAGCGTTGCACAGGAACTTATAAATCGGTTTTCCACAGGAAACCCAGAAATAGCAGAAACCAGTAAAGTCTTCTTTTGTAACTCTGGCGCAGAAGCCAACGAAGCAGCATTCAAGATGGCGCGCAGTACGGGAAAACGGCGAATTTTAGCTGCCGCTAATGGTTTTCATGGGCGCACCATGGGCTCGTTAGCCATGACTGGGCAGCCAGCCAAACAAGCCCCATTTCAGCCACTGCCGCCTGGAGTGGAATTCTACCCTTACGGTGATCTGGATTATCTGACCAAGTTGATCCAGACCAATCCTGATGATGTGGCAATGATAATTTTGGAGCCTATTCAAGGCGAGACCGGAGTCGTTCCTGCTCCTGATGGTTTTCTTGCAGGAGTACGCGGGCTATGCGATGAATATGACATTCTTTTTGCTTGTGATGAGGTACAAACCGGGATAGGGCGTACGGGAGACTTTTTCGCCTTCCAGCATGAGGGTATTTATCCAGATATAGTCACCATGGCTAAAGGTCTCGGCGGTGGTTTACCTATTGGTGCTTGTCTCGCCCGCGGAAAAGCTGCTGAACTTTTAGGGCCGGGTGCCCATGGAACCACTTTCGGTGGAAACCCAGTGGTATGCGCAGCTGCCGAAGCAGTGCTACAGGTTATTGACGAAACCTTCCTCGCTGACGTTAAGCGTAAAGGACAATTACTACTTAAAACCGTAGCGGAGATCCCCGGGGTCAAGCACGTTCGCGGTCGAGGTTTAATGCTGGGAGTTGTCCTAGAGCAACCAGTTGCAAAAACGGCCGTTGCTCAAGGGTTTGATTATGGATTAATACTGAATGCACCAGCAGACAATATCGTAAGGCTTACACCGCCGTTGATAATGTCTGATTCCGAAAGAGCTGAAGCTACGGCTCGGTTAACCACCTTATTAAAGGAGATACTATGACTAATCCCGTGGTTAATGGAGTACGGCATTTCTTAGCCGATGACCATCTTAAACCAGAAGAGCAAGCAGAAGTATTGGAACTTGCTTCCCGCTTGAAAAACGACCGGTTTTCGTTAAAGCCACTGGCTGGACCACAATCTGTAGCAGTTTTATTTGATAAGACTTCCACCAGAACGAGATTTTCGTTTGCGGCAGGTATTGCTGATCTAGGTGGCAATCCGATCATTACTGATTCTGGAAAGTCACAAATGGGTAAGGGAGAAACCTATCAAGATACCGCCGCAGTACTATCGCGGATGGTGTCACTTATCGTTTGGCGTACCCATTCCCACCAGGGCTTTTGGGAAATGGCTCAAACCTCGACTGTGCCGATTATCAATGCGCTTTGTGAGGATTTCCACCCCTGCCAAATCTTGGCGGATTTGCAGACCATTATTGAGCATCTCTGCCCTGAAGAAGGCCAGCCCGGATTGAAGGGGCGTAAGGCCGTATATTTGGGCGATGGGGATAATAATATGGCTAATTCGTATTTGCTGGGGTTTGCCACTGCTGGTCTTGATTTTTCTATTATCAGCCCACCAAGTTTCCAACCGAAACAACGATTTGTCGAACGCGCGCGCAACCGAGCCGCAGAAACTGGTGCCAACCTAGTGATAACGGATGATCTTTCTGAAGTTTCCGGCGCTGATATAGTGCTGACGGACACGTGGGTATCTATGGGGATGGAGGATGACGGTCTTGATCGTCATACCGCGTTTTTGCCGTACCAAGTGAACGATGAAATAATGAATCGTGCTAATAAAAATGCAATTTTTATGCATTGTTTACCAGCATATCGTGGCAACGAAGTTACTGCGTCAGTCATTGATGGTCCTCAGTCAGTCGTGTTCGACGAGGCAGAGAATCGTCTACACGCTCAAAAAGCGCTGATGGCGTGGTTATTGGAGCACCAACCATAAACGCTGCCACAGTACAAGACAAGGAGCGTTCATGAGCACTGGGCCGATTACCCGTACAGTTCGTCAAGCGTTAATCACTGACCTACTAGAACAAAATCTAGTATCGAGTCAGATGCAACTGTCGGAGCTGCTTAAAGAAAAAGGCGTTGAGATCACTCAAGGAACACTCTCACGTGATCTAGATGAACTCGGCGCCAGAAAAGTCCGACCCGATAATGGAAAATCTTTCTATGCCATTGGTGCCATAGATGATGCCACCGCGTTAACCACGGTGGGAACTCGGGAAAAACTTCGGAAAATGCTTGATGACCTCCTTGTTTCTACAGATTATTCTGGCAACATTGCAGTGTTGCGCACTCCGCCAGGGGCTGCACCATTTTTAGCCAGCTTCATTGATCGCGTCGGAATGGACGAAGTAGTAGGAACCATAGCGGGAGACGATACCGTGTTCGTCTTAGCGAGGGATCCACTCACCGGCAAAGAACTCGGCCATATACTCAGCAATCAATAACACTAGTTTTTGCACTATCCTGTTTCATTCAGGCCTGCATTATTCAGGTGAAAGTCTTTACAAAGAAAGAAAAACTCATGACCAATCGCGTTGTTCTCGCTTATTCCGGCGGCCTTGATACCTCAGTTGCTATTCCTTATCTGGCAAAAATGACCGGTGGTGAAGTGGTAGCGGTATCCCTTGATTTGGGCCAAGGGGGCGAAGACATGGAATCGGTGCGCCAGCGGGCTCTTGACTGTGGCGCAGTAGAATCCATCGTGATCGATGCCAAAGACGAGTTTGCTGAGGACTACTGTTTGCCCACCATCAAGGCTAACGGCATGTACATGAAGCAATACCCGTTGGTTTCCGCTATTTCCCGGCCACTGATTGTTAAGCACCTTGTGCAGGCTGCTCAAGAATTTGGTGGTACACACGTTTCCCATGGTTGTACCGGTAAAGGAAACGACCAAGTACGGTTTGAAGTGGGCTTTAGGTCCTTAGCGCCCGAGCTGGAAATCATTGCTCCAGCTCGTGACTACGCTTGGACTCGCGATAAAGCCATTGCATTTGCAGAAGAAATTAATCTTCCCATTGAGCAGTCGAAAAAATCCCCGTTTTCCATTGACCAAAATGTTTGGGGCAGGGCAGTAGAGACCGGCTTTTTAGAGGACCTGTGGAATCCACCCACCAAAGATCTCTATGCCTACACTGAAGATCCGTTCTTAGGAAATGCTCCTGATGAAGTCATCATCTCCTTCAAATCAGGTGTGCCAGTGGCTATTGATGGCCGCCCGGTAACCGTCTTGGAAGCAATTGAAGAGCTCAACCGTCGTGCAGGTGCTCAAGGCGTTGGCCGACTCGACATGGTGGAAGACCGTCTAGTTGGTATTAAGTCCCGTGAGGTTTACGAAGCACCTGGTGCTGTGGCTTTGATTACTGCTCACCAAGCATTAGAAGACGTAACTGTCGAACGGGAGCTTGCTCGCTACAAGCGTCAGATTGACGCTCGATGGTCAGAAGAGGTTTACGACGGGCTTTGGTACGCTCCGCTGAAGCGTTCACTTGATGCTTTCGTAGAATCAACTCAAGAAAACGTCACCGGTGACATTCGCATGTTGTTGCAGGCTGGTAACTGTGTGGTTAACGGTCGTCGATCAGAGGCATCACTCTATGATTTCAACCTTGCCACCTACGATACTGGTGATACCTTTGACCAGACCTTAGCTAAAGGTTTCGTTGAACTTCACGGCCTATCCTCCAAGATCGCTAATAAGCGCGACCGCGAGGCTCAGTAACTTATCTATCCCAAGAAGCGCCTGGTACTTCTTGGGTGTTTTCACTTTTATAAGGATAAAACCATGCAAAAACACGGAACCAATCAAGGTGCTTTGTGGGGTGGCCGATTTTCCGGTTGCCCTTCCGAAGCCATGTTTGCGCTGTCAGTATCTACTCATTTCGACTGGGTATTAGCACCTTACGACGTTTTAGCTTCCAAAGCTCACGCGAAAGTCCTACACAAAGCCAACCTGCTAAGTGATGCTGATCTTGAAACCATGCTCGGCGGTCTTGATCAGCTCGGAGCCGCTGTCGCTGATGGCAGTTTTACACCTGAGCCCACGGATGAAGATGTCCATGGTGCCATGGAGCGTGGCTTGATTGCACTTGTTGGCCCTGAAGTGGGCGGGCGGCTGCGCGCTGGCCGTTCCCGCAATGATCAAGTGGCTACGCTTTTTCGCATGTGGCTTCGGGATGCCATTCGGGATATTGCGCTGGAAGTAACTGATCTGATTCAGGCATTAAGTAACCAAGCTAAAGCGCATCCCAATGTGATCATGCCCGGTAAAACTCATTTCCAGGCAGCACAGCCAGTATTATTAGCGCATTCATTATTGGCGCATGCGCAGCCATTGTTGCGCGATTTGAGCAGGTTGCAAGACCTCGATAAGCGATTGGCAGTAAGCCCCTACGGCTCTGGTGCTTTAGCTGGTTCCTCATTGCAATTAGATCCTGAGGCCATTGCTGCGGAATTAGGCTTTGACAGTGCTGCGGATAATTCACTTGATGCGACGGCATCTCGAGACTTCGCTGCTGAAGCTGCATTTGTGTTAGCTCAGATTGCTGTGGATATGTCTCGGCTTGCCGAGGAGATTATTGCATGGTGCACTCCCGAATTCGGATACGTCACCCTAGCCGATGCGTGGTCTACAGGGTCATCGATTATGCCCCAGAAGAAAAACCCCGATGTGGCGGAATTGACTCGTGGAAAAACCGGCCGATTGATTGGTAACCTCACCGGATTAATGGCTACTTTGAAAGCAATGCCGCTCGCATACAATCGCGATCTTCAAGAAGATAAAGAGCCGATTGTAGAT
>CAUQSW010000066.1:0-17613 GCA_963520895.1 uncultured Corynebacterium sp. | reverse complement strand
TCGAATCCCAAGTAAAACAGCGGCTACTACACGCAAAGTGATAGTAGCCCTAGTGCCTACCAACAAAGGGGTCGGGCCCAAGCGTGTTTGACAAGGTGGGTATCTTGGACACATCCATGGCATAACTGAGTATTCTCATATCTGGCTACCATGGACAACGCATAGGTATATATGAATCCATCTTTGGGTTTTGGCTATATGGCGTATCTGATGGGCTCACTCTGTTTAACTTTCTAGTGTTAGATTCTCTATTCATATGCTCTTAGACTCTGTGACGAGTTTGTAGATTGGATCCTGACTACCAGTCTAAATATCCAAGGTGGGGTTGCCTCAATTCCGACCCATAGTCTATCTGGATGTGAAAATGCTCAGTCGATTTTGTACTCACGTTGTTATGTCGGCTTGTTGCCCATGATGTGTTCTTGTTTGGGGTATAGAAGCTGTAATGCTGCGGCTGGCTGAATGTGTTTGATGGGCTTCATTGTGTTTATTCGTTCTGGTTGTAACCATCACGTTGTTGTATCTTGCTTGTCTCACCCCGTATTCAAAAAGGCATTCTCGGCTTCCACCTTTGGATTGATACCTAGTGGGGGTGTGTTGACTGGGAATTTGGGGGTGAAACAGTGAAGCCGCAGCTGTCATTGTTGTGGTACCGGTCACATCTGGCTGGGAAACCTAAGCTCATCATGATTCCGGCTTGCGAAACTACCAAGATAATATTTCAAAATGCCCAAAGTACTAGGTAGAGTGGTGGAAAGTCTAGATTTCAAAAACTGGGAAAAAGACCGTGCGTTCCTCTAAAATGAGGGAGCGTATTTTTTAGACACTTTGTTAGTGGGTGTCTTGCTTAATTCAGGAGGATCGTATGACCGCTGTGGCGCCAAGGCAGGAGGACTACTCTGAGCCAACCAGGCCCGCACCAACCGGTGGAGCAAGGGTAGGCTCCCTGGCCTGGAAGATGTTAACTACCACCGACCATAAACAGCTGGGCATTATGTACATCATTATGTCCTTCTCGTTCTTCTTCCTTGGTGGGTTCATGGCATTGCTCATTCGTGCCGAGCTTTACACCCCTGGGATACAGTTCCTATCTAACGAGCAGTTCAACCAGCTATTTACCATGCACGGCACTGTGATGTTGCTGTTGTTTGGTACCCCAATTGTTTGGGGTTTTGCCAACTATGTATTGCCCTTGCAAATTGGTGCCCCCGATGTGGCCTTCCCAAGGCTTAACGCTTTTGGTTTTTGGATCACCTTATTAGGCGGCATCGCCATGCTGGCAGGTTTCTTGACCCCAGGCGGTGCTGCTGACTTCGGCTGGACCATGTACTTGCCACTGGCCGACTCGATTCACTCCCCGGGCATTGGCTCGGATATGTGGATCGTGGGTGTGGGTGCCACCGGTGTTGGTACCGTTTCTTCTGCAATCAACATGATCACCACCCTGCTAACCATGCGGGCACCAGGTATGACCTTGTTCCGTATGCCGATTTTCTGCTGGAACATCTTTGTTGCTTCCGTTATTGTGCTCATGATCTTCCCACTGCTGTTGGCTGCTGCTTTGGGTGTGCTTTACGACCGCAAGCTGGGCGGGCACATTTACGATCCGGGCAACGGCGGCGCCGTCCTTTGGCAGCACCTGTTCTGGTTCTTCGGTCACCCAGAGGTTTACGTTCTGGCTCTGCCCTTCTTCGGCATTGTTTCCGAGATCATCCCAGTGTTCTCCCGTAAGCCAATGTTCGGCTATGTTGGTCTGATTTTCGCTACCTTGTCCATTGGTTCCCTGTCCATGGCTGTGTGGGCACACCACATGTTCGTTACTGGTGCGATTCTATTGCCGTTCTTCTCCTTCATGACCTTCCTGATTTCCGTGCCAACCGGTGTGAAGTTCTTCAACTGGCTGGGTACCATGTGGAAAGGTCACATTTCTTGGGAGACCCCCATGGTGTGGGCTGTGGGCTTCGTGACTACCTTCCTGTTCGGTGGTCTGACCGGTATTATGCTGGCTTCGCCACCGCTGGACTTCCACCTCGCTGAGTCCTACTTCCTGATCGCTCACTTCCACTACACCTTGTTCGGTACCGTGGTGTTTGCAGCTTGTGCCGGTGTCTACTTCTGGTTCCCCAAGATGACTGGTCGGATGCTCGATGAGCGGCTGGGCAAGATTCACTTCTGGTTGACCTTCATTGGTTTCCATGGAACCTTCCTCATTCAGCACTGGGTGGGCAACATGGGTATGCCGCGTCGTTACGCTGACTACCTCGAATCTGATGGCTTCACCATCTACAACCAAGTGTCTACCGTCTTCTCCTTCCTGTTGGGCATGTCGGTTATTCCGTTCATCTGGAACGTCATTAAGTCGTGGCGCTATGGTGAGATCGTCACCGTGGACGATCCATGGGGTTATGGCAACTCGCTGGAGTGGGCTACCTCCTGCCCGCCACCACGCCACAACTTCGTGTCTATGCCGCGTATTCGCTCCGAGCGTCCCGCTTTCGAACTGCATTATCCGCATATGGTTGAGCGGATGCGTCGAGAAGCGCACACGGGGCATCATACCGAGCCGGTCACAGTGAAATCCTGAGTTAATTAACCGCCATGACACAACTGTTATGGCGGTTTTTTCTATGGCACAATAGTTAGCTGTGACTTCGGCAAAACCTGAACAACTTACCGTCGCATTGACTGAAGGCCTCGTGCCCGCGGTGATCACCACCACTGGGCATGACCGACCGGGTGTGACGGCATCTTTTTTCCGTGTGCTCGCAGCTAACGGGGTACAACTCTTAGACGTAGAACAGTCGCAGTTTCGGGGGTGGTTGTCGCTAGCGGCTTTTGTGGGTATTGAACCTACTCGGGTGGATAACGTTACCGAGGGATTAAAAAATACCCTTGCTGGCTACGGGCAAAAAGCCACCGTGGAGCTTCAAGACCAAGCGGTATCCTCACGGCCGCGTTCTACTCATGAAATCGTGATTTTAGGCAATCCGGTGGACGCCAAGGCGGTTTCGCGGGTGGGCCAAACCTTGGCGGATTACGGCGCCAATATTGATACTATTCGGGGGATTGCGGATTATCCGGTCACTGTTTTGGAACTCAAAGTGACTATCCTTAATCGCAATCCAGGTGGCGGGATTCCCATTCGTAAGGCACTCGCGCAGCTGACTGCCGAGCTGGGTGTCGATATAGCCATTGAGCGTGCAGGTTTGTTTAGGCGCTCTAAGCGGCTGATTTGTTTTGATTGTGATTCCACGCTTATCACCGGTGAGGTGATTGAAATGCTGGCCGCGCACGCGGGGCGGGAAGCTGAGGTCGTAGCGGTAACCGAACGTGCTATGCGCGGTGAGTTGGACTTTGAAGAATCATTACGAGAGCGCGTTAAGGCCTTAGCAGGGTTGGATGCTTCGGTAATTGATGAGGTCGCGCGTGACATAGTGCTAACTCCAGGGGCGCGTACCACGATTCGCACCCTCAAGCGCTTGGGTTATAAAACCGCGGTGGTATCCGGTGGGTTTATCCAGGTGTTGGCGGATCTAGCTACTGATCTGGATCTGGATTATGTTCGTGCCAACACGCTAGAAATCGTCGATGGCAAGTTGACGGGCAATGTGATCGGCAAGGTGGTGGACCGGGCTGCTAAGGCGGATTTCTTGAGGGAATTTGCCGCTGATTCCGGTTTGGAAATGCACCAGACGGTGGCCGTGGGCGATGGGGCTAATGATATTGATATGATTTCCGCCGCCGGTTTAGGTATCGCGTTTAATGCGAAACCTGCGCTGCGGGAAATCGCTGATACCTCGGTAAATTCCCCATTCCTCGATGAAGTGCTGCATATGTTAGGTATTACCCGGGCCGATATTGACGCCGCCGAAGCCGAAGCGGGTACGCTACGTCGGGTGCCATTGGAGAGCCATGTCTGATGCTTTTGAAATTGCCCACACTCGGCTAGCCGCATTACGGCGGCGCATGCCGGAGGAAACCGACGAGGTGTGGGCCATGCAACTGGTATTGGAGATCCCCAAGGCCAACCCACCTAGGCGCAGCGATCTACTAGTGGCAGCGGCGCAATCCGTGGTGCGACTGTGCTTAGATGATCTGGCTGGCGCTGACCCGATTCAGCCGGGTTCCTATGCGGCGGCGTTGCATTCGTGGTATTCCATAGCGATTCGCAAGGTCTGCCGCCGAGCCCGCAATACCGCCTGGGACGCCGTGCAAATGCTACCTGGGGTGACGGTGGCGCACAACGGTGCCCAAGCACGGGCTTTCGTGCCTTCACTGGTCACTGACGTTGCTCCGGCGATCCGCAAGCTGCAAATCGAGGGGACCGACCTGCCCCTAGATGAACCCCAGCCAGCAGAAACACCGGCGGTTATCTACGTTGATTCCGCTTTGACCTTAGGCAAAGCCGCGGCCCAAGTCGGTCACGCCAGCATGTTGCTCGCCGGGTGGCTGCCGCTTGCCGACGCCCGCAGCTGGGCAGAAACCGGCTACGCAGTGCAAGTGCGCACCGTGGACAACCTGCAGGATCACCCGGGTGATATTGAGGTTCGCGATGCCGGTTTCACCGAGGTGGCACCTGGCACGGTGACCGCCAAGGCGGTGTGGTTACGGTCGTGATGGCGCAGCCACGAGCCGTTGCAGCGCGCCAATGACCGTTGCTTTATCAGTGGTGCGCCAGAACTGCGGCAGGGAATTAATGAGAAAACTCCCGTAGCGTTTTTCCACGATCCGCTTATCAAGGACCGCCACCACTCCTTTGTCATCAATGCTGCGCATTAATCGGCCAGCACCTTGAGCCATGAGCAGCCCGGCATGGGTGGTGGCGACCTCCATGAAGCCGTTACGTCCCGCGGCATCAGCGGCTTCTTTCCGGGCTTGCAGCAGGGGATCGTCCGGCCGGGGAAATGGTATGCGGTCCATAATCACCAAAGAACAGCTTTTCCCCGGTACGTCCACGCCTTGCCATAGGCTCAGGGTGCCAAACAGACAGGTGTTTTCTTGTTTGGAAAACCTCTCCACCAGCGCACCGGTGGTATCGTCGCCTTGGCACAATAGATCAAAGGGAAGCCGACTTCGCAGCGCTTGGGTTGCTTGCTCGGCGGCCCGGCGGGAGGAAAACAACCCCAAGGTGCGGCCACCGGTAGCCATGATGAGCTCGTAAATTTCCTCAATAACGGCATCCGCCAGCCCGTCCCGCCCCGGAAAGGGCAGGTGGCGTGGGGTATAGAGGATACCGGAGCGTCGCGGATCAAATGGGGTACCGGCATCGAGGTGATCCCAGCTGCCCGGTGGCAATCCCCAGCTGGCAGCCAAGGCATCAAATTTTCCCCCTAAGGTCAACGTGGCGCTGGTTAAAACGACGGTATTACGCTGAAAGAGATTCTGCTGTAATAACCCAGCTACCGATAGGGGAGCGACCTTTAAAAACACCCCCCGGCGGTCATCAACTTCCGCCCACACCACGTCATCGTGCTTGGTGATGTCTGGTTCTTTAAACACCTCCATGATCCGGATAACCGCCTCGTGTTGATCCCCTAAGTGATTGGTCAAAGCTAGGCGTTCTGCGTGGCGTTCCGGGTCATTGGTGGCTTCGCCTTCTGCCGGCCGCTGGATTGCCGTACGCAGCTGGTAGAGGGCGTCGGCAAGCGCGATTAAGGTTGGCTCCAGTTCGGCGGGCATTTGGGTTACCCTGCCTGGGTCGATACCCAGCATGGCCTGTTCCCACTGCTTGGCGACGTCGATAAGCTTGTCGTCGCGACCAGCTGCCCCGAGCTTGCCGGCGCGGCGAGCGGAAAGATTAAGCGCCGTCAGACCAATATCTGTGGTGGAAACCGAGGTGATGCGGGCGTCGAGTTCGTGGGCCTCGTCGATAATCACAATGTCATGTTCCGGTAGAACATTGACATCCACCATGGCGTCGATGGCTAACATGGCGTGGTTGGTCACCACCACATCCACATCTTTGGCCTGGTGACGGGCCCGTTCGGCGAAACACATCTCGCCATGCGGGCAGCGAACGGCCCCAATGCACTCCTTGGCGCTGACCGAGACCTGGCGCCACGCAACATCGGGAACCCCTGGTTCCAACGAATCACGGTCGCCGGTTTCGGTTTCACTGGCCCAGTCGTACAGTCTGGTGATGTGCCTGCCGAGCCAACTGAGGTTTTCCTCCTCATCCGCTAGGTCCAGATCAGGGGTGTCAGCGATCTTATTCAGGCAGAAATAATTCTGCCTGCCTTTCATAATGGCGAAAGTGGGCCGCTTTTTTACATGAGGCTCTAGGGCATCGGCGAGGCGGGGGAGGTCGCGATCCACGAGCTGTTTCTGCAGCGCAATAGTAGCGGTAGAGACAATGATGGTGCTGTCGGTTTCCTGCGCATGCCGGATGGCTGGCACCAGATATGCCAGTGATTTACCGGTGCCAGTACCCGCCTGAACCGCTAAATGGCGTTCGGTTTCCATAGCGCGGCTGACCGCCTCAGCCATGGCGACTTGGCCTGGGCGGGTAGCACCGCCTAGGGCAGCGACAGCAGCGGCAAGTAATTCAGTTGTGTCCACGTTAATTAAAACCGACGTAACGAGTCTGGATCACTGGTTCGTCTTTACTTAATGCCAACCCTTCCCACGGCAAAGTGACGAGCTGTTTCGCCAAATACTGCCGAGATTCCTCCAATGAGGGCTGGTTTGGGGTCACTTTGCCGTCCCGCATCAGCGGCACCGTTAGTTCGGTGGCGGTGAGGTGGCCAATCTCCGGCAGCGGGGAATCGAAGGGGTAGACAATTTCTTCTACCGCGGTTCCAGTGGCCCGGTGGGTCCTAATCGCGCGTTTGGTGCCACCGGCGGACTGCTTATTGCGGGAGCGTTTGGCTACTGGGTTCCCATTGACCTCTACCAATTTGTACACCATGGAGGCGGTGGGCGCCCCAGAACCGGTAACTACGGAGGTGCCTACCCCGAAACCATCAACGGGGTCGCCCCGCAGCCCAGCGATGGCGTATTCATCTAAATCGGAAGAAACAATGATGCGCGTGTTATGTGCCCCGAGATCATCAAGCTGCTGGCGCACCTTTCGCGTCATCACCCCTAAGTCGCCGGAATCAATTCGGACCGCACCCAGCTCGGTTCCGCCTACTTCAATGGCGGTTTTCACTCCCTGGGTGATGTCGTAGGTATCAACCAATAAGGTGGTGTCAGTGCCGTGGGTGGCCACCTGGGAGCGGAACGCTGCTTCCTCATTGGGGGTGCCGTCCTCGTTGATGTGCAGCAGCGTCCAGGCATGTGCCGCGGTGCCGGAGCCGGGAATCCCGTAGCGATGAACTGCCTCGAGGTTGGAGGTGGAAGTAAAACCAGCGAGGTAAGCGGCCCGAGAAGCGGTGACTGCTGCCAGCTCGTGGGTGCGCCGAGAACCCATTTCAATGATGGGCCTGCCGTCGGCGGCGGTGACCATACGTGCCGCTGCTGAAGCAATAGCAGAATCGGCATTGAGGATGGACAGAATCATGGTTTCTAGCACCACGCATTCGGCGAAGGTGCCGCGTACCACCAGTATTGGGGAATGGGGGAAGTATAATTCGCCTTCCCGATAGCCGTCGATCTGGCCTGCGAAGCGGTAGTTTTGTAAATAGTCTTTGGTGGCCGCATCGAGGAAATTGAGGCTTTTGAGCTGCTCTTCGGTGAATCGGAAATTCTTCACCGCATCCAGCACTCGGGCGGTGCCAGCAACGACTCCGTAACGGCGCTCGTTTGGTAGCCTTCTGGCGAACACTTCGAAAGTGCATTGTCTATGAGCTGTGCCATCAGTGAGGGCTGATTGCAACATGGTCAGCTCGTACATGTCGGTTAATAATGCAGTGGATTGGAAATCGTTCACAATCACTAACTGTAGGGCATTTCCCGATTTAACGCAGCTGGATCACGGCGTAGGTCTGGCCGCCAGCACTGGCAATACCAACGCCAATGTTTTTGAGATCCTCTTTGGCCAAGGCTTTCTCACTGGCAGGATCGGCGAACCACCCATCTAAAAAGCGGGAGGCTTTGGCGTCGTTAAAAGGCAATTTGGCTTGGACCATCACAACGTTATCGGGGGTTTGCTTGAAGCTGTCCGTGGTGGCATTCCGCTCTGCCCAGCGTTGGGCATGGATGCTCAAATCATAATCAGGATCCAAGGAATTTCGTCCCGCATTAATCCGCGAGTGATTCAAAATCATGGAAATTTGGTTCCGCGTCTCGGTATCTTCCCACACCCTAGTAGTGTCCAAGGGTTGTACTAATTCGGTGAGATTGGGTTGTTCGGGATCGAGGGAGGAGCCGTCGTTAGTCCCCAATGAGTTGATCGTAGCCCCCGCTAAGGTCACAGCCGCCAAAATAACCGATAGCAGTTTCTGGGTTTGCCCGAGCCGCTCTTCCAAGGAGAGGCCGGGCCGCAATTGCATAATCAAATTAATTAACTGCTGCATAGTTTACTCCTTGAAAGTATAGCTCAGTGGATATTTCCGGCTTACCAGTCTAGCACTTATCTGGTGACCTGCAGTAATATTTGGCAGCCGAAACTTTTTGTTGGTTATTCTTAGTGTCATGAATACTTACCTTGTCACCGCGCCATCAAGCTTATCGACGCCCCCACGCCTCAGCTTGCCTGGCGTAGAAGAAGAAATCGTCGTGGAGGTGTCTACCAGCGCAAATCTGCCCTGGTTATGCATTGTCTGGGATGACCCTGTTAACCTTATGAGCTACGTCACCTATGTGTTTCAAACTGTCCTGGGACACTCAAAGAAACGGGCGATGGAATTAATGATGCAAGTACACACCGAAGGCAAAGCAGTGGTCTCCTCTGGCGAAAAAGACAAAGTGGAAATTGATGTGAAAAAACTCCAAACCCACGGATTGTGGGCAACCATGCAACAGGCAGGCTAAGCGTCATGAACGGCTGGACACGCGAAAACCCCATCTTAGGTGAACCAATCTACACGCATACGCACGGCGAAGCCTTAAGGATCGGCTTGGGACGGCTGATTCCAGGGCTTGCCGACCTATTGGGGAAACGAAAAGACTCGGCACCGAAGGATGAACTGGCCGAATTCGCGGGAATTCCAGCTGGGCATAAAGAACCCCCAGAAGACCCAGTGCTGGCTAGGCTGCTGCCAGATTTTGAGAAAGCTGGGGATGAAGAATACGAAGGCGACAACTCGCTACTGCGCTCCATCCATGAAGCTGACATTATTGACGCGAAAATGGCCAACCTGAAAACTGTCTACTACTCGCTAGATGGCGACGACCCTACCATTACAATCAGCCACAGCCAGGCGCAAGCATGGCTTAACGTGCTCACTGACCTGAGGATCTATCTGCTCATCGGCAATCAGGACGACGTTACCGTAGTAGCAGACTTCTTCGGCTGGGTATTGGAAGGGCTACTAGAGGTGATGATGGAGGACATGGAATGACTTTCCCCAATGGGGTAGTAGTGGGGCACCAAAGCCTAGGCGACACCGGCTGCACCGTATTTATCATGCCTAACTCCGCAATAGGCGCGGTTGATGTGCGCGGCGGCGGCCCCGGCACCAGGGAAACCGACCTATTGGAGCCGTGGAATACCGTGGAACGGATTCACGGGATTACGCTATCCGGCGGTTCAGCCTACGGGCTGGCGGTGGCCGATGGCGTGCTCCCCCTATTGGAGAAAAATGGTATCGGATTCCCGGTTGGGGATTCGGGAATAGTGGTGCCGATCATACCGGGGGCGGTGATCTTTGACCTGTTAGCCGGTGATCCCCATCACCGGCCCACCGCAGCAGACGGGGAGGCGGCGGCGCGGGCGGCGCTTAAGGCGTCGCAAAGCCAGAGCGGATCGGTCGGGGCGGGCTGCGGCGCAACCGCCGGGGTGCTGCGCGGCGGCTATGGGCAGGCCAGCAAACAGGTGGGGGAGTACATTGTGGCGGCTGGGGTGGTAGCTAATCCGGTCGGTAGCGTGGTCGATCCCGCCACCGGCAGGATGTGGCAGCGCCCCGAAATTGAGGTGGACCTGCCGAAATTCGCGGCACTGCGCCCGCCTGAAGCAGCGTTAAACACCACCATTGGGGTGATCGCCACGGATGCGCCCGTGACCAAAGCACAAGCCAAACGAATCGCAATGGTAGGACATGACGGTATTGCCCATGCGGTGCGGCCAGCGCATTCCCCAATGGATGGGGATACGTTGTTTTGCATTTCCACTGGCGACGGCACCGGTATCAGCCCAGAAACACTGGCCGCAGTGACCGAAGCGGCGGCATGGGTGGTCGCCGAAGCCATCGTGGATGCGGTGCTCAGTGCCAGCCCAGGCTATGGCATTGCCACGCTTGCAGAACTAAGGAAGTAGACTTGCCCCATTATGACTAACACACTCAACACCCGCACAGGTTTTTCTACGGGGCTGCGGTACGCCTGCGGCTATGTTTTGATCATTTGGGCGGTTCATATCACCAATATGCTGATCTTCGGTGGCGCTTTAACCGGCTTAGGGATCCACCCCTTGGATATTTCCAGCGTGTGGCACATAGCGACCGCGCCACTAGTTCATGGCAGTACCAGTCATATCATGGCCAATACGGTCCCCGGCGCGATTTTCTGCTTCCTGATCGCTTGGTCGGGTCGCCGTGTGTTCTGGGAGGTGACCCTCATCACGCTCCTTATTGGGGGAATTGGAGTGTGGTTCATTGGGGGAATCGGCACCAGTCATATCGGTGCATCCGGCCTGATTTATGGCTGGTTAACGTATCTTATTGTGCGGGGTATTTTCAACCGCAGTCTGAAACAAGTCGCCCTCGGGGCGGTGCTGGCTTTCTTCTATTCCGGTTTGATATGGGGTGTGTTACCCAGCGAGCCGGGGGTGAGCTGGCAAGCCCACCTCTTCGGCGCTATTGGGGGAATTCTCGCTGGGGCGTTCATCACCTCGGATGATCCTCCGGCGCTTACAGGTGCCGGGCAATCACCTTCGCAACCTCGTCGTTACCCCGGTGGGTTAGGTGGGTAGTGATGTTGTACGGATCGGAAGAATTGTCAATGATGCCGGCAACCCACCGTTGTTCCTTGGGGGCGCACATATCGTGACCTAAGGTTTCTGTCTCAATGTTCACCCAATTGCTGCCAGTGGCGGCAGCAGACTGGCGCTGCCAATCATGAGCCGAATCCATGGCCGCACGCACCGCACCCACGGGGATAACTGCTGGCGGTGCATTGTTGACGTGCACTGGGCAAACCTCACCCTGCGTGCCGACGATCGAAGGGTAGCTCAAGAACGTCACCTTAGCATTTGGTGCGGCGGCTTTTACTCGGCCCACCTGTGCCTTCATCTCATTGACGAAGTTTTCACTTTGGACGTTGTAGAAACCAGGGGCTTTCCAGGTGTCGTTCATGCCGATCTGGATCAATACATTGGTGGTGCCGCCGTTGAGCTGGCCTTGCGCCAGTGCGGTGTCAACCTGCTTGCTGATCCGTTTCTCACTTTCCACCGGTGCGTAAGCCACGGCGCCAGTGCAGGCGAAATCCTCCACCTTGCCGCCAGTCTCGCGCTGTAGGGAAGCGGCAATCCGGCTCTCGCCGCGGGGGCACCTGCCATCACCGGGAGCATTGGCGGTGGCCTTACCGGGGCCTTGCATGTGCTCGGCAACCGAGAACGTTGGGTTCGCCATGAGGGAGTCGCCCAGCAGGACTATATTTTTCTCCTGTGCGTCAGCTTGAAGGGCTGTGACCAGGCCACCTGCTGTCGCGGCGGCTACGGCGACGAGCGTAAGCAATCGTCGGGAAATATTCATGGGCGTCCTTCCTAAGGCGGCTACTCGTTGCATCAAGATACAAAGCTTATCGTAATATGAGATTTCACAAAACACCCTAATTCCCCAATAGGGGGAGTTCCCCAATACTATTGGGGAATTGTGAATGCCAATACCCAGCACCCAAACAGCCCTATTGGGATTTTCGACTCCGGTGTCGGCGGCCTGACGGTGGCGCGCACCATCATGGAACAACTCCCTGGGGAATCCATCATCTACATTGGGGATTCCGCCAATGGCCCCTACGGTCCGCTTCCGATCGCGGAGGTGCGTCGTCACGCGTTGCGGATCGCTGATGAGCTGGTTAACCGCGGCTGCAAGATGATCGTCATCGCCTGCAACACCGCGTCTGCCGCTTGCCTGCGCGATGCCAGGGAGCGTTACGACGTCCCTGTCATCGAAGTCATCCAACCCGCCGTGCGGCGCGCCGTAGCCACCACCCGCAATGGCAAGGTCGGCGTAATTGGCACGGTCGGAACGATTAACTCAGGTGCCTACCAAGACCTGTTTGCCGTTAACCCGCAGATTGAAGCCTACGCGCAGGCATGCCCGCGGTTTGTGGACTTCGTGGAGCGTGGGGTCACCACCGGGCGCCAGATATTGGGGATTGCCGAAGCTTATGTGGAACCACTGCAGGCTGCCGGGGTGGACACCCTTGTTCTCGGCTGCACTCACTACCCGCTGCTGTCGGGGGTCATTCAGCTTGCGATGGGGGATCACGTCACGTTGGTATCCTCGGCGGAGGAGACGGCGAAGGATGTTATTAAGGAACTCTCCAATAGGGGAATGCTGGCGGAAAACAACCCAAATCCCACCAAAATATTCGAATCTACCGGCGACCCTGAACAGTTTGCCCAGCTAGCTGCGCGATTTTTGGGGCCGCATGTGACGCACGTCGAAAGGCTAGGGGCAGTGTAATCCGCGCCGAAAAACTTCCCTATTGGGGAAAAACGTGTCAAAGTGTTGACATGAACATCACCGTCCTCGGCTGCTCCGGGAGTCTTAGCGCCCCAGGTAACCCGGCATCAGGGTATCTGGTGCAGCTGGCAGACGCTGGTGCTGTGCTCTTAGATATAGGGCCAGGCGTGCTGGCGAAACTGCAAGAAGTATGCAACCCCTCCCAGGTGCATGTCGCGCTCAGTCACCTGCACCCCGACCATTGTCTTGATTTTCCCTCGTTGATGGTGTGGCGGCGATTTCACCCAGAGCTTGCGGCGCAGGGCCACAACCACTGCATCGGGCCGCAAGCAACTTTCGAGCATCTCGGGCGGTTGAGCGCAGATTCCCCCAATGAGATAGACGACATGTCCGACACCTTCACCTTCACCCCGTGGGTCGCGCACCAACCTCAAACAATACCTGGGGTAACCATCACGCCGTACCCGGTGAACCACCCCATTGAGTCTTATGCGCTGCGCCTTACCGACCACTCTATTGGGGAAATTATTGCCTATTCCGGTGACAGTGCTTACACCGAAGAACTCGTCGACTGCGCTAAGGACGCTGATGTTTTTCTCTGCGAAGCCACCTGGGGCGCGACCAGCGAAGGAAAAACCCCCAATATGCATTTGTCCGGCGCCGAAGCCGGCATCATCGCCACCAAGGCAGCAGTGAAGCGGCTCGTCCTGGTGCACATCCCGCCGTGGGTCAACCCCCAAGACGCCCTCGACGCGGCGCGTCAACACTACGACGGGCCCATTGAGCTTGCCTACTCCGGCATGGTGATCGACTAGGGTAGAACCCTATGACTGCATTTTTGCGTGCCGACGGCCGCACCCCCGACCAACTGCGCCCCATCCGTATCACCCGCGGCTTCACCACCAACCCCGCAGGCTCCGTCCTTATCGAATACGGAAACACCCGCGTCATGTGCACCGCCAGCGTCGAAACCGGTGTGCCACGGTTTAAAAAAGACTCCGGAGAAGGATGGTTAACAGCTGAATACTCCATGCTGCCAGCCGCCACCCATGAACGCATGCCACGCGAATCCATGAAAGGAAAAGTCAAGGGGCGCACCCACGAAATTTCCCGCCTTATTGGGAGATCGCTGCGCGCCGCAGTAGACCTCACGCAGCTAGGCGAAAACACCATCAACATCGACTGCGATGTGCTGCAAGCAGACGGCGGCACCCGCACTGCCAGCATAACCGGCGCCTACATAGCGCTTGCCGACGCCATCAGCCACCTCAAAGCGCAAGACGTCGTACCGGGCGAACCACTTCTGCCTCCCGTCGCAGCGGTGTCCGTAGGCATTCTTGACGGGCACGCAATACTCGACCTTCCTTACGAGGAAGACTCCCGCGCCGAAGTCGATATGAACGTCATCATGACCGCAGCAGGCGAATTTGTCGAAATACAAGGCACTGGCGAGCACAACACTTTCACCAGGCAACAACTCAACGACATGCTGGACTTGGCTGAACGAGGCTGCCACGAACTGATTCAAACCCAACTTTCCTCATTGGGGAAATAAAACATGCAAATCCTATTGGCCTCCAATAACGAAAAAAAGGCTGCAGAACTGGCAGAAATCCTCGCCCCTATTGGGGCCGAGATACTGAAACTCTCCAATGTTGCAAGCTACGAAGAACCTATTGAGAACGGCAAGACATTCGCCGACAATGCCCTAATAAAAGCCCGCGCGGGAGCCGCCAACACCGGCCTGATTACGATTGCTGACGATTCTGGGTTGGTAGTTGACGAACTCAACGGTTGTCCTGGGGTACTATCGGCACGCTGGAGCGGTAAGCACGGTGACGACGAGGCAAACAACAACCTCCTATTGGGGCAAATGGAGCACGTTCCGGATGAGCGTCGTCAAGCAGCATTCGTTTGCGTTTGCGCCGTGGTTTTCCCCAATGGGGAAGAAGCCGTTGTGGAAGGCCGCTGGGAAGGTCAGCTATTGCGGAAACCACAAGGGGATAATGGATTCGGTTACGATCCGATTTTTCTGCCCGCCGAAGAATTCCCCAATGGGAGGAGTAGCGCGCAGCTGAGCGCCGCTGAGAAAAACTCGCTAAGCCATCGCCGAAAGGCCCTAGATCAGCTGGTTCCGCTGCTGATGAAGGGCTAGGCAACGTCGGGAAGCTGGGCCTGGTCCAACCGGTCGAAAAATGCGCGTGCTTGTTCGAACATCCCATATTTAATCGTGGGGGCGCGACTGAAGCGCAGCGGACTGTCGGGGTATCTTCGATGCCCCACCCGCCCGGTTACTGGGTCTTTTTCAATCCGCCCGTTTTTCGGCTTCGCTGGGTCATCGTCGTTTCTTTTGTTGTGGCGCATACACGCAGGCACCATATTGGGCAGTTCGGTGCGGCCGCCCGCCGCCCAACTAACAATGTGGTGGATCTGGCAGAATCGCGCCGCAGTGCGACAGTCAGGGTGCGCACACACTGGGTGCGCGGCGGTCAGGATCAACCGCTGCGCTGGGTTCGCCAGCCGCCCGGGGTGCCGAACCGCAATTTCCATCGGTTCCGAATACTCAATCTCATTGGAGAAATTGCGGTAGGGAACCACAGCCCAACCGAATGGCTCTAGCATTTGATCCGCGTACTCCCGCAGATCCACCAGCGTGCCATCCGTGGTGAGGTATTTTCCGTCATGATTCTCCAATAGGAGGGGGTGGCAGATCGACACAAACGGCCGATACTTAAACGTCAACGGGTTCGGATCATCAGCCTCGGCGGTTTCTGGCGCTTGGCCGAAAGATATCACGCGCCGGGTGATGATGTGTGCGTACGCCTCGGCAATGCTGTGGGCATGGCCTTGGTGGAATAGTGATTTGGCTTCGTCGTCAATGACGCTGCGCACCCGCGCTAGATCTTCGGCGGGGGCTTTTATGTTGAGGTAACTTTTGCCGTCGCAATCCGGGGTGGCGGAGAATCTCGCCCAATCGGCGCGGGGTTTGTCCGCGCATTCCTCATTATGCTTTGCGACGATCGCCGCTAGATGCTCCTCAAGCTCATCGAGGGTGGCCTGTCGCGCAAACCGCACGGCGTCGCTGAAAAATTCCCACGGGTCCACCCCTCTATTGGAGAGTTTCCGACAAAATTTCCCAATAGAGAAAATAATGTCAAAGCTCAAACCCTTCATCTCGTCGAGCTGCTCGTTGTCGAAGTATTCAGAGTTTTTGAGCAATTTGGTTACATCATTTTTGGTCGCCCCTAACTGCTCCATGAGGTCTTCTTGGTTGGGGCGCACGGCTTTGATTTCCGCAAGCAGCCCCGCGGCGGCGCGCACTGCTGTGGTGTAGGCGTCGAGAAGCGGAGTGGGGGTCATACCCGGGAGTTTAAGGCGTAGAATCCCAGGTGACAAGCATTTTTATGATTTGTCACATTAGGGAACCATAGGGGAATTTTCGGAGTCTAACTTAAGGGGACCGTAGGTCAAATTTCTCGGTGACCTCGTCGCGGCGCCACTTTTCGACGAAAAACGACAGGAACGGCACACAACCCGCCAGCGCAGTAACCACCCAGCGCAGCGGCGGCCACAATGCCTTCGTGCCGAGGTTAAGCGTGGCGATCAGGTAAACAATATAAAACAGGCCGTGCACCTGGCCGATATAGTGCGCCCACGCTGGCACAGAAATCCCCAATAGGTATTCGGCGATCATCCGTGCGGTGAGAATCAACAACCAGACGCCAGTGACCCACGCCGAAATGGAAAAAAACAGCAGGGCCTGTTTGACGCGGCGTTTGCGCTCAGGATGCACAGTGCTCATTGGGGAAATCTCCTTGATTAGTGATGACGGTTACGTTTGGGTTTGTTCAAAGCATTAAATTCCTCCACCGACAAGGTGTGGCGCTGAGGGAGGAAGGAGTCGTCGATACGCTCGGGTGCAGAATCGGTGGCGACGTAGTCCTGGCCGGACTGCTCCGCTTCAAAGGACAGTTTTTCATTCTCGTAGGCCAAAAACTTGCGGTAGGCGTAGACGAAAAACAGCCCAAAAAACGGCCACTGCAGTGCGTAGCCGAGGTTCTGGAAAGTACCGGATCCCGAACGGAACCGTGTCCACTGCCACCAAGCCAACGCGAGCGTGGCTAAAACCAGCACAGTGAGGAACACAATGTGCCATGCTTTCACCCGTAATCGTTTGCTTTTCACGCTCACAGGATACCTCTTGTGGGCAGCTCAACCGAAGAATTTGAAATAATAGGGGGTCATACCTGTAAGATACATAAGGCACGCGCCCGTGGCGGAATTGGCAGACGCGCTGGATTTAGGTTCCAGTGTCTTCGGACGTGAGAGTTCAAGTCTCTCCGGGCGCACAAAAATAAACCCCCTCCTAGCAGGGGGTTTAACTTATTTTCGACCCGTAAAATCGACCCGTTTGACGACAACTCCAGGCTTCCGTGTACAAGCTGTGAGATATAAGCTAGCGTGACAAGATGAGTTTTTCCCGCCGAACACTACTTACTGGTTTAGGAGTGGGGATAGCAGCCGCTGGTTTTTCCGCCTGCACCCGTCCTACATCTCCCAGCTCGAAACCCACTCCATCCGAGCCTGCCGTTGGAGTCATGCCTGACGAGGGTGCCACCCATGATGCGACTTGGATGTCGTTGGCCGTGAGCGAGGATATTTGGGGCGACGACCTAGTTAATTTTTCCCGCGTGAGCGGGGATGTTCCTGCGTGGAATCGTGGCACTGGGCTTGAGTTGCTATTTTCTCCGCGTGAGCGGGGATGTTCCTGCGGTCTGCATTGAATCTGATTTCGTGTACTAATTTTCCCCGCGTGAGCGGGGATGTTCCTTTCCCGCCTTTGCGGCCCATTGTTGCCAGTGCTTTACGTTCGCTACTAGTGGCC
>CAUQSW010000065.1:0-17830 GCA_963520895.1 uncultured Corynebacterium sp. | reverse complement strand
GCGCCAGATTAAAATCATTACTATCAGAATAATGCGCATAAATCTGCACCGCATCCCGTGGCTCCCGCAACGAAAAATACTTCACAGTCAACTCCTACCTACTTCTGCTCCATAAACGCCAAATACGACTCATACGTCATAGCATCCATACTGACATCTCTCGCATCTGCAAGTTCCTCCACTTTAGCCATGGTAATACCTTCTCTATGGAACTGCTTCACATTATTCATTCTACCTTTGAACTCTTCAGCAGTCGCTGAACTTTCAACATATTCGTAAATCGCATCGATTTCTGCTGTGGAGTGTACACCACTGCCGTGATGCCTTAGACGGTTATCACCTTTATCCACGGTTGCGTTGCTACCAGGCAAGAACTCACCATTAATAGGATCATTGATATCTATATCAAAGCTCTTAAACTTCTTTCGCAGATCCTCCGCGCGCCCCCGCTTTAAACGTGCTGGAACAATATGATGCGCATCATCACCAGGCTTTGGTGTCATTTCTGCATCATTAATCATACCTTTTCGCAGTATGCGAGCATTTTTACCCGTATCATTCCACGCACCAAACTCATCTTGTTTAAATGTATTTTTACACTGGTTGAGTCCGAGTGGGTCGGTCCAGGTGGTGGGGTTTTTGGTGTAGTTTTGGGGTGAGGCGAGGTTGGGTGTTTGGCCGAGCGGGTCTTGGCTGGTGTAGATTCCGGCTACTGGGTCGTAGTAGCGGTAGCGGTTGTAGACGAGGTTTGTTTCATTATCATGATATTGACCGGTAAATAGTAGTGGGCAGGTAGCGTTACCTTTCCAGTTGCGTTGACCGTAGAGTGTTTGGATTGATCTGCCGATAACGTTACCGGTTACAGTGTTGATGATTTCTTTTGGTGCACCAGCAAGGTCTGTCACGAGAGCATGCAACTTTGTGGTGGTTTGCTGTGCCCAGTGTGGTTTTTCTTGTTGCTGATCAGCAACACTGTTAGGTGCGCTATGGTTTTTATCACTAGCACTATAGCTGGTGGAAAGTTGTGCGATAGTGCTTCCGGTTTTCGGGTCCGTAATCCATGCTCTGGCTATGGTTCCTTTCTCATCGTTGCCGTAGAGGTAATGCTCGGTTGCCATCCGGTCACCGTAATATCCGAATACCACCTTTATAACCAGTGTGTCAGAACGGGTATCCCTGCAGGTTTTCGCCACCCGACGCCCTACCCCGTCATAGGTATATTCCCACACACGATGTGGGTGATCTGACGAACTAAACGTCTTAACGTGCCCACTCGACCCAGCATACTGATAATGCTGAACAAGAGGTTTACGTGATAAACGTTTCGTGACCGAGCGGATGATTCGACCAAGATCATCATAAACATAACTGGTTTTCCCTACCTGAGTAACCAGGGTATTTTTCATCACCCGGTCATAGTTGAACACAGCCTCATCCCCAGATTCTACGTCCGCCCGCGATCGTGGCAGAACCCCATCATGTTGGATATAATCCGGTGATACCCCATGCTGCAACTGACCAGCCGCGGAATAGGAATACCGTTCCGTAGCAAACACATCCCGACCACCACTACTGTTGTTTAGCGGTGAACGTGGAAGACCGCCCCCTGTAACACCCAAGCTAGAGCGATCAGGATGTGTCTGTATGATGGTCGTTCGGTCATGCTGGATACTTCTTACTCGACCCATCATATCGACATCAAATACACTATTTCCTGCTAGGGCATCATTAATACCGATCAGAGCATCATCAACCCGCCAAGTGAACTGCCTACCGGCCACCACAGTGAAACCATCTATCCCCTTCGGGTCGATAGCGGCGGTAATATCAGCTGTAATCCGACCCCTGATATCAAACTCCAGCATCCGGTCCACCACTCCAATGCCAAAACGATTACGGCGCCCTAGCTCATCAACCCCAAGATCAACACTGCCAACAAACCCCAAACCACTAGCAACACTAGGCATCGTGACATAAGAAGCAGACGAGCTAGTTACGGCAGAACTCATCGAGCCAAGGGTATTGTGGAAGATATTAATTCCTGTAAGCTCACGGGTCACATCATGATAATTATACTGCTGACAAGTGATGTGTCCCGCCACATTCATCACCATAGCTGTCATACGTCCAGTAAGATCACGCTCAGTACTAGCAGTAATGGTCTCACCAGTGGCAAGCTCAGTATGTTCCGACTCCAAGCGGCCAAACTCATCCCGCAGATAACTAATCGTAGCCTCAGAATTACTAATAGAGTCCAGCCAACCCTGCTTAGCATAGGAATATGTAGTCTCCCTCCCCAAAGAATCCACCATCAAGGTGGTTCTTCCTGCCTTATCAGAATAAACAGTATTTACCCCACCAGCAGGATCAACCATTCTGGTGATATTACGTGCTTGGTCATGCTCATACCTAGTAACCAAACCGTTATAATCTGATTCCATAATTAATCGACCATCTAGGTCATACTGATAATCCCACCGATGTCCATCAGCATTAATCACTCCCACTACCTCTAACTGGGTGTTATAAACAATTCTTGTAACTCCACCAGCCGCATCCGTTATTTCTAGAGGTTTATCAAACACCGTATATTTCGTCTCGGTCACAGCACCAGTTTCGTTCACAAACCGTACTTGATTTCCCTCCCCATCATACTCCGCCAGCTGCGAACAACCGTCTGGGAGAACCACTTCGGTGGGGCGCCCTTGAGACGAATACCTCACGCGGGTAACCTCACCCACCGGATTCATTGCTTCTACCACTCTACCTACAGCATCACGTGTCACAGACCATCGCATTCCCTGCTCGTCTTCCGTCGCCAACACGCGCCCAGCAGCGTCGCACTCAAAAATTTTCACTTGACCTTCCGGAGAAATCACCTTCCACGGCACCACACCAGAAACCAGCCACCGATACTCCACCCGAGTTATCTGACCAGTAGCATCTGTTATCGAGACAATATTGCCTGCAGCGTCAAGTTCGTACTCCACTGACAACCCAGCAGTGTTCGTTACCTTAACCGGTTGCCCCCACACCCCTGTTTCGACACGCACACCAGAACCGTCTGGGTACAAAGTCTCTACAATCTGGCCATCTTCATTGCGAATGCATTCAACCACACCATCATCCCCACCAACAATGGCTATCACCTGGTGACAATCATTATAAATATAATCCGTCGCGACCCCTAGAGAACTCACCACCCGCCATACATCGCCGTCAGCGGTAGAACGCCACACCGACGCTCGGATATCCCCCAAGATTTCATCGAACAACCACTCAGCAGAAATGTTGTCATTAGTCGGTAAGTCAACATCAGCCCCATCTGAGTGTTGATCCCGCGCACCATCACGCCCACCCCCTGTTAGACCCGCTTTCTGCAACCCCCCAGCACGCAATGCCAGCACAAGAGGCAACTCCTGTAGCCGTTTCAATCGTTCAGCAACAACCTCCCGACCCTCTAATAGCATATCTTCTTCTACTGCGGTTGCGGTTTCAATCATCACACATACTTGTCCGCCAATTGGGGCATCTGATGCACTATCATCTAGCCATACAAATGCGTTAGCATATACACCCCCAGAGCCTACCTGCGCAATAACCCGACCGACTTCATCATAGACATGCCAATACCCAGCACTATTACTATCAACCCACCCACATAACAACGAACGTTCATCATACTCATAAGTCAGCTGCACTTGCGCTGAGGAAGGGGTAAACACCTTGTGCAGTAAACCTAGCTGATCGTAATCAAATCCCACACATACAATACCACCACGGCATGAGTCTTGACCTTGACTCTTCCCAAAAACTTCAGTTTGATCTTGTCCCACATCACCATAATCGGAATATTCTTGATCGTTGTCACTACCACTTTCCCCAAGACTAGCTTCATCTTTTACCGCATTCGCCACACTGCCCTTCTGTCGAACTTGATCCACAACAGTGAGCTTAGTGACTCGATGCAACTGATGATCCCATGCAACCTCGACTGTAGTGCGGTCTGAGCGCACTAACTTTGTGATATTCCCCATCACATGATCTCGGACATACTCAATCCACATCCCTGACCTATGCACTATGAGCGATAGTCCAATCGTGACCCCTTTACCCAATGCCGCAGCAACCGTTGATGAGCCACGACCGAACCCCATCGGCCGAACACCATACTCAACCCAATTCTGCTGTGACGTTTCCCCCTTGGCACTCGGCACCCCAAAATCCACATCACTAACCGGACCATCCGGCTTATGCTGCGAAATCGGACTCCCAATAGTAAATACATAAACAATTCCGGATGACGCATCCCGCACCCGGTACGCCCCACCAACAAAGGATAATAGCCACTCTCTCCCCGAGGCGCGCACTTCTCGGCCATCGGCAGACGGAGCATCAAAACGCACCACTGCCCCGTCTGGAGCCAACATCACCACCCGATCATCAAATATCTCCAGATGGCAATCTAAGCTTGACATCCATCCAGAACCAAAAACTCCACCTACGCCGATATAACTAAACAACGAACAGTACCGGCGCGACACTACCAACGGCAGCATTCCTCCTACAAATATATCTTCAACGGTCTCAACCAAAGCCCCTGTCGCAGCATCTACAGGTTCAGCAATCTCAGTAACCCGTTCACCGCGAGACAATGCTGCTATTTCATCATCACTTAATCGAGAAGTGATATCACTTGTAGTTTGTGGCATATATGAAAATATCGCTTCACGTTGAGATCTCAATTTCTCCATCTGCTCAGGCGTCAAAACTTCATTCAGCCTAGTCTCAAAATCTGACCATTGGTTATTATTCCTACTATCAAGCAAACTCAAATAATCAATACCCCGAGATTCTGTGAAAATATCAGCAGCGACATCGACTACCTTACGCATTGGTAAAACTATTCCTGCAGTTAAAGCAAGCATCGCTAAATCATCCAGCCACGTCCAATCAGATTCTTCCATCTCATCAATTTTTTCTTCCGCAGCATCAGCCCCTTCAACACCTGTAGGGTTAGGCTCGAATGCCAAACGGGCTTGCTCTAAAATAACATCAGTTAACTTGCTGACATCTAGGCCTAGCTCATACTTAACTAATTCTGCATCATTTAAATCATGCTCCCACAGCGCTTGCTGTAGGAAATACTCATTTAGCGCCGCTGCCTTCTCAGCTTCAGCAGCCGCTAAAGCAGCACCTCCAGCGGCAGTCGCAGCAGCCACTGCAATCTCAGCATTGTTATAACGTGTAGCAGCATTATTTACGGCCTTGTGCGTCCCCCTCGCACGCGCAATAATTCCATCCATTGTCTCCTGTGACATAGATAATAAATCACCGTAAGAGCGAATAGTTTGTCCAACAGCAGTATGCGTTTGTCCCATAACACGCACCTGTCCTGGAAGTACACTATGCGTTAAGTCAGAAAATTTGTCCCCTTCCGAGCCTATGAACGAAGCCGTATCCAAACCCTGCATGCTACCTGACGTGGCTTCACATTGGCCACCAAAATCCAACCAATCATACGCCACCCCCTCAATAACTCCAGGGTCTCCACCCAAATGAAAATCACTAGCTTCAAAAATTTCAAATGCAGGTAGGTGCGGAAGTGGCATAATATTCCCTCACTATCATCAAAACTTGTAATTACAGCAAAGCTACCACCACTATCACCACTGCACATTGATAACTACAATAAATAGCTACCACCTGCACTAATACCTTTTTCTGCCGTTCAAAAACTACCCCCCACCCACCCCAACCTAAGCAGATCAATGGCGCACAACCGCAGCGCTTAGCACCAACTATCTGCCTTATCATCCGTAAAGTACAGATCCCCCGCTAGCTTTCCCACGCATAGCTTAAATGGAGCCCATCCCTCTCATCTTTCTAAAGCATCGGAATGATTTTCGCCGCAGCAATCGTGCCTACCAGTATGATGCAGGCGATAATCACTGACGTCACCAGTATGGTGAGTCGCTTTGGCAGATACAACGGTTCGTATTCGCCAAAGCAGATGGCTTTGGTTGCTAATTTCATCCGAAGTTTCTCGGCTTGTAGGGCAGCACGGTGGTCCCGTTTGTGTCCACGCTCTGGTGCGTAGTCCACTGTTGGCGTTCCTTGATCTTCTACCATTTATTTGTACCTTGTTAGTTGTATAGTCGTCCCGGCAGTGGGATTCTAATTTCAGGGTTTCTTGGCGCGGGCTCTGGTACTGGAGTGGGGACCACTTGGGTTATAGTCACTACCGGTTGTGGTGTTTGTACTACAGGTGCTGGAGCTGCCACGGGAGCTGGTGCTACTACGGGAGCCGCTGCTGCTTCCGAGGTTTCTTCTGGTGGTGGCGGAAAATAGGATTCTGGTAGTGCTGGTAACTGCCCAGCTGGTGGTTTCATATTTGCTAGTTGCTCGTCTTTGGCCCAACCAGCTTGTTGGCAACTAGAAACCAGTGGTGCTATTAGTAGTACCGCGATGCACAGTTTCTTGTTGGCGTCGATACGCGGTCGGCGAGGTAACAACGTAATCATCGGGAATACTCGGTAGCTTTCTCATGCACGGCTTTGACAAACTCTGGGTCTGCGGAGATCGATTTGACCGCCTCATCCCAGCCATTTGGATTTTTCAGATTCCCGAACGAGCATAGCTGACGAGCCATTACCAATGCTGAGTCATCCACACTATCGGGGTTAGGCGTGGTATCTGGTTCAGCAGCTGCTTCGAATTGTTCCCAGCGGCTGGGCATAATTTGCAATGGCCCTACCGGAATATCAAATTCATTGGTACCGTCGATTCGTCCTTGATCGGTATCAGCGACAATCGCTATGGGCGCTATGTCTACGTTGCGCAGTGGGATGGTGGAAGTGCCGTCTTCTTGAATCTTTGAGCCATGTACAAACCCATGGTGGCTGACCACCGCTCCGATTGCTGCGATAGTGGGCCAACCGAGTTCACATTTTTCCTCTCCTACTTTCACCGCTGCATACGAGTACGCACGTAGGGATCGTTCAGGGATCCCGTAGGGTTGAGCATGGCTTTCTGACCAATCTTTTAACTTATCGGTTTCCAAATAAGTCACGGGGACAGGTGGTTCGATTCGGTCGGCACATCCCACCGCAGTACACATAACCAGTGCCACCAGTAACACTTGTCTAAAGCGTATCACAGGGCATCACTCGTGGGAATTTGCATGTTTATGCCAATTGGGAAAATCATGAGCCACCAACCCAGCCAATTCGAGGTAGGCCATAAACGTCTTGCGCTCCAAGCGGTCTAGATCAATCATGGCACCTTCCGATAAGTGCCGATCAAACGGAATCAAATGAGCCGCGCGGGTGCGGGCACGAAAGTGCTCCATGAGCTGATTCACATCAATGGAAGGGGTGCCAGGCTGCGAGGAAGAGATTACCACTATGGCATTGGATACCAGCTTTTCGTAGCCATGGTGGTTCAGCCAATCTAAGGTGGCCGAAGCCGATTGTGCACCATCTAGTGCCGTAGATGTGACAACAATCAACGTGTTGGCCAAATCCAATACCCCTGACATGGCCGAATGCATTAATCCGGTACCACAGTCAGTCAGGATAATATTATAGTGGTGCTGCAAAATATCAATGGCATGTCGGTAGTCTTTTTCGCTGAAAGCCTCAGAAACCTCCGGGTCACGATCTGAACCAATGACCTCTAGCCTGCTTTCGGCTTGTGTGGTGTAGTTCTTAATCAACGAATACCGAGACACATCATTAGCATTCAGCAGATCCCTAATGGTTGGCGAACCAGGAAGGGCCGCTCGTTGTGCCAACGTCCCTAGATCAGGGTTCGCATCGATGGCAATGACTCGATCACCGCGCACAGTGGCGAACACCCCACCAAGCATCACTGAGGTTGTTGTTTTACCTACGCCTCCTTTAAGAGACAAAACCGCAATACGGTAATCACCCCGCAATGGAGTGCGGATACTATCTACCAGCCGCTCGCGTCGCAGTGTTTTTTCCGACTCTCCCAAATTGACATAACCAGCAGTTAAGGTATGCACCAGTTTCCGCCAGCCAGTTTTCGGAGTGGGACGTACTGGATTAATCAAAATGGATTGATCCAGTGCAGTCGGTGGCGCCATATATTCATCCGCAGTCGGAGTGGATTTTTGTAATGCCACGGTAGGCTCCGAGGGAACCGGCGGCTGTTCCACATAGCTGCTAGGACTAGCATCTGAATGCCAAGTTGATTCTGGAACATGGTGTTCAGGAGTGGTGGCTGACTGTGAACCCTGAGACTTTTCCGGAAAAGCCCCGTCCCTAGACGAAGCAGCAGAAGAATGCGGCTGAGTATTGAAGCCCGAACTATAGCCAGACTCACGTTGATAGGAATCAGCTCGCGATGGATTGGTCTGAGGTGGAACAAAAGGTTGCGGTTCTGGGGTCACGTTTGCAGCAGGTTTTTCACCATTGCCGCCCCAGCCACTTCCATATGACGGTTGATAGGAGTCTGCACTGGTTGGTTTTTCACTTAATGGTTGTTGCCCTGCCGCGTGCTCAGCCTGCGAAGATTCTGTGTACCGATTCATCCGTCCACGGCTTGTAGGAAAACTGCCAATGTTTTCGCTGAAGCTTTTGCTGTCTTTTTCTGGGCGATAACCCTCTGACACGTTTTCCTCCTTATGATTTTCCGATGCTCCATTAAGTTTTTGCTTTTGCAGGGCTTCACGTTCTTGCCGCCGCCGACGTTCACTGCGTGATTCACGAGCCTGAGCAATGCTTTCTACATTGTCATGCACAGGTTGCACCTCTGAGCCGACGAAAGCCCCAGAAAACCCTGAACCTGAAATATACCGGCTGTCCTCGGAATTAGTTGAATTTACTTCCGCCGTACCCTGAGAAGAATCATTTCCATTGTGGGGCAAATCTGCCGTGCCACGGCTACGCCTTCCCGATCTAGTTGATTCCTCAGAATGGCGTGATACTGGTGGTTGCGTGGAATAGTTGGAACCTAAGCCTGACGTTGAATCTGTTCCGAAAGAGCTACCCCGTAATATAGTGCGTGCCTGGGGGAACGTATCGCCAGAAGTAAGCTTCGATCGGCGGAAAGTTGCGCTTCCTTCTGATTGCGGTTCTGACGATGAAGCCTGTGAAGCTCGGAGCGGGGCATCTGGGCTGGCAGCTCCATTTTGGCCACTTTTTTGATGTGCGTTTGCCTGCTCCGCTTGGCGTTGTTTTAATTCGGCAACGGTATACTCATGCGGCTGCCTTTGCCGCTTCATCTGGCCATACATAGCAGCAAAGGAACTCGTGGCGGGTGTCTCTTCGTCCTTAGGGGCGCGATTTGCCGCTTGCCTAGGCACGTCATTACTAGAAGAACTGCTAGTTGGCCGTTGTGAAGTTTCCGGTTCACCATAGGGAGAAGCAGGAGTGACACGAATAGGAGTCGAGGGCTTAGAAGCATGGTTGCGTGACTGTGGCTCCGAGACCGGTTGTCGTGTTTGTTCAGGTTGCTGCGCCGACGCCGAAGAGCCACCTGCCGACTGTTGTTCTGGGCTGGATTTAACCAGCAACCAATGCGGCAGGTTCTGAGGTTGGCCTGGTGTTGCAACCATTAAGTCCTCCAATAACCAATTAATAAATAATTGTCAGTATAATTACTCAACATATCAACTTTAACCCGTATTTCGCTTTCTCCACTAAAGCAATAATGATTATTTAAGGAAAGTTGGATTCTAGCTGTGAAAACACCCACCGTGTTTCGATCACTTCACTGGCAACAATTGTTCGCCCAAGATCAACGAATCGCACTACAAGGCACAGATTCTTCCATCATCATTGCGGTTGCCTCCCTTGATGATAGATTACTTACCAGCCCCACAGCTGCCTTACTTTCTATTATCATTAACGCCGAAGCAGGGGTACCCGTTGCCACACTTGATGCTGATGGAATAAACCAACCACTACGTGGTCCCCTGAATGCTTATACGGGCGGCGATCTGATCGGATTAGTCCAACACCCCCGCAATGCGCTAAACCGAGTAGCCATCGAGGAGTTTGTTGACACCAGCGGCCTTGTCCCGCTGTTAACCTGCTGGATCGAAGGACCTGGCCACATTTCCCCGGAGCAACTACAAGAAGCCACCCACAGGCTACAGCGCCGCTGGCCAACGGTAATTCTCAACCTGCCTTATACTGCTTCATCAGAGACAATCTCGGCTGGGGTCAACATGGCAAGCCATGTTTTTTTATTAGCCGATAAGCACCACACGGGTCATGATTGGCTTTATCAGCCCGGTCATCAGCTCAGTGAGTTAGCCCAGAAACAGCGGGTCACCGTGCTAACAATTCAAGGGAAAAGCAAAATTGATGGGCCAGACACCATTCACGTGCCTCGCACTGGGCAAGTGATGGACGCTAGGGAGCCCATTGATATGCCGCTAGATTCAGAATCCCAAACGGTTTTTCACCGGATACTAAGAAGAATTTATAAACCGCTTCCCCACGTATCCGCTAAACCTTAGAAGCTTAAGCATAAAGGCTGTAGTGCACCAACCATTGAGGCCGATGCACTACAGCTAACAATTACGCAGCAGAAGCATTCAGCTACACCGCTGCCCTACTCAGAGGCCGCTGCTACTCGTTCGCGCAGTGCTGCGAACTCCTCATGTACTTCTTTTGGAACGTGCTTGCCGAGGAATTCTAGGTACTCGGCATTGTCATCTAGATCCCGTGCCCAGCTGGCTGCCGGTGCACTGAGGGATTCTTTGACGTCGTCAAGTGGGGTGTCCAGGTCGCTCAGATCAAGGTCTTCAGCCCGAGCAGTGTTGCCCACCACGGTCTTTTCAGCATCAACTTTGCCTTCAATGCGATCGACGATCCACTTGAGCACGCGGGAGTTCTCGCCGAAGCCTGGCCACAGGAAGCGGCCGTCGTCACCGCGGCGGAACCAGTTGACTAGGAAGATCTTGGGCATGACGTCGCCACCTTTTTCGCCCATGTCGATCCAGTGTTGCAGGTATTCACCAGCGTTGTAGCCAATGAAGGGCAGGTTGGCCATGGGGTCGTGGCGGAGTGCACCCACTTTGCCCTCTGCGGCGGCGGTTTGCCCGGAAGCTAGCAATGAACCGATCATGGTGCCATGGTTCCAGCTGAAGGATTCGGTTACCAGTGGCACGGTGTCAGGACGACGTCCACCGAAGAGGATGGCGTCAATCTTAATGCCATTGGGGTCGTTGAACTCTGGGGCGGCAATGGGGCACTGATCGAGCGGCACAGCGTAGCGGGAGTTGGGGTGTGCTGCATCGACACCAGAGTCTGGGGTCCAGTCGTTGCCATGCCAGTCGATGAGGTGTGCTGGTGGCTCTTTGGTCATGCCTTCCCACCAGATGTCGCCGTCGTCGGTAAGTGCCACGTTGGTGAAGATGGTGTTGCCAATGTCCATGGTGCGCATGGCCATGGGGTTGGAGTCGTAGCTAGTACCCGGCGCGACGCCGAAGAATCCATTTTCTGGGTTGAAGGCATAAAGGCCGTCTTCATGTAGGCGCAGCCATGCAATGTCGTCGCCTACTACTTCGGCTTTCCAGCCGGGGATTGTGGGTTCGATCATGGCGAGGTTGGTCTTGCCACAGGCTGATGGGAAAGCAGCGGCAACGCCGTAGACCTTGCCTTCTGGGGAAGTCAGCTTCAAGATCAGCATGTGCTCGGCCATCCAGCCTTCTTCTTTGGCCATGATGGAGGCAATACGAAGTGCGAAGCACTTCTTGGCTAGGATGGCGTTGCCGCCGTAACCGGAACCGTAGGACCAAATTTCTTTGGTTTCTGGGAAGTGTACGATGTATTTTTCATCGTTGCAGGGCCATGGCACGTCTTCTTCGCCTTCTGCTAATGGTGCTCCAACGCTGTGGAGGCAGGGGACGAATTCGCCGTCGCCGAGGCGGTCTAGTGCGGCTTGGCCCATGCGGGTCATAACGCGCATGGATAGGACTACGTAAGGGGAGTCGGTTAGCTGGATGCCAATCTTGGGATCTTCGCTATCGAGTGGGCCCATAGAGAAGGGCACCACGTACATGGTGCGGCCTTTCATGGAGCCGCGGAATAGCTCGGTTAGCTTGGCTTTCATTTCTTTGGGGTCTACCCAGTTATTGGTTGGCCCGGCACCTTCTTCGGTCTCGGCGCAGATGAAGGTCCGAGATTCTACTCGCGCTACGTCTTTGGGGTTGGATCGCGCTAAGAAGGAGTTGGGTCGCTTTTCTTCGTTCAGTCGGATTAGCGTGCCCGCATCAACCAGTTCTTGGGTAAGGCGATCCCACTCTTCGTCGCTGCCGTCGGCGAAAACGACGCGATCAGGCTGGAAGAGTTCTACGTTTTCTGCAATCCAGCTCAGTAGTGCTTCGTTGGTGGTGGGGGCTTCACCCACGAGTTTGTTGATAACCACGTTGGACATCAATTTTCTCCTGACGATAGTTCATGTGCCACTCGACGTTGTTTACAATTCACCACAGTAGCGACTACAACTAGCGCTGGTACCCTTCCTTTTTGAGACCAATGTCACAGCACCTGAGCCATTCGTTATATATTTCTCGGCAAATACTCACTGCCTGCGGTTTCAGTTGTTGTATTGATATTCCTACTTCCTCGGTTCTGGGGTACTACCGATCGGGCAATAACCCACTAATTACCCTAATTCGGGGGCGACAACCCCACATTTCGTGATGTGTTAATCCAGAATTAATTGCTTCAAACCATATACAATCCACGGCGATGCAATAGGTGACGTAATGCTGACGCAACACTGTCCGACCCCACCGCAGTTTTAGCGGGAAAAATCCGGGAAAATCCCCATGTGGGTGTAAATTTTGCACACTTATGTGTCTTATGTTGCTTATGTGACTTAGGGCAGGCACAATAGTGGCACTATGACTAATTCCGAGACCACCCCTGACTTCCCAGCAAGCGACCTACCACCTGGCGACTCCACGCCAACCGACCACGCTAGCACCACTGGCGACCCAGCTAGCGCCACTGGCGACCCGGTCAACCAGGATCAGCTTTTAGCCGCTTCCGATTCTGCTGCCTCCCAGCCGGCGAAACGGCGGCCGCTGCAAACCAATTTCAATGAGGCATTCGCCAATGATTTGGATTATCCCCGCTTAGGCACCGTTAGTTTTAGGCGCGGCACGCTCACCGATAACCAGGAAACCCTCTGGCAGGAAAACTGGCCTAGGCTGGGAAAAACACTTTCTGATGATCTGATAGATCTTGACCAATGGTTTGGCCGCACTGGTGCGAAAACCATTGTAGAAATCGGCTCCGGCACCGGCACCTCCACCGTGGCGATGGCTCCCTTAGAATCAGATACCAATATTATTGCCGTTGAGCTGTATAAACCCGGTTTAGCCAAGCTCATGGGTGCAGCACTGCGCGGTGGTATTGACAATATCCGCATGATTCAAGGCGACGGCGTTGAAGTGCTCACCCGCATGTTCCGACCAGAATCGCTGGATGGTGTGCGCATCTTCTTCCCCGACCCATGGCCGAAAGCACGTCACCATAAACGGCGCATTATCCAGTCCGGTGTGCTCAATCTCATTGCCACCCGTTTAAAACCTGGCGGGGTACTCCACGTAGCCACTGACCACGCAGAATACGCAGAGTGGATCACCGAACTGGTTGATGTCGAACCACTACTGGAATATATGGGCTTCCCCTGGCCGGAGTGTCCCCAACTGGTAAATCGGCAGGTTATTACTAAATTTGAAGGTAAAGGTCTAAATAAAGACCACACTATTACGGAATTTTTGTGGAGGCGTCGTGTCTGATCTTGAACCGAACTACCAGACTGGTGCGGCAGCTGCTGCCACCACCGATACGTTATTGCTGATCTGGGACGGCCCCAATGTTGATATGGGCTTAGGTTCCATCCTTGGCTCTCGCCCCAGCGCTGGCCACCGCCCGCGTTTCGACGCCCTCGGCCGCTGGCTGCTAGCTAAAGCCGGTGAACTCGCCCACCAATTAGGCACCCATATTGAAGCCGAAGCCACGGTATTTGCCAACGTCACCCCCAATGGTGCCGATGCCATCCGCCCCTGGGTGGAAGCACTCCGTAATATCGGTTTCGCAGTCTTTGCTAAACCCAAGATCAACGAAGCCTCCGATGTAGACCCAGATATGGTTGAGCACATTAGGCGTCGACACGCAGAAGGCGTTTTGCGTGGCTTAATCGTTGCCTCAGCAGACGGCCAGAACTTCCGGGACCTTTTGGAAGAACTCGCTGCTGAAGGCATTCCTGTCACCATCTTGGGTTTCCAGGAACACACCAGTTGGGCATTAGCCTCCGAAAACCTGAAATTTGTCGATCTAGAGGAGATCCCCAACGTATTTAGGGAACCACTGCCCCGCATCAGCCTCGACTCGCTACCCGAAACTGGCGCTTGGTTACCACCCTTCCGACCGCTCTCGGCGTTACTGTCCAGCCGTTAAGGAGGGATCGTGTTTTCTGCTTGGGGTGATTTCGCCTACCGGCACCGCCGGTTAGTCCCTGCGGTAGTTATTGCCAGCATCATGGCACTCTACTTGCTTTTTGGCATAAACCTAGGCGATAAGCTCAGCCAAGAAGGTTGGAATGATCCGGCGTCTTCCTCTAGCACTGCCGCACAAATAGAAAAAGAAACCTTTGGCAGAGACAACTCCGGCGATGTCATTATGCTGTTTAGCCACCCAGATGGCATCGCGCAATCACCAGAATTTTCCGCAATCCGCAGTTATTTGGAAGGGCTACAACAGAAATACCCCGACCAGATCGCAGCCATAAACAGCTATTTTGATAAACGCAATGCGAAGCTCGTCAATGCCGACGGCACCACAGCCTTTGCCGCCATCTCCTTAAAAGGTGACGATGAGCAAACCTTAAAAGATTTCCGGATCATTCAGCCCGACCTTTCCCCCACGTTTACCGGAGTCACCGTCCAAGTAGCTGGGGCCACCGCGGTTGCTGACGCCCTAGACGCAGGTATGACCGCCGACATCCACCGCGCCGAGCTTGTCGCGCTACCGGTAGTCGCAGTTTTACTGCTGTTTGTTTTTGGATCCGTCATCGCGGCAGGAATGCCGCTGATCGTCGGGGGATTATCTATCCTCGGATCACTGGGAGTTCTGGCCATCTTGGCGGAATTTACCCAGGTGAATGTTTTCGCCCAATCAGTAGTTACCCTGCTTGGCCTAGGTTTAGCCATTGACTACGGCCTGTTTATGGTTTCACGCTTCAGAGAGGAACTCGACCTCGGCAGACCAGTGAACCAAGCTGTGCAAATCACTACCGCCACCGCAGGTAAAACCGTAGTTTTCTCCGCCGGCATGGTCGCCGTTGCGCTATCGGGCCTGCTGATCTTCCCCCAGGCCTTCTTAAAATCCGTGGCTTATGGAGCCATCAGCGCTGTTGGCTTAGCCGCCCTATTATCGGTGACGGTTCTTCCCTCGCTGTTTTCCCTACTTGGTCACCGAATTGACGCGCTCACGGTACGCCGGACCACAAGGCGGGCACGCAGGGTGGAACACACGTGGTGGTACCGCCTGCCTCGGCTGGCCATGCGGCGAGCTGGTTGGGTCACCATCGCGGGTGTGACCGGATTGGTGGCGCTGACCTTACCCCTGGTAGGAATCACTTTCGGAGGAATCAACGAAACCTATTTGCCGCCCCATAATAACGTTCGGCAGGCACAGAGCCTCTTTGATGAACAGTTCCCGGAATTTCGCACCGAGCCGATCAAATTAGTGGTCACCGGAGCCAGCAATGACCAGTTGGTGGCCGTTTATCAGCAGGCCAACCAAATCCGTGGCTTAAGTGGGTATTTCAAGCCCTCCTCCCCCACCAAAGATGGCACCACGGTGCTATCAGCCGGAATTGTCGATCGCGCCAATAACGAATACGTGGTCAATCAGTTACGCACACTCGAAGTGCCGGAAGGGGTTTCGGTCTATATCGGCGGCACCCCAGCGCTCGAAGTCGAATCCATCGAGGCACTCTTTGCCAAGCTCCCCATGATGGCGCTGTACATTATCACCACCACGTTCATCCTCATGGCGCTGAGTTTCGGCTCGCTGATCTTACCCGCCAAAGCCGTCATCATGACCATGTTGGGCATGGGAGCGACCCTGGGACTGCTCACCCTCATGTTCGTCGACGGCCTCGGCTCCTCCCTCTTCGGCTTCAGCGCCGGACCACTAATGAGCCCTGTCCTCGTGCTGATTATGGCCATCGTCTACGGCCTGAGCACAGATTACGAGGTGTTCTTAGTCTCCCGCATGGTCGAAGCCCGCGATAAAGGCCACAGCACCAGCCAGGCCATCGCTTATGGAACCGCCCACACCGGTGGCATTATCACCGCCGCCGCACTGATCATGATCGTGGTGTGCGGCGCCTTCGGGTTTTCCGAAATCGTCATGATGAAATACATTGCTTTCGGCATGATCTTCGCCTTGCTTTTCGACGCCACCATCATCCGACTACTGCTAGTACCTGCGGTGATGCACCTGCTGCGGGAAGACAACTGGTGGGCACCGCGGTGGGTGAAACACGCTTCGGAATTCTTAGGGCACAATGGAACAGAAGCCGAAACAAAAAACCCGCCGCCACCGCCGCCCACAATGCCCAGGCCACGCCGCAATCGTGCACAACGTAATAAAGAACTGGTACCCTTTTCCGAATTAGTCGCCCGATTGAAGGAAGAACACTGATTAAGAACAAATGGGTCCGCTTTTTTGGACCATTGGCGATCATGGGCATCGCGGCTTTCCTGCTGCGCGATCAAATGCCCTTCCTTGCCGATGGCTATGCCCGGGTTCTTGCCGCCAACACCACAGGTCTGATCCTCGCTTTCGCCGCCGTCCTGTTGTCCATCTTCGCGATGGCCGAAGTGATGCGCACCCTGCTCAATGCTGGTCAAAACACTGCTAAAGAGGGAACCGAGCCGATCAAAATAAGCCAGACCTCCACCCTGACATTGGTAGCAAATGCTTGGTCATCCACGTTTCCCGGTGGTGCTGTTATCTCCACGGTTTATCAGTTCCACACCATGCGTAACTGGGGAGTCAGCGTCGTAGTATCCTCCTGGTTCATCGTGGTCTCTGCTGCCTTGTCCACGGTCTGGCTCATAGCCTTAGGGTTAATCTCGGTGTTTTTCCTAGGCGCTTCCTTCAGCGTGGTTCCCCTCGTAGGCTCCGCAGTCATTTTGGTGGGCATGGCCTTTCTGGTGTGGTGGGTCACCCGGAATCCCGAACCCACCACCGCCTTTTTAGTCAGCGTCCTCAACAAGCTAGGAAAGTGGGGGCAGCGACCAAAGGAAGCCGTCGAAAAGCATATGGTGCAGCTTGATGCCGTCAACCTTTCACCGGGAAAATTCGCTTGGGTTGCCTTCTTATCCCTCCTGAACTGGGTTTTCGACATCATCTGCCTCTGGCTATGTGTCTGGGCGGTCACCGGTGTACTGCCCACATTTGAGCGAGTAGAAAACCACACCACACTGCTGGGTGTCACCCTTGCCTTCGTCACCGCCAAAATCGTTGGAACAGCACAAGTCACCCCAGCCGGAATCGGCCCGGTTGAAGCAGCCATGACCGGAAGCCTCGTGGCGGTAGGCATGACTGTGTCATCCGCCTTCGGTGTGGTGCTGGTCTACCGAATCATCTCCTTTGTATTTGTTACCTTGTTGGGCTGGTTAACCTATTTCATCGACACCGCCCGCGGTGGAGTCAAAGCCGAAATAGCCAGCAGGCAAGGCTAAAAAGATTAAAATCAAAGCCATAACCTTACATTCGCCCAAGGAGCCACCATTGCCTACTCGCACCAAAACCCTAGTCATTGA
>CAUQSW010000064.1:0-18399 GCA_963520895.1 uncultured Corynebacterium sp. | reverse complement strand
GCTCGCTGAATATGCGCCTGTTCCAGCGCATGCCATGATGCCTCGGTCAGAATATTCATTAGTCGTGTTGAGCGTGGGTCCAGTCAGCGAAAGTACCTAAGTATTCTTCGATAAGATCTTCTAAGGTGACAATACCAACAAGCTCACCCCGTTGACGCAATTGAGCCATATGAGCCGATTTCCGATGCATGGTGTGTAACGCTTCATCTAAACTACTCTCGGCATCAAGGTTCAGCAGTGGGCGTATCTCCGCGCGGTGCACGATCGCATCAGCATCTGGGGTGGCATCATCGTGATAGCGATCCAAAATGTCTTTAATGTGCACATATCCAATAAAGGATCCATCTTTACCTTTGACAGGGAACCGCGAAAAGCCTGTTTCGGCGGTTAACGCCTCCAACGCGGAAACACTAGGGCCGATAGCGCCAAAATCCACGGTTCGCACCTGCGCCAAGGGAATCATCACATCACTAATTCCAAGGTCAACCCGCAACGCCTTATGTAACCGGGCATGTTCTTCAGCATCCAGCAGACCCTCAGAGCGTGATTCGGAAATCATGTTTTGTAATTGGCTCGGGTTAACAGTGGCGTCCAGCTCGTCTTTTTGCTCCACACCGAAGGCTCGCAGGGTCACCCTAGCGATCCAGTTCATAAAAGCGATTGCTGGCCGAGTCACTGTGGCAAAGGCTAGCAGGGGAGAGGTGAGCCATATCGCCAACGTTTCCGGCCCTGCAAGCGCAATATTCTTAGGAACCATTTCGCCAAAAAGGATATGCAGAAAGGTAATAACCCCAAGGGCAATAATGAAAGATACCGGGTGTAAGAATTGATCCGGCAATCCCGCAGCATGAAATGGCCGCTCAATAAAATGAGCGATGGCAGGTTCTGCGACTTTTCCTAGAACCAGCGAACAGATAGTGATACCAAGCTGGCATGCAGCCAGCATGATGGATAGATGTTCAGTAGCGTACAGTACCCGGCGCGCACCAGCTTTACCGGAGGCAATAAGGCTATCAATCCGATCCCTGCGGGAAGATATTAAAGCAAATTCGGCAGCGACGAAGAAGGCGTTGGCTAGCAACAAGCCAATAATCAGGAGGATAGTGCTAAAGATATTCATGGCTGAAGCTATTCTCCTGTAGGCATAACAGTGCTAGGACCTTGAAGCTCTTTTACTTCTTCATCGGTCAGTGGTGACATGATCACTTTATCTACTCGCAATTCTTCCATGGCGGCCACTTTCGCTTGCCACCGTCCGGTATAACCCGAGGTAAACTCTGCTAAATGGGGGCTATCTGATACCGGAAGTAGAACTTGATCGTTAACTTTGGGGATGCGTCCTAGAAGCGCCATGACTAAGCCACCGAGGGTTTCATAAGGCCCTTCCGGGGCGATGTAGCCCACCCGTTCGCCTAATTCGTCAATGCGTACCAGACCGGATACCGCCCAGGATTTTCCAAACCGTTCAAAGTCTCGTTCTGCATCGAGGTCATCGTGTTCGTCATAAACTTCACCTAAGATTTCTTCGATGACATCTTCAATGGTGATCAAGCCTGCGGTGCCGCCGTATTCATCGGCAACCAGAACGACTTGCGAGCCGGCGGAACGAACAGCATCTAAAACAGCATCACCATCAAGTGACTCTGGAATGATGGGAACTGGCCTAGCTAGTTGTGAAAGCTCGGTATGGCCCCGTTCTGCGGCGGGGATAGCAAAGGCATCTTTGTAGTACACGACCCCAACGGTGTCATCAAGGTCGCCTCGGACCACGGGGAACCGGGAATGCCCAGTTGTGAGCGCGAGATTAATTAAATCCACCACGGTATCGTCATGATCTAAGGTTTCTATGGTTGATCGTGGGGTCATGAGTTCTTCGGCGGTGGTTTCGCCGAAGCGCAGCGACCGATCCAAAAACTGTGCGGTGTTGACATCAAGTTCACCAGATTCGGCAGAGTTACGTACCAAAGCGGTTAGTTCTTGGGTAGACCGTGCCGTGTCTAGTTCATCTGCTGGCTCAATGCCGAGTTTTCGTACCAAGGCATTGGCAGTTCGGTTCAGTAGATTAATGAACCCTTTGAATACAACATTAAAGACGTGTACTGGTCCTACCACGAATCGCGCGGTGTTCAGTGGATCGGTGATAGCCAGATTTTTAGGCACTAGCTCACCAAAAACCATTGACAGTAATGTTGCGATGACTAGGGCTAGCACCAGAGCGATGGGAGTGGTGAGATTTTCTGGCAACTGTGCCCATTGCAGAATTGGAGTGAGGAATTTCTTTAAAATCGGTTCTGCTAAATAGCCTGTGGCCAGTGTAGTCACGGTGATGCCCAGTTGCGCACCGGAGAGAACAAAAGAGAGATTGTGATAATCGCGCTTTACCGCCAGTGACCGTTTATCGCCGCGCTCTGCGACGTCTTGGTCGATGACTGAGCGTTCCAATCCCGTGAGGGCAAATTCGATCGCAACGAATAATCCGGTGCTTGCAGTTAAAAGTATAAAACCTGCAAGCGAGAGGAGTGATATAGCAATGTCCATTTTATATTAAGCAACCTCAGCTAGTGCGATCGCAGTTTAAGTTACCTTTCTCCGTTGGCTGAAATTCTAAATGATACTACCAAAAACTAACAGTTTAGCGGCCACGTACTTTCCGATTACCGCTACGCTTGGTGCTATGAATTGAAACCTCTGGCGATCCACCCCAGCTAGATTTTTTGCCCGCTTTACGACGATGACCCCGACCGCGCCCTTCCGAAGCACCAGACTGTTTCCCGCGAGAACCTCGCCTATGAGAGTGCTGAGCTTCTGGGAGCTGCAAGTGTAGCTCACCTAGAGCTTGCCCAGAGGGCGGTGTGGCCTGAGTTAGTTCTATCAGTTCCGGCGATTCGGGAGTGATGTTAAACGTTTCGGCGGTAACGCCAGCCTTATGCAGCAGTTGGTTAACTTCGTCTGTTTGGTCAGCCAAGACTAAGGTAATCACTTTGCCGGTTGCGCCTGCTCGCGCAGTACGCCCAGCACGATGTAAATAGCCTTTATAATCGGCTGGCGGATCGATGTGGACCACCACATCAATCGCCGAGATATCAATACCTCGTGCTGCAATATCGGTCGCGACCAATACAGGAATCCTCCCTTGGGAGAACGCGGAAACAACAGCAGTGCGGATGATTTGGCTCTTATCACCATGCAGCCCAGCCGCGTTGACTCCTACTTGGCGGAGCTTGTGCACTTGGCGATCCACACCGTATTTGGTCCGCATAAACATGATCGTTTTGCCTTTACGGTTGGCAATGCGTGCGACTACGTGGTTTCGGTTGCGTTTATTATCCACCTGAAAGCAATAATGCTTCATAGTGTCTATAGTGGCAGTGACTTCAGCTGTGGCATGGGTTACTGGATTATTCATAAACTTTGCTACAAGCTGTTTTACGTCACCATCCAATGTGGCGGAGAAGAATAATCGTTGTCCAGTTCGGGGCGTCCTTTTTAGTAGCTTCACTACCTGCGGTAAAAACCCAAGGTCGGCCATGAGATCGGCTTCATCTAAAACGACCATTTGCGCTTGGCTAAGGTTGAGGTGCTTAAGCTCTATCAGCTCCAAAGCGCGACCGGGTGTGGCCACCAAAATGTCCACTGGTGCCGCCAATTGTCTAATTTGGTTACCAATGCTTACCCCGCCAACGACCTCTAGCACTCTAAGCCCGACCGGTTGGGCTACTGCACGAAGTCGCTCACTGATCTGAGCCGCTAATTCCCTGGTAGGGGTCAGAATAACACCGCGTGGTTGGCTAGGCTTTGATGCTCCGCTAGAACTCAGCCGGGCAATCATGGGGAGACCAAAAGCAAATGTCTTGCCTGAACCAGTAGGCGCCCTGCCTAAAATATCGCGGCCAGCTAACGCATCAGGAATGGCAGCAGCCTGGATAGGAAAGGGGATGGAAATACCTTGTTTGCGGAGCTGATTCGCAATTCCTGCAGGCAGCCCGAGATCAGCAAATGATGTCATCACCACCATGCTACACACCCTTAAGCTGGGAGTTGAAAAGCACAATAGCCTAACTACCCAAAAGTATTCCCGTGGGAATAGCTATGAGCAGATAGGCTAAGAGCACCATGCAAGCTAAAAACTAGCGTCTTTATATTTTCTATCGTTAGCAGTTTTTAGCTTTAGGGTTTATGCTTCGATTTCGCTGCGATCGCCAGACCATAACGTGTGGAAAGTGCCTTCTTTATCTACCCGTTGGTAGGTGTGGGCGCCGAAGAAATCGCGTTGGGCTTGGATCAACGCCGCAGGCAACCTGGGTGACCGTAAACTGTCATAGTAAGACAGCGAAGACGCGAACACCGGAATGGGCAGACCCATCTGCGTGGCCAGCACGACGACTCGTCGCCAAGAATCAATCAAGGTGGCTAATTCACCCTGGAAATACGGATCCAGCAATAGGGTCTCTAGGTTGGGGTTGGAATCGTATGCTTCACGAATCCGGTTAAGGAACTGTGCCCGGATGATACATCCACCCCGCCAGATGGTGGCCAAATCCCGGGGATCAACGTTCCAACCGTGCTCTGTAGAACCTGCCTGGATTTCGTCGAAACCCTGAGCATAGGCTACTAATTTTGATGCATATAGTGCACGTCGGACATCTTCAATGAAGGTTTGTTTGTCAACGCCTAGCTGTTCAAAAGTAGCGATGGTGCCTGCAGGAAGATTGCCGATTGCGGCTTGACGTTGTGCGGTTGCTCCAGAAAGTGCCCGGGCGAAAACAGCTTCGCCAATACCGGTGACTGGGATCCCTAGGTCTAGTGCTGCCTTTACCGTCCACCGGCCGGTTCCTTTTTGCCCTGCTGAATCTACGATCACGTCGACTAATGGTTTGCCAGTTTCAGCATCAACCTGTGCTAGAACCTCAGCAGTGATACCAATGAGGTACGAGTCAAGGTCGCCGTCATTCCACGCGCTGAATACTTCGGCAATCTCGCCATGAGTCATGCCAGCACCATAGCGAAGAAGTTGGTACGCCTCGCCAATGACCTGCATATCGGCATACTCAATGCCATTGTGTACCATTTTCACAAAGTGGCCAGCGCCATCGGGACCGATGTGGGTCACGCAAGGGACACCGTCAACCTTTGCCGAGATGGATTCCAGCAGCGGACCAAGGGCTTCCCAGGAAGCTGCTGGGCCGCCAGGCATAATTGATGGACCGTTCAACGCGCCTTCTTCGCCACCGGAAATTCCGGCGCCAACGAAATTCAGATTCCGCTCCGCGATTTCTTTTTCCCGCCGGATGGTGTCAGTATAAAGCGCGTTTCCTCCATCAATAATGATGTCGCCTTCTTCCATGGCATCAGCAAGCTGATTGATTACCGCATCCGTAGCAGGTCCGGCTTGTACCATGATGATGGCCCTACGAGGCTTTTCCAAAGACGCGACGAAATCTTCGATGGTCTCGGAAGGAATGAAGTTACCTTCATCACCGTGATTATTAATCAGATCATGGGTTTTCGAGGCACTGCGGTTATAAACTGCCACAGTATGTCCCTTATGTGCGAAATTACGTGCGAGGTTGGAGCCCATCACAGCCAGACCGACGACGCCGATCTGGGCTAGGTTGCCTTTATCAGTCATGTTTTCGTAGTTTACCCCACCTGCGGTAGCGAAACGCAGTGAGACTGCAGTGAGGTTTAAGATACGCCAATGCCCAGCACGAGGTTACCGTTGCTTTTTAATTGATTTTCTAGCCCTTTAACTGAAGTTAGAAATGCCGAACCGATGACGGATTAATGGGGCTGTTCATATGGTAGTAGTTTAACTATATCTATCGGGTGAAAGAGGTAGTTTCTAGATTGGCATCGCTTCAGTAGGCTGGAAACCATGCCTTCTCATACAGAAATTCCTGATACCACCCAAGAGCTGTGCTCGTTAATAGAAAAAATGCGTCCCGAGGGACTGCATATGCGTGAACTCGCTCGGCTTAACGAGCTTAATGGGGGCTTTAGCTCGGCATTGGGAATGCGTTTTACTGAAGTAACTAAAGAAGTCGTTGCAGCAGAAATACACATTACTCATGAACATTTGCAAGCCTCTGGCATCGTCAACGGCGGTGTTTTTTGTGCTATCGCAGAAACCGTTGGCTCACTAATGGGAATCGTCGCAGCCCGCGGCACCTTGGTACTGGGAATCAACAACAACACTGATTTTATTGCCCCAGTGGGGGCCGGTGTGATCTCCGCCCAAGCAAAGATCATTCAAGCAGGCCGAAGGACTCAACTGATTCAAATAGAGATGTCCCACCGTGACCACCTCGCAGCGCGGGCAACACTGCGCACTATGGTGGTAGAACAAGGTTAACGAAACTTCATGCCGTGAGCATGAAGCCTATCTAAATAAGGTTGCCCCAGAGTAACGGCTGGGGTACCAAAACCTGCCGGACCTGTGGCTTCACCGGTAGCTAAGCTCAGTGCTGCTTCGGAAAGCATCATTGCAGTTACTTGGTAGCCTGGATCACCATCGGCTCGAACGGTGGCGGTGACCCGCTTACCGGTTTCAGTCATACCGATAAACTCCATGTCAAAATACCCTTCTGCAAGTTGCTTGGTGCTAGCGCCTTGACCAGGTGACGGTAAAAACTGGGTAATTTTTGGACCCACCTTCGGGTGGGTAAGCGCGGTCATCGCAGTTCCTAGCCCTAAAAGAAGAAGCTGAGCTTTAAACCGAGCAATCGCCCCAGAGCCCATATCCACGGCTTCGCGGTAACTAAAATTATCCCCGTAGCTGTAACCGGAAAGCATCTGGGAGCGGCGAACAATTCTGGTATTGAAATTAGCCATAAGAAATGGCCCTAACCAGTGACCTTCAAATTTTTCCAGCACAATATCATGATGTTTGGAGCTGCGGCGTGGCGCTTGGTTATCTGGATTATCAGACGTTGGGTTATGAGACAAGGTGTGGGGATCAAACAGCAGTTTAGCCGCAGTTTTAGATGCACGTGCCGACTTACTCACCTCGACCATAGAGGCAATGGTGCCACCCGAGAGGGTACCTTTGAGTTTTCTTAACACCATGGTTACTTCTCGAAGTGGCTCTTGAGCTTTGCGGCTTAAGTACCATACTCCCAGGTCAGAAGGAACCGAATCAAAACCACACGATGGCACGATCCTCGCACCAGATTGCCGTGCGATACAGTCGTGACTTTCTATCATTTGCCGGATAAATAAGGCTTCACCACACAAATCCACGTAATCGGTACCTGCTCGGCAACATGCAGCAATGAGCAAGGCACCAAACCGGCTATACGGACCGACGGTGGAGATCACTACTCGGGTGCGCTTAGCCAATGCGTCCATGTCCTCTGAATTTAGTGCATTAGCTGTAATGATCTCCCAATCGTCTACCGAAGAATTTTTATGGTGGAGGGATTCTTTAAGTTTCAGTAGTTGTTTGTGATCACGCCCTGCAAGAGCGATACGTAGTGATTCAGCGGTGGCGGAATGAGCGAGATACTGGGCTGTGAGTTTGCCAACATAACCAGTGGCACCAAAAAGTACGATATCAAAGTCACGATTGGTGGGTTTTTCGGTGGGGGAGGTTAAAGCCATGAGCCCCATCTTATCTATGATCTGATGTGTAACCGGTGTTATGACACCTTAGTTTGGCAATAAACTCCGCTAGACTAGGCGGTTATGCCAACTTGGAAAGAAATGATCGAAAATAACCCGGCACACTCGATTAACTATGCAAATCGATGGCGAGAAATCGCAGCCAGGGGAGATGATATTGTCGGTGAAGCTAGGCTGATTGACGCGATGGCCGAGCGGGGGAGCAAGATTCTTGATGCAGGGTGCGGGCAAGGGCGGCTATGTGGCTATCTTGTATCCGCTGGACACGACGTAGCCGGAACTGACCTCGATCCAGTACTTATCGATATTGCCCGCACCAATGTTCCTGAAGCACGGTTTTACCTAGGCGATCTGTGTGTTGACCCAGTGCCAGAAACCGACTTTGACCTGATCGTATCCGCCGGAAATGTCATGGGGTTTCTGCCAGTCAGTGGTAGGGAACAAGCGCTACGCACGCTTTACGACGCCTTACGCTCTTCCGGTCGGGCAGTAATCGGCTATGGTGCCGGTAGAGGATGGGATTTCCAAGACTTTCTCACGGTAGCTACCAATTCTGGTTTTGTGGTCGACTCCTTGTTTTCCACATGGACCCTAGAGCCTTTTACGCAAAACTCAGATTTCCTAGTAGCTGTATTGCGTAAACCTTAGAAGTTGCGGATCTTGCGCCGAATTTGGGCGAAGTGATCAATCGGACCGTTCCCCCGGCCCACGTTAAGTGAATCGGCACCCTTGAGCGCTTCACCAATCCACGAGGTGGTCCACTCTAAAGCTGGTGCCAAGTCTTCACCATGCGCCAACCTTGTTGCTAAAGCCGCGGCTAAGGAACAACCAGTACCGTGGGTATTGGTAGTATTCACCCGCGGAGCATTGATCTGAACCGGAAAGCGACCAGATCGGGTGGGAAACACTGCAGCATTAGGGGCGAGGTTGGTCTGTAGCCGTCCGCCCTTAACTATCACCGTCACATCATGCTCATCAGCCAGTGCCTGAGCCATGGTGATTGCCTCTGGCATGGAGCTAGGCGCAGTAGTACCACACAATGTGGCCAGCTCCATCACGTTAGGGGTGACAACGGTAACATACGACAAAAATTTAATTAAAGTAGCTTCAGCGTCTTCATCTAAAAGCCTATATCCATTTGTTGTGAATATAACTGGGTCAAGAACCACCAGCCGGTGCGGGTTATCATCAAGCCACGCCTGGACAGTATTTATGATATTGGTCTGTCCTAACATCCCGATTTTGATGGCGTCGATAGTTACATCATCGCTCACCGAGAGCAATTGGGCGGCCAGGAAATCTATCGGTGGGGTGTGTATTTCGCTAATGCCCTGAGTGTTTTGGGCCACCAGATTGGTAATAACTGACATGCCGTAACCGCCTGCCGCGGCAATAGCTTTTAGATCCGCCTCGGCTCCGGCACCGCCAGTAGGATCGGTGCCTGCGATAGACAGCACTCTGGGGTGAAACATGAATTCTCCTCTACATTGTTGTTAAGAAAAGAATAAGTAAAACCGCGACTGGAGGGAAGCTGTTTCGCAGAAAAACTTGCTTTTCCCTGGATAGTCGCGGTATTAATACCCTTTTAGCTGGCTTAAACAGACTTGAATTTTTCTGTATCTTTCAATTCGATCGGCTGTGGTTCTTCGGCACCAATACGATCGGATAGTTTAGCAAAAGCCGTACGCGCATGTAGCTGCTGGCGGGTGGTAGCTAAGTGCCAACGTTTACGGGAAATCGCGTTGATACCCCAAGAAATGAGGGCTGAGAACCGGTTACGGAAACCGACTAGGAACATCACATGCACAATGAGCCACAGCACCCAGCCGAAGAAACCAGTGATCTCAACATTGCCCATCTTTACCACAGCATTAAAGCGGGAAACTGTGGCCATAGAGCCCTTATCGTAGTATTCAAATGGCTCGCGTTGGGTATTGGGGCGCCCATTTGCCTCGGCGGCGATCTGCTCCGCGACGTATTCGCCGCCTTGGATGGCTACCTGTGCGACTCCAGGCAGGTTCTGGTAATTCATCATGTCACCGATGACAAAGAGGTTCTTATCATCCCCCACAGTGAGGTCGGAGTTGACCATCACACGACCGGCTCGGTCAAGTTCGACCCCAAGCTGATCTGCAACCAGTTTGCCTAGTGGGGAAGCGGCAACCCCAGCAGACCAGATCTTGCAGAAGGAGTTAATGGTGTGTTCTTTACCATCAACGGTTGACTTATAAGAGACCGTTGTGTCTGTCACATCAGTGACAATGGCATTCAGCTTGACAGTAACACCGATTTTCTCCAAAGAGCGCTGTGCGTTACGTCCTAAGCGCTTACCAAACGGCGGTAGTACCTGTGGTGCGCCATCTAGGAGGATGATTTTGGCATTGGCTGGGTTTGCGCGACGGAAGGCATTAGATAACGTCCGGTGCGCCATTTCTGCAACTTGCCCAGCTAATTCCACGCCAGTGGGGCCAGCACCAACGATAACGAAAGTCAGCAGCCGGTCGCGTTCAATGGGATCTTCACACAGTTCTGCTCGTTCAAAAGCGCCAACGATGCGTGCGCGCAGCTCTAGGGCGTCGTCAAGTGTTTTCATGCCTGGCGCAAATTCGGCAAAGTGGTCGTTGCCGAAATAAGACTGGCCAGCGCCTGCTGCAATGATGAGGGAATCGTAGGAAACTACCTTTTCTATTTGGCCCAGTCGCACAGTGACGGTTCGTTCCGCTGTGTTGATATCAATGACTTCGGCTTTCATAACCCCAACATTGTCCTGCTCTGCAACGATTTGCCGAGTGGAAGGAGCGATTTCGCCCGAGGAAAGAATACCGGTGGCCACCTGGTACAGCAGGGGCTGGAACAGGTGGTGATTAGTACGATCAATCAAGGTGATATCGACATCGGCATTCTTAAGATTTTGAACAGCAAATAATCCGCCGAAGCCAGAGCCAATGACTACTACGTGATGACGGCCGCCTTCCGGGCGAAACGGGGTTTCAGACATGTATAGATTCTCCTCGAACTTGAGTAAGCCTACTCAAGGTTTGGTGTTGTAACGTGCACTCGAAACAGAGTGTGATTTCAACCATGGTAACCCTTGATGAGTGATTTCTGCTAGTTGTGGCTGTTATGCGTCGTTATGGCAGATAGCGTTGCCGTAAGTCGATATTATGGGCTATCAATCGGTAGAGTAGAAGTTCCTTGTAGCTTTGCATTTCGTTGCTGTGATGTGGCAAAAAGAAAGCTTAACTTGTGGGTTACAAGTTAACTCAGACACAATTTAATTATTCGTAGTTTTAATCCAAGTTTTTAATCCGAGGAGTATTGCGTGCGTCCATTGCAGATAGCCAGTGATAACCATTTGGCTGGCATTGACGCTCAGGCGTGGCCTGGAATTGTGGATATCCCGGCGGGAATTTTCGCAGCTAAAAAGGCGCGGCGGGCGGAATCGGAATTTGCAACAGCATGTGAGCATGCCGGTTTTATCTTGGATGGCAATGAACCAGATCTCACAGTATTACATGAGCAGCTGTTTGCCCGCATTGCAAATGCCGGTTGGCTAGGACTCGCCGAAGGCTTTATGGCGGAAGAATGGAGCAGTGAACAGCTAGTTGACGTGTTGCTCAAGCTTTTGGAGGTTGGCTATCGACCTCGGTTTGGCCGCGCAACTATCGGTGGTGACTATACCGGCGCAGAAATACCTGATTCTTTAGTACGGTTGTTTTCTGGCGATGGGATGAGCGCCCATGGGACAGTGTTTTCTTCCGGGGTGCCCACCACGGTGCGAACTCAGGTCAAAAGTTATGTTCCTCGGGCGGGTCGGGGAGCGGAGCCAGCTACACATTTTGTAGACGTTACTGATTTATCGGCACCCTCATTGGTGGAACGCGCAGACTTAGCAGACGCACAACTGCGAACTTTAGGAATGCTACTGGATTCCGCCAATGTGGGTATGGGTACCCACATGCTGGATTTTCCCAGTTCTGGCGCAGCCTTACCCATAGCAGCAGCCCAGCGTCAAGCTACCGTAGACGTTTTAACCGCAGACGCTGCACGAGCCAAGGCAATCCGCGACGTGTTGGATATGGCCGAGATTGACTCGAGTGTTCACGTGGAACTGCTGGACTCGATTCTTCCTAACGAACGCACCTGGCCGTCGAACTACGACGCCATTGTGAGCGTCGAAAAGCTCGAAACCTTAGGAGAGAAAACCCAACGCGCTTACGTACGCAGCCTAGACCGGATGCTTGCCAAAGGTGGTTATATCGCCATACAGACCGTGATTAGAGGTGATAACTACAGCCAGGCTGCGGACCGAAGCCTAGATGTTGTGCGAGCTTATGTCACGCCCGCATTGAAATATCTCAGCGTTGAGGAGCTGCATCGGCTTTTTGACGCCCAAACGCGCCTAAGGATCATTGAAGTCACACATGTCGGCCAGCATTATATCCACGGGTTGAAGATGCAGCGGGAAACTTTTGAAGGCAAGCTGCGTGAGGCTGCGGCTAGTGGCTTCGACAAAGTTTATCGTAATCTCTGGATCTTCCAGCTGGCGTTGAAAGAAGCGCTGTTTAGGTTCGGTGCCTTAGATGCGGTGCAATTGCTCATTACGGCACGGCCGCAGCTACGGCGTCGCTAAAGGATCGGGTCAGACAAGGGCGCGTCTAGGCTTCGCAAGCGGCCATAAAGGGAACAAGTTATGCGATTACAGGTTCCACGGGGAACACGTTAAATGACATAATGTACATTATCGGAACATTATTATAATGGGACGTGGCAGGATTAGATTAATCTGCTACCTGCCTTGCCGCCGAGTTCTGTGTGGCATGGGGTTATTAACGTCACAGTGGCGCAATCTTCTTGTGGGTCTTACAACCAGTTTGGTCACTCACTGTCGCTGTCAGTTCGGTTCTTGAGTACCGAGAAGATTTGGAATGCGGTTAAGGCTGACAAGAATGCTCCTATAGCGGCGATGAGCCACAGCTGTTGGTAAGCAACGAAAATTGTGAAAGCAATAACGAGAACCAGCCGTAGCCACAAAAATGGAATCATCCGCTCAGCAAGCATATGCGGCCTCACTGTTTCTTTTCTAGGGTTAGCAAGACTTTAACGAGACCAACTTCATCGATTTTTGCCGCAACGAATTCGGGCGTTTCAACGCCAAAATCTAACCGGTTGATCTCAATGGCTGTGCTTAAGGAAATCTTTTCCCCGTCACGAAGAACTTGGTAGTCGCTCGTGACCTTCTTGGTCTGGCCTTTGATAGTTAGCTCGCCAGCAACGGTCACATTTCCAATGGTGCCATCTTCCGGAATGCTTCCGAGCTTTACTGGTTCAGTCACCTCAAAGAAGGCTTCTGGATACTGCTGGGTCTGGAAAATCTTGTTCTGCACATTAATGTCTCGCTTTTCAATGTCGGTGGCAACCGCGGTCATGTCTACCGATATTTGTGCCTGGGTTAAGGTGTCGTTTGCTATGACTGCCTCACCCTTTACGCTTGTTGTAGAACCTGAGGTGGTTCGGCGATCTGACGGCAGAATTTCATTAAAGGTAAATCCTGCAGAACTGAGATTGGGCGCATCTCCTTGCACCACAACCCACGTGCCATCGAGCGCAGTAGCTGCTGGTTTGGCGTTTTCGGCGCTAATAGCTCCAGTCTCGGTTCCCGGATTTCGTAGAAGTGACATAATGACAGTCCCAACTGCAAAAACTGCCAATATGACGATAATTCCTACTACGCCCACTACAAGCGGCTTACGAGTAGAATTCATAACGGATTTACCTACCTTATCCGAAGTTTTTCAATATGACGTGCTAATGTGACCAGCTCATTGCATAGCTGTGATATTTCCTCCGGGTCAGCCCCTTCGGCGTTAGCAGTTTGTATATCTTCAGCTGCGCAGCGAAGCTCAAAAAGAGAATCTTGAAGCCTGTTGACACGCTCTGGTTGAATAATCACTGCTGTTGCCGGGATATTCGTGCCTGCCACAGCGTTGCGCTGTTCGTATGCTCGTTGTCGACAGGAATGGCTGCAAAATTTACGCGGACGTCCGCGGCCAGAGGGTATGACCTCAGTACCGCACCACTCGCACGTAGGTTGTCGTTGCATAGCCATTTGCCATAGTTTAGTACTATCCCCCACGAATTTCACGATCCATGTGACGAGAACAGTTCCGGAAACCTATCAAAATATGTCTAAACCACCCTAGAAAAGGGCTATTTCGCTAGGAAGCAGAGTCATTAATAGGAATGTCCGTCAGGTTAGTTATTGCACACAGGAACAAAAAACCTTCGACCTGCGTTATACTGGGTGAGTTTAGCGACAAAAACTAACCCAGCGAGATGTGACTGCTGGGTGTGTTTGTCAAGACGAAAGGACGAATGAGCGTATGGCAGATCGCGTTCTGCGGGGTTCTCGTATGGGAGCTGTGAGCTACGAGACCGACCGTGACCACGACTTGGCACCTCGTCAAATGGTGCGTTACAAGACTGAAACTGGCGAAATCTACGAAGTCCCTTTCGCTGAGGATGCGGAAATTCCTGGTGAATGGCTATGTAAAAATGGTCAAGTCGGCATACTGGTTGAAGGCGAAGGCATCGAAGCTAAACCTATCAAACCGCCACGTACCCACTGGGATATGTTGCGGGAACGCCGCTCCATTGAAGAGTTGGATGTGTTGCTAGAGGAGCGAATTGAGCAGCTGCGTCGCCGCCGTCGTAACGCTGCACGACTGCTCAAGCAGCAACAGGAAGAAGCTGCAGCTGCTGCTGCCGCCGCGGGAAATAGCTAAAATCTAGTTTTCGATAAGCCGCTGTGATGATTTTGCTCATCACAGCGGCTATTTTTTATCCTCTTGTGAATAATGCTCCTGCGCAAGCAGTATGAGCGCATCTAAAAGTGGTCGCCGTAGGATCATGGACAGCACGACAGTCCGTGCTTGGCTAGAAAGAATAATGTTTAGATCGTCGAAATCTGTTCGTCCTATGGCATCTGCGGCGGTGGCGTATCTATTAAGACGTGCTGTGGCCATTGGTAGATTTTTTGATATTAACGCCTCAAGTGCATCTACTGCAGCGGTGAATGCGGGTGAACGAAGCCTGCATTTCCACCCTTGTAGCTCTACTACCTGGAGAAGTTTAGCCGCTGCCTCATTATGAAAGTCTGGCTCCGCTCCCCTGTCGCCCAGCAAAGCATCATGGGTGTTTGCTACCGTTTGCGGCAGCGATGACTCGGAGTTGAGTGCTGCTATAACCTGATGCACCTTTTCCAACGGCAATCCGGCGACTTGAGTCAGTGCCCGGATAAGTTTAAGCCGCTCTATATGGGTATTGTCGTATATCGCCTGATTGACGCTGGTGCGCTCACCTGGGTGCAGTAGCCCTTCTCGTAAATAGTATTTAACTGTGGCTAGGTTCATATCCGCCTGCCTAGCCAGTTCGCCGATTCGCATCATTGCTCACCTCCACCGTTACTTGCCGAAATAATATGGATATTATCACTCGCCATATTCGGGTAGTCAAACTATCCAAATATGATAAGTTAAACTATCTATTTTACGTTTGTGCAGGAAAAGCTAGGTTTTATTCTGTTAGTAAGCCGAGTAGGTCCCCTCCCCCGAGATCAGCTGAAAAGCTAAAGCCGCGACGAGAAAGAACGAACTTCTCGTCGCGGCTTATAACCGATGTTTTAAATCTTGTTCCGATCTGCCAAGCTTATGGCGCAGGCAGGTACGCCGGAGTTTTTAAATCATGTGCTTCTTCCGCCAGTTTTGAATACCTTTGGCACCGAGGCGGCTAAATTCTCGAATCATTTCGGTAGCCTGTTCCTTCCGGTGTTTCAGTCCCCACTTGGTCACTTCTAGTAGGGAATCTTTAACAAAGGAACCATCCAATTTCGATTCGCCGATCTCACGCTCGGTAAACGTAATTGGCACTTCCCGTACATCAAAACCATGGCGCACTACTCGCCAAGCCATATCCACCTGGAAGATGTATCCGGCATTGGAAAGCTCATTAAGGTCAATGGTCTCTAAGACTTCACGCCTAAAAGCACGATAGCCAGCGGTCATGTCTTTAAGGCCGCCGCCTAGCGCCAGCGAGATATAGAGATTTCCGCCCTTGGATAAAATCCACCGGTGCTTCGGCCAGTTGACCACTTTGCCGCCTGGCACGTAGCGTGAACCGATAACAAGGTCTGCCCCATCCTTGATTTGATCGAGCAAAAGGTGGAGCTGTTCTGGCGCGTGCGAGCCATCAGCGTCCATCTCGCACAGAACGTCATAGCCCTTGTCTAATCCCCAGTTAAAGCCTGCAACATAGGCACCTAAAAGTCCGCCTTTGCCTTCACGGTGCAGTACATGAATATGGTCATCACTGGCGGCTAATTCATCGGCTAAATCGCCGGTGCCATCAGGGCTGTTATCGTCAACCACTAGGATGTCAACATCATCGGCGGCGGTGCGCACTCGCCCCGTGATCAAAGGAAGGTTCTCCAACTCATTATAAGTTGGAATAATGACCAGCGTTTTCATGGGTGTTGTCTGTCTCCTCTAGCTGTCACGGGGTTAGCTTCATGTGGTGCTACGGTTATTGGCGTTGTGTCGTCGGGTCATAATGAGCGCCGCCACAGCTACCAACCATCCCATGATAACTAACAAGCTCTCAATCAAATAACCAAGCCGCGCCGCTATGGTAACAGTGTTTCGCAATGGAAGAGTTTCAATAAGAGTGTCTGCTGTGAAGATCGAAGTTTGCTGACTCACAGATCCATCAGGGTGGATAATGGCAGAAACACCACTTGTTGCGGCAACCACCACAGACCGATCGAGCTCAATCGCTCGCATCCGGCTCATGCCTAATTGCTGATAGGTCATGTCGGTAAACCCAAAGGTCGCATTGTTAGTCGGAGAAGTCAGGATTTCTGCTCCTGCGCTCACTGCCTCGCGGCTGGCGCTGTCAAAAGCAATTTCGTAGCAGGTAGCGATGCCGACAGTTATTTTTTCCCCAGTTCCAGCAGCGGTCATAGACACTGTCCCATTTCCCGTGCCAGGTTGGAAATTTCCCGCTTGATCCACTAGCTCTGAAAACAGCCGGAAAAAACTCCGCCACGGCATGTATTCACCAAACGGTTGCAGGTACTTTTTGTAGTGATAGTCACCAGCACCTGTTTGCGGATCAAAAACCACCATTGTGTTACGCGAACCAACTTCATCGGCTGTAATGGTTCCTACAAGAATCGGCACGTCGAGCTTGTCGACGGTCTGAGTGATCATGTGCCCAGCCTGTGCATCTGTGAACGGACTAACGTCTGAGGCGTTTTCCGGCCAGATTATTAGATCGACATTTTCTTCGGCTGGAAGCTGTAGCGTCTGATTCACGTGATTGCTCAGCACTGCGCGGCGCTGGGCGTTAAAATCTAATCCCAAACGTGGAACATTTCCCTGAATAGCAGCAACTTTTACTTCGCCGGTGTCTGTGCCGCTTCCTAGTTGCAGGTGAACAGTAAGCGTCAGTGCGGAAAAAATCAACACCATGCCCAGCAGTGGCTTGAGCGATAGGCGTCGAAAAGCAAGTGCGCAGAAAAAGGCGGCGACCAGCACGGTCAAAAATGTCACCAGTGCAGGCCCACCGATACTTGCCCACGCTGCAAGGGGGCCATTGATCTGTCCCCATGCCAACCGCACCCAAGCAAAGCCGCCAAAAGGATAATGGGAGCGCAACCATTCAACTGCGGTGAAGAAGAAGGCGAACAGCCATAATCCATAGCGTAGTTGAAGTACCTTGACTCCTACCCCGCCTAAAATTATGCCAAATAACGACAAATAGCCTGCTAGTGCCAGGAAAGGCATCATTCCTACGAACTCGCCCACCCATGGTAATAGCAGTAGGTATAACGTGAGGAAATGGGTGATACCGAGAAGTACTCCCAGTTTCGCGGAAACGTGATTCGGAGGTTGCGGCAACAGGCAAGCAAGGAACAAAACCATCCCGACTATGCCTGCCCACGACCAACCTAGTGGCTCATAAGAAGAATAGACCAAGGCACCGGAAATGACAGCGCCCGCCACTCGGAGGAACGTTATTTTCATAGGTAGAATTAGCTCGGGTCCTGCGGGTTGGTTTTGAAATCTTCGGGTTTTACTTGGGCTGACCATTCAGTGATTTCTTCCTCATCAATAACAATGGGGTTACTTCCCTGCTGTTGGCTAGCTGCATTGGCATTGCCAAAAGAACCATAGCTGACCCGTTCGCGGTAAGCGTTTGTTGCTTCGAAACTGCGAACCCCCATGTCCTCAATGGCCACTCTCAGTCGTTTAGCCAAGGTTTTGCGGATCAAAAACCTAGTGGGCGGCAGCAGGAATAACAGTCCTATGATGCTGCTCAAGATGCCAGGAACGGCTAAGAAAAAGGCACCGGCTGCCACTAAGCCAACATCGCCAGCCAAGGTCGCAGCGTTGTCCGCACCCTTGGCTAGTTTTTTGCTAATCGAGCGCATCTGCCCTATCGCTAGGAACATGCCACCGAAGACAAAGGCAAAAAAGATCAGTAGTGCCTTCCCTACTCCCAAGCCGGTAGCTAGGAAGTAAAAAACTGCAACTTCAAGGATGAAATAGCTAAGGATGAGAAAAGACCGCATGACCTAACGATACCGCCGAATGCCTCAAAACCCGCAGTCGAATCGGCTGTAATGCCCAAGAAAACCGATCGTGTTCGCTACGGGCATATAACTGCGGTTGATCCTATAGAAACTGTCGTGAGTTTAAAACAGCTAGTTTTACTCTGCGC
>CAUQSW010000063.1:0-18519 GCA_963520895.1 uncultured Corynebacterium sp. | reverse complement strand
CGTGTTTCATCAGGTTCAACAAGACTGGGAACGGTACCGGTTCGCCCACGGCATGAACCACGATGAGCTACGCGGTGGGCGGTATCTCGCCGAGGTGCGTAATCAGAAGTTAGCGCCCTCAGTACCGAAGTCATCGAAATCTACCGCACCATAACCGGGGGCGAATTCTCCTAACTGGGGGTAGGGGTGAAACCTGATCACTGCATTGGTGTAAAACGTAGTGAATTGCGGGATATGAATAATCGGGTATCTCACGCTGGCTTTACGACGGCTCCTAGCAGCCGCTCACCCGACCACAACGCCCCTGGCTATTTCCCAGCCCCAAGAGGCATCGCGTAAATTTTGTTGGGCCTTGCGTGTGGCTGTGATTGCGTCTTAAAGGAGAGAAAAAGTGAAGTACTTTTCGTTGCGGGAGCCACGGGATGCGGTGCAGATTTATGCGCCTTCTGCGAATATGCGTGATTTTGTTTTAGCGCAGTCGCCGGAGGCGGTGGCTGGGAAGGTGATTGAGGGGGAGGAAGATCATTTCGATGATGCTGGGAATCGCCAGCAGTCTTATGGGATAGGGATCTTCTATGATGCGTTGTACGTCCCAGTGGATAAAGCGTCGATTATTGGCGACAAACTGACTGATGCGGGCGTGGATTTTTATACTGTGGAAATAATTACGCTGCAGGGAAGCTATACAGCGTTTCGGTCGTTTAACCTTTATGATGAATCTGATCCTAAACCTATGTTTCGGTTGCTGCACAGTGAAAGCCCACGTAAGTTACAGGTGCATCAGTATTTTTCGGAAGAATTTCTTGATTTCCTCGGTGAGCATTTCCCGATGGCAGGTTTCTATCGGATAAACCCTCCTGGTTTTATCCCAGAACAAAAATAGGATGATCCCCTCGTGCTTATGGGTTTGGGCGCTGCGGCCTACGAGGAGGAGATGATGTTTCAGGAAGTCACTGATGCCGCAGAACGAAAGCTGATTGCAGCGTACCGCGATCGTATTGTCGCTGATTTTTTCGAGTTTGCGCCGCAGTGGTTGGATGAGCATGGGCTTTTGGTGATCGGGGATGAGAATGTTTCCCAGCCATATGACCTTGAGGCTAAAGCTATAGCCGAGATGTTCACTACCTCCGCGCTTTCAGAGCATCGTTTGGTAGCGGTGGAGTGCGATTTTGATGTGCAGTCCGATGATTCCTTTCACCTTCAAAATACGCAGGAAGATATAACTGAAGCCTCAAGGGAGTTTATGGGTCGTAATTTTTGCTGTATTCGCCAGTTATGCCACAAGCTGCATTAATGATGTCAACAATAGATGTCAGATTTGTGGCAGAACCAGCCATTGCTTTAGAGACTTATGGTGGCTCGTTGATTGATCAGAAGTAGCGATTTAAGGATTTTATTGATTATCAAAGCGCCCACGTTTTATTGGGGACAGGGTACCGGGACACGCTGCTATGGGTGCATAGCAAACTGAGAATCTAATTGGATAGCTGCCAGTTGTTTTTCCAATGAGGCATTTTGGCCTATCACAGGTTGTTGGGCGATTTCCTTTAGGGTGATGGGCAACTGTCGTCTGACATAAGGTTGCCCCAACATACAAGTAATTCCAAGTTCCTCGGCGGCGTGACGTGCGCTGGTGGCGTCGAAAAGCGCAAGGCTGACCGGCAGCGCCATTACCACCATGCCGCCACACGACAGTACCTATCCTAAAAGTACTAGCGGGATTACAGTGCGCCTTGATTTACCTCATCGATGACTTCGATGAAGAACTTCGGCCGGTCTTGGTGGATATTATGTGAGCTTTTAATGCCGCCAATGAACCGATTTTTCGTTAGCAGTGAATGTACCCGCTGGGCATCGTGGGCGTCCATAGCGCTTAAGAGGGTGCCGTCATCGTCGTAGTATCCGCCAATATTCCGGTCAGCAGCTACATGCAGCAGCACCGAGGGGCAGGAAACTTTGGTTAACGTCTCTGTCTGGTTGAAACCGGTAAACCAGCTGAAATCATAAAATGACTGACCAAACCGCAGGTCGTATTCTCCGGTGCCATCTTGGATATTTCCCGTCAGGCGGTAGAGTAGATTGACCTTGGAGGTAGCAGGGTAATACCAAATCTGCGGAACCTTTCCGGGGTGGCGATCCATGTATTTTATAGCGGGGCGTTTAATGAGCAGATCCCACACCTTTGGTGCATTTTTCTCAATGACGGCCTTGAGCTTGGTGTTTTCCAAATAGTAGCGGGTGAAATTCTCATGGCCTTCGCTGAGGAACTGATGCATATCTGCAAAAGCCTGCCAAGCGAAAGTGGATTCCGCCCGACCGGGTTCGGTGGAGAAAAACGGTGCATCTTCGATAATCAGACTACGCACATACTCTGGGGTGTGTGCGGCGACATAGGTGGCCAGCAGGCCGCCGGAAGAATGCCCAGAAATAATGACAGGCTGCTTGATGTGCTCGGTGATAAACCAGATCAGATCGTTGCCAATGGTCACCGCGGAATATTTTTCTGGGTTTTTGCTGGATCCGCCATGCCCATAGCAATCAATAGCAAAGATGTGGTAGCGCTGGGCAAGCTCAGGCAGCACCGGCGCGTAATCCTCCCAAGAAGTTTGCTGCCCATGTATCAGGACTAGCGCTGGGCCATTGGCGGGGCCTTCGCCGTAATTGAGCACCGAACCGTCTGGTAGATTCACCTGTTTTTCGATCACCCCGGCGCGCCGTAGTTTTTGCTGTTCTCGCTGGGCATGGGTGAGGTTGCGGTAGGCGAACACGCCTAGGCCGCCTGCTAGTAGTGCGGCAACAGCGGGGAGGGTGTTGTTGGGCATAGTGCCTCCAATGTGTTGAGAACATGACTATGTCTATAGAAAAAAGCTTATGTGAAAAGTGATAGTCGTGGGGTGGGCGGGTACCTCACTTGGCTTGTGACGCCTGACCGGCACTGAACCTAGGCGGTCAGCGGTCTGCAATGTGGGAAGGGATTGCTTTTCGATGCCCTCAGCGCCAACGTTATCGGGCTGCTGGCGGTGGCGATCAGCTTTGCTGACAGTAATTAGAGCCCATGTGCCTAGGGATGTTTACATAATGACCCAAAAGTATTTTATTAATCGCTGCTCGTTGGCTATTTTTTAAAACAGCTCACGGCTGCGTTGGCGACGATGTAGCCGGTATGAACCATGCTCGGTTAGGGTGGTTATAGATACCAGAACAAACTTGCAGCAAACGGAGAATAAGATCATGGATCAACCTACATCCGGTGCTACGCCCAGTCACCTACAGCAGTTAGCCGTCAGCGGTTGGGTAACCCAAAATTCGGTGGCTAATCACCTGTTTAGCCGCGGTGTACCGGTACCCAACCAGGAGTATCTCACGGAGGTTTTTGCGCCATCGGTATGGGACGAGGTGGAAAAGGCATGTGCACTGCTTACTCATCATTTTCGTCAGTGCCGCTCCGCAGAATCTGTAACCTTTGGTCCGTTGTTGGTGCCTAATCCACAGCTGTACGATGTTCGTAGTGCAGCACCTGAGTATGTGCGGGAAAGCCAAGCGGAAATAACCCAGCCGGATTTCGTGGACAACATACTCCCTGCTGGTGCAGATGCGACCGACCCTGAAGCACCGTGGACATTATTTGTCGCTGCTACCTCTGATGCTGGGCTAGCCATGGGGAGCTATGACAACGTAACAGCCAGGGAAAACGAGGTGTTCATGGTGGCAGATTGTGATACTAGGGCACTTATGACTCGCCAGTTATGGGCATCTTTGGTGCTGCAAAACCACAAGGTGCCTGATTCGGAACTGCGGGATAAGTGGACGTTCACCCTGTTTGCGGGCGAGCGGCCGGTGGGGGATAAGGTGATTTCGGGAACTGTGCTGCATGGGCAAGTTCGACAGCGATTAGGTAAAGCCAACCGGGGGATTTCCTCAGCTAGGGTGCGCCCAGCGCTGAAAATCGCTTCCGCCCAGTCGCATTAACAACAAAAGCCATGCTCACTCACCGGATTACCCAGAAAACCGTCGCTGGAATTGCTGTCATGATGACGGTCACGCTGGTTGCGTTGCCATTTTTTAAGCTGGCTAATTTTTATTGGTACACCCCGGCGTGCTTTTACAGCGGCCTTGGCCTATTGGTACTAGCGGTAGTGACGCGGGTGAAGGTGGCTATTGGCTGCGCGGTTGGGTTATTGTTATGGACTTTCGCTGCGCCATTTCTGCTGTTGTTGTTGCCGGAAGCGCTAGCTTAAAGCGGCGGGTGCCCAATAATGATGAGCAACCGCCGCTTTAGACGCCGTTATTCCGTGGGCAGACCAGCTTTAATCCAGGCGCTGGTACCGCCTTCGACGTTTATGACTGGGAAGTCTTGTTCTTCTAGAAATTCCGCCACTTTTGCACTCCGGCCGCCTAGTTGGCAGATGACGTAGATGTCTTCCGTGCCATCGAGGTCACGCACCCGTGAGGTGATTTCGCTCATGGGAATGTTGATTGCGCCCGCGGCATGGCCGGTGGCGAATTCGTCTTCTTCGCGGACGTCGATAAGCTGTGCGCCTTGGGGGACTTCAGTGACTTTTACTTCACGCATATTAACCCTTGTATCGTTCGACTGCTTCGGTGAAAATCTTTTCGGCTTCGGCCTTGTTGCCCCAGCCGGAACCGGTGACTTCCTTATTTGGTTCGAGATCCTTGTAGTGGACGAAGAAGTGCTCGATCTCGTCGAGCTGGAACTGGGAAACATCTTCGATGTCTTTGAGGTGTTCCCAGCGGGGATCGTCAACTACGCAGAGTAGTTTATCATCGCCACCTGCTTCGTCTGTCATCTTAAACACACCCAGTGGGCGGGCCTTGACAATGACACCGGGGAACACCGGCTCTGGCAGGATCACCAAAGCGTCCAGCGGGTCGCCATCTTCGCCGAGGGTGTGATCAATGAAGCCGTAGTCTAGGGGATAGCCCATGGGGGTGAACAGATAGCGATCGAGATAGACTTTGCCGGTTTCGTGGTCAACCTCGTACTTGTTACGAGAACCCTTGGGAATTTCGATGGTTACTTCCATGATGCTCCTTCGATTGATTAAAAAGGGGGTAGTGCCAAGCTTTAATCCTACCGTGCGTTAGTGTAGTGGTGATGAAGAACGCGAAATGGTGGGCAGCGGGAACCGCTGCAGTAGTAGGTGTAACCGCAAGTGCGGTTGTAGGTTATTACGCTTGGGATCAAAGCCGGTTATATTACGATCCAGCGCCAGTGGCCATTGCGGCTACGGGCATTATCCAGTCCACGACTGCCGCAGCGGCAACCCCACTGGATTATTCCCAATTAGAACCTATGCTTTCAGATGAGCGGCTAGGCAAAGCCAGTATTCAGATTAGTGATATTGCCACCGGTAAGCCGGTATTGCAGCGCAACGCAGATACCGCATTGCTTCCCGCGTCCTCCACTAAAACTTTGACCACGGCCGCGGCGTTAATGCGGTTGAACCTTGATGATCGGATCACCACCAAGGTGTATCAGTCCGATCCAGAAACCGCGGTGATTGTCGCCGCTGGGGATGTGTGGCTCACTCAAGAATCCATAGCGGAATTAGCCGGACAGGTAAAAACCAACCTGCCTGGGGTGAAAAAAGTACTGATGGACACGTCTATTTGGACGGCACCTGCCTTCTTAGAGTCGTGGGATAAAGGCGATATTGACGGTGGGTTTGTCGCCCCCATGGAGCCGGCCATGATTAACGGCGGGCGGCTCGGGGCACCGACCGGGGATGTCCCACGTTCCACGACTCCCGCCCTGGATGTGGCAAATGCGCTGGCTAAAGCCGTGGGGGCGGGAGAAGCCGAGCAGATTAGTTTCACGCCACCGGCAGGTGCTACCCCCATTGCCACCACGCAGTCACCGCCATTGAGCGAACGGCTCAAGCTCATGATGGCGGATTCCGACAACGTCATGGCCGAGGCCATTGCCCGGGAACTGTCACCTGCTGATCCCGCTGGAGAAACGTTAAAGATTCTTTCCGAGCAGTTCACCATTCCGGCTGATATGAAGGTGTTGGATAATTCTGGGCTGTCCACCCATAACCGCATTCCGGCGGCCTTTTTAGAACAATTGGTGTTCGCCGCAGCCAGTGGGGATGAGCGGTTAAATGAGATGCTCATTACGCTTCCGGTGGCGGGTGGTTCCGGCACCTTGGAACCGAGGTTCGGCGACTTACCTGGTAGGGGATACGTGCGGGCGAAAACCGGTACACTCACCGGCACTGCCGCCCTAGTGGGAACCGTGGCTGGTGAATCTGGTCACAATTACTCCTTTGCCATTGTCTGCAACGATGCCCCTGTGGTGGAGGCACGAGAAGCCATGGATGAACTCACCAGTGCATTACGCACCTTGAAATGACTAAGACCATGAAACCATTCTGGCCGGATAAAAGCCCTGCTTTTTTAAAACTGCGGCTCGCGGTACGCGCGATTCCAGGCGATCCGGCCATTGGGCTTTCCGGCGGCGCGGATTCGCTTGCCCTGGTGGCGGCAGCCGTGGCAGAGCGCCGCGATGTGTTGGCAATCTGCGTGGATCATGGTTTACAACCAGGCTCTGCTGAGGTAGCTACGCAGGCGGCCAAGCAAGCCGAAACCTTGGGGGCCACGTCGACGGTTATTGCGGTTACGGTGGCCAAAGGCAATATTGAAGCTCAGGCGCGTAAGGCGCGCTACCAGGCGCTTTTCGAACATGCTGGGAACCGGCCGCTGTGGGTAGCGCACACCATGGATGACCAGGCGGAGACTTTTTTGCTGTCCAGCTTGCGGGGCAAGGCGAGCGGGATGGCGGCTGTAGGCCGCATCACTCGGCCGTTTCTTGGCATCCGGCGCGCGGACACCGTGGCGGCATGTCAGGAGCTGGGCCTGAAAGTTTGGGATGATCCCATGAATACTGACCCGCAATTTGAAAGAGTCAGGCTACGCCATGAGGTGCTGCCGTTGCTAAAGGAAATCAAAGGCAGTGAGGTAATCCCCGCCCTAGCGGCCGCCGCGGCCTTAGTGCGTGACGACGCTTTGGCGCTCGATTCCCAACACGTTGCAGAAACCGACTGCGCTCGCTTAAAACTCCTGCCCATTGCGTTACGACGCCGCAGCTATGTGGCATTATTACGCCAAGTGGGGGCTAATGTGGGGCAGCGGCAGCTTATGGCCATTGATCAGTTGGTCATGGATTGGCACGGGCAAGGCCCAGTTGCGGTCGGGGGGTATATGGTGGTGCGCAGCCACGGACATCTTAAGCTGCGCTGAGACTGCCTTGGCTATGGTGGGTGGGAGAACCCCCACTAGGCTTTGACGGAGGAAACCATGAAAATGGTCACAGCTGTAATTAAAAGTTTCAAGCTCACCGACGTGAAAAACGTGCTGGAAGCCCACGGTATTAGTGGCATGACCATCACCGAGGTAAAAGGATACGGCCAGCAAAAAGGCCAGTCGGAGGAATACCGCGGTGCGGAATACGCGGTGGAATTCGTGCCGAAAACCAAAGTGGAAGTGTTAGTGACAGACGAGCAAGTAACACCGGTGGCCGAGCTTATTGCCGAAGCCGCCACCACAGGTTCCATAGGGGACGGCAAAATCTGGGTCACCGAGGTAGTGGAATTAGTGCGGGTGCGCACCGGCGAAACCGGCGACGCTGCTTTGTAGCTTGGCGGTAGGGCGTCGAAAAGCTGGGTAGCGGAAGAAAAACCCTGTTGTAGGCTGTGAATAACGCCACGGATTGGGTATAAAAATGCTAAAGACTACCCGGGAAAATAACGGCTAGTTTTCAGTCTGGCCACGTGCCGCCGCCCGCCGTGGCAACGGTGTTGGTAAAGATTAGGTAAACATGGCAGACTTTGGGGTATCGCGATGCAGATTCTTGTGAAAGGATGCTTTCTTCAGTGACCAACATGCATACCACCAAAGATTTCAACGTCCCACCGAACCGCTATGGGAATGATGTTGAGGCGGTGTTGATCAGCGAAGAGGCGCTGCGCACTCGCATTCAAGAACTTGCCGATACGGTGTCACAGCATTACCGAGATGGCGATGACGACCTGATCCTCCTCGGGATTTTAAAAGGCGCAGTGTACTTCATCACGGACTTTGCCAGAGCTTTAAGCATTCCCTCGCAGGTGGAGTTCATGGCTGTGAGCTCTTATGGCAATGCGGCCACTTCTTCTGGAGTGGTGCGGATCTTAAAAGACCTCGATCGGGATATTGAAGGCAAAGATGTGCTCATTGTGGAGGACATTATTGATTCCGGCCTGACCTTGAGCTGGTTGCTGCGTAACCTCAGCAACCGCAAGCCCAACTCACTGAAGGTTGTGACGTTGCTGCGCAAGCCGGAAGCGGTGAAAGCCAAGGTAGATTTGTTGGATGTGGGTTTTGATATTCCCAACGAGTTCGTCATTGGTTATGGCCTTGATTATGCCGAGCGCTACCGTGACCTGCCGTATGTTGGTACTTTGCACCCAGATGTGTATTCTGACTAGCGGTAATTTTTATTCTGCATAACTCCCCGCACCCTGACCCGAGAGACTAGGGAACATTACCGCGGGCTTTTGGCGTTAATAATGTTGTATATCCAACAGTCAATTTTTTATAACCCAGAGGGATTGATTCAATCCCTAGGTGTGAGAACGTGAATAATAAAAAGATTCTTAAGATCGGTTCAATCGCAGCAATAGTGCTGGTGTCGCTTTATCTTATCTCACTTTTGGGATCCTCTACGAGGGGATTCGTAAAAGTAGAAACCTCGGTGGCGATTGCCCAGTTGGACGCTAAAAATGTCACTGAGGCAACCATTGACGACCGGGAACAACGGCTTCGGCTTAAGCTCAAAGAGGGCATAGAGCACGAAGGGCAACAAGACGTCACGGAAATCATGACGCAGTATCCCGCCCGCACCTCTCCTGAGATTTTCACCAAGGTGGAAAGTGCGAAGCCGGAGAAATTTACTACCAACGTCACCCAAGATAACTTCTTGCTGCAGATGTTGGGTTATATCCTGCCCATGCTGATTGTATTCGGCCTGATTATGTTCCTGTTTACCAGGATGCAGGGCGGGTCCATGGGCATGTTTGGTTTCGGGGGCAATCGAGCCAAGGAACTAACCAAAGACATGCCAACCAACACCTTCGCCGATGTGGCAGGTGCTGAGGAAGCCGTTGATGAGCTACATGAAATCAAGGATTTCCTCCAAGACCCCTCCCGCTACGAGGCACTGGGGGCGAAAATCCCCAAAGGTGTGCTGCTCTATGGGCCACCCGGTACCGGTAAAACCCTCTTAGCCAGGGCAGTTGCTGGCGAAGCCGGGGTGCCGTTTTATTCCATCTCGGGTTCTGATTTCGTAGAAATGTTTGTTGGTGTGGGTGCCTCTAGGGTGCGGGATTTGTTCAAACAAGCCCGCGAAAACAGCCCCTGTATTATCTTTGTCGACGAGATTGACGCCGTTGGTAGGCAACGTGGCTCCGGCATGGGCGGCGGCCACGATGAACGGGAACAGACCCTTAACCAATTGCTGGTGGAAATGGATGGCTTTGGTGACCGCGAAGGCGTGATCTTAATGGCCGCCACCAACCGTCCCGATATTTTGGATCAAGCACTACTGCGCCCTGGGCGATTCGACCGGCAGATTCCGGTGACTAATCCAGATCTTAAAGGCCGGGAGGCAATTTTAGAGGTTCACGCTAAAGGCAAGCCGTTTGCCAAGGATGCTGATCTTAAGGCCTTGGCTCGGCGTACCGCAGGCATGTCGGGTGCTGACTTGGCCAACGTTCTCAACGAGGCAGCACTGTTGACCGCGCGTATCGGCGGCAATGTCATTACCGCGGATGCTCTAGAAGAAGCCACCGACCGGGTGGTTGGTGGCCCACGGCGTTCCACCAAGGTGATCTCCGAAAAGGAAAAGAAGGTCACGGCCTACCACGAGGGTGGCCACACCTTGGCTGCGTGGGCACTGAAAAACATCGAGCGGGTCTATAAGGTGACAATCCTTGCCAGGGGGCGCACCGGTGGTCACGCCATGACCGTGCAAGAAGACGACAAGGGCATGTACAACCGTGATGAGCTCTTTGCCCGGTTGGTTTTCGCCATGGGTGGTCGTGCTGCTGAAGAACTAGTATTCGGTGAACCTACCACCGGTGCCAGTGCCGATATTGAAATGGCCACCAAGATTGCCAAGGCCATGCTGGTGGAATATGGCATGTCGCCCACCTTAGGCATGGTGAAATACGGCGATGAACAAGGTGATCCGTTCCTCGGGCGGGGAAGCCAAAACACCTTGGAGTATTCACCAGAAACTGCCGCTGAGATTGATAAAGAGATGAAATATCTCATGGATAAGGCTCATACCGAGGCTTATAACATCTTGGCGGAATACCGCGACTACCTGGATAAACTGGCCGAAAAGCTCCTGGAAAAAGAGACCTTGCGCCGCCCTGACCTAGAAGCGCTTTTCGAAGGCATTACCCCACGTGAAGTAGGCGAGGTATTCCCTGAACAAGACGCTCGGTTCCCCCGCCAAGAAGGCCGGGAACCAGTGAAAACTCCTACCGAGTTAGCCATCGAACGAGGCGAAGAGCCACCCAAGCCGTTTAGCTTGCTGGATGCCTCCAAGGCCGCTCGGGCAAAGCGACAAGCGGAACTAGCAGAACTTGCTAAACAACAGCAGCAGCTACCACCACCGCCTGCTGCCGCCCCGCACAAACCGGTTGAAGAAAACCAGCCGCAGTCTGATAAGCCGGCTGCGCCCGCAACCCCTGAAACCCCAGCAATTCCAGAAACCAAGGAAACTCCGGTTCCCGCCGCGGTGGGGGCACCACCTGCCCAGCAGGAGCCGTCGACAAGTGTGTTCCCGGCGCAGCCGAAGAAGAAACCCTCAGGGTACGCAGGTTCCCAACCTCCGGCTGGCTGGACGGTTCCCGGTGATCGCGACACGAAACCCTCCGAGGCGGATACCTCGGAAATTCAAGCCCAAACGGCCGTGGCACCACTGGAAGAAATCGGTTTTAGGCTCCCCGAACGGGAGAGAACCGAAAATGAGTGGAAAGACCCCGATGACGACCCAAAAGCAACAAGCAGCAAGGAGAAACCGAGTTAATGGGTGCGATTGACCATCACCGCGCCGAGGCGGCAATCCGAGAACTACTGATTGCTGTGGGCGAAGACCCCGACCGAGAAGGATTGCAGGAAACCCCAGCGCGGGTCGCCAGGGCTTATGCCGAGTTATTCGCAGGTTTGCACACCGACCCCACCGAGGTGTTAAACAAGACCTTTAACGAGGATCACCAAGAATTGGTGCTGGTGAAAGACATTCCCATTTACTCCACCTGCGAGCATCATTTGGTGCCGTTTTTCGGGGTGGCGCATATTGGGTATATCCCGGGTGCTTCCGGCACGGTGACTGGTTTATCCAAATTAGCCAGGCTGGTTGATCTCTACGCCAAACGGCCCCAAGTGCAGGAGCGGTTAACCAGCCAGGTGGCCGATGCCTTGGTGGAAAAGCTGGAGGCGCATTCGGTGATTGTGGTCATTGAATGTGAGCATTTGTGTATGGCGATGCGTGGTATTCGCAAACCTGGTGCTTCTACCACCACCTCGGCGGTGCGTGGTGGCTTCAAACGAGATGCGGCTTCGCGGGCTGAGGTTTTAAGTCTGATTCGGGGGAGATAAGTGTTTACACCAGCACCGGAAACCAAGGTGATGGGAATCCTCAATATCACTGAGGATTCGTTTTCTGACGGTGGCCGCTACGTGGATTTCGACCGCGCGGTGGCGCATGCGCACGAGCTGGTCGCCCAAGGTGCCGACATCATTGACGTCGGCGGTGAATCCACCAGGCCCGGGGCGGTGCGGGTACCAGCGGAAGTAGAACACGCCCGGGTGGTGCCGGTGATAGCTGCTTTAACGCAGGAAGGCATTGTGACCAGTGTCGATACCATGCGCGCTTCGGTAGCAGCCGCGGCAGCCGAAGTGGGGGTGGGGTTAATCAATGACGTTTCCGGTGGCCAGGCCGACCCAGCAATGTTTCAGGTGATGGCGGATACCAAGCTGCCGGTGTGCTTGATGCACTGGCAGACCGAAAAATTCGGCGACGCCAGCGGTGCCGCGCACACAGTAGATGTGGTCAGTGACGTCACTACCCGGTTACAGTCGCTTGTCGACGCCGCCCTACGCGCCGGGATAACCCAGTCGCAGATTTGCTTGGATCCGGGTTTGGGTTTTGCTAAGACCGCGCAGAATAACTGGGCGTTGTTAAAGGGCATAAAACAGCTGCAAGCTTTGGGTTTTCCCTTATTGGTGGGGGCTTCCCGGAAACGATTTTTGGCGGAGTTAGGTACCGAGTTGGATGCGGCTACCGCTGCGGTGACCGCTATTGTTGCACAGCATCGCGTGTGGGGGGTGCGGGTGCATGAGGTGGCTGCCTCTAAAGCAGCCGTGGCGGTGGCAGCGAGAATTTGGGAAGGGCGGTAAGGAAAATCATGGCTGATCGGATTGAGCTTAAGGGTTTAAAAGCATACGGCTACCATGGGGTTTTTGATGAAGAAAAACGCTCTGGCCAGGATTTTAGCGTGGATGTGGTGTGCTGGTTGGATTTACGGCCCGCTGCCGAAAGTGATGATTTAGCGCATACGGTGAATTACGCTGAGATAGCAGAGATTGCTTATCAGGTGGTTACTGGGCCCAGCTTTGATCTGATTGAGGCTGTTGCGGGCAGCATTGCGGATCGGTTAATGGCGCAGTATGGGCAGCTGTTTGCGGTGGAGGTGACTGTGCATAAACCACAGGCCCCGATTCCGCGGGAGTTTGCCGATGTCGCGGTGGTGGCGAGAAGGAGCAGGCGATGATTCGGGCGGTGTTGTCCATCGGCTCCAATATGGATGATCGTTACGGCTTATTGGAGACGGTGTTTGAGGAGTTCGCCGCGGAGACTATCGCTTGTTCGGGGATTTATTCCACACCACCGTGGGGGGTGGTCGATCAAGAGGAGTTTTTAAACGCGGTGTTGATTGTCCAGGTGGAGCAAACCCCGTTGGAGTTGCTGCGCAGAGGGCAGCGTTTGGAAAACGAGGCGGAGCGTAAGCGGGAGCAACGGTGGGGTCCTAGGACATTGGACGTTGATGTTGTGCAGATTATCGACGACAATGGAGCAGAACTAGTTTCTGATGATCCTACGTTGATTCTGCCGCACCCGTGGGCTAGGCATCGGGCGTTTGTGCTGGTGCCGTGGCTGGCTGCCGATCCGAATGCGATGCTGTTGGGTACGCCGGTGGCTCAGATCGTCGAAAAGCTGGACTACGAGGAAGTCGAAGGGGTGGTTGCGGTATGAAACCAACGCCATTGTCTGGGCTGGTCGGGGTCGGGGGCTTTTTTGCCGCCGCGACACTCATTATTGTGCAGCAATTTTATGCATCGATGGTTGCGGTTCCGGCTTCGGTGGCTTTTACGCTGTGGGCGATGGCGGTGTTGTGTGGGGTTTTGGCGTGGTCGGTGAAGGGGAAGATTTCGGATAATCGGATCGGTTTTGATCGGTCGCAGCTGGAGCCAACTAAGGTAGCGTATTTCCTGGTCATAGCTAAGGCTTCGGCGTGGACGGGGGCGATATTTAGCGGTATCTATATCGGCATGGGGGTTTATGTGATTCCGCGGATTTCCACGTTGGTGGCGGCTGCGGAAGATACCCCCGGAATAGTTGCGGCAGTGGCGGGCGGAATAGCGTTAATAAGCACCGCTTTATGGTTAGAACGGTGTTGTACCGCCCCGCCTCCCCCAGATGGGGAAGCAGTCGGGTAGTTTAGTAGCCATGAGTGGACAACCATCACAAAAGGACTCCTTACGGCCAGGTCGCACCAAGGCCAGCGGCGCTTCGGCGAAGCGGGATTCCAGCCAGCTGTTGTTGGTTGGTCTCATCGGGCTTGCCTTAATTGCTAGCGTAGTAACGCTGTTTACCGGGAACGTTAATTTACTCAAGCTGTCGATGTTGGCATCGTTATGGGCAGCTGCCATTGGTGTGTTCTTAGTCATGCGTTACCGCAATGAACTAAGTTCGCAACAAGATTTGCATACCGCAGAGATTGAGCAGATTAAGGTGCGGTTCGATGCCGAGCAGGCTAATCGCGAATTAGAAGTCGAACGGATCGCGGCGCAGCAAGCGCACGAAACCACGACTGAGGCGTTGCAGGAAATCAAAGGCCAATTAGAAGACGTAAAAAACCAGCTGGAGGAACTTTCCGGCTACGCAATCATCGAACCTACTATGATTCGTGCCGAAGCCCGCCGCATCCTAGAACTCGAAGGGGAGGAGGGGCTGCTGCGCAACTTTGGCACGGACAGCATCTCTGACTTCCTGTTGCGTGACGACGCCGATGACGGGTTCACCACCTCAGGCAGCAGCAACGATGCGGTGACCGCGGAGTTTGCCGAGGTCGATAATGAAACCCAGCAGTCTGGTTATGCGAGCACGAGTTTTAGCACGCCAACGACCAGCTCCTCTAGGGCATCCAGTTGGAATTTCGATTCCACCGTTTCTGGTTCGGTGACCGACGACGACGCAGATTCCACCACCGAATCTAAGGTCGAGCCGCCAGCAACTCCCGGTGATCCGTTGCGCACCAGCCGGGGGCGGCGGCGCAGGGATGAGCATTCCGCGGGACTTTCGGTGGCCGATTTGCTTAAGCGGAAAGACAATTAATGCCCCAGTGGCCTCGACTGGAAATTGTTGTCATCGGTGATAACCGCTTTGGCCAGCTATTAGCAAGCCAAGGGCACCATGTGGTTTTTATTGCTGCCGAAAAACTGCCCGAACAGCCGCTTCCTGCGGCTCAGCTTTATCTTGTGGATCTGCCCGATGATCAGGTGGGGGATATAACGCTTCCGAAAGACGCGCTGGTAGGAGTGCATAGCTTCGGTGGGTTTGCGGTTTTAGACAGTTTGGCTGAGCTGCCCCAACCGGTGTTTATTTTCGCCTACCTAGGTGATGGCCGGTGCGTGCTCAGTGCCCCTGATACCACAACCGGCCAAGTAGCGGAATTATTTTTCACCGAAGCCTTATTGCAACCGGAATTGGTTAGCCTGGCACAGTACCCAGCCACCGTGGCGATCCGATTCTTCCCCATCATCTGTGAACTTGTGGGTCGTGCTGCCACCAATGAATCAGTTATACTGCCACCTCGATTGGATAAGAATTCTGCCACAGCGATACGCCAGTGGCTACCTGACGAGATCCATACCTTGTTTAATAACATGATTACGTACCTGCTGTAAGGAGCGCGCGTGACTTTCGTAGCCGGCCAGGCCGTAGAGGTGACAGAAACCAAAAGCATGAAGGTATACAGCCGGGTGCTGCGCGGCAAAGGCCACCGAATAGTGCTGGTGTGTCTTAAAAACGGGTTTCATGCTGGCCACCGAGCGCTGGTGCGCGCAGCTCACCGGATTCCCGGGTCAGTGGTGGTCGTAGCCGCCCAGCCCAGCATTCCGCAGGACGTGTTGGCGGAAGAAAAAGTCGATCTGGTTTTCCGCTACACCGAAGAGTCGCTGTGGCCTAACGGGCGGCGGATTGGTCTGCAGCTCCTAGGGCAAAGCCTCGAACCCGCAGCGGCGTTGGAGGCGGAGTTATCCCTCATTCTGGCTGTGTTGGGGGCGGTTAATCCCACTGATGTGCTCATAGGGGAGCGGGATTACGAATTGTCACTCAACCTTAACCGCATGGTTGCGGATTTTCAGTTGGGGGTTACGGTGCATTCCCACCCGACGGTGCGCAGCAATAATGGCGTGGCGGTAGCAACGAACCAGTGCGATCAAGCGGTAGCCATGGCGGCGGCGCTGCTTGCCGGTGCTCATGCCGCAGCAAACGGTAAAGAAGCGGTTCTTGCCGCGGCTCGTGAAGTTCTTGCGGCAGCAAATATCACGCCGGAGTATTTAGAATTACGCACACCCACGCTTGACGACGCCCTCACTCCAGCCGATGCCCGCCTGATGATTGCGGTGGATTTCGATGGTACTCGGCTGATTGACAATGTGCAGATATAGGTAAGGCAGGCACGGAATGGACAATTGATGTTTGTACTTGAAAAACACCACAAATTGGATCAGGCACCGTGCCTGCCCTTTAAGTAAACACCACCGTGGTGCGTTTTGCATAATCTGTTAAAAAATCGCTACCCCTGTTAGGATCGGTTGTCTGCCATAGATCGATATTGATCTGCGTTTTTATAGATATTAAAAAAGCTATAGGGGGTAAAATTATTTTTCTTGCTACAGTCGGCCTATGGCACCTTATGATCTATTTGTAACCGCCTCGATAGTCATTGGCTTGTTTGCAACTCTCTTTTTGTTTTTGCTGATGGCGTACGCAGTTTTCGAGATTTCGCAAAAGCTGGAGATCGAACCAGCTTGGCTGTGGGCGACAGGGAGCATGTTTACGCCACTAGTGCTGGTTGTGTGGCTATTGGTGGTAAAGAATAAACTTGCATAAAAAATCCCCGAGCGGGGTGCTCGGAGATGATGGGCTATGCGTTATTCGGTGGCCGGGATGGTTTCTTCGGGAGTTTCTGTGGTGCTAGCTTCCTCAGAAACGATCTCTGCCTGCGGCTGCTGCTGAACCTCCTCAACATAGTGGTTCTTAAACAGGGTGGAATCCATATCGGCAGTGACGGTCACCTTCTGTTCCAGAACGGATTGGTCAGCGTCAAGACGGTATCCTGCAATTTGGGGAGGCTGTTGCGTTATCGTGCACTCTGAGCCTTCGAATAGGGAAATGCTACTCATGAAATGCTTGGTTGCGGTAGTTGAGATAGTTTCCTCACCACTTTCGATCTCCTGGCCGTCCTTAGTGCAGGTCCAGGAGACAGTGCTTTTGGTGCTTCTAGCGTCACGGACTGCTTCCTCGGGCCCAGTGACTTCCACACCAACTTTAAACGAACCTTGGTCCCCAGTTATGGCGTAGGTGACGGTAAACCGGTTATCTGGGGTTGGTGCTACTGTCATCTCGGCAGGATCTATGGTGGTTTGGGTTGGGTCGTATTTATACCGAGGCCACTGTGCTTCCCGCGGCCTTAAGGATACCTTGGTTCCTTCGGGGAAAATCGCAATCCGGTAACTTGAGCCGAGGAATTTGTATTCCACTTTTATGGTGCCGCTTTGGTCGTCGTCAGCAATGCCGCGGGGGCGATCTTCCCAGTCGGGATAATCCGAAGCTTTTGTGTCCTCGGGCAGGTCGTAGGTGAGATCACCATACAAGTGCGTGTCGTAGGGGACTGGTATGTCGGTGGAGGATAGACCTCTGACAGTGACAAGCCCATAGCCGTTCTCAAACAAGCCTGTCTGTGGATTAGTGATGGGAAGAGTGAGTGGTTTGCCATAAGATTCCAGCTGCACCGTGATAGTGGCAGTTTCCTTTGGCTTTAGCGCAGTGTGGAATTTAGTTGGCAGATACAGACTGTAGCGATGTTCCGGCTTGAATGGTCCCTGTACGGTGATCTCCTTGGTGTTGCCGTTTTCGGTGACTGCAATCTCGAAACCATTGGCAGGGGAATTGCTGGTGGTGACCAGCGACGCCACTGGAGACCTAGATTCAATCTCGCGCAGCTCCCATGGCTTAGCCTGGAAATCTTCGGCAAATTGCACGGAGGAATCTACCGTGAATTTATAGCTGAGTTGGGTGGTGCTATCTGGGGTTTTGTAGGCCTGCGGATCGCGGTTAGCCAAGTGTGTCGGGTGAAAATCTAACGTCCACTCCACCGGACGGTCGACACTATAGGGTGTTGCTTCGCTGACTTTCACCGGTGTATCTGGTGCTAGCGAACCAGCGATGCCATTGGGAATAGCCACGTCAAGCGGTTTGGAATTAACGGAGAACCTTATGGTTGGCGCGTAATCCCCCGAGGGGAGCGCCCGTGTCGTAGCAGCCATATAGTGCCGCTGCATAGGGGTTTCGACATGGCCTTCAACTGGGGCGTTTTCTGGCAGCTGAGCAATCCGATCATCAACCGTGCAGCTAATGAGGACTGGTTCCAGCACGCAGATGCCGATCTCAGTATCACCCGCGGTCATCGGCAGCTCTTCCCACCGCTTGCCGGTCATGAGCAGGTAATTGGGTACTATTTCAAAACCTTCGCCAGCTTTGGGGCGCTCTGCGATGGACCAGTCAAAGGAAAACGTGCCGGGTCTGCCTGGAATATCACTCTCAGGGTTGTCCTTCACGATCGCATTTTTAATGGTAAAACCCTCCGTGCGGGCGGCGTGCGCTGGGGTGGCAACCAGCCCAGCAAGCGCGAGCGTTGCGACGATCATCGCACTCAATGCTCTTTTTATCATCCTCGCCTCCTCAATGTTATGGCTCTAATATGAACTTCATATCAATCTATTTGTAGGACACCTGGGAAACTCCACCGGCCCTAGGCTCTTGAAGGTGGGGGTAAATAACGGGGGTGTGCAGGGACTTTCGCTTTTCGACGGTTGTTTGTGTGCTGTGGGTTTGCAGCCGGTTTTTTGCACGTCGATGCAAAAAGTTTCTGTGGATAA
>CAUQSW010000062.1:0-18644 GCA_963520895.1 uncultured Corynebacterium sp. | reverse complement strand
GATAGAGCACGGCTCTCCTAAAGCCGGTGTCGGAGGTTCGATTCCTCTCTGGGGCGCTTTTATTTACCCCACCTAACCTGGTTTTTTGCAGGTAGATGGGGTTTTTACTTTAGGTACTATGAGGCGGTTTATGACCGTTTATGGTAGTGGGTGTCGTGCGATTGTCGTCAAAAATCGTCCCTAAACCCCATCATCGCTAAAGTGGGCGACCAACGCCAAAGAATAGGGGCGCACGTAGCCGCCAACAGACTCCTCACTTTCACCAAGGGAACGTCACCATGGATAATCCTAGCCTTTCCGACAGCGAAAACTGCGCACTTAACCGAGTAATCCGGATCACCCCCAGCAGACTCCGCGAAGAACACGGACAAAAATGACAATCGGCCCTTAAGGAGTTGCCGGATAAGCACCAACGGCGACGCTTGTTGCGATCCATGCTCCGAACGGCTTTTCGCTTGCGCTTAGCAGACTTGGGTGGGCTGCTACCTACTGGGAGGCTACGGGGTAATACCCGCAGCGGCTGCTTGGTTTATACCACTGGTCTATTTCATGGCCATCCCCATTTTTTCGTTATTCTTCGCCCCGATCATCCTAGCGATCATGGCAGCAGCACTGTTCTTCGCCGGTTCGCCAACACGCCTGCAACGCTGGATCATGGCCGGAAGCATCCTCATCGGCCTGAGCGCATTCGCATATTTTTGGTGGGCGTTTGGGCGTTATGATCGATGCCAGCGATGCGATGATTCCCGCCCCGAAATCAGCAACATTCGCAGGAGCATCACTGCTTGTCATACTGGCAAGTATCCTCGCCTACCTAGGGGCCGCCATTTTTTCTTTCAGGCGCAACAAGCTCCAAGAAAGCTAAACCATCAAGATTTCCGCCTCGTTACTGCCACAGCTTTTCGACGCTCCGAAGCCCCAAAACCCCTGCCCCCTCCTAATCAACAACAACCACATTCAACAGTCAATCATTGAGCTGCGCCCCAATAAAAACCTATAGGCTGTTAGGAACAGTTCATTCCCAACAGCCAGAAAATCGCAGCTACACCGTTAATCTACGCCGCTTGCTTAGCCGCTACGGCAGCCACCGGTTGATTCTCACGGTGCCAGCCAACGAGGAAGTTATAGAACTCCACTCCAAACGGTAGTGCCGCGGTGTGATCTGCAGCGTCGACTTGTTCTACCGCATCCGTGGCTTCTTCAGCATTGACCAGTTCCAACCCAGTTTGCTCTTGGGCGAATTCTGTTAAGAAAGTCTCAATATCGTGCTGGGTTGCTTCGGGTTCTAGCAGCGTAAAGAAGAATAGCCGGGTGGCTAGTTCATAGTTGCGCTTGAACTCATCGTCTTGGGCTTCCAACCATTTATCCACTTGCCTGCGACCAGCGTCGGTAAGCGCATAGATCTTGCGGGTGTTATCGGGAATTACTGAGATGCTCCGCTTTTTCTCCAGCTGGGACAAAGCTGGGTAGAGCGCACCGAAGCTGACTTCTGGGAAAATATCAGCAGCGTTGGAAATGAACTTACGCAGGGAAAAGCCCGTCATGGGTGAGAGTGCGAGGCACGCGAGTATGACATTGTGCATTTTCTTCGCCATCGTCTTTCGGTAGACATCAATTCAAGATACGTCGAGCCTAGACGACTCAACCAATTCACACAAGTATACATAATTAACTCAAACCTCAACCGCCCCAGTAGTTCGGTGGAATTCCATTCACCGACCCTCTCAAATTACTCCACCCAACGTCCCTTAGCCACCCATTCCCCACAATTACCGAGCCAGCCACCCCCGCCGCCCACGCGCAACAATAACCCAACCACAGCCGCCAAAACACCAATCCACTTATCACCACAACAAGTTGGGAAAAACACAGGGTCATAGCAGGTAATAGCACCCCAAGCTACGGCCTTAAGCGTCGATAAGTTTCACCGGAAGTCACCAGAACTTGAGCACTGCCAAAACCACGTAGCAGCCCCGAAGGCGTAAATAGCAGCTAAGCATTGTGCGCAAGAATACGATGGGCGCGGGATCAGACTGGGGCCATACTCATTGCATAAAGGCACAATCGCCACATCCATCAGGGCACCACACCAACTCACCGCAAAACCACAACACAAGAAGCAAAATAGTCGGCATAAAACGCACAAGCAGCAGCGGAATGCCAGCCAATTGACTGTGATTTTCAACACGTTTTACGCTTATTTTTACCTAAGGAAGTCTGTCCTTATCCCTACCCCACCTCAGCGTTGGAAAACCTCGCCAACCGCTGATGCGTCCCCAACAACCGCTCAACCCTGAACCCTAGCCCTGTCAACAGCTGAACGCCACCAGCTGCAGTTCCGTCAATATCTAAACGTTCATTACGCGGAAATTTATGCCCTGCGCTTTGTTTCCTAAGATAATCACTAGGCAAGCCGAGTTTAGAAACGAAAGAACCTGGGTGACTCACCGCCATCAACTGCAATTTTTCTCCCCCGAAATAAGGTAATCATTTTTGATAACATTCTAAGCATTTTCACCACCCCGGCGATTTCATACATAGTAAATCTTGCATAACCGCACTACTATACATATAGACCGCCGTGGGCGACTTACCTTTAGCTAAACGCTCAGATTCCTTTGTATGCATGGTTTCTTAGCACCTAGCGCCGCACTTTCTTTTTCTGTAAACACGTCTAAACTTGACTACAACATCATTTCTGATACGCCAGACGTGCTGTTAGTTCATATTGTCATTGTCGTTTTAGTCACAGGAGGGTTTTGTTGATGCTGACATATCACCGAGCCTTCATTCGGCTATGCGCAGTCATTCTTGCTATCACCATCACTCCGTATTGTTGTTGGCAGGTTATTAGCACCGTGGTTGCTTCCCAAGCAGACACGATGGCTATGCCAGTAACCAACAACACCAGCACAACGAAAACTGACGGAACCTCTGTTATCGCGCCACTTCCCGACGGCTCACTAGTAGAGATTAATTACCTCAGCACTGATATTGAACAACTCATTGCCCCGTTTGAGTCCTATGCTGATCTCCAAATCGAAGAGTGCCTCCTCGACCAGACAGCGGGCGCCACATTGATGTACGACGGCACCTTGATGTACACCGAATACTGCCGCGATCTATACAATACCCACCAACAGCTGCGGCAATCCATCGCCGAGTAGGAACCTTTTTAACACGGTAGGGACACCAACTAGCGCGGGCACTAAAATCTGATTCCAAGATCACCTGCCCAGAAACATCGCAACCACCGCCCCACAGCCGGCTACCAGTTTTAATACCATAGCTACATCTTCATGACTAGACTTAATACCCATGACCCTAGCGGCGGGAACCACAGATGTTGCAGCTCTTTCTTCTTTCGCTTGGATCATGGGGGTTACCGTTCTAGCGCCACTATTGTCGTGGCTTAGTGGTAAACGCATTCCCGCCGTGGTGTTACTCATCGGTGCGGGAATCGCTATTGGCCCTCATGGTCTCCACCTAGCATCGGCAGATGGCGGTGTCGCCCTGCTGAAACAGCTAGGGCTGGGAATGCTGTTTCTGCTCGCAGGTTACGAAATCAGCCCACGTACTATCCGAAGCAAAGAAGGCGGCATGGCGGCTATTACGTGGCTGTGCTGTCTCGTCTTAAGTTGTGTTGGCACCTTTGCATTGCTGCGACCAACAGAATTAGATACCACACTAGGCATCGCAATTGCTGGCACCTCCACCGCCATTGGCACGCTGATGCCCATTATGCGGCAGCAAAACATGCTGAAAACCTCAGTCGGATCATCGCTGCTCGTTCATGGCGCTATCGGAGAAATCTTGCCCATCATGGCCATGGCATTGCTGCTTTCTACTCGCGCCACCTGGATCACCACCACTGTACTGTTCCTGTTTTTCTTCATAGCGATGCTGGTGGCGTTTATTCCCACCACAGTTCGGTTTTTGCTGCCGTGGACCCAGCGCGCTTTTGTTGATAGCACCGGCTCCACGAACCAGATGGCACTGCGTCTAGTGCTGTTTATGCTGGGTACCCTCATGGCGGTTGCTGCCACATTCGAGCTTGATGTGGTGTTAGGAGCGTTTGCAGCGGGGGTTATTTTGCATCAGATCATTCCAGAATCCGCCGCGGACTCGTTGGAAAAACAGCTGGATATTTTGGGATATTCGCTGCTCATTCCGTTGTTCTTTGTCTGCTCTGGCATGTCTATTAATCCCAGTGAGGTTTTTGCCAGGCCGTGGGTGCTGGTGCTGTTGGTGCCGCTCATTTATCTTATCCGGGGGCTGCCAGTGCTCCTGCAAGAAGTTGTGTTTAATACTGGCTCTGGTCTTATCGATATTAAAGAAAAACTACAGCTAAGCCTTTATACTGCGACTGCGCTTCCGATTATCGTGGCGGTGACAGAGGTGGCTACTGGCTCTGGGATTTTGTCTACTGGCGATGCCTCGCTGATGGTGACCGCAGGTTCTGCAACAGTGTTGCTGTTTCCTCTTGTGGCGCATTTAATTAAACCGGCGGAGGGCTTCCGTTCTAATCCTTATTGATACCGTTTTAACCTGCATATTCTCCCCGGTCACATGTTGTTGGCCGGGGAGAATTCGTTATTTAAGCACTTTATCTATCGCTTTGCGGGCGGATAACTACTTTCACATCTCCGTAAAAACTGTTATTGTTGGTTTCTAGTGTTACTAATGTGAAACAAGATTCTAGATTTATCTACTGGTTATTAGTGGGTTTAGATTCTGGGTTTCTCAATGACTTAAGGGAGATACATGTCCATCTTTAATCGCCGCATTTTCCTGCGGACTGCTGCAGCTGTTTTTGTCAGTGGCTTGACGTTATCCACTACCAGCGTTACCGCGCCTTCCGCCCATGCACTGGGCCCCATATTGGGCACTGTCATTGATTATTCTGCTGGCGTTCCTAGCGCCGATGCTATTAAAAAGGCTGGGCATATGGGCTCAGTTCGCTACGTTTCCAAGCGGCGCCCCGGCGCGGAATGGATGTTGGGCAAGCCGGTAACTCTTGACGAAACCCAGGCACAGGCAAATTCTGGGTTAAAGGTGGCTTCTGTGTATCAGTTTGGCCGCGACACCACCGCCGATTGGAAGCAAGGTGCTGCGGGTGCCGCTGTTCACGCCCCACAGGCTATGGCCATTCACGCACAAGCTGGTGGCCCCAAGGGTCGGCCGATTTATGTCGCCATTGATGATAACCCTACGAGGGAGCAATACGATTCCCTGATTAAGCCTTATCTTCAGGCCTTTAACCAAGCGCTCACTAGCCAGGGTTATACCATGGGCATTTACGGCAACTACAACACCATTGAGTGGGCAATCCAGGATGGTTTAGGCTCGTATTTCTGGCAGCACGACTGGGGTTCCGATGGCAAGATCCACCCTCGGACCACCATCCACCAGAAAGCCAAAAACCAAGAAGACATTGATGGCATTACCGTCGATATTAATAATGTCTACGCTTCTGACTGGGGTCAGTGGACTCCGGGCCAGGCACCACAGACCCAAGCCCCTTCCGAGTCCGGCACTGCGATTAAGCACTCAGTTCCGATTCCAGCAGGCAGTCTTGATGGTCAAACCATTAATGAGCTAGGCCAGGTAGCTAACCAAATGTCCAGCCAGATTCCAGGTGGTCGACAAATCCCGCTGCCGCCAGCGCAGCAAATCGACCAAATCCTTAATATGGTGCGTTAATGATGAAAACGTGGGTGCTCACCCACGTTTTTTGCTTTTCGACGCCCCCAACCGCCGCTGTTAAGGACGCATCAGCTGGCGTTCCACGAGGTCGGTGAGCATGTCAGCATCACCATTAATCATGGCAACTGCCACAAAGTTTTTGCCGAAGCTTGCGGATCCATGGGCGTCTTTCTCATTGGACCAAGCCCATTTAGAGCCTTTTACGCCAGGGAGCACCGCGGTGCCGAAATCTTGATCGGTTCCATCTGCTGCCTTGTCATCTGATTCTCGCATTGCAGCCAGTACGAGAGATTCCGGTTCATCTTCTAGAAGTTGTCCTAGAAAAAACGCAACATCATAACTGGAGGTTAGCGAGTAACCCCACCGGTAATCCGCCACGGTGGAGTCTAACTTATATTTCTTAGCCACCCACTCGATGGCTTCGGGATATTCTTCGTATAGTTCCTCGGCCGCCTCATCGTCAGATTTGACGATCATTTCGTAGGCTTTGTCTTTATCTTTCTTTTTCCCTTTAAGAAATACATAATGCCCGATATACAGCTTTATTAGGCTTAGTGCTGCCCGTGATGAACGTTCATTCCATGACCCCACATGGGTGCCGGTGGCAAAATCAACATAGGTGATTTGGTACGCAAGGGTGTCAATGGGTGGTTCTGTCAGCTCCTCATAATCAAGTGCTGCCACACCGAAGCTCTTTTCTACTGTGGTAACCGTGGGCAGTTCCTTGATGCCATCGACGTGATTCGGAGCGCAAGCACTCATCGTTCCTGCCGTGAGAGTTAAAATAATGCCGGCACTAAGAATGCTTTTTATGGTGCGCGATCTCCTACCAGTTGCTGGGTAGACAGAGTTAAACGGCACGGTTTCGGGCATGCGATTTATCCTAATAGGTTTGCGGAAAACACAGGGAAATGCCCCCTAACGTTTTTTCATTTCCGCAGCTAGAGGCGGTTAATGAAAAGTTCTTAGGGGGCATTGTCGCCAGTTTCTTCAGTTATTGACTCCCCTAGCGGTTGTCGGGAAGCCAATTTATTGACGCTACTGGAGTTTTAGTGATCGACAGCGGCTTCCACGCCCACACCGGTGAGGGAGCGAACTTCCATTTCCGCCTGGAGATCATCAAAGTTGTCTGGCTTACCGAAGATGGTGCCGAGGTAGCCTGCGATGAATGCCAATGGAATCGAGACGATACCGGGGCTCGACAGCGGGAACCATGCGAAGTCGATGTGCTCACCCAACATGGAGGTGGGTTCACCGGAGACCGCTGGAGAGAAGATAATCAGAATCAACGCTGCTGCAAGACCTGTGTACATAGAGGTCACGGCTCCAGTGGGGTTGAAGCGCTTCCAGTACAGCGAGTACAGGATGGTGGGCAGGTTTGCCGAGGCTGCGATAGCGAAGGCAAGTGATACCAGGAAGGCTACGTTCTGGCCCATAGCGAGGATACCCAGCACGATGGAGAGCACACCGATGACGATAACGGTGATGCGGGACACCCGAACCTGTTCTTCCTCCGAGGACTGACCGTTGCGCAGAACGGCGTCGTAAATATCGTGTGCCACAGAAGCAGATGCGGTAATGGCCAAGCCTGCAACGACGGCGAGCACGGTAGCGAAGGCGACAGCGGAGATCGCAGCCATGAATACTGGGCCACCCAGCTGTAGTGCCAGCAGTGGTGCAGCGGCATTAGCGGTGCCAGGTGCCTGCATGATGATGTCAGGGCCTACTAGCGCAGCGGCACCGAAGCCCAATACCAAGGTCATGAGGTAGAACGCGCCGATGAGAACGATTGCCCAGGTCACGGAGCGACGTGCCTCGGTAGCGGTAGGAACGGTGTAGAAGCGCATGAGCACGTGTGGCAGACCAGCAGTACCCAATACCAAAGAGATAGCCAGGGATACGAAGTCCAGCTTGGTGAGCTCACTCTTACCGTATTTCAGGCCAGGCTCTAGGATCTGGCTTGCTTCATAGCCTTTTTCTGCCAAGTAGTTGGAAGAACCATGGGTAGCAACAGCTTGGTTAAACAGTTCACTGATTCCGCCTTTAGCTGCGATGAACACCAGCACAGTCATGATGGATACGCCGCCAACCAGCAGTACAGCCTTAATCATCTGCACATAGGTGGTTCCCTTCATGCCGCCGATCAAAACGTAGGCGATCATGACCACACCCACGATTGCCACCACAATGGCCTGTTCGGTTTGGCCTTTGAGGTTTAGCAGCACCGAAACCAGCGAACCGGCGCCTGCCATCTGAGCAATGAGGTAGAACAGGGAGACGAATAGGGTACCGAAAGCAGCGGCTACCCGCACGGGCTTTTGCCGCAAGCGGAAGGACAATACGTCGGCCATCGTAAAGCGGCCTACGTTACGCAGTGGCTCAGCAACTAACAGCAGCGCCACGAGCCACGCCACGAAGAAGCCAACGGAGTACAGGAATCCGTCGTAACCGGTAAGCGCGATGGCGCCAACGATACCGAGGAAGGAGGCAGCCGAAAGGTAGTCACCGGCAATAGCTAAGCCGTTTTGGCGACCAGAGAAGCTGCCGCCACCGGTGTAGAAATCACTGGCTTCTTTAGTAGATTTGCCAGCGCGTAGCACCACAGCCATGGTTACTACGATGAAGGCGAGGAACACAACGATGTTAAGGACCGGGTTAATATCGGCCATGACGTCAGCTTGTGCAAGCGTAGTTGTAGTCATTGAATGCACCTATTAGCCTTCCATCTTTTCGCGAATCGCAGCTGCCTGCGGTTCGATGTTTTTGTTGGCGTATTGGATGTAGATCCAGGTAATCAAGAAGGTGGTTATGAACTGCGCTAGTCCCAAAATCACACCCATATTAATGGAACCCACCACTTGGGTTGCCATGAAATCTGGAGCGTAAATGGCCATTAGCACATACAGTAAGTACCACACGAAGAATGCCACCGACATGGGAAAAGTGAAACTGCGATAGGTCTTCTTCAGCTTGGAAAATTCCGGGCTTTTTTGCATCTCTCGGAACTCTTGCGCGGTCGGTTGACGCCGCTGCGGTGCCTGAGAAGCACTCATAAAAACACTCGCTTTCTCAAATCAAGGCTCATCATTGTTGGTTTCAGAGCCCGTATTATGTTTCGCCTGGGTTGTTTTCTCTGAGGCACTATGAGAAACGTCGCAAAGGCGAGGAAGAAACTGACGACGAGAAATCCTGCACTTTTGGTGAGGTGCATAACTAAAAGATGAAAGGCCGGTGGGTTGGTAAAACCTCCGCGCCTGTGCCTCTAGTCACACTTACCTCGTCACACAGCAAAGTTACCTAACTCATATTGCAATGCAGAACCTAAATGTGAAGTTTTCGTCACCTTTTCGCTGTCCTTACCCCCATCATACACGTGAACAGGATGTATCCTACGTCACTATCCACCCCCATAAGATACCGAAAGTACGGTTTGTTAAGTTTGCAAATCGCACATTCACAAGTTTAGCGCCCACCTAGCACCCAAGCAGCCCTAGATAGCACCCGCCATATTTTTCCACGGCAGGCGCTAGTCCCTGGCCAATCCCCCACGCATTAACGAGCACGGAACTGTGGCACACGTTTTTGCGCCCTGGCAAGTTTTGCCTCCGCAGCATCTTCACTCGCCCAGCAAATATCGTAAAGTTCCTGCTGCTCGCTATTAAGCGCATAAGCAGCATCACGTTCATTAAGCACCTGCTTCAACTGCGCCATAGCCAAAGGCGCTAAGGAGGCAACGGTTTGCGCAAACTCCATAGCTCCCGCACTATCACTATGCTGCACCACAAAGCCAGTAGCGAGCGCTTGCGCCAACTCCACCCGCTGATTGGCAATAAGCACATTACGAGCCAAGGCCCCTCCCAGCAGCTCCCGTGCCCGATTAATAGTCCACGAGTCCAAGGCGAAACCTAACGCCGCCGCGGGAACCCCAAACCACGCTGCCTCCCCCGCTATACGCAGATCACACGCTAATGCCAGCTGAGTTCCCGCCCCCACCGCAGGTCCTTGCACATCAGCCAATACCGGAACCGGACAAGCCACAATTGTTTTCAGCATGGCAAACAGCGCATCATGAAAACCTCCGCCATAGACGCCACCCTGCGCCCCCGTATCGCCATCGGGCCGGCTGGGCCCAAGATCCGCACCGGCGCAAAAAGCCCGCCGATCACCCCGAAGCAAAATCGCCCGCACGGAGGCGTCGTCAAGCTCAGTAACAGTCCGGACCTCCTGGGTGATGCGCTGGCATAACTCGACATTGAGCGCATTACGCCTCTCGGGTCGGTTGAGCCTAAGGACTCGCACATAACCATGGTCTTCTACAAGCAACGTATCCATATACCGTTCTTTCCGTTAGCGACAATAAGGTCTGATGGTCACAGCCAAAAGCTAAACCACCATACCGATATGTTTTACCCCTTTTTGTGGAAAACGGTGAATGAGTTTTATCAAAATGCCCACATCGGGGGCGAATATAGCGCTAGGGTTTACCCCATGAGTCGTCTTTCTGCCACAACATTAATCAATGAAGTTCTTGATCCTGGCTCCTACGTATCCTGGGACAGCCCACCGGTTTACGGCACGATCAGCGATGACTACCACGCTAGCCTGGCCAGAGCCCGAGAAAAAACTCAGGTTGACGAAGCCGTCATTACCGGTGAAGGCACCGTCTTTGGCGCCCGCGTAGCTTTTGTTCTCAGTGAATTTGATTTCCTCGGTGGCTCCATTGGGGCAGCCACCGCTCGGCGAATCATCGCAGCAATCCATAAAGCAACCGAGCTGAAACTTCCCCTGCTCATCTCCCCATCCTCAGGCGGTACTCGCATGCAGGAAGGCACCCCGGCCTTTGTGCTCATGGTCTCCATCACCACCGCCATTTACCGGCATCAGGACGCACACCTGCCGTTTTTGGTCTACCTACGTAACCCCACCACCGGCGGCGTCATGGCGTCATGGGGTTCAGCCGGACATTTCACCTTTGCCGAGCCCGGCGCACTTTTGGGTTTCCTCGGCCCACGGGTGGTGGAACTGACCACCGGAACGAATATCCCGGAGCAAGTGCAGCGGGCCGAAAACCTAGCCCAGGTCGGTGTTATTGACGGAGTGATTTCGCCGCAGCAATTACGCGGCGCGGTGCAAAAAATTACCGAGGTCTTACTCACGCCACCGGTAACCACCCAGCCGCCGGTTACGGAGCCTACCCCACCCCAAGCACCATCTAGTGCGTGGGATGCGATCACTGCGACGAGAAACCCCGAACGGCCGGGCCTACAGCAGCTACTTGACCGGTTAGGAACCGAGACCCGTATCGAACTTTCCGGTACCGGCGATGGCAGGAAATCCCCGGCGGTACGGGTGGTACTCACTAGGATCGGGGGCCGTCCTGTGGTTGTGATCGGCCAAGACCGTCATAATCAAACGCTGCACACTCCCCTTGGCCCGGCTGCGCTGCGGTTTGCTCGCCGTGGCATAGCGCTAGCGAAGTCCCTGCAAATTCCGCTCATTTCCATCATTGATACCGCTGGTGCCGAGTTAAGCCAAGCCGCTGAGGAGCAGGGCCTAGCAGGTTCTATTTCTCGTACCTTAGGGGAATTAGTCGATGTTGATGTCCCCACCGTTTCCGTGATTTTAGGTCAAGGCTGCGGCGGTGGAGCTTTGGCAATGCTACCTGCCGATAAAGTACTCGCCGCGAAAAATGCATGGCTATCCCCGCTGCCACCGGAAGGCGCTTCAGCCATTATTTACCGCGATACCAGCCATGCACCGCAAATGATGGAGGAACAAAATGTGACCGCGGCCAAGCTACAAGCCGCGGGCGTTATCGACGAGCTTATCGACGAATCCCCCGACGCCGCGGCGCAACCGCAACAATTCTGCGACCGAGTGTTAGCTCATATCACTTACGCGCTGTGGGACTTAGCCAATCACCCCGAAAACGTCGGCCGCGAACAGCGATTCCGCCGCTATGAGCAACTGGCACAGTTATAACTAAAGCACGGCTGCCGGTGATGATGGTTCTCACCGGCAGCCGTGCTTTAGGTATTGAAAGATTAATGAACACTCAATAAATCAATGACAAATACCAAGGTGCGACCCGATAGATGGTGTCCGCCACCTTCTGGTCCATAAGCAGCCTCTGGCGGAATGACCAACTGACGACGACCACCCACTTTCATACCAGGGATACCTTCCTGCCAGCCAGGGATCAGACCTGCGAGGGGAAATTCGATGGACTGGCCGCGATCCCAGGAGGAATCAAATTCCTGACCAGTTTCAAAGTCCACTCCCACGTAGTGCACTTCAACCATGCCATTGGGTTGTGCAGTCTCCCCCTCACCAACAACAATGTCAGTGATGACAAGGTCTTCTGGGGCTGGGCCAGATGGCAGCTTAATGACTGGTTTCTCCATGAAGAGTCAAACTCCTTTTGTGGATTTCTAGGCAAAGATAGCCAACAAATAAAAGCCAGCTACCACAGTTGTCCACATTATTATAGTGGGTCACTTGGTATCCGGCTTTATTATGCAGTTCACGTTGTTAGTTCACCGCTGGGCTTAGCGCTCTGAGCGAGGGGTCACCTTCCGCAAAGTCTCACCGGTGTAAATTTGGCGAGGACGGTTGATCTTGGAGGTGGTAGCCAGCTGTTCACGGTACTGAGCAATCCAGCCTGGCAGGCGGCCAATGGCAAACAGTACGGTGAAGAAGTCCGTGGGGAAGCCCATGGCACGATAAATCAGGCCGGTGTAGAAGTCCACATTCGGGTAGAGCTTACGTGAGATGAAGTAATCATCCGACAGTGCAATCTCTTCGAGCTTCATGGCTAGATCCAGCAAGTGGTCGCCACCGAGGTGCTCGAGGATTTCGTGTGCGGTGTCTTTGACAATGGCTGCGCGTGGATCGTAGTTCTTGTACACGCGGTGGCCGAAGCCCATCAGGCGAACGCCCTTTTCCTTGTTCTTCACGCGGTTCATGAAGTCACTGGCGTCGCCACCATTGGCATCGATTTCTTCCAGCATTTCCAGAACAGCCTGGTTGGCGCCACCATGCAGCGGGCCGGACAGGGCATTGATACCACCGGCGATGGCCACGAACATATTGGCCTGTGCCGAACCAATCATACGCACGGTAGAGGTGGAGCAGTTTTGCTCGTGGTCGGCGTGCAGGATAAGCAGCTTGTCTAGTGCTTTGGTCATCACTGGGTCTACCTGGTATGGCTCGGTTGGGTAACCAAACATCATGCGCAGGAAGTTCTCACGTGCATTCAATGCATTGTCGGGGTACATGTACGGAGCACCCTTGGCGGCACGATACGCATAGGCAGCCAACATCGGCACCTTAGCCAGCAAACGCACAGTTGCTTTGTCCAGCTGAGCTTCGTCCAGTGGATCTAGCTGGTCCTGGTAGTAGGTGGAGAGAATGTTCACCGAGGAAGCCAACACGGACATAGGGTGTGCATTGCGGGGGAAGATCTTAAACTGTGCCTTAAAATCTTCGTCCAAAAGAGTGTGGTGACGAATCTCGTCGTTGAAGGTTTCCAATTCCTCTTGGTTAGGGAGCTTGCCTTTAATCAAAAGGTAGGAAACCTCATTGAAGGTAGCGTTTTCCGCGAGGTCAGCAATATCGTAGCCGCGGTGACGCAGAATGCCCTGGTCGCCATCAATGTAGGTAATTTTGGATTCAGTAGAACCAGTAGAGACATAGCCTGGATCGAAAGTAACTAGACCGGTTTGTGCCAGCATGTTACCCAGCACTACGCCATCATTACCCTCAGTAGCCTTGATGATGTCCAGCTCAAATTCGCCGCCTGGGTAATGGAGTACCGCCTTGTTGTTTTCAGTAGCCACAGCTTCCCTTTCATAAATTGTTATTTCTTGCATACTTTGTGTAGTTACAACGACTTCCGTTTTACCAAAAAGTACTTCTTGCGGTTGGGCTGCGTCCACAAGATACCTCGGCTTCCCGGCACAAGCACTCCCTTTAAGCAGCCAAAAGCTCCGCACATTGACCTTAAAGAGAGCCCCTCAATTATTTACACCCTTTTTATGCAACTGCGTTTATACACCTGTGTTACACATCGGAGTGCTTAAATAATAAAGGAGAGCTTGTTATTCAGTTTTCGCTAGAAGCTAAACAACCCACTCATCTTTAAGGGCAACAGACTTATTGCCGAGTTATCCCCAAAAATAAGCAGACGATCAGCAACACTTTCATGCCCTGATCTTTTTGTCTAGTCCACTCCTCGCATAAGAGTACAGAATTCCATCTTTGCGTGGGTCACTGCACAGTGTATCAAAATTTGTGATCTATAATACATTGGGCAATTAACCTGCGTAATAACCGCTAGATCAATTCGATAATCACCCCCGCATACCCCCATATTTTTCAATTGTCACCCAAGATATCCCACCCCATTTCGGTGTAGTAGCGCATTCCCGCTTCAAAAGCAGTTCCCCAATGACACTCATAGCTCGGCGTGACCTAGTTCCTATTTTCTTTCCAGCAATAGGAAATCCACCTCAAAGCCGCTAGACTTGCAAAGCATCGCCATACTGGCATGTTCGTACTAAATATTTCCTACCTTTAAGCTCAAGAAAGCGTGAACATGAGCGATCAGTTCCCTACCCTGCCCAATGACTTCATCCCAGAAGACCCACGGTTTGGCTGTGGCCCCTCCAAGGTGCGCCTAGAACAAGTCCAAGCAGTTGTCGATGGCAGCACATCCATCATGGGCACCTCTCACCGCCAGCCCGCCGTCAAAGATGTCGTGGGCGATATTCGCGCAGGGCTAGCCGAGCTTTTTTCTTTGCCTGAAGGATATGAAATCGTCCTTTCCCTAGGTGGCGCCACCGCATTCTGGGATGCCGCTACCTTCGGACTGATTGAAAACAAATCCGGCCACTTGAGCTTCGGGGAGTTCTCCGCCAAATTCGCCAAAGCTTCAGAGAAAGCGCCTTGGCTGGATGCCCCGACCGTCGTCAGTAGCGAACCTGGCGACGTCCCAGAGCTGGTAGCCATGCCCGATTGCGATGTCGTCGCTTGGGCTCATAACGAAACCTCCACTGGCGCTATGGCTCCTGTGGAAAGGCCAGCTGACTCCGGTGATGCGCTAGTGGTTATCGATGCCACTTCCGGCGCAGGTGGCCTGCCAGTGGATATGTCCCAGGTTGATGCCTATTATTTCTCTCCGCAGAAGTGCTTCGCTTCCGATGGTGGCCTGTGGCTAGCTGCGATGAGTCCTGCTGCTTTAGAGCGGATTGCCAAGATCAACGCCTCCGACCGGTTCATTCCGGAGTTCCTCAATCTCCAAACCGCAGTTGACAATTCTCTGAAAAACCAAACGTACAACACCCCAGCAGTTGGTACGCTGCTGCTTTTGAAAAACCAAGTGGAGTGGATGAACGCCAACGGTGGACTTGCTGGCATGACAGCTCGCACCACGGCCAATTCCCAAGCACTATACACCTGGGCGGACAACCGTGCAGAGACATCGTGCTATGTCGCCGACCCAGCCAAGCGCTCGCTCGTGGTGGGAACTATCGATTTTTCTGATGATATTGATGCCGCAAAGCTGGCTAAGATCCTGCGCGCCAACGGCATCTTAGACGTTGAGCCCTACCGTAAACTGGGTCGAAATCAGCTGCGTATCGGCATGTTCCCAGCGATAGAAACCAGTGATATTCAAAAGCTCACCGCAGCCATCGACTACGTTTTAGATAACGAGTTTGCAGTAAAGTAACGAGGAGCTTCCCTTCATCGTTTTTGTTCAACACGCACGCTAAGCGGGTTTTTTAACCGTAAAAGCGTGCGTTTGTGCATTAAGGTAGGAAACTGATTAGCTACAGCCATGCCGAAACGAAGGAGTTGGTGAACGATGCAGGAACTCTTCCTAGTTGCCTCTGAATCAACTAAATCGTCGCTAGTGCTGCGCACAGAAGATGACCAACAGTTCTTCCTAGAGGTCACTGATGAACTACGCACAGCACTGACCCAGCCCAACCCGGAACCAGTGGCAGAACCAGCCAGAACCTACCCTAGCACCGATTCCAGCGTAACCAGCGAGGCTGCATCTGACAGCAATGACGTCGATAGTTTTCATCACAGTGACACCCCTATTGGCGATTCTATTCTGGCCTCCTCGATGAATCTGTCGTCGCCAAGTCCGCCGGAAGAAACCGCCGCCGAACCGGAAGAATCGACCCGAACCTCCCGGGAGGTGGATTCGCGGCTATCCGCGCCGCTGAAAATGACTCCCCGGCAGATTCAGGAAAAAATCCGCGGCGGTGCCACAGTAGAGTTCATCGCAGAAGAAAACGACGTCCCAGTCTCTCGCATCGAGGGATACGCCCACCCAGTATTACTAGAGAGAGCGCGTTTGGCTGAGTTAGCAAAACGCGCTCACCCGGTGCGTAACGATGGCCCAGCACAACTAACGCTTTGGGAAATTCTCGCCACCGCTTTCGCCGCTCGTAGCATTGATTTAACCGCTGCAACATGGGATGCTTATCGCGATACCTCCAACCAGTGGGTGGTAACTGTTTCCTGGACAGCTGGCGTAGCCGAGTGGTCATACCATAGAAAAGGAACCACCGGGCCAACCGTGGTAGCACGCAACGGCTTAGCTGCGGACCTTATTGATCCCGACTATGTTCAGCCGGTGCGAAATCTCACCGCAGTGACTACACCGATTCCGGTGATAACTGAAGAAATGCAGCAAGCAGCCGCCGCGGAAACGCAAGAAGCAAAAGGCGAGGAGGTGCAAGAACAACCCCGCCCCCCGGTAACTAGGCGGCGTCGCAAAGCTGTGACGCCGCACTGGGAAGACGTATTGCTGGGAGTGCGCACCAATTCGAAACGGCCTCGGAAATAAAGGACAGCAACGTGGAATCATTACCGCTAGAAACCGTAGTGACCTTATGGTTCGTCACAGTTGACCAGCCAGAAAAAGTTGTTGCCGCCTCCTACCGCGCCGACCGAGGATTCGGCCGTAAGCTGCTGGCTCAGCTACACCCAACCGCACCTGTAGCACTCATCGGGCAGTTCTCGCTCAACCATTCAGCGCCAGCCTCCCGCGGCGAATACTACATCGCAGGTTTCCCAGGCCTTTCCATTATCCAAACGGTAGTCACAGGCCTTTCCAGCTTATCGACGCTCAACCCCGTACTACTCAACAGCATCCCCGCGGCAGACGTGTATGCCTTTGCCACCGACGAAGCCACCGGCTTCGGTGCTTTTGCCCACTGGCAAGGCCCTACCTTAAAACGTTCCTTTGCAGCGACTCCCACCCGAGTTTTCGACGACACCGGACTTGTCGAAGCCTTCGAATCCCCGTTTTGGTCGGGTACCAACGCGCCACTACCCGAACGGATTTCCCTCCCCTTCGCCCCCATCGAACTTGCACAAACCGCCGAAAAAGCATGGCTAGGTTTCGACCCCACCACCGCCCCTAACATCAATGTTGTTGCCTATGCCATTGACGGGCGCCCAGAACCCAAATTCGCTGACACCCCCGTACGCGAACCCCGAAAAAGCCCCCGGGACCGCCTAGACACGGCCGCTGCCACCAAGCCTTACGACGACTACGAGGGAGTACACGACTATGAACAAGTCATCTCACCAGTTGATTACGCCGAAACCGCAGCCGCCGCCGCACGAAAAACACTGAAGCGAACCAAGAAAACGGTTTCCACGTTAGCAACCAAACTCAATGCCGCCCGAGCCGAGTTCCACGACCGGATTCGGCACGCAGATCGGCTTGACCCACCGAAAATCATCAGGCAACGCCGGAGCAATAACACTAAAGACAGCTCCGATGATACCGATAATGACGCTTAACTTTGCCCGCGTAATCGCTCATAAAATGCAACAGCAGCAGCTGTAGCCACATTCAACGAATCCGTGCCCGGCGCCATAGGGATACGCAACCGGGCGTCCGTTGCCCGCATCGCTTTTTCTGTCAGCCCTGGGCCTTCCGCGCCAACCAAAAATGCCAGCTTAGGCCACGGTGCTCCCGTTGAATCATACAAACCCGTTGCTAAGTCTTCCGCCTGTTCATCCGGCGTAAGCGAAACCATATGAAAACCACTATCGGTCAGCTGGCTCAGTCCTCGCTGCCACGTAGCATGTTTCCCCTCAAAATACGCAAACGGGACTCGTAAAACATGCCCCATAGACACTCGGACTGAGCGCCGATACAGCGGGTCAGCACAACCATTTCCGAATAAGACAGCATCTACCCCCATACCTGCAGCATTTCTAAATATGGCGCCGATGTTTTCGTGGTCACCCACCCCTTCCAAAACCACAACCGTACGAGCGGCATTCAACGCCTCATCGATACTCATCTCTGGAGCACGATCAGCCGCGGCCAACAGCCCCCGATGCATATCGTAACCTGCAAGTTCCGCCAAAACTGGGCGATCAATGGAGTACAACTCGACCGACTCCAATAAGCTTAGGGAAGGCAGTTGCTCAACAAACTTCTGTAGCTTCGCAGGAAAACCAATAATCGACCGCACCGGAAATCGAGACTCCAGCAACCGAGAAATAACCAACGGTCCTTCCGCTATTACTAATCCCTTTCCGCCGGACAAATCTGGACGATTATCCGAGTGCTTCAAATCTTTGAAATCTCTAACGCGAGGGTCGAGCGGATCCGTAATGTGAGCAATTGTCATTTTAGCAGTCTAACGGATACCCGGGTGATGGCCACGTTGTTCTTGGGAGATCACGCTGTCTGTGGCCACGGTGCACTTGGTTACGTTGCCCTTGGCCGAGGTGCTGGCAGTCAGGCAGTCAGGTAGGTGGCTAGCTGGCTAGTCAGCCAAGGCGACAAGGTAGCAGTGCTCCCACAATCAGCTGCACACAATCGAGCTGCGAAACCCTACCGAAACCCCACCCACACAACCCAGCCAAACCAGAAACACAGCTCGAATCCACCACACCAC
>CAUQSW010000061.1:0-19330 GCA_963520895.1 uncultured Corynebacterium sp. | reverse complement strand
TCCCTGGCGTGGGAGCCTATGCCGCCTGCATGGCGGGGCTGAAAGAAGTACGTGGCGACCGCATGATTGATCAGCGTCTTTCTGGGGGCCGGCCGGTGTTGGGGATTTGCGTGGGCATGCAAATCATGTTCGATCATGGCGTCGAACACGGCATCGACACCCGCGGTTTGGGTCAATGGCCAGGCGTGGTAGAAAAGCTCCACGCCCAGGTATTACCGCACATGGGTTGGAATACCGTAACCCCAGCACCAGATTCAGAGATGTTTGCCGGTATTGATCCGCAGACACGCTACTATTTTGTTCATTCCTACGGGGTGCGCCGGTGGAATTATCAACCAGATGGTGTGCTCAACCCGCCTACTCCCACCTGGGCCACCCATGAAGATGACCAGTTTATAGCGGCGGTGGAAAACGGTCCGTTGTGGGCCACCCAGTTCCACCCCGAAAAATCCGGTGACGCCGGGGCACAACTGCTGACCAACTGGTTAAAAACCCTGTAATCGGGGTGTGTAGCGGTGATATGCCCCACAGCTTGACTAGACTTTAGTTCATGACTTTTACACTTCTTCCCGCCGTCGACGTGGTTGACGGTCAAGCCGTACGTCTCAACCAAGGAGAAGCAGGTACCGAAAAGTCCTACGGGTCCCCACTAGAATCCGCCTTGAAATGGCAGCAACAAGGTGCCACCTGGTTGCATTTTGTTGATCTAGACGCAGCCTTCGGCCGTGGCTCCAACCACGAACTCATGGCCGAAGTGATCGGCGCTTTGGACATAGACGTGGAACTCACCGGGGGTATCCGAGACGACGCCTCGTTGGAACGCGCGCTGGCCACCGGGGCGCGTCGGGTCAATATTGGAACAGCTGCCTTAGAAAAACCCCAGTGGATAGGTGAGGTGATAGCTAGCCACGGCGATAAAATTGCTGTCGATATTGCGGTTCGGTTTGAAAACGGTTACTGGCGTACCCGAGGCAACGGCTGGGTTTCCGATGGCGGCGATCTCTGGGAAGTACTGGAATGCCTCGACGCGCAAGGATGCCAGCGGTTCGTGGTCACTGATGTCTCTAAAGATGGCACCTTAAACGGCCCTAATGTGGATCTCTTGAGAGAAGTGGCGCAAGCCACCGACGCCAAGATTGTTGCCTCAGGCGGGATTTCCTCCCTAGCAGACATCACCGAACTGGCTAAGTATGAAGAGGAAGGCATCGACTCCGCCATCATTGGCAAAGCTTTGTACGAAGGTCGGTTTAGTCTTACGGAGGCATTGGCACTGCTATGACTCAGTTGCGGGAGCTATACCACATTGCGCAGGCGGTTATTGCTGACGCAGAACGCCTTTTTCGCCGCGGTGTGGGCGCAAGTCCCCTGCACTTAAAAAACCAAGGGCAGTTTGCAACCGAAATCGATCTGGCCATAGAGCAGCAACTACGCCAAGACCTCACCACAATGACGGGCTTACCCGTGATGGGCGAGGAATACGGCGGAGAAAACAACCAATACACGTGGGTAGTGGATCCCGTTGATGGCACCGCGAACTATGCTGCGGGAAATCCCATGAGCGCAATCTTGATTAGCTTGGTGCTCGATGGGCATCCCGTGGTGGCGCTGACCAGCGTGCCGCTGATTGGTCAACGATTCGGCGCCTTTGAAAACTCGCCGCTGTTTGTCAACGGCATAGCCCAAGCGCCAGTGCGTGAACGACCCCAAGTTGCCGCCCATATCGGATTCTCCTCAGTGGCGGCCACCGTGGAATCTGAACAGCAGAATTTCTCCACACTGATGCGGCATGGACTATTAGGGGAGTTGACCCAGACCTATTTACGACCCCGGATCACTGGGTCTGTGGGGATTGATCTGGCCTATACCGCCGCGGGGATTTTCGGTGGTGCTATCAGTTTCAGTCCCAATATTTGGGATAATGCCGCGGGCGTGCTGTTATGCCAAGCGGCTGGAGCCAAAGTCACGGATTTAGAAGGAAACCCATGGACGGCTGAGTCAGTGGGCGTGGTTGTGGGCACCGATCACGCACATGAGACAATACTGGCTACCATGAATAAGGTTCGTAACTCTTTTTAAAAAAACTTAAGCGGAAGGCAAAAACATGGCGGTGGCGATTCGGGTTATTCCCTGCCTAGATGTTGATAACGGCAGAGTAGTCAAAGGTGTAAACTTCCTCGGGCTCAAAGACGCCGGTGATCCCATGGAATTAGCAGCCAAATACGATGCAGAGGGCGCCGATGAACTGACCTTTCTAGATGTTTCCGCCTCCAAAGACGGACGCGGCACCATGCTAGAAGTGGTCAGACGTACCGCCGAACAAGTGTTTATTCCCCTAACCGTCGGCGGTGGCGTCAGAAGCGAAGCAGACGTGGATGAGTTGCTCCGCGCCGGTGCGGATAAAGTCAGTGTCAACACGTCCGCGATTGCTAGGCCTGAGTTGTTGCGTGAATTATCGCAACGATTCGGGGCACAGTGCGTCGTGCTCAGCGTGGATGCGCGCCGAGTTCCGGAGGGAAACCCACCGCAGCCTTCGGGTTTTGAGGTGACTACCCATGGCGGGAGTCGTTCCGCAGGCTTGGATGCGATCGAGTGGGCCAAACGCGGTGAAGAGCTGGGCGTGGGGGAGATCTTACTGAATTCCATGGACGGTGATGGCACCAAGGCTGGTTTCGACCTAGAACTAATAGAAAAAGTACGGCAAGCGGTGCGCATTCCGGTGATTGCTTCCGGCGGGGCGGGCGCGGTAGAACATTTCCCGCCAGCCATCGCTGCGGGTGCGGATGCGGTGTTAGCGGCTTCGGTTTTTCACTTTGGTGAGCTCAGTATCGGCGCAGTCAAAGAAGAAATCATGACTGCCGGTTATGATGTCCGGCTATAACCCTCAAAATCCAGGCAAGCCAAGGAGAACGTCACATGTCTAATCCGCAGGACTACGATCTAGACCCAGAAATAGCAAAGCAAGTACGTTTTAATGCCCAAGGGTTGGTGCCCGCGGTGGTGCAAGCAGTAGGGACCAATGAGGTATTGATGATGGCGTGGATGGATGAGCACGCCTTAGCGCATACCTTGGCAACAAGGAAGGGAACCTATTTTTCCAGGTCCCGTAACGAATACTGGATTAAGGGTTTAACCAGCGGAAACACTCAGTACGTTGCGTCGGTTCGCCTAGATTGTGATGGCGACACCGTCTTGGTGTTAGTGCAGCAACAAGGGGGAGCGTGCCATACCGGGGATCGCACCTGCTTCGACGCCAATGAGCTACTGGGGGCTAAGGAATCATGAAAAAACACGTACTGGCCAGCGTGCTGCTGGCGGTAGCTGCCGCGGGGCTGTGGGCGTCGTCACGCATGACTTGGTTTACGGTGGAGGCGTTTGACGATAAATCGGGCGCTAAAACCCTCACCATCGTTGGTGCGAGTTGGGCTGCAGAGCTAATAGCGCTGGCGTTAGTCCTAGGGGCGGCGGCGGTGGCCGGTATTGCGTTACGACGCACCCCGCGACGCATCGTGGGCATAGCTGCCGCTCTAAGTGGCGCGGTGGCGGGCTGGTCCGCCTGCGCGGTATTGATAGGTGGCGAGCCGGATCGGGCGCGCGCGCTAAGCATTTTAAGTTCAGATACTGCTAGCTCCCATCGGGTGGAGGGGGCGTTACTTAGTAGCTGGGCGGAAATTACTGCCATGACCCCTAATTCGGTGGCCCTTATCCTTGGGATTTTCAGCGCGGCGGTGGCGATTTTCGCTGGTGCGCTGCTGGCTGTGGCGCCGGGGGAGGATAACCGGGTATCGAGCGCCTATGATCGAAAACAGCAACGTGAGCAAAAAATACAGCAGGAATTAGCCGCCGAACCGGACTCGGGGCGGGTGTTGTGGGATGCCCTCGATGCGGACATTGATCCCACCGATAATTTCCGATAATGCTTTGAGCTCTACTTCAGGTTTAGGGGGTAGCGAATTGAGTGATATCGCCTTCCGGCCGGTGATGCACTTGGGTTGAAATAATGCCACTGAGCTGCCAGAAAGTGAAGTGTGTTAATGTGGTTTATGTGGCAACAAATAAGTGATCGTTTACCCCACAAATTTCGAAGAATTGCCTCGTTCGGGTTAGCCTAATTCTAAAGCTAGTTTCAGTAAGTAGCATGGTGTGGCTAAAGTTTGTAATAACAATTGGACACAACTAAGCAGATGGGCAGATCAGGCTATGACCTCAGTCTTCGATCAGATCATCGCCGGCGTAAAAGCACAGGTCGCCGAGCGAGAGGCCATCGTGTCGTTTGCTGAAATAAAACAGCTCTCTAGGCAATGTGTGCCACCAAAAGATGCGCTGGGGGTGTTACAACAGCCCGGCTGCCAGCTCATTGCAGAAGTGAAATGTATTACACCCGAGCTGGGAAGCTTCACCTGCCGGGAACAGCCGCACATATTGGCGCAACAATTCGAGAAAGGTGGCGCCGCAGTCATTGCTTATCAGCCGGAACAACGCAGGTTCCGTGGCTCTTTAACAGAAATGCTTGCTATTCGGGATGCAGTGGCTGCACCGATTATGTGCCGAGACTTCATTGTTGATCCCTACCAAATTCATGAAGCGCGATATTACGGCGCTGACATTGTCCCGCTTCGAGTTGCCGCACTCGATCAAGCCCGGTTAGTAGCTTTGCTTGATCGAGTGCAATCTTTAAACATGGTGGCACTGGTGGAAGTGCGCAACCCCGAAGAAGCATCACGCGCAATGAGCGCTGGGGCGCGGGTGATTGGCGTAAATGCCCGAGACTTTGAAACAATGACGCTCAATCGGAAGGCATTCGCCGAGATTTCCCCAGGCTTGCCTGAAGAGATCATCAAGATTGCCTTGTCGGGTGTGAGAAGCGCGGCTGAGCTTTATGATTACGCTTCCCATGGTGCTGACGCGGTAGTCATGGGCAGGTCGTTAATCCAAGCAGAATCTTTGGTGGATTTCACCAAATCGCTGGTCTCGGCCGCGCAGCATCCTGCCTGTCCGCGCCGCTAAACGCCGATTAGCATCGCTAGCAATAAAAAATTTCTACGGAGAATTTACGTGAGCATTTCTACTTTGGCTGCTATTCCATCCCCGCCACAGGGGGTTTGGTACCTCGGGCCAATTCCGCTACGAGCCTACGCCCTGTGCATCATCGTAGGCATCATCATTGCCATATGGTTGGGGCAGAAGCGCTACCAGCGCCGCGGTGGCGACCCGAATGTAGTTCTCGATGCCGCGCTGATTGCTGTTCCCGCGGGAATTATCGGTGGCCGACTCTACCACGTGATTACTGACAACCAGAAGTATTTTTGCAGCGACTGCAACCCAGTTGATGCTCTCAAGATTACCAATGGTGGTTTGGGCATCTTCGGTGCGGTGACCTTGGGCACACTCGCAGTTTATGGCTATCTGCGCTATAAAAAAGTCCCGTTTGCCCCCTTTGCTGATGCGATTGCCCCAGGCATTGTCTTAGCCCAGGCCATAGGACGGTTGGGTAACTGGTTTAATCAAGAAATCTACGGCGAAGAAACCACGGTTCCCTGGGCGCTAGAAATCTACTACCGAGTTGATGCGGCTGGTAACTACGCACCGCTTACGGGACGATCCACTGGTGAAGTCATAGCAACAGTGCATCCAACCTTCCTCTACGAATTACTGCTGAACCTAGTGGTCTTTGCGCTCTTGCTTGTCCTCGATCGATTGCTGCGCCTAGGCCGTGGGCAAGTCTTCGCCTTGTATGTAGCAGGCTACGCGGCAGGCCGCTTGGTGGTAGAAAGCATGCGTAGTGATGAAGCCACCATGATTGTTGGCTTCCGCGTCAACACCATTGTCATGTCGATAGCGCTGATTGTCGCACTTGTCACCTTCTTCCTGTTGCGACGCAAGGGTGGTCGGGAAACACCAGAGGAAGTACGAGGTTACGCGGCCGATAGCACTACTAAAGAAGATGACCAGTCAGATCAAAACGCTACTGCGGCTGTTCAGCCAGAAGATGCAGCTGAAATAACATCAACGCCTGATGCCGGACAGAAGTCACAATGAACTCGATACCCCACAGCTGTTAGCCAAGCTGGGGTAGGTGGGTAAAAATGCGTTTTTAACTGCAGTTATTCGCGCTGAGATCCGATCATATGCCACGGCTGCACGTTTCGGTTAGTGCCATTACAGTTGTAAGCGATGACAAAGCTTGGTTGCCATCACTTACGGTTTTTCGCTTTCTTAGCGGGGCAATACTCGCAGGAAATCTAAATGAGGATTAGTGTTTAAGTCATGGAACGTCGCACAAAGATTGTTTGTACCTTAGGTCCCGCTGTTGCCAGTGAAGAGGCCATTCTGCAACTGGTGGCAGATGGCATGGACGTGGCTCGCATGAACTTCTCTCATGGTGACCACGCCGATCACGAGCAAAACTACCAGTGGGTTCGGGAAGCCACCGACAAAACCGGTCGGGCAGTAGGCGTCCTCGGAGACCTGCAAGGGCCTAAAATCCGCCTCGGCCGGTTTGTCACCGGCGCCACCTTCTGGGCCACCAGCGAGGAAGTACGCATCACGGTTGAAGACGTCGAAGGCACCCACGACCGCGTATCCACCACCTACAAAAACCTTGCTAAAGACGCCAAACCCGGCGACCGGTTGCTTGTCGACGACGGCAAGGTTGCCTTGGTGTGCAAAGAAGTCGATGGCAACGATGTAGTGTGTGAGGTCATTGAAGGTGGCCCAGTGTCCAACAACAAGGGTGTATCCCTGCCAGGCATGGACATCTCGGTACCGGCACTTTCCGAAAAAGACATCAAAGATCTCCGCTTCGCTTTGAAACTAGGCGTGGACTTTATCGCTTTGTCCTTCGTGCGTTCCCCCCAAGACGTGGAACTGGTTCACAGCATCATGGATCAAGAAGGCCGCCGTGTCCCGATTATCGCCAAACTGGAAAAACCCGAAGCCGTAGACGCACTGGAATCCATTGTTTTGGCTTTCGACGGCATCATGGTTGCCCGTGGCGACCTAGGTGTGGAATGTCCACTAGAGCAGGTGCCACTAGTGCAGAAGCGCGCCATCCAGATTGCGCGGGAAAACGCTAAGCCGGTTATCGTCGCCACGCAAATGCTGGACTCCATGATCGAAAACTCACGGCCTACCCGTGCGGAAGCTTCCGACGTGGCTAACGCCGTACTCGATGGTGCCGACGCCGTAATGCTCTCTGGGGAAACCTCCGTGGGTGTCGACCCCCACAACGTGGTGCGCACCATGTCTCGTATTGTGGCTTCCGCCGAGACCGATGGGCAGGTGCCAGACTTGGCTCATATCCCGCGTACCAAGCGGGGTGTGATTTCGTTCTCGGCACGCGATATTGCCGAGCGCCTCAACGCTAAAGCACTGGTTGCCTTTACTTCTTCCGGTGACACCGCAAAGCGGGTAGCCCGGTTGCGTTCGCACCTGCCGTTGTTGGTCTTTACCCCATACCCTGAGGTACGCAGCCAATTGGCGTTGACTTGGGGGGCGGAGACCTTCTTGACCCCGAAAATGCCCACCACTGATGAAATGCTCGAAGAAATCGATGAGCAGCTGCTCGCGATGGAAGACTACCACCGTGACGACATGATGGTGGTTGTGGCCGGCACCCCACCTGGAGTTTCGGGTAACACCAACATGATTCACGTCCACTTGCTCGGCGAAGACACCGCGGCAGCCATCGCTGCTGCCGAAGCCACAGCAACCGATGAGATGGAAGAAGTAGTAGTTGTAGAAAAACAAGCGCCTACTAAGAAGAAATAAGCCACACTAAAAACCGCACCCCCTTAGCCACCTAGGAAAGCAGCTAAGGGGTTAGCTGTTTGCCTTAAACCCCAACCAGTTCAGGCGCGCCGAAATTCGTGGGTTCACCAAAAACCGGCCGTATTTACAAACGAAATTCCGCCGTATTTTCCACCGGTTTTTTGGGCGTGATTGGGCTTAACGTTGAGCATTAGAAAAACAACCACCTGCCCCAGTGCTACCTAGTTTTTATCCGTAATTATTCATTCGATTAACAGCAGGGGTGAAAGACGCTGATGCTAGTCGTAATCCAGCGGGTTTAACGGGCGGTTCATTAATGTGGTGCGCGGCGGCGTCGGTGGCCGCACCATGGCTTGGGGCATAACCTCAGGTTGCGGGCGTTGCGGCTGCCCAATAGCGATACTGTAGGCTTTAGCGGCACGATCTCCGACCGCGGTAGCGCCCAAAAACAGTGCCACCCCGAATAATAACGCTCCTATGGTTATCCAACTGATCTCCTCATGAGGCTGGAGCACCGGCTGCGTCAGCACCGCTGCGCCGTAGCCTGCAAAATACAATGCCGTGAGCCAGAAATAGGGGGCAGCAGCTTTATGGGCGATAAGCCAAGCCTGCCGAGACGCCATGGTGTTCGAGGTTCGGATCCCAATGAGCATTTCTAACCCTATTTTGCTGTGTAATCGGCTGTGTGGTCGTGCTAGGAAGGAAATGAACAGGCTCAGTGCTGCGAGGAGGATGAATCCACAGGAAATAAACAAAGTCATGGCGGTGGGTTTTCTTAAAGATCGGAAGGAATGACAGTTGCGGGTAGTAGTCTTTCGTGTTGATGGGTTAAGGTGCTGCCGAGTAAACCAGCGGAGCTGATAGTAAACGCCCTTATGCTACTCGGCGGTGGGGCGATATTTAGCTAGGAATGCCTAAGAGTATAAACCGTAAAACCGCTGGTTGGTCGTTCTGCTACCCCTGCTTCTTGATGAAAGTACAGGTAAATTACATATTTTTAGGCACGAGACAAGCTCTGCGTGGGGGTAGCCATCAAGGGTGCAGGCACCACCACACAGCCGCACTAAAGCTGGAAATAACAACTGTGCTTAAGATCAGCGACCAGCACTGTGCTTCAAGTGTTGTGTCAGCTGGAGTAAGTCCGGAAAAACCGCACAAGGAAGATCTTTGGGATCCCCCTGCCATTCACCGCTCATGACAAGGTGGAAGGAAATATTTACTGCCTGGGCGGCTTGCAGGTCGGTGAGTTTATCACCCACAAACAGTACTTTTTCTTGAGGAATATGATACCGGTGAATAATGGCCTGGAGCATGCCCGGCGCGGGTTTCCTGCAGGGGCAGTTTTCGGAAACTAAATGTGCGCATATGTGAATTTCCACCGGCTGGCAATGTGCCGCTTTTAAGATTAGATCATTAATAGTTACCACCTGTTTGGCGGTAACTAATCCTTTATTGATGCATTGTTGATTTGTGGCAAGGAAGATATTGTAATTCAGTTGATTAAGAATGATGATTGCGGATTTTGCCGTAGGGATCAGCTCGATTTCCTCGGGCGATTTTACATAATTATCTAGATCGACATTAAGCACACCGTCACGATCCAAAATAACCGTTGGTTTTTCCGGATTGAAGGGGTGGTTTCATGGGGTGATTATATGCTTGATGGCCTGAGATCTTCGCATAGGTGTGGTCTCGCTGGTGTGGTAGGGCAATCTGAACAACAAACAAATAGAGTACGTGAGGCTGCTTTGATTCTTGGGGGAAGAATTACCTCAAGACAGGAGGCCTCAAGTGCTTCTATGCCGTCATTGTCTGGTCATCCATTTCTACCATATGTGCCAGCGACGTGGAGCTTAAAACCACGGGGTAACTTTAGTCAACACTCGCCTTCTTAAGACCGGTTTCCTGCAGCATATGCATATACTGACTTGGAATACTACTATCGCGATTGATTGTTGGCAGCGTGAGTATTTCCCACGCTAGCGGGGTCGGGGGCTAAGAAAAATGCCTGAGATACCGCGTGGTTAGCGTACTTTTTGGTGCCTGCGGTGAAATTTCTAGCTTGGAGGTGCCACCGCGTCACGAAGCCCTGGTGAAGATTTTTGCTAAAAACTTCCCAAAGCGTCAGTGATGAAGTTGTGCACAATGCCTAGTGGAACAGTCACAGTCGAAAGTATTGCGTATGTGGAGAGCATGAATGGGTCGAAGCCCTCTGTTGGTCCAGCGCCTCCTGACAATGCCCATGCTGCTTCGGAAGAACCTCGGGCAATAGCGGCGTAGGTATCGGCGCTCGATCCGAAAATATCAGTGTTTTGATCGATGAAATTAACACCCTTTCTCAGTGTTGATCTTGGTATATAGTTAAAATCAATCGTAGTTAGGAGCACGGAGCAACGCAAGGATTCGATGAGATCCCGTCCCTACGCCCATTAGGCCCTTAAGGTTAGTGGTGGCATAGATAAAGTTCTTCTGCAGACGAAAAACACCAAAACCTGCTGGTGGGATACCACCAGCAGGTTTTGGTGTTTCGCCTAAAAACTTATGTCAGTTCATTAGATTTTGGTTGGTTCTAGCTTCCATACCTCACGGGCGTAATCGCCAATGGTGCGGTCTGAGGAGAACCGGCCGGATTCGCAGATATTGATCCAGCACATGCGGGCCCAGTGCATCCGGTCACTGTAGTAGTCTTTGGCCATCTGGTCGCGGGTTTCACGATAGGCGGCGAAATCGCCAAGCACGTAGTAAACGTCTGGGGTTTCGTAGCCGCCGCCGTCGAGAAGCGAGGACCTAAGGTCGTGGAACATGCCGGTGTGGTTGTCGTTCAGGCGGCCGTCGATAAGCATATCGAGGACGCGCTTGAGGCCGGGAACGGTTTCGTACTGATGCCAAGGGTTGTAGTGTGTCCGCAGCTCTGGCAGTTCTTCGACTTTAGCGCCGAAAATATAGGCATTGTCGTCACCGACGGAATCAAGAATTTCCACGTTGGCTCCGTCGAGGGTGCCCAGCGTCAGTGCGCCGTTCATCATGAACTTCATGTTGGATGTACCGGAAGCTTCTTTACCTGCGGTGGAAATCTGCTCGGAAACATCGGCTGCTGGGATGATGTGCTCCGCGGGGGAGACGTTGTAGTTTTCCACGAATACCACGCGAATGTACTTCGACACAGCTGGATCAGTGTTAACGAGGTCGGCAATGGCATTGATCAGCTTAATGATCGCCTTAGCGCGCACATAGCCAGGAGCAGCCTTAGCACCAAAGATGAAGGTGCGTGGCGGAATATCGGTTTCGCCGTCTTCTTTGATGCGGAAGTACAGGTCTAGGATGTACAAAGCGTTCATGAGCTGGCGTTTGTACTCGTGCAACCGCTTGATCTGCACATCGTAAATGGAAGTGGGGTCAATGGTGATGCCTTGACGGTTGTGGATCCACTCGGCGAAATCTCGCTTATTGGCATCTTTGATGTCGAGCAGCTCTTGCATGATGGCATCGACATCAACATAGGAGCGCAGCTTCTTCAGTTCGTCCAGGTTGGTCACCCAAGCGTCGGAACCTAGGAGGCGGGTGAGCAACGCAGATAGGCGAGGGTTGCACATTTTCAGCCAACGACGTGGGGTGACACCATTGGTTTTGTTATTGAATTTCTCAGGCCAGATGCCATGCCATTCCTTTAGGGTGTCTGCCATGATGATCTCAGTGTGCAGGGCTGCCACACCATTGATGGAATAGGCGGCATAGCAAGCGATCCATGCCATGTGTACCACGCCATCGCGCACCGGCGACATGTAGTGAATTTGATCGGGGTTGATGCCTAGTTCGGCAAGCTCGCCCCGGAACCGGCGGTCGATTTCCAAGATGATCTCGAAGATGCGGTGGAATAGCTGCTGGAAGATCGAACAGCTCCACTGCTCCAAAGCCTCAGCGAGGACCGTGTGGTTGGTATAAGCGAAGGTTTCGGTAACTACTTTCCAAGCGTCTTCCCAGGTCATGCCATGTTCGTCGAGCAATAGACGCATGAGTTCTGGAATGGCCAGCACGGGGTGAGTGTCATTGAGCTGAATGCAGTTGTACTTGCCAAAGTCCCGCAAGTCTTCGCCGTGGTGCTTGATGTAGTTATCAATCATTCCCTGCAGCGAAGCGGAAACGAAGAAATATTGTTGCCGAACCCGCAGTACCTTACCTGCATAAGTGGTGTCGTTGGGGTAGAGGACGCGGCAAAGATCCATCACCTTTTCGCGCTCTACGATCGCGTCGGTGAACCGCTGCGAGTTGAACGCATCATAGTCAAATTCTGCCAGTGGTTCGGCCTTCCAAAGCCGCAGCGTGCCAACGTTATCAGTGCCGTAGCCGGTGATTGGCATGTCATACGGCACGGCGCGCAGCTCCATGTCATCAAATTTTACGGTGCGCTGCTCTGCGTCACGACGCACCACGAAGGAATAACCATCCTCGCGCCATGCATCGGGGTGCTCGGTTTGGAAACCATTATCGAAAATCTGCTTGAACAGGCCATAGCGGTACAAAATGCCATAGCCCGTGACTGGATAGTCTTGGGTGACAGCGGAGTCAAGGAAGCATGCTGCCAGACGTCCGAGGCCGCCGTTGCCCAGCGCGGCATCGTTTTCGGCATCAAGGATGTCGCTGATTTCATGACCACTAGCGGTGATGGCGGCCTCTGCTTGCTCAACGAGCCCTAGGTTGGTTAGGTTGTTGAGCAACGCACGACCCATCAAAAACTCTGCGGAGAAATAATGCTGCTGACGGGTGGCGTTATACGCCTTGGTGGTGGCTTCCCAACGGTCGGCGAGTTGTTCCATGACGGCGTCCGAAAGGCCAAACCAGAACTTGCGGTCTGGGGCAGATTCAGGGCTGGTGCCTGCTGAGGCGCGCACATGGCTCGCTACCGAATCGGTGAGCTTGGGAAGGTGGTTAGGATTGCTCATTAAAAGAAGTTCTCCTGAAACATCGAAGATAAGTGTCGGTATTCAGCATAATGCGATAGCGCTTTAAACGCGCATTTAAAACAGACTAAAACAAGTAATCTATGACAGAATGTGACCAGCTAAACAGCAAAACTCACCTGTGACCTTAAAGTTTTAGGAACAAAGTTTTAGGAACGTGAAATTGGCCGCATCACCGACTGTTTTCTACTACGACGCCGATTGCGGGTTCTGTCAGCAATCGGCACGGTTGCTCCGCTTGCTTACCGACGCCCACCTCGATGTCCTACCAGCACATCCGCAGGATAGGAATGTGCCGGTGGCGGTGGCTACTGAGATAGCCACCCATGCGGTAGCACACTGTGGTGATGAGTTTTTCTTTGGGCACGAAGCAATTGGGCAGACGCTGCGGGCCTACGGCCGCTGTGCTGGGATTCGGCTGGTAGGTAACCTGTTGTGCAGTGAAGCTATGGGACCACTGTGGGGGTGGGGCTACCAGTTGATAGCAAAAAACCGGCACCGGCTGAGTCGGTTGGTAGGTACGCAGGCGTGTAAGTTGGCATAGCTTGACACTTGCAGTTTTGTTGAGGCTTTTGGAAGGGCTGTCAAAGTGATCGTGGTTTGTGCTGTTAACCCACGGTAGGTTTATCTATAGCCTTCTGGCATAGGGGAGATTAAGGACAGGACAGTCTCAATATGGAACATAGAGCAGAAACATTTAGGAAGAGACCATGAAATTCAAAGACTATTACAGCGGCAACTGTGCTGAAATCTTGGGTGCTGCGATTTCTAAGGTACAACCTGATTTTGATGTTGACGGCTATAAAACAGAAGTCGATTCGCTAGTACCCCCGTTGGAACTCAACGATCGCGTGTTGGTTCTGGCAGAAGGTCTGCGTGATCGGTTGCCGGCGAGCTATCCCGAAGCGATTGATGTTCTGTTGCGATCCTTAGGCCCTGAACTGGCCGAGGGGGAGGGGATGTTCAATCAGTCGTGGTTTCTCATGCCGATTGCTAGGTTTGTCCAAGAGTACGGGTTAGAATACCCCGAGCTTTCCTTAGCCGCGATCGAGCAGATCACCAGAAGGCATACCGGTGAATTTGCTATCCGTCCGTATTTAGAACATCACCCAGAACTGACCATGACTTATGTGGAAAAATGGGCGAATTCGAGTAGCCATAATGTCCGGCGGCTTGCTTCGGAAGGTATCCGGCCCCGCCTGCCGTGGGCAACCCGCTACCGCCCTTTTCTAGATAATCCCGCGCCAGTCATTGCCATTATTTCCGTGCTCATCAATGATCCGAGTGCCTATGTTCGGACTTCCGTGGCAAATAATCTCAATGATATTTCCAAAGGCCATCCAAAACTCGCGGTGCGCACAGCCAGGGACTGGCTTAACCAAAGCCCAACCAAGCACACAACCTGGATTGTGAAACATGGGATTCGTGGGCTTATCAAAGCTGGTGATGAGGCTGCCTTAGAGCTGTTAGGAGTTCGACCTGATCCGCGGATCACAATAGACAACGTAACTATTTCTCCACCCACCATAGCTATTGGGGAAACCGCTGAAATTTCAGCGACTATTTATAACGGCACCGAAGCTACTGCGGAGTTAATAGTTGATTATCGGGTGTACTTTGTGAAAAAGAATGGTGAGCGTAAACCCACCACCTTCAAACTTAAAAGGTTAAACCTGGCCCCGAATGAATCCGCGACGGTGACAAAGGTGCACAAATTTCATCACACTACCACCCGAACTCTCTACCCAGGCCTGCAGGAATTAGTGGTAACCGCCAACGGTAGCATCAGTGTTACGGTAGGTTTTGAGCTGGTGGCGTCGAAAAGCTAGCGTTAGTTGCCTAAGTAACTCATTACCGCCACGAAGGCGGCCTTATTACAGGCAGCGATCGTGGGTTCAAACTCTGGTAGGAAAGTCGGCATATGATTGCCGGGCAGCGAGTCCGGACATGACGCTTCATCCCACAGTTGTTGCGGTGTGCAGCCGATGAACCAGTACAGGTAGGGGGCATTAAAAGCATCGGGTATCGCAGAAAAGTCTTCCGAAGCAGTCCAGCTGACGGCATCCATCGACTCTGCACCAAAGACGGCATCAAAGTAGGGCCGAACGGTAGCAAACACCTCAGGGGCATTGCTGGTCAGCGGGCCGTGAGCGAAATAACGAATCTTCGGTGGGACAGTCATAGCAGAGGCGGCGGCTTCGGCACGTACGACTCTTTCAATCGCCGCGTACAGCGTGGCTTTGATTTCCTCGTTGTAGGTTCGGCAGTTAAGAACAATGCGAGCAGTGCCCGGAATGGTGTTATTGGAATTGCCGGACTCCAAAGTGCCCACCGACACCACTGCGAAATCCTGGGGTGGAATTTCACGCCCCACGATGCCTTGCAGCCGAAGTACAATCATTGCGGCCGCATAAGTTGGATCAATGGAGTCATGTGGCATGGAGCCATGCGCCGAACGCCCATACAGCGTAATTTCTATGGAATCGCAGGCAGCCAGCGCAGGCCCAGCCTTACTGAGTACGGTTCCAGCCCGCCCTTTAATAACGTGCTGAGCAAAACACACATCAGGTGCTGGAATAAGCTCGTGCAACCCGGCTTTTACCATACTGTTGGCACCGTCACCATTTTCCTCAGAGGGCTGGAAAAGTGCGATAAACGTGCCATGCCATAAATCCCGCCGATCATTGAGCACTTGGCATAATCCCAATAAAGCAGTGGTGTGCAAGTCGTGGCCACACGCATGCATACACCCATTGGTGGCCGCGAAATCCACCCCGGTTTCTTCCACTACTGGAAGCGCATCAAAATCTGCTCGCATCAGTGCGGTTTTTCCCACACCGTTGGTAAAAATTGCGACGATGCCGTAGCCGCCAATAGTGGTGATTACTTGGCAGTCGAAATCGCCGAGCTTTTCGGCAATCCACGCTGCGGTTTGTTGTTCTGCTTCGGATAATTCCGGGTGTTGGTGCAGCTTTTTATAAAACGGCAGCTGCCAGCCTAGGTCTTGCGACTGAAAAACGTGGTTTAAGGTGTCTAAGTTCATTGTGGTTACCACTTAGGTGATGCTGGGGCGTAACGAGAGCACGGGATTGTATTTCAAGCTGTTGCGTGCCAAGGGACACTCGGTGGCAATGTTGATGGTTGGCGCAATTTTTCCTTCGTCACGCAGGCGATACATGGCGCTGACCACTCGGTCACGCATGTCCCACGGAGAAATGGTGTTCAAATACACTTTGGTGCCGCCTTCAAAACCAGCCAACGTTGATACACGCCATTTGATCATCACTCGCCACGGGCTGGGAATATCAACATCCACAGGCTTGTGATGCCACTCCTCATTACACGGCACATCCGGGCCAGCCGCCGCGTGGCAGGCGTGCAGCAAATTGCTCATAGCGCGGATTTCTTCGGGAGACTGGTTCCACGGTTCGGCAATGGCAGACTTGGAAAAAACTTCCAAGGTAGGGTAGCGGTGGCCAAAACCCGCCAAACAAATAGCATGGTCATTTTCGGCGATAATCAGGTTTTGGTTCGCCGCGTAATCCACCGCCCACTCGTTGTACATATTGGGGTTGCTCCGCAGCCGTTCCAACTCCTGTTGCGCATTCACGCCGCGCTCATCAATGGAAACCAATTGCTTATGCAGATGATCAAAGGAAGCACCAGCAGGTTTCAACCAGTTTTGGAATATTGCGACATATTTGGCGTACCGGTTGCGCTTATACAGATCCCGGGCGGCCTCTGCGGTGAACCAGATCAGGCCGAAATGTTCCTCCGGAGTCAACGTGCCAGAAGAAGCGATTTGGCTACGATTCTCGGCGCCTTCCTGGAAATGATTATGCCCAATGATTACATCATGCCCGCCACCAAAAAAGCACTCCGCTTGGCTAAGAATCTCTTCCTCACTGAGATTATCCGCGGGAAGCCCAGAGGCTTTACGCTTAGTTTCTACAATGCGGCGGACATGTTCGCGTCCCAGATCGGTGGACAGATACGCATCCATCCGGTCGATGGTTTCGCTGTCCATGGTGAATTCATAATTGGCTTTCCAATACTCATAAGTCACGATTTCAAACAGGTTGGGAACCCTGCGAAATAATGCCGGCTCCGTTTCCACTTCCGCGGCAGAAAGCCCAGTCCGAATCTGAAACCCAGTGTCGGTGTGAACAAGCCGCGATTTCTCTGGAGGTGTTTCTAAACGACGATCAGGACAAAAGGCACAAAAACTAGTCAAGTCCTCTTTAGTCAATGGCGCAGTATCGGCTGGTGGTTGGGTAATGGGGCGATTACCACGACCGGGTACCGTCCACACTTCGGTTCCAGAAAACGGGTTAATTTGTTTAACAGTTCCGTCCGCCATGGTTTGGATCGGGGAGATGCGTGCGGCGAGGGGAGAAATCATAGTTTTTAATCTAGTACGCAAATGTGAATGGTGCAGCAAATCACGCCCGCTAAAAGACACCTCTACTGTAGATACCATGCCAACAATCCATTTTGATTGCCTCATACCTGAGACAGACGTTCCTGCGGTTCAAGCTGCTTTTAACAAGCTCACGACATTGCTGCTGCGTGATAAAGCCGCAGCGAAATTAGATTTTAGTTGGGGCAGCGGTTCCGCCGACCAGCTGCGAGAAGCCTACCCGGAGGCAGACCCAAATTGGCAGGCATACAGTTTCATCATCAAAGCCGAAGGCGTGCACGGATCAGTCAACCAACTGGCAATGATCTATTCCAAGATCTTAAACCCACCGCAAGAGCTGCCACATGATCCGGTGTTGCTGCAAGCCGAGGAGAATTTTGAGGCCCCGCCTAAATATCCCTGGTCAGTTCACGTTTTTGGCTAGCGTTACAACGCCTACTGCTCTAAGTGCGAAGCGATCTGCTCGCCCGCTTGGCTAAGCTGATCGCGCACATTATCCGACTGCATTAAGGTAATGCCCACAACACCGTTAGGCAGCGAGCCGGAAAACTCGCCTGCCACAACAAACCGTCGCGCCTGAGGGGCAAGGCTCAGCACCTCGGGAACCACTTTACCCATGGCGCTTTGCTCATCAAACCTGCCTTCGCCCGTGATCAGCACATCAGCGGTGGGAGCAACCTCCACTAATCCGGTGGAATCAGCAACTACTTTCGCGCCGGGCAAAATATGCACATGATCAGTGTTGGTGTGCAGGAAGGTCGAGAGCCAAGTGATGGCAATTGGGATGCCACCGGCAGCGCCCATGCCTGGGATTGTGGGATCAATCTCTAGTACTTGGCATAGACGGGTCAAACCTTGATCGAGCAGTTCCACATCTTCAGGGGAGGCGCCTTTTTGGGGGCCGAAAACCGCTGCGCTGCCAGTTGCTCCGGTTGCGGGTGCGGTGACGTCGACAAGCAAAACCCATTCCACTGCTGCCGCCGGAATATTAAGTTGCGCGGTGTCTATACTGGCTAGCTCGGTGAGGGCTCCACCGCCGGGGCGCAGCGGCAGGCCAGAGGCATTTACGGCGGTGGCTCCTAAAGCGGCGAGAATGCCGGTTCCGCCGTCGGTGGTTGCCGAGCCACCGAGACCTAAGACTATTTGGTTAGCGCCGCGGCTTTGGGCGTCGGCGATTAATACTCCGGTGCCATAAGCGTCGGCAGTAAGTGGCTTAAGGTGGTCTTTCACAGCAGCTAGACCTGAGGCGGCAGCGACATCAATATAGGCGGTGGTGGTGTCAGGGTCGTAGATATAACTGGCTTCCGAGAGTCTGCCATTGGCATCTGTGGTGGGCAAAGTAATGCGATGCCCGTTGAAGCAATCGGAGGTGCCCTCGCCGCCATCGGCCATTGGGATCGCGATAATTTCTGCTTCGGTTTTAAGTCTTTCGCGCAGGCCTGTGGCGATAAACTGAGCAGCCTCGGTGGCAGTCGCGGTGGTTTTGAAGGAGTCCGGAGCAATAACTATGCGCATAGTTATTTAGTGTAGTTTGAACAGCGCTTTTAGGGCGTAGGCTTAAAAAATTTTCATGCAGGTGTCGTTTCGCCCCCGGAGCAGGGGGTGAATATTATGCAATTGAGCAGGAATTTTTAACTGGTGGGGTGATAACAAACTGTCGATCGGTAGGTAATATTTCTATCAAGGTGTAGAATTATCTCCCGTACCCAAACAGGTCGGTACCTTTACGGGGATCGTCCCTGGTAGGACCTACTGGAAGGATTAATATGTCAGTTGTTGAAGAGCGTGTGTCTGGATACTATGAGGCGCTGCTGCAGCGCAATGCAGGAGAGCCGGAATTCCATCAGGCGGTTGCGGAAGTACTGGATTCGCTCAAGATTGTGTTGGATAAAGACCCACATTATGCAGACTATGGTCTGATCCAACGCCTCTGCGAACCAGAGCGTCAGCTCATCTTCCGGGTACCTTGGGTGGACGACGAGGGCGTGGTGCAGGTTAACCGCGGGTTCCGCGTGCAGTTCAATTCGGCACTCGGCCCATACAAAGGTGGACTACGGTTCCACCCGTCCGTGAACTTGGGCATCATCAAATTCCTTGGTTTTGAGCAAATCTTCAAAAACTCCCTCACCGGCTTGCCCATCGGTGGTGGTAAAGGTGGTTCGGACTTTGATCCAAAGGGGAAGTC
>CAUQSW010000060.1:0-19469 GCA_963520895.1 uncultured Corynebacterium sp. | reverse complement strand
CGCTTCGACAAATACCTATAAACAAGCCCCACACACAAACAACTTGACACCCCCCTTTTTGCAGCTTATTGCTTTGCTAAAAGTTCCCCTCGGTTCTACAGCTACATTATGAATCACCCAGTGCTAGGAAGTTATATCAAAAACTACCGCACTGGAACCATGTCGAAATCACATAAAATTAAAACGTTGGCACTGCTGTGGTTGAGTATCCTAGGCTCCGTTGTAATCATTGGAAAACTGATACCAGCAATAATTCTGCCCCTCATAGCCTTTGGCGTAAGTATCCATATCATCAGGTTGTCTGCCCCAGGCTTAGCAGCCGATGAAACTAACGCGTTGGAAAAACAGCTAGAAAAGACTACTAGCACAGCGGAGTGACATAAGTAGCGACACTTTGTAATGACGTTATTCGAAACTCACGTGCCCAAAACGTGCTAATTCTTCCTTGGTGTCAAAATCTCGCTCATTACCATCACCTTGGATCGTGATAACTCCAACCTGTCTGAATAAAGACTTCAGCGGCACATCGTAATTACCCGCTAGATCGTCCATGGTTTGGTGCAATGCTTGGCCGCGCCATAATGCACCCAGTGGATGAACGAAACCATCAGCTATCACCGCGCAGACACGAGCATGGTGATTAGCAGATAACAGCTCAAGCTGTGTCGGGATCAACCGCGGGGACAACGGCGCGTCGACGGCTAATACGCTAATAAAATCCGCCGCTAAGCAGTGCGGCAATGCTGCGGCAATACCAGCCACCGGACCTTGAAATGGGGGATCTTCACAGACTTGCCTACAGTCGAGATTCAGTTGGTGCGGGGAGATCACAACTGGGCAGACGGTAGCTGGTAGTTCGGCGATGAGGATGTCGATAAGCCTGCAGCCATTGAGCTTGACTTGTGCTTTGTCCATTCCCATACGGGTACTGCGACCACCAGCGAGAATGATTGCAGCAAGCTGTGGGTCAGGGGAGTTCACGTGACCAATCCCCCGAGCGTCCACCACTTTTAGCAGTAATCCCACACTGAGCAATATAGGCGGAACGATCCACACCCTTCACCATGTCAATAACGCTTAATGCTGCGACCGTCACACACGTTAACGCTTCCATTTCCACACCGGTGCGATCAGCGGTGCGCACGTGGGCTTCGATAAAAACATGATCTTCACGGATTTCCACATCAACTCGGCATCCGTGTACACCGATGGTATGTGCTAAGGGCAGCAACTCTGGAGTTTTCTTAGCTGCTGCAATGCCCGCAACCCGAGCAACCGCCAATACGTCACCTTTAGGAACAGTCCCCTCACGCAGTGCTTGCAAAACTGCTTCCGAACACCGCACCACCCCTTGCGCCACCGCTTGGCGCACTGTAGGGGTTTTCGCGGTGACATCAACCATAACCGCTTCGCCAGCCTCATTCAGATGAGTAAAATCCATCATGACCTTTCGCTATTATGACCAAAATGCAGCTTCAAAGTAGATAGACCGTGACCTGATCGCCAGCAACTACCGACTGTCGATTCGCAGGTACATGGATAATCCCAGTAATTCCTACCAGTGAAGCAACGAAATGTGAGCCTTTACCAGCAGGAATCGTTATTTGCGCAACTTGCCTGGCCCAGTCGATGACACACGGAACAAACAAATCGCGTTGCGGACTCACCTGCAAGTCGGCGCCCACAGCTAAAGAAAGTTTTCGCTGTGGTAATACCTCGAAAACCCCGGCGATACGTTGCAACAGTGGTTTAACAAACAACTGGAAGGAGGCAAAAGCACTGACCGGATTTCCTGGCAAACACACAACTGGTGTGCCATGAACGAGACCAAACCCTTGCGGCTTACCCGGCTGCATCGCCAACTTGCGAAACTCCATCTGCACCTGCTCGCCGCTGCTTAAACTTTGTTTGACCACATCAAAAGCGCCAGCAGAAACCCCGCCGGTTGTAATAATGACGTCAACATCCGCAGCAAGCGCAAGTAATCGTTGGCCAAATCGTTGCGGATCATCACCCAAGTGATAGGTATCAACTGCGCTGGGGAGTAACTCCTGTATCAAGTTCGCGATCATGGATGTATTGGAATCAGGAATTTGCCCAGGTCCTAGCTGTTGGCCAGGTGGACATAGTTCGTTGCCCGAGGAAATGACCGCAACTCTAGGTAAGCTGTAGACATCAACTGACTCAATACCGGTGGAAATCAACGCGGCTATTGCTCCCGCATCGATTACTGAACCAGCAGACATCACGACATCTCCAACCGCGCAACTCTCGCCACGCGCACGAATGTGGCTTTTCTTCCCTACCGCGTGTACTTCAATCTCCGCTGGTAATGCGACCGGACCGGGTGGGACATTGGTGTCTTCCACCGGAATGATGGCAAGTAGATCCTTTTGTGCTTCAACAACCGGTGCGCCAGTCATGATCCGCACCGCAGTTCCTGGGGGCACAGTTACCGGGGCGACACCAGCGGGAACATCAGCCACGACTGGGAACTTTCGTAAACCTTGGTCAAGATCAGTGCGTAACACCGCAAAGCCGTCCATGGCGGAGTTGGAAAAAACCGGTACTGGTAACACTGCAGGGACATCCGCAGCAAGAACCCGCCCAGTAGCTTTTATCACCGGTACCGCAGCATCAATCCGCAATGGCGTAGAGCCAGCGTCATAAAGTGCAAGAACATCTGCTTGATGGTTGTCAAAACTGATCATGGCTTCCTAAAAACAAGTGCAACACTAGCCCCCAATCTCTGACATGTTCCGGAGTGGTTGGCTAAAAGCTGGGTCACCAATTCCATGGCTAGCTTTCTTCTCCCACATGTTAGCTCGCCAAGCCGCAGCAAGTTCCATATCGCTTGCGCCAGCACGCATAAGGTCACGCAACGAGGTTTCCTGGTCGGAAAAAAGACAATTACGAATCGCCCCGTCAGTAGTTAATCGGGTACGGTCACAGGCGCCGCAAAACGGTTGGGTGACGCTGCCAATGATCCCTACCGAGCCATTGACAAACTCACCTGCAATGGTTCCGCTTAATTGCCATGTTTGAGCAGGAGCAGCACCACGTGTAATCGCATCGCCGAAGTTAAAACGCTTTTTCAAAACCGAAAGAATATCCGCAGCAGTAATCATTGTGTCTCGATCCCACTGGTCGCGAGGCCCAAGCGGCATCTGCTCAATAAACCGCAATGCGTACCCGTGAGACAAACAAAATTCCGCAAGCGGAAGAATATCGTCTTCATTAATACCTGGCATGACGACGGTATTGATTTTGATGGGCGAAAATCCAGCGACGTCAGCAGCTTCAATACCAGCCAGCACATCGCTCAACCGGTCTCTGCGAGTTAACTGCGCGTATCGCGCGGGGTTTAAAGTGTCGAGTGAAATATTGACTCGATCGAGCCCAGCAGCCCTGAGTTGCTTGGCGCGCTTATCGAGCCCCAGCGCATTGGTAGTAATTGCTGTTTCGACGGTTGTGGTGATGTCGGTGGTCAGATTCTTGGTGGCGGAAATGATGTCTTCTAAACCCTTGCGAAGCAACGGTTCGCCGCCAGTAAAGCGGACTTGCCTAATGCCTAGTTGCTGCACAGCTAGTGAAATTAGCCGAATGGTTTCCTCATCAGTCAGGCAGTCCGGGGTGGGGATCCAATCTAAGCCAGCAGCTGGCATACAGTAGGTACATCGCAAGTTGCACCGATCGGTAAGCGAGACCCTAAGATCGCGAGCTACCCGTCCGAAACGATCTGTTAGCAACGTGGTTTGATTCCACGTCGCAGCTGGTGTCGCAGATGTCATGAAGACTTCCTCCAAACGATCTGTGGGCGGGTTGGGGAATAAGCCAGGATGAAACAAAAAATACGTGTTAATTATTCAAGTCTACTGTGAAGATATGGGGAGCGCAGAGGAACCGCGCCTGAAATAGAAACCACACTGGCACTAGCGAGAGGCTTGGTGGATTTGGTTGCTTGTGGTGGTTAAAACTCCTGATCCAAAACTGGAAAAACAACTGGGGAAAACTCAGTGTGAAGTCGCAGTCTCCGGCACAATAGAACACTGATAGAGCTTAGATGCTGAGAAGCTAACAACAATCGTGAAGCGGGTTGAGCAGACTGTGGGCAATTCTGAAGTGGTAGCTGGCGAACTAAATAGTGTCATGGATGCGGCGGTGGCAAAGAAGCTCGCGCTATTTACTAACGATCGGCTCCGCTTTTTCGTCCGCAGTGTTTTGGCCGGGGTGTATTTAACGCTTGGAACTGCGTTTTTTTGCCGTGATGGGGCAACGGGTAGAGCTGATCGCCCACGGCATGGGCGCGTTTGTTTTTGCCCTGTTCTTTTTCATTGGACTTGCTACCATAGTGCTACTTGGTGCCGAACTTGCTACGGGCAATATGATGTATCTGACCTTTGGCTGGATGCGGAAAATCGTGACCGGCTCGGTGGTTATCAAGGCGCTGTTGTTATGTACTGTGGGTAACCTTGTGGGGGGCGGCTATCGTGGGGGTGTTGCTTAGCCAGGCTGAGGCGTTTAGCGCCATTACTGATACCTCTTTTGTCTCTGAGTTGCTGAACAAAAAGCTCCATAAAGCCCCGGCGGGGTTGGTGGTTGAGGGGATTATCGCCAATTTCGTGGTCAATATGGGGATTGTGGGCGTGGCGCTGTTGAAAGACTACACCGCAAAATTCCTACTGCTGATTTTCGTTATTGGTATGTTTGTTGGGCTGGGTACTGAGCACGTCATTGCCAACTTTGCCTTGGTTAATATCGTCGGTTTTAGCGCCGAACCTTTGCCGCAGTATTTCGATGGTGCGCATATCGCACTGAACTGGACGCTGGCGTGGATCGGTAATGTGATCGGCGGGGGAGTGCTCATGGGTGGTACCTACGCTTGGCTGAACCGGACTGTCACCGGTTACCTTGATCACCAAAGCTGAGCTCGGGTATCGAGTCCAAGGAGCGCTGGCGGTGTGGGCAAAGCCCCAGAGTCATTCCGTGGTTTCACCTGATCTTAGTTGTGATCCCTGGCACTATCCGGGTATTCGATGAGTACCTATGTGTATTCCTGGGCTTTCATGGAGTTTGCAGCAAAATAACCAAATAGTGTCAGAGGCTACAAAAATGACACGGGGAATGTAGGTGCGCTAATCGACGCCACTTGCTCGCTGTCTTGGCGCGATTGCTTGGTTGTACTGGGGGGCTTCTAATCGACGCCGCTGCCAACTGAGCGCATTGGTAGCTAAGTGGCTGCTGTCTTAGGCGTCGTAAAGCAGGCGGCGGTGGCAGGCTGGGGAAGTTAACTTAGGGGACGCTACGTCGATAAAAGCCGAGGTGTGGTTGGTGTGTGGGTGCTCTGACTGTGCTTAGCTTAGTAACAGGTGGTAGAGTAGCAAGGTCAATCATGTCCACTTTTCTTGATGATCATCGAGAAAACCACGAACACAAGCAATTCCTGCTGGTGGCTGGGTGAAAGCCATCGACGGGAGCCAGGAGGCTAAGTGTCCGCCATTCTTCAGGCATTTAAGGATGCGGATCTGCGCAAGAAGATTCTGATCTCTCTCGCGTTGATTATTTTGTACCGCATCGGTGCCCAAATCCCATCTCCAGGTGTAGATTATTCGTCGATTTCTGGCAGGTTACGGGAATTGACTCAAGATTCCTCTAGCGTTTATTCGCTCATTAACCTGTTCTCTGGTGGCGCGCTGCTGCAACTATCGATCTTTGCCATTGGCGTGATGCCGTATATCACGGCGTCTATTATCACGCAGTTGCTGACCGTTGTGATTCCTCGGTTTGAGGAGCTGAAAAAAGAGGGTCAGGCAGGCCAGGCCAAGATGGATCAGTATACCCGCTACTTAACGCTGGCGTTGGCATTGCTGCAGTCGGCGGGCATCGTGGCTTTGGCTGACCGGGAACAGCTGCTAGGTTCAGGCATTCAGGTATTAAAGACCGACCGCAATATTTTCGATCTCGTATTGCTGGTGTTGGTCATGTCCGCTGGTGCGATCCTAGTGATGTGGCTGGGTGAGCTTATTACTGAACGTGGCGTGGGCAATGGTATGTCCCTGCTCATTTTCGCTGGTATCGCCACCCGGTTGCCTGCCGACGGTATTAACATCCTCACCGGTTCTGGCGGCCTCGTTTTTGCTGGCGTAGTGGCAGCAGTCGTGGTCTTGGTCGTGGGCGTGGTCTTCGTGGAGCAAGGTCAGCGCCGTATCCCTGTGCAGTACGCAAAGCGGATGGTGGGTCGTCGTCAGTACGGTGGTTCCTCCACTTACCTGCCATTGAAAGTTAACCAGGGTGGTGTGATCCCGGTGATCTTCGCCTCCTCTCTGATTTACATGCCGGTGCTCATCACCCAGATCGTTAACTCTAGTTCCGCGCAGGTTCCAGATAACTGGTGGCAGCGCAACGTAATTCAGTATCTGCAAACACCGTCATCATGGCAGTACATTGTCCTGTATTTCGTTTTGATTATTTTCTTCTCCTACTTCTACGTTTCGGTGCAGTACGATCCGAACGAGCAGGCCGACAATATGAAGAAATACGGTGGCTTCATTCCGGGTATTCGCCCTGGGCGGCCAACTGCTGAGTATTTGAGTTATGTCATGAACCGCCTTTTGTTCGTGGGTTCGTTGTATCTTGGAATTATCGCGGTGCTGCCAAATATCATGTTGGATTTGGGCGTAAGCGCTCAGGCTGGCTCAACCCCATTCGGTGGTACAGCGATCTTGATTATGGTTTCTGTGGCTCTGACCACGGTAAAGCAGATCGAATCCCAGCTATTGCAAAGTAACTACGAAGGACTTCTCAAGTAAAATGCGTCTCGTTCTCCTTGGCCCGCCCGGTGCCGGTAAGGGCACACAAGCTGTTATTCTCGCGGAAAAACTCGGCATTCCTCACATTTCCACGGGCGATTTATTCCGAGCCAACATTGGCGAAGGCACCCCTTTGGGGGTAGAAGCCAAAGGCTATATCGACGCTGGCAAGTTGGTGCCCACCGACGTTACATCACGGATGGTCAAAGCCCGGTTAGAGGAGGGCGACGCAGCTGCAGGCTTTTTGCTTGATGGCTTCCCCCGCACGGTGGAACAGGCGGAAATACTCGAAGGCTTTTTGGAAGAATTCGGCACCGCTTTGGATGGCGTGATTAATTTCCAGGTTTCCGAAGATGTGGTAGTTGAGCGCATGTTGGCCAGGGGGCGCGCTGATGATAACGAAGAAACCATTCGTACTCGGTTGCAGGTGTATCGGGACGAGACCGCGCCATTGATTGAGCACTACGGAGATAAAATTATTAATATCGCTGCCGAGGGTACTGTTGAAGACATCAGTGCTAGGACACTGGCTGCACTTAAGCAGTAACGGCTAGCGAATACATCGGCACCTTTGATCCTTGCAAAAGTAATTATGCAAGGCGGCACAGGTGCCGATTTTTTTAAAGGAACAGGTAGTAATGGTTTTTTCTAGGCGTCGTAAAGCAATTGCCGCCAAAACCCCAGCAGAACTGGACGCCATGCAGGCAGCCGGTGAAGTTGTTGGTAAGGCGCTGCAGGCGGTTCAGGCGGCAGTACAACCCGGGGTAAGCACGTTAGAGCTGGATCAGATTGCCGAGGCAGTCATTCGTGAGCACGGTGCGATCCCATCTTTTCTGGGCTATCAGGGGTTCCCAGCCTCCATCTGCGCCTCGGTTAACGACGAAATAGTCCATGGCATCCCCAGCAAAGATCGGGTGCTGAAAACCGGCGATTTGATCTCGATTGACTGCGGTGCGACCTTAGACGGCTGGGTGGGTGATTCCGCCATCACCTTTGGGGTGGGGACGCTTAGCGAAGCGGCTGAGAAACTCACCGAAGCCACGCAGTGGGTGCTCTTAGAAGGCATCAAAGCGATGATCCCCGGTAATCGGCTTACCGACGTCTCTTATGCCCTAGAACAGGCCACAATCCGCGCCGAACAAAAATGGCAGATAAGTCTCGGGATCGTTGAAGGCTACGGCGGTCATGGCATTGGCCGAGAAATGCACGAGGAACCTTGGTTGGCTAATGAAGGCAAACCTGGCAGGGGACCGCGGATTCAAGAAGGCTCCGTTCTTGCCATCGAACCTATGCTCACATTGGGCAGTACCGGTTCGATCGTGCTTGACGACGATTGGACCGTGGTCACCGATGATGGTTCGCTGGCGGCGCATTGGGAACATACGGTCGCAGCAACGCATAACGGACCTCGCATTCTTACGCCCAGATACTAAAAAATTGCCATCATCTGCGCTAACACGCCGAGCGGGGGTGAAATAACAGGGGTAGGAAAACTAAGAAGGGACTATAGTAAACACCATGTTTTTTAAGCCACGTAATTTTCGCCGAATCAAGGCATTGGCCGCGGCCGTAGCCGCATGTACGGTTTTGGCAGGGGTTAATCCTGGGGTTGCTACCGCACAAGAAATCCCTAACGCGGTCGATTTAGAAAACCAGTTGCGGGACAATGCGTGGAACACCCGCAATCAGCTTCATGAGCAAGCTGATCAAATGTTAGATCCGCAAACTGCGCAAGACGCTAAAAACGCTGTTGACGGCGCAGTAAACGAGGTTATGCCTGGCATGATCGACGAGCGGCAAACCGCACAGCAATCTGCTGAGCAAGAAGCTGCTGCCAGGGAGCAGGAAGCTGCTCGGGCTAACTTCGATTACGGTTCCTGCCCTAAGACTGCCACTGCCTGCGTTGACTTGGCTAAGCAGCGCACTTGGTTGCAGAAGGACGGCGTGGTCTGGGGTAACGAAAAGCCCATGTCTTCCGGCGCTCCAGGTTGGGAGACCCCTAAAGGTACTCACAAAGTACTGCGTAAGGTAAAAGACGAAGTATCACGTCAGTTTGATAACGCTCCTATGCCTTACTCCGTGTACTTCACCAACACCGGCATTGCCTTCCACTCAGGCGATGTTAACCTGTGGTCACACGGGTGCATTCACCTCAACCACGACGATGCCGTGCTGTACTTCAACGAGCTCAAGCTGGGCGATACCGTCTACGTTTACTAGTTCTTGTTTGTAAATCAACCTCCCGTAGTTTTAGTACTACGGGATTTTGTTTTGTCTAGAAATGCTATGAACTCTCTCAGCATGCAGTTCTGATGAGGCCAATTGCTTAAAATAATCAAAGAAACCTCACTGTGATTTAAGGCGCCGCGGGGTGAGGGGGGCACCCGTGGGGAGGTGTGGGTGAAAAACTCCCTCTGATCGGGTGCTCATTAGGTATTTTCGCAGCTTGTGTGTAAGATACTTGGATGGTGCATCAGCACCAGAGTAGAAGTAAACCTAGGAACCGGCTCTTATGCTGGGGAAATGCAGAGGATATGGCTAAAAAGGAAGGCGCCATTGAGGTAGAGGGACGTGTAGTTGAACCTTTGCCAAATGCAATGTTTCGCGTCGAACTTGACAACGGGCATAAGGTGCTAGCCCACATCAGTGGCAAAATGCGCCAGCACTACATCCGTATTCTCCCTGAGGATCGCGTCGTGGTGGAACTTTCCCCCTTCGATCTTACTCGGGGACGTATTGTTTACCGCTACAAGTAATTGACCTAAGCCTCCATATATCACCGACATCTTGATTTATGTATCAAGATGCCACCTATCACCTTTGGCTACGGTGGCCAAAGCCTTGCGTATCTTGACCCATCGTCCGGCTCCGTCCCGGGCAAAGTGTTGTTTGGCAAGGACGAATATGGAGAAAACCATCGTAACAACCGGAAAGGTATCTGCCTTATGGCACGTCTTGCTGGTGTCGATCTTCCACGTAACAAGCGCATGGAAGTCGCACTTACCTATATTTACGGCATTGGCCCTGCCCGTGCCGCTCAGCTGCTTAAGGAGACTGGCATCTCCCCGGATCTGCGCACCGATAACCTCACCGACGAGCAACTTTCCTCGCTGCGTGACGTCATCGAAGCCACCTGGAAGGTAGAAGGTGACCTTCGCCGCCAGGTTCAGGCTGATATTCGCCGCAAGATTGAAATTGGCTGCTACCAGGGTCTGCGCCACCGTCGTGGCCTGCCTGTTCGTGGCCAGCGCACCAAGACCAATGCGCGCACTCGCAAGGGTCCTAAGAAGACCATCGCCGGAAAGAAGAAGTAATCCATGCCTCCAAAAGCACGCGCTAATACACGCCGCACTGGTCGTCGTGTTGTAAAAAAGAACGTGGCAGCAGGCCACGCTTATATCAAGTCCACTTTCAATAACACCATTGTGTCCATCGCTGACCCCAATGGTGCTGTGATTTCTTGGGCATCTTCTGGCCACGTCGGTTTCAAGGGGTCGCGTAAGTCCACTCCTTTCGCCGCACAGTTGGCTGCGGAAAACGCTGCCCGTAAAGCCATGGAACATGGCATGAAATCCGTTGAGGTTTTTGTTAAAGGACCAGGCTCTGGTCGCGAAACCGCAATCCGCTCGCTCCAGGCTGCCGGTCTAGAGGTCACCAAGATTTCTGACGTGACCCCACAGCCATTTAATGGCTGCCGCCCACCCAAGCGTCGTCGCGTTTAAGGAAAGGAAAGGTAACTTACAATGGCACGTTATACCGGACCAGCAACTCGTAAGTCCCGCCGCCTCCGCGTCGACCTCGTCGGCGGAGACATGGCATTCGAACGCCGTCCCTACCCACCAGGGCAGGCCGGCCGTAACCGCATCAAGGAATCCGAGTACTTGCTGCAGTTGCAAGAAAAGCAGAAGGCTAAGTACACCTACGGTGTGCTAGAAAAGCAGTTCCGCCGCTACTACGCTGAGGCAAACCGTCGCCCCGGTAAAACCGGTGAGAACCTGGTTATCCTGCTGGAATCTCGTCTTGACAACGTTGTCTACCGTGCTGGTTTGGCGCGGACTCGGCGTCAGGCTCGCCAGCTGGTTTCCCACGGTCACTTCTTGGTCAATGGCCGCAAGGTCAACATTCCATCCTTCCGGGTTTCGCAGTACGACATCATCGATGTTCGTGAGAAGTCCCGTAAGATGCTGTGGTTTGAAGAGGCCCAGGAAAACCTAGTTAATGCGGTAGTTCCCGCATGGCTGCAGGTTGTTCCTGCTAACTTGCGCATCCTCGTGCACCAGCTGCCCGAGCGCGCTCAGATCGACATTCCGCTCAATGAGCAGCTTATCGTCGAGCTTTACTCGAAGTAATACTTCACCTTTCCAAGCTTGCTTGGAATTTCCATTCATCCTTTCCGTCCTGTTGCAGACGTCATATAGTGGTCGTCACTTTTAGGAGAGTTCAATGCTCATTTCTCAGCGCCCCCAAATCAAGGAACAGCCAGTAGACAACGCTCGTTCGAAGTTTATTATTGAACCGTTGGAGCCTGGATTTGGTTATACCTTGGGTAATTCGCTGCGTCGCACCTTGCTGTCTTCCATTCCTGGTGCAGCTGTAACCAGCGTGAAGATTGATGGTGTGCTGCACGAATTCACCACCATCAATGGTGTGAAAGAGGATGTTTCCGACATTCTTTTGAATATCAAAGGCCTCGTCATTTCCTCCGAGTCGGATGAACCGGTGGTTATGTACCTACGTGCCGAAGGGCCAGGTGTAGTCACCGCAGACAACATCGAGCCACCAGCAGACGTGGAGATCCACAACCCGGATTTGCACATTGCTACCCTAAATGAGCACGGTAAGCTGGAGATCGAAATGATCGTAGAGCGCGGCCGTGGTTACGTGCCTGCCTCTATTTACTCTGGCACAACCGAAATTGGTCGTATCCCAGTAGACCAGATTTACTCTCCAGTGCTAAAGGTGAGCTACAAAGTTGAAGCTACTCGTGTGGAGCAGCGTACCGACTTTGATCGCCTCGTCATCGACGTGGAGACCAAAAACTCCATTGCACCCCGTGACGCTATGGCGTCTGCCGGCAAGACCCTCGTTGAGCTCTTCGGCCTAGCCCGCGAGCTGAACACCGCCGCTGAAGGCATCGAGATCGGCCCCTCCCAGCAGGAGACCGAGTACATCGCTGCTTACAGCATGCCTATTGAAGATCTCCGCTTCTCGGTTCGTTCCTACAACTGCTTGAAGCGGCAAGAGATTCACACCGTTGGTGAACTCGCCGAATGCACCGAATCCGATCTGTTGGACATTCGTAACTTCGGTCAGAAGTCCATTAACGAAGTGAAAATCAAACTGGCTGGTTTGGGTCTGACGTTGAAGGATGCTCCGGAGGATTTCGATCCCACCACCTTGGAGGGATATGACGCCGAAACTGGCGACTACATCGATACCGATCCTGAAGAAACCGAGTAAATCGCCAAGGCTCAAGGGTTTTGCTTTAAAAACCCTGCGCGCACTTTTACCTGTACACGAGGAGTACATCAATGCCTAAACCAAAGAGGGGTGCCCGTCTCGGCGGTTCCGCGAGCCACCAGAAGCATATTCTGTCTAACCTCGCGGCACAGCTGTTTACCCATGGCGCCATCAAAACCACCGACGCAAAAGCCAAGATGCTGCGTCCCTACGCTGAGAAGCTCATTACCAAGGCTAAGTCTGGTACCTTGGCTGATCGTCGTAACGCGCTGAAACTGATCTCTAACAAGGACGTTATCGCGCACCTGTTCAACGACTTGGCACCTCAATTCGAAAACCGTGTGGGCGGCTACGTCCGCATCATCAAAGTGGAAAATCGGCGCGGCGACAACGCACCGATGAGCCAGGTTTCGTTGGTGCTGGAAGAAACCGTTAGCTCTGAAGCCACCCGTGCTACTCGCGCTGCTGCTTCCAAGGCTGCTGATGCTGAGGCACAGGCCGAAGAGGCTGAGGTTGCAGAGACTACAGCCGAGGAGACCGAGGTAGCAACCGAAGAAGTTGCCGCTGAGGCCGAAGCTGCGGATAACGACAGCGATAAGAACTAAAATTAGTTGCCCTTAAAGCCCTCTTGCCATCATGGTACAGAGGGCTTTAAGCATGAAAGGCGGTAGCAGATAATGGAAACTAGGCGTATTCGCCTCGATCTAGCCTACGATGGCACGAACTTCCATGGTTGGGCGAAACAAGGCAGCCTTGAGCTTCGCACCGTGCAGAAGGTGCTGGAGGACGCCTTGTCGCTGGTGTTGCGCCATAACGTGGAACTGACGGTAGCCGGACGCACGGATGCGGGCGTACATGCCGCAGGCCAGGTTGCGCATTTCGACGTTCCCACCACCGCCCTAGAACAGCGCAGCATTGCTGGTGATCCGGCGCGGTTGGTGCGTCGATTAGCTCGGTTACTGCCTACCGATGTGCGGGTGCACGAGGCCAGTTTCGCCCCTGACGGTTTTGACGCACGCTTTTCCGCTTTACGACGCCACTACCGCTACCGCTTAAGCACGCATCCTCGGGGTGCGCTTCCGACGCGGGTTACCGATACCGCACACTGGCCGAAGTCAGTTGATTTAGCCGTCATGCAGACCTGCGCGGATGTGTTAGTCGGATTACATGATTTCGCCGCTTTCTGTAAGCACCGAGAGGGGGCAACCACTATTCGGGACTTACAGGTATTTACCTGGCGGGATGTTTCGTCCCCACTGGAACCCCAAACCTTCGAAGCCGAGGTGGTCGCCGATGCGTTCTGTTGGTCCATGGTGCGCTCACTGGTGGGGTGCTGCCTCGTGGTCGGGGAGGGGAAACGCCCAGACGGCTTTGCGGAATCCTTGTTGGGGGTTTCGGCTAGGAGCTCCCAGGTTCCCGTAGCTCCAGCGAACGGGTTGTCACTGGTGCAGGTGGATTACCCGGAGGATTCACAGTTGGCGGCTAGGGCGGAGTTGACGAGGGCGAAACGGGTGTGAGGTGGGGTCGTCGCCAGATCGGTAACAAGTTTGCTAGGTTAGCTGGCTGTGGTGCGAAGCTGACCGGATCGGTGTGGAATCTGATGCGAATCAGTTATTTGATGGTCGCAAAAATCTCCGTCTTTGAGAGATGTGGACTGGGACTGCTAAATTTATCGCCAACCTATATGGAAGCTCGAGTCAGGGATAGTGCTGCTAGGCAGCGCATCAATCTCGAAGGCGTAGTAAGCTTCATGGTAATGTACCGGATCCTTACAGTATATGGAGGTGCCTAAGCGTGGTTGGCGATTTTGATCAGGGCCGCGGGCGGCTAGTTAAAACTAAGCAACGAATTGCCGATCATGGCGAGGTCTTCACGCCACCTGACATTGTTAGTGCAATGCTGGATTTGGTGAAAGCGCAATCTGAGCGTATTGATGCACGTTTTCTGGAGCCTGCGTGTGGTGAAGGAAATTTCCTGAAACAGGTACTGGTTCGCAAATTGAATACTGTTCAAAAACGATATTCAAAAAACGAATTTGAACGACGGCACTACGCGCTTGTTGCATTGATGTCAATTTATGGCATTGAGCTCTTGGAGGATAATATTAAACTTTGCAGAGATGGGATGGCGACTATTTTTATGCGTTATATAGATGACTCTGCGGACACGCTTTGGATAAGAGCTGCTCAAAAAGTTTTGGAAATCAATATTGTTCAGGCAGACGCATTGACCATGAAAAAGAACTCCGGCGATCCCATAACATTTCCTGAGTGGGGATACCTTGGAAAAGGGAAATTTCAGCGTCGAGATTTTAAATACGATAACTTGACTCGACGAAGTTCTTTCGCCGAAACACTATTTGATGCTTTGGAGACACACGATATTTTTGTACCGCAGGAGAACTATCGCCCCATGACTGTTGTGGAAATTGCTGATGATGAGGTCGTGAGATGCTTCAGCTAACTCAAAAAGGCCATAATCCCGATGTTCTCACCTGTATTGCAAACTTATCTAATGATGAGGTGTTTACTCCACCCCATATAGTAAATAAAATTCTAGATCAGTTGAATGAAGCTTGGGCAGCAGATCATGGGGGTGAGAATATTTGGACAGATCCAAATGTCAAATTTCTTGATCCAGCTACTAAATCAGGAGTATTTCTTCGGGAGATCACGCGTCGGCTATGTGAGGGGCTAAACGAATACATTCCCGACGTGGAGGAGCGGGTAAACCACATCCTTTCTAACCAAGTTTTTGGTATTGGTATTTCTAATTTAACTGCGCTACTTTCAAGACGGAGTGTTTATTGTTCAAAGAAAGCTGATGGTAAGTATTCAATCTGTACCAATTTTACGAATCCAAGCGGGAATATTTGGTTTGAACGTACGGAGCACCATTGGGCTGGAGGTAAGCGAGAGTTTAGATTAAACCCCACCTCGGGCGAAGAAATCGAAGTCTTCGTAAACCGTAAGTGTTCTTTTTGTGGCGCAAGACAGGATGATTACGACCGCGGCGAAGGGTTTGAAACTCACGCATATGCTTTCATTCATACTGTGGATATTGATGAGAAACTAGCTGAGTTGTTTGGAGAAAAAATGCAATTTGATGTAATAATCGGAAACCCTCCCTATCAGCTTTCTGACGGGGGGGGGCGCGGGTCAAGTGCCGTTCCTATTTATCAGAAATTTATTGAACAGGCGAAAAATCTTGACCCAAAGTTTGTTTCGATGGTTATTCCTTCTCGATGGTTTACTGGAGGGAAAGGGTTGGATGATTTTCGAAAGACGATGCTTTCCGATCATCAAGTTAGATGTATTGTAGATTTTCCAGACTCTCGGAATGTCTTTGGTGGAGTTGATATTGCGGGTGGCGTTTGTTATTTCCTTTGGCAAAAGGGGGCAGATGGGCCATGTGAAATTACGACTAAAATTGCTGAACAAGAGTGGACACAGACGCGTTATCTAGATGAGTTTGAGATCTTTATCCGAGACAACCGTGCGGTATCGATCGTTCAAAAAATATCTGAAATGAGTGATGGTTACTTTGCTGAACTCGTTTCGGCTAGAAGACCTTTTGATCTTAATTCCAAAGAAAACGGTGATGAAGACGGGGATCTATACCTTTTTAATTCTAAAGGAGATTCTTGGATAAAGCGCAGTCGCCTTGGTGCAAAAGGGGCTTACCTTGTAGATACTTGGCGTGTACTCGTTTCAAAAACTTCCAGTGAACATGCGGGGCAAACAGATAAAAATGGTAGAAAACGAGTTCTATCTCGTCTAGAGGTAATGCCACCCGGTTCTGTTTGTACTGAATCTTATTTGGTCATTGGTCCGTTCAGTTCTGAAGAGGAAGCCGTTGGAGCTATTTCATACTTAAAAACTAAGTTCAGCCGATTTCTGATAGCGACAGTACTGTTGACCCAAAATATTACGAGAAAATCTTTTACCATACTTCCTGTAGTAGATTTGTCAAGGGTCTGGACCGACGCAGAACTCTGTGAATACTTTGGGTTGAGTCCTGATGAAAAGATGCTTATCGAATCCACTATTCGGGAGATTTAGACTTTCATGAAGCAGTCAGTCGAAAACCTTTTGCCTAAAAAGCCGTCTGCTCGACTTCGCATCTATGCTTGGAGTCCTAATTGTCCTTCTATAGATTATGAGGGCCTAATTAAGATCGGTCAGACAACTAGGGAAGATGTTAATCAACGTATTCGTGAGTCACAAGGTCAAGTACGGCAAGATTACACGTTATACGTAAATGAAATTGCTGAGCGTGAGGATGGCACAATCTTTCGGGACACAGATGTAATTCAGCATCTAGTCGCTAAAGGTTTTGAAAACTCGCGAGGGGCATCCCGTGAATGGGTTCGTTGTACGCCTGATGATGTCTTTGCTGCGATAGCTGAAATTCGATCTGGGGAAACCTATAGCGGTCAGCGCTTTCAAACTTTTGCTATGCGCCCAGAACAGCAGGAAGCGGTAAGTATAACTAAAGCCTATTATGACTCTATCTGGGCAGAAGATAGTAAAGCAGTCCCGCGCTTTCTATGGAACGCTAAAATGCGCTTTGGTAAAACCTTCGCTGCTTATCATCTAGCTAAGCGCATGGATGCTAAACGTGTTTTAATTGTGACATTTAAACCTGCGGTGCAAGATGCTTGGCGTGAAGACTTGGATAGTCACGTTGATTTTGAGGGCTGGCAGTTTCGTAATGCTGAGGTTATGAGGGATTCGGCAGCAATTGATGAGTCCAAGCCTCTTGTCTATTTTGGTTCTTTCCAAGACTTACTGGGTAAGGATAAGAAAACAGGTCTTATAAAACCCAATAATGAATGGGTGCACGTAATTAATTGGGATCTTGTGATCTTTGATGAGTACCATTTCGGTGCTTGGCGTGAGTCTGCCAAAGAGCTGTTCGAAGGTGAAGATAGGAAAGAAGCAACTAAGGAACTAGATGCTGAATTCAATGAAAATCTAACGACCTTCGGTGAGGAGCTTGATGAATTTGGTAATAATGAAGATGCTTTTCTACCAATTACGACTCGTGCATATCTTTACTTATCCGGTACTCCGTTCAAAGCGTTAGGGACAGGAGAGTTTATTGAAGAACAGATTTTTAACTGGACTTACGCTGATGAACAGAGGGCAAAACATCAGTGGACACTTAACCATCTCGGTGAGTGGAACCCCTACAATGCGTTACCAGAGATGCGACTTTTGACTTATCAGATGCCTGAAGACATCTTGTCTGTGGCGCAGCAAGGTGAATTCGACGAATTTGACCTCAACAAGTTTTTTTCTGCTACTGGTTTTGACAATAATGCCAAGTTTAAATACGAGTCAGAGGTACAGAAATGGTTGGATCTAATTCGTGGGCAGCATAGGCCAAGCCAAGTGGATGCCATGAAAGCCGGCTCTACACCTCCGTTTCCGTACGCGGATTCTCGCTTGTTGCCATATCTTCAACACTCGTTCTGGTTTTTACCAAATATCGCAGCATGCCATGCAATGGCAAATTTATTGAAGCAAAAACAGAATGTTTATTGGAGTAACTATAAAATCCTAGTGGTTGCAGGTCCTTCTGCAGGTGTGGGCATAGATGCGTTGCATCCGGTCCGCCAAGCAATCGGAGATGGGCACGATACCAAAACCATCGTCCTCTCATGTGGAAAATTGACTACTGGTGTCACAGTTAAGCAGTGGTCTTCGATACTTATGTTGCGTAATCTCAACAGTCCAGAGACTTACTTCCAAGCTGCTTTCCGTGTTCAATCTCCCTGGTCTATTAAGAATCCGGATGGTGATGACCCTTCGCGGGAAGATGTCCTAAAGCCAGTGGCATTTGTCTTTGATTTCGCTCCGACTCGTGCTTTAAGGCAAGTCGCTGATTATAGTATTGGGTTAAGTCCTCATGTCTCTAATCCCGAGGTCGCCGTGGATGATTTGGTTAGTTTTCTGCCAGTACTTGCCTATGACGGTGCGAATATGACTCAAGTTGACGCTAGTAGCATTTTTGATATTTCTATGTCGGGAACCTCAGCTACATTGTTGGCGCGTAAATGGGAGTCTGCCATCTTGGTAAATGTAGATAATCCGACTCTTCGTAAAATAATGGCTAGTAAGGAAGCTATGGAAGCCATCATGAATATTGAAGGATTTCGAGCTTTGGGTAGCAGTGTTTTTGAAGCGGTAGTTAATAAGAGTGAGGCCGTCTCTAAGACCAAGAAAGAGAAGGGGGATTCTCTTAGCGGTGATCAGAAGAAAAAGCTCACTGAGGAAGAAAAAGAATATAAGTCCAAGCGTAAGCAAATTCAAGAAAAGTTGATTAAATTCGCCACTCGGATTCCTGCATTTATGTATTTGACAGACTTTCGTGAATGCACTTTGCAAGATGTCATTACTAAGATTGAACCTGATCTATTTAAAGCTGTGACGGGTTTGACTGTGGATGATTTTGACCTATTAGTGAACCTTGGGGTGTTCAATTCGATTTATATGAATCAGGCTGTGTTTGCCTTCCGTCGATATGAAGACGCTTCTTTGGCATATACGGGAATTCGTTTACACAAGGGACTGCGTAAGGTAGGGCTCTATGACACAGTGATTACTCTAGAGCTGCAAGAATGATAAGATTGCGTGGGGTGATCGTAATCTGGACATCGCAGTGATGGTGTATCTAGGGTTAGTGAATTGGTTTTAATTGCTAAAGTAAAATGTTTTATTTTCAGGATTGAGCGGTTGAAGGGCGCGACTCCTGAAAAGTAGACACGTTAGTTGTGTAGTGTTGGTTTGATTTTAGCTTATGCGGTTTGGGCTGTGGGGCTCATTCGGTGGCAGGTATCGGCACTAGGAGTGGCGGCGGTGGGTGTTGTAGCGCACGCACTAGGCGAAGACTTGTTTTGTGCACTCCAGCATTGTGGTGAAGGCCTTATGGTTTTGTAAGGACTTCACGTCCGGTGGTGGTGTTAAACGACTCGGCTAGCGAGTTGTCAGCACTTGTGCCTACCGCTCCCATGGATTGTTGTATCCCATGTAAGTTGCAATAGTTCTGGAAGGTTTGTGATGTGTATACGCTGGGCGTGGTCTTTAATGGAAAACCGCTCCTTTTAGGCTTTTTCGGTGTTGTTTGGCCATATCCATATGGCTTCTAGCACTAAAACTAGTGCGCATATGATCGGCAAGAGCAAAACCCGTAAGA
>CAUQSW010000059.1:0-19711 GCA_963520895.1 uncultured Corynebacterium sp. | reverse complement strand
CCCTAGTAATCGAGGCTTGCAACATACCACGAACCAAATCATTAGCGTCCGTGGTGGACGTGCCTAGCTCGTCAATCAGCTTCGCGATTTCAAAGTTAGCAAGCAACTTTGCCTCAATCGCATCAATTCTGGCTTCATCAGCCGGACCTCGTCATGCCACAGTAATCATTCTGACTTATCTCCTTATACGGGATGGATTCCCACACACAAACCATCAAACACCCTCAAACAGCCTGCATGCACACTTTTATAGGGAAAGACGGCAAACGCCGCCTCACAGCAGCCTTCAGCACACCCATAGCAGCCCGAATTGATACCATCTTGCACCGGTTGGCGGAACGCTTAAAACGAAACAACCCCACACTACAATACGACCAGGCCTACGCCCAAGCCTTGATCCACAAACTCACCAGTAGCAGCGACAGTGACAGTGATGCTGGTAATGCTGATAGCGAGGGGTTGTTTGGGCCGATGTTCATGATCCCGACCACCTGCCACTTCCATAATGACGGCACCATCACCACCACCGACGGCGCCCACGTAAACATCTGCGATGTAGTAAACGAAAAAATCCGTGATGCTGGGTGGGCCGCAGTCACCAGCACCACCGACGACTCCCCCACCATCCCACTGGTAACCGGGTTAGTAAAAGTCCGGCGCCGGTTCGCCACAGAACCCCAACGCCTCGCCGCCATCCTAGAACACCTCGTATGCACCTGGCCTGGGTGTGATGTGCCAGCAGCGAAATGCCAGATCCACCACATCACCGCCTACCACCACGGCGGACTAACAACAGGCACTAATCTCGCCCCGTTATGTAAACACCACAACGGGAAAAACGACGACAACCCAGGAAAACACCGCAACGGACACATCGAACGCGACCCACACACCGGCAAAACAGGACTACGCCGCCACCCAAACACACCCCTAGAATTCAACACCCACCCCCTCACCCACAAAACCCACTAACCAACAGCACAAACACACCAAAAACCGAGCTGCACCCAACACAGCCCGGCCAACAAGCATGCCCAAAATCAGGCGGCGAGTTTCCATACCCCATCAATGTCTTTAGCCAATGGAATCATCTGCTTAGTGCTAAACGGAAGCCGCTCCATTCCGGTACACAAATCTATCTCACTTCGCTCCAACTGTGAAGCCTGGAACGTGTCATCGTTAGCACCTACCAAAAAGTAGTTCTGGTGTGGCGGCACGCCTTCGTCGGGAAGCGGAAGCAACTCAGCATCTAAACCTAGTTTCTTTGCTACCGCTTCGCGGGTATCGCCAGGGCAAACAATATAGGCCCGGGTGTACTTTTTCCCGTATATGTCCTCAGGCACCACCGCACTTGCTGTCAGACCGCCCGCCTCAAACATTTTGATAGTCCGGTCAAACTTATCTTCTTTCCCACTGAAATGAGTGTTCAAAGATGAGGCCACAACCATCGCAATTGCAGCAACAACCATCAATCCGATCAAAGAGTACACAATCGTGCGAGCTCTAGGGCTGAGAGTCATAAACAATGTATCTACTTTCGATAGTGGGGTGATTGTTAATTTCTTTCACGGTACCTAATTCCTCGCGGCGTTGAGGCTAAACGCACTTATTTATTAGCTGCCAGGAAATGTATCGTGCTTCTGAACTTGGGTCTTCAGCGACTGCCGTTTCACGGTCAAAGCGTACCAACAAGTATTCATCGCTGAGTTGTTCCATAAGCCCTTCCCCCCATTCGGCCACTACCACGGCCTGTTCTAGGTCGGTATCTAGGTCGAGGGCGTCGAGTCCGGCGCTGGGGTCGTCGGCAAGCAAGCGGTAAGCGTCAACGTGCACGAGATTGGGGCCATCGTTCGTGGAGCGGTGTTCGCGGGCGATCACGAAGGTTGGTGACGTTACCCGCCCTTTTACCCCCAGCCCTTGCGCCAAACCCTGGGTAAAGGTGGTTTTTCCGGCGCCGAGTGGCCCGGAGAGGATCACCACGTCGCCAGCTTGAAGCACCGCGGCTAGTTCTGCGGCGAGTTGCTGGGTGTCTGCGCTGGTCTCGGTACGACGGCGCCCCGATACAGCAAAACCTGGTTTCATGCTTATTACCCTTTGTATTCAAACCTACGAATGGTGCGGCCGGTGGGTCGGCAAACGATGGTGTAATTAATATCACCCATTCGTTCGGCCAGCTCGGTGGCGCTCATGCCACCAGAGCCGAAGATAATTGCTTCATCGCCAGCGCTAACCCCTTGAGGATTTGATCCTAGATCAATCACAATCTGATCCATACACACTCGACCCACTTGGGGGTAGCGTCGACCGTTAATTGTCACCTCAACCTGGCCTTGAGCCATACGAGAAAGACCATCGGCGTAGCCGACTGGGACTACCGCTATGAAACCATCGCGGTCCGCATGCCACGTCAACCCGTAACTAACCCCTTCACCTGCGGCTATGGGCTTTACAACCGTGATTTTCGCCACCCACCGCATCGCGGGCTGCAACCCATGATCCAAACCGCTAATCGGCTCTAATCCGTAACAGGCCAGGCCGGGCCGCACCATGTCGAAATGTAAATCAGGCCGAGTCAGGGTCGCTGGCGAATTACACAGGTGGTTGATCTGAGGATCCAAACCACAGGCGCGCGCTAGCTCTATCGCTTCTTGGAACTGTTGCGCCTGGGTGTCGGTGGCCAGGTCTTCGAGGTCATCCGCGCAGGCAAGGTGGCTCATTAACCCGGTTACCGTCACCTGTGGATCCGCGGCGAGCAGCCGGAACACATACTCCCAATCATCAGGATGCACCCCAGAGCGCCGTAACCCAGTATCAACCTTTATAGTCACTCGGGTTTGCTGCCCAGCCACGGCTTCGGCGTGAGCCGGCGAGATTACCGCCAAGTCAATATTACGGGCAATCGCTTGTTCAAAGTCCTGCTCCGGCGACCACATCCAGCACAATATGGGCAAGCTAATCCCCCCGGCGCGCAATTCTAGGGCTTCAGCTAGCGTGGCGACGCCGAACTGGTCAGCCCCATTAGCAGCCATTGCCTGCGCTACCTCAACTGCGCCGTGGTTGTAACCATCCGCCTTGACTACGCACATCAGCTGGGCTGGGGTTACGCGTTGTTTTAATAGCCGTGTGTTGTGGGCTATGGCTTTAAGGTCAATGACTGTTTCCAGCAAATTCATGGTCCCTATTGTGCCAGTTTCCGGCGGTTGCACTCCACTAAGGGAAGCACTTGCTGTATGTGTTGTTCTATACTGCCGTGCACCACTGTGTACGGGGTGTTGGTGCGGGTTATCTCTTCTAGGAACCATTGGTGCATGTCATGTCGGATGTGTTCGCCATCGCGTAGGCCGTCTTGCACGAAGGGGATTTCGTCGCCGGTGATGATGTAGAGGTCCGCGGGGGCTGCGGCTGCGATTTCTTCCATTTCTTCTGTGATATACCCTAGGTAGCGGCGTTGCCATAGTTTGGTTGCCCAGGCGTTGGTGTCGCAGATTATTAGGGAGTTACTCGCCGCGGCTATGGCGTTTTCGTATTGTTGTTGCAAGCGGCCAATGCGGTGGAAATCAGCTGCGTGCCAGTCGAAACCTAGGATGGATTCGGTATAGAATCTGCCGATTTCTTGCACCCAGGGCACTTTTAGTTTGTTTGCTAGTTCTTTGGCGAGGGTGGTGGTTCCGGTGGATTCTGCCCCTATTACGACTATACGGGTGGCGAGGCCGGCTTTGGTGGCGTCGGCAATCATGTGCCAGTTGCTGGGTAAATCGGCGCGGATTGCGGTGGCTGAGATGGGGTGTCGTTGCCGGTTGTGATCAACCATGATGTGGCGCGCGCCCATGGCCTTAGCCCAGGTGATTCCGTAGTTTTCGCTGCTAAAAACCACGTCGGGCGCGTACCTGAGAAATTGCATGGTGTGTGCAGCCCAAGCGATGGAGTCGTCGTCTTTACCGATGTCGTCAATGATGTGCACGCTCACCTGTGGGTGGGTTGCCGCCAACCATTGTTGCCGCAGTTGCGCTGGTATGCAGTATTCCGGGTTGTCGATCACTAGGACGTCGGTATGTTCGGCTGCCGCCGCTGCGGTTTCTATGAGGTAGTGGTGCCCTAGGTGCGGTGGGCAGAATTTCCCGGCGACTACTGCGTTTTTGTGCTTGACGACGCTGACCATTTTTTAAGTCCATAGATAGCGTTGATGAGGAAGAGGAAATAAAGCAGGGCGACAAATGGGACGCCTTTGTACCAGTACAACCCAACTGCGCAGATATCGAGGGCGATCCATAGGTGCCAGTTTTCCAGTTTGCGACGCATCATCAGAAATTGCGCGGCAAAGGCGGTCATGGTGGTTATGGAATCGAGGTAAGGCAGGTCGGCGGGTTCCGGGAACATATGTGGCAGCCACAGGTGGATCCGCGCTGTTGCAGCACCAACACACAGGCCGGTGATGAGTATCCCTATTATCCACGCTCCGAGTTGTTGGGCACTCAGGCGAGTTACGGGGATTTCTTTTTCGTCACGCACCTTGGACCAGAGGTACCAGCCGGTGAATCCAGTAATAAGGTAGTAAAGTTGTTCCGCCATGTCTGCGTATAGGCGGATTTGGTAAAACAGGAATCCGAATAGAATCACGCCGATGATGCCTATTGGCCAGGTCCAGATGTTTTTTCTCGCCGCGAGTATTACGGCGGCGAGATTGAAGATGGTGCCTACAAGTTCCAGCCAGCTAATTTCGTAGCCGAGCCAGATAAACGCGGTGTTGTCCACGCTGAAGAATATGCTCACCGAAGTACCTCCCTATCGTAACTTAGTGTTGATTTTACAATAATTATTGTTAAAAGTTTAGCCAGCCCATTACGAGCTGGCTAGTTAGTTACGCATTAGGGGCGCGGCAAGCAGGGGTATTCATCATATGGCAGCCAGGGCTAGACAATGACAGGAACATCAAAGACCAATAACCACAGCCTGAATCGCACCACCAATGCCGGAATCCCACGAGCTGGCGATTACGTCGTTAGTCTGATAGACCGGTGTCGCGTTGGCCTGAGGTGCAGATAGCGACCCCCGGCAATAGTAGCGGCAAGAACACCAGTGGCAATGCGGCCTAGTTTCATATTTTCCTCTTTGAATGTGACCATTCTTTATAATAGTATTTTTCAATTTCTTAGAACAGTGAAGGCAATATTTCCAGGTTACTTGACGTAAATCGATACAGTTTTGCCGGCCGATGCGCCCCTTCTGCCCAGCGCCCACCGGTTTCTACGATCATGCCCAGCGATAAAATTTTCTTCCGGAAATTTCGTTTATCCAATGCCCGACCCAGCACGGCTTCATAAGCGACCTGCAATTGGGTCAGGGTAAATTCTTTAGCCAACAAACCACTGACCGCATTGGAATACCCCAGCTTGGATGCGAGGCGGCTTCGGGCGTATTCAATAATTTTCTCGTGATCAAACGCAGTCTTAGGCAGGGCAGTTACCGGCCAAAATCGGCACACCTGGGAAGCAGATGCCAAGTCGAACTGGTAGCCGCAGCCAACATAGACCACCGATACTGCATGCCCCCTCGGGTCGCGGGCGACGGTATCTACAGTGACCAACTGCTCAAAAAAACCAAGGTCGGTATCAATATCTAATCCCACCTTGGTTTTAGCCACCCGACTCAACGCCTCAGTGGTGGTTTCACCAGCACTGTTATAGCCTCCAGGTAAGGCCCACTCCCCCCGAAACGGCTCGTTAGCCCGTTTCAGCAACAGCACTTCTAACTGGGTTTCTCGCACCCGAAAGGCCACTAAATCTACGGTTAAAGTGGGGGCTCGATAATCATCCATAGCCCTTTTAGATTATCAAACCTCCACTAGGACTAAGCCGGGAACGTCAGATCCTCCGCCTTAGCGTAAGAATATTGCGTTCCGCGCTTGGTTACGGAATCCGCGGCATAGAACGCAGCGCGCTGCAACGCTGGCACCAGCTTGAGACCTTGCTCAACGCCATAAGAGAACGCCCCGATGAATGCATCACCTGCACCCGTGGTATCCACAGCCTGGACTGGATAAGGCTCTATGACCCCTTCCAGCTGGTCAGTGCGGTAATAAACCCCACGCGCACCCAAGGTGACCACCACAGTGGAAATACCTTGATCGTGCAACCACTGCGCAGCTTTTTTGACATCTTCTTCGGTCTCAACCGGCATCTTGGTGATCAATGCCAGTTCCGTCTCATTGGGAATGAAATAATCGCAGCCCGTGATCCGGCTAAGATCCAAATCAGGGTTCGCCGGTGCTGGGTTGAGCAATACTGGAATGCCGAGCTCATTGCCCAGATCAATAGCATGGTAGACGGTCTCTAACGGAACCTCTAGCTGCAGCACAATCAGGGAACATTTCGCCAAATCATCCCGCGCATCATCGATATCACTAGGGCTGAGGTGCGAGTTGGCCCCTTTGATAATCAGAATGGAATTTTGGGAATTCTTATCCACAAAAATCGGCGCAACACCACTGGTGGCCTCCGTTTCTAACACGTATTTTGTGGAAATCCCATTGGCTTCAAAATTCGCTCTGGTGTTGGCAGCAAAAGCGTCATTGCCCACCCTAGTAAGCATCAACACTTCTGCCCCATTGCGGGCAGCCGCAACCGCTTGGTTTGCTCCTTTACCGCCACAACCCAACTGGAAATCGGGGGCTTCCACGGTTTCCCCGGGATCGGGCATGCGGTCGATATAGGTAATCAGATCCACCATGTTCGAGCCAATAACCGCTATTGTCATGATGCTTTTCCTTTCAGTCCGGTACGGACATGGAACTGTTTGGTTTCGCCTGCTTTTAGATTAATCAAAGTGCCAGCCTTTTTGGCGACTTTGAAACCTTCCGGCCGAGACGTACCAGGCAGCACGAACGCGGCAACCTGCTGGTCTGGGTTGTGCAGCACCCAACGGGTAGCGACTGGGAACTGTTGGGAATCAAACCGAGCAAAGAAATTCCCCATGGTCACTTCAATTTCACTACCGTATTGCGGCAGGTCATCGGCAAACCACACGATTTCCGGGTCATAGCGTTCCGGCTCAGTCAGCTGGGTATAGACCGGTTGCTGAGCCAGTTCTGCGATGAACTCACGCCAACCCGGGGTGGGATTAACATGGGCAGGAATGCTCTGGCGAATCTTAAACGCCTCATCCGGCAAGTTGCCGCCGAACGTTGCTCCGGCCACGTAAGCGTAGTTCATATGGCACATATACTGCAGCGGCATTGACTGATACTCCGATAGGTTGGTCACCTTAAGATCAATATCAAATTCGGTTGCCCCAGCCGCCAGCCGAACCGTAGGTATGGCCTGGTAATGATGCCCGAATCCTTGCACGTATTCATAGCGCCCGGCTATCGCGACGGTATCGTCGTCAAGCTCAACCCACGCCTGGTCGAACGGCGCGCAGGGGAACTCGCCATGCAGCGGGTGGGTATCTTCCGGCGCGGGGCAGCCGGCTGCCAGCAAACCGGAATGGAACGCGAAGCACCCATACGTATCGACGATCACATCTGCTGGCTTCGGCTCACTGAACATATTTTTCATGGTCAATGACGTGCCATCAAAACAGACATCCCAAATGATTTGCCCCAAAAACGGCAGCACTTCTATTCTGCCTTTGGAATTTGCCACCTCAATGGCAGCCACACCACTGGGATAGGTCCAGCCCGTAACCGTGAACTCCGGGGAGCTGGCGAGAATGGTTTTTGCTTGCGGATAACAAGTGGGATTGAGCGGAACTTTAAACATGAGACTACTTTCTAGTTGCTAGCTGGCTGCTTTCCCGCCACAAGCTAACAAAGTAGAGCAAGACTGCGAGAAGGCACACGAGGCTGACCACGAAGGAGATTTGCATAGATCCCGTCGCCTCAGAAACATAACCCTGAATCAGCAGCACCACGGCACCACCGATAATCGACATCACAATCACAGCGCCACCGGTTTCCGTATGGCGTTTATCTTCAATCGCGTCCAGGCACCGGGAGTAAATTGTGGCCCAGCAGGGACCAAATAACCCCGAGACCAGAACCGCGGCATAGACTGCTGTGATATTAGGCACCAACATCACATAGACCAAAGAAATGCTACCTAAGACGGCGTAGAGCACCAATACGAGATTTTCATCCATCTTGGTCATGAAGATATTGGCAAAGAACTTACCCAAGAAGAAAGCAACAAAAGCCCAGATCATAAACGTTGAAGCGGAACGTTCATTCAGTTGATCGTCAAGATTCAACGCTAGGCGGATAGTAAAGGACCAGACCGCTGTTTGCATGCCAACGTACAAAAACTGCACCACAATGCCTTTAAGGAACTTCCCATTGGAAGCCAGATAAGACAAGGTTTCACCGATCTTAGCTTTAGCCACGTGGGTGCTATCTGCCAAAGGTTTACAGGTGGGCATCTGGGTCAATGCCACCACGATAAGCAGCACCACCAGAATCATGATGATGAATTGGTACGGCTGCAGCGTACGCTGAAGCATCTCTTGGGCAAAGTCGGTTTTCTCCGCCTCTGACATGGATTCCATTTGCAGATGCAAGGCGTCACCAGCGGTAAATACTAGGTACTTACCCAGCAGAATCCCGAGAATCGAACCCAAGGGGTAGAACGTTTGCGAGATATTGAGCCTTAAGGTGGAAGTTTCTTTAGGGCCAAGCATCGTGGAGTAGGTATTACAGGAAGTCTCCAAGAAACTTAAGCCCACCGCAATGGCAAACAGCGCAACGAGGAACACACTGTAGGTTGCCATATGCGAAGCCGGGAAAAACAGCGTACACCCGATGATATAAACCGAAAGCCCCACGAGAATACTGAGCTTATAGCTGTAGCGCTTAATAATGCGCGAGGCTGGGATGGCAATGACAAAATACCCACCATGAAAAGCCGACTGCACAAAGGCCGAGGCGAAATCCGACAAGGTAAAAATGGACTTGAACTGGGTAATGAAGATGTCATTAAGGCTGGCTGCTACGCCCCACATTGGGAAGCATATCGAAATCAAAATGAACTGGAACCACGGAATCCGATCCAGATAGCCATCTGATTGTTGTTTCGCATGATGTGGAATGACGGCCACTGACCATTATTCTGCCCCTTCTAACAGCGCTATACCGTTGGAAGCACCAATTCTGGTTGCCCCTGCCGCGACCATGGCGGCGCAATCTGCTGGGGTGCGCACCCCGCCGGAAGCTTTGACCCCCATATCTGGCCCCACTACGCGGCGCATGAGGGCCACATGTTCTGCCGTTGCACCCGCGGTGCCAAACCCGGTAGAGGTTTTCACAAAATCTGCACCGGCGTGTTGTGCGCTGATACATGCTTGGGAAATTTCTTCGTCAGTCAGATAACAGGTCTCGACAATGACCTTGACCAGCGCCTTAGAATCAACAGCGGCGACTACGGCGCGAATATCTTCTTCCACAAACTGCCAATCACCATCTTTGGCGGCACCAATATTGATCACCATATCCACCTCGGTAGCACCGTTCATAACCGCATCGTGGGCTTCGAAGGCTTTAACCGCGGTGGTAGTGGCCCCCAGTGGGAAGCCGATGACAGTGCACACCTGCACATCTGAATCTGCAAGCCGTTCCGCCGCGAGCGCTACCCAACACGGGTTAACACACACCCAAGCGAAATGAGACTGCGCCGCCTGCTCTATGAGCGTTTCCACTTGACGACGCTGTGCTGTCGCAGACAGCAAGGTGTGATCTATCAACTTTGAGTTGCTCATCACATTCCTCCTGAGTAATAAAGTGTTTCACCTCCCAAATTACCAACTCAGGAAAATTTGTCAACAAGCATTTTTACATTTTATCCAGCAGATACTTTACTTCACCCCCTCCTCCAGCTCTAGCAATTTCGCGGCAGTGTTGGAATCGATCACTAAATGCGTCGCAAAGCCAGACCGCAATGCCACCGCAATCGCCTCCGCTTTTTCTAAACCTCCTGCTACCAGGATACGAACCGGCTTCTTTTTCAACTCTTCTAAAGAAATTCCCACCGTTCGTTCATCAATATCGGGAACGCAGAGCTTGCCCTCCTTGCCTACCCACCTAGAACAAATATCACCAACAGCACTTTTCATAATTGCCCGCTTGTCTGATTCTGTAAAATAATTCAGCTGAAACAAAATAGAATCAGGCCGCGCCGCCCCAACGGTAAATAAGGCGATATTAGCGGCGCGACCAGCCTTCATCACGTCTCGGATATGCGGTTCCTGCTCGACTAATCGTTTCACCTCAGCATTACGGAAGACCGCAGGCAGAGGCAAGATTCGGGCGGTGGCATTAAAGGCATGGCAAAACAGATCCATGGTTTCGAAATCATTGGTGGCCTTATCACTATGCGACATCCCCCCTTTCAGCTGCACCACCTCCACTCCCCGTAAATTTTGCCGTTCTAGGTGTCTTGCCACGGCATACATGGTGTTTCCCCAGCTGATCCCCACAATATCCCCATCTTTTAGCAGCCGCTGCAGCATTTCCGCCCCCAGCCGACCTAAACCTGCCAGCAAGTCTTCCCGATCCCGAGGAGCCCCCGTAGAAAGCTGCACTTCCGTTAGTCCAAATTTTGTGCACAGCTCCCGCGACCGATCCGAACCCGCTTCTCGCGGATCAATGATTTCGATGCGCACGTACCCCTGATCATGCGCATGTTTGAGTAATTTCGATACCGTTGGGCGTGATGCGTTGAGCTTTTCTGCAATTTCCGACTGCGACAACCCCAACTGGTAATACAACTTAGCCGCGTCAATTGCTTTCCAATCACGATCGTTCATAATTGTGACAATAGTGCATTAGCACGTTCTTACCACGTTCCACTGATAAGAAAAATGTCGACGCACCCCAAAACCCTAGGCTTTAAGCTAACCTTTTAATCGTGGCTGAAAATCTGTCGAAACATCTGTCCAAGCTGTCCAAACGAGGACCTCACCGAGTCCTGACCGGCGACCTCGATTTCGTCGGCCTGCCAGGGAAAATCTACACTCCCGCCAAAGGCAATGCGCTGCCAGCTGTGGCGTTTGGCCACGACTGGATGAAACGGGTCAAAAACTACCACGGTTTGCTGCGGCACCTCGCCAGCTGGGGTATCGTAGTTGCCGCTCCCGATACCGACACCGGCATCAATCCCAACCACCAAGGTTTCGCCGCCGATCTAGAAACCTGCTTGCAAATCACCACCGGCGTTAAGCTAGGAAATGGCAATATCAGCATTGCCCCCGGCCGGCTCGGCATTATCGGACATGGCATGGGCGGCGGCGCAGCAGTTCTGGCTGCCGCTGGACGCCCCGATCTCAAAGCCGTGGTCGCAGCCTACCCCAGCAAAGTCGCGCCTTCTGCTGAATCCGCCGCGGCGCTGGTAAAAGCACCAGGCTTCATACTCGGCTCCGGCGAAAACGCCTACCTTGATTACGGGAACCCAGCAGCCATAGCTACGCGGTGGGCAGGACCGTGCTGCTACCGAGAAATCACCGGTGCCGACAGTGGTGTGCTCAGCGAAAACCTCATATTTAATCTATTCACCGGTTTAGGCAGCAAAGCCGCACTTAGGGAGCGTGCTTGGGGTCTTATCACCGGCTTTTTGCTCTACACCCTGACAGATGAACGCAAATATTCCGGTTTCGCCGCCGAAGAAGTGACTGCCAAAAAGGTAATCTCGCTCACCGGCGACGATTTACTGGCGAAAGCCCAAAGCTAGGCATCACGCAGCAAACCCTGCACCTTTTTTCGACGACGCTGCAACCGGCGCCGCTTAACCGTTTGGTTCGGTAGTTTCCGCGAAAGATCAGCCAGCGATTTTTCAAACTGTGCCATCTGCTTATCAGAAGCCAGCTGGAAGTTGCGCACAAAATCATCAAATTTCATTACCACTTACCCGCCTTCCGCGGTTTAATCGAATCATTGGAAACAGCAGGTGCCACCGCTGCTGGTTTCTCCCCACTAGGCTGCACAGCGGGTTCGGTTCGCGCCGCAGCCACTGGCGGCGGCTTATGTTTCGGCGCAGGTTCAGGCGCTACTGGTTCATTCTTCGCCGGGGTAAAACCAGCAGCTTGCGCCTGATGCAGCTCAGATTTAGCTATCCCCTTGCTAGCTGGTGCAGGTGAATGTGGCTTTTCGGGCTCCGGTGGCGGCTCAGGCGTCGGTGGGTTTTCGGGTTCCGGTGGTGGGTGCTGCGCCGGTTCTACACAATCGGCGAATTGCAATAAGCCACCTGCAACCGCCACAGCGCCTAGCGCGACGGCACCTATGACAGCCTGTTTCTTTGGCTGCAGCAAATCCTGTATTTCGGTTGTGGCATGTTCCAAAAGCTGTAAGAGCTGCTCCCCAATGCCTCGTATTGTACTATTATGCTGTTGACAGATACTAGACAAAGTACTAATGGCACACTCGATAGCCTGCGCACCACACTGCACTATTTTTCCAAACACGCTAGGTGTTTCGAGTACATTAACACCGCCCAATGCTTGGCAAACATTGCCAATATACGCCGCCGCCTGCTCAATAACCTGATTAAACTTCGCCCCAGCTTCGGCATGCACTTGGTCTAAAGCGTTACTTGCCTGTTCTGCTTGCGTTTTTACCTCAGTGGTTTTCTGATCTGCTTGAACATAGCGGCTCAGTAAGTCCACTAACGATGCAGCGATAGTACAATCCGCCACACCACTTAAGTGCGAATCAATATTAGGGGCGTAGTGCTGATATAACGTTTCAGAATTTCCCTGGCTAGCAGCCTGGGCGGCAGCAGTGACTTGTTTGGGATTAAGCCCAGTTGCGGCATGGAGGTTTTTATCTAAATCCTGTAACTGGCTCTTAGCTGTATCACCGGTATAAAGGCCACAACTAGCGGCTATGAGTGCGGTTATGCCCGCCTCTAAAGTAGCACTTGCATTCATGACTGATCACCACCTAGCGCACTGGCATTAACCGTATCTAGCTGCATAAACCGAGTCACCTCTTGGTACGCAGCTTCGGTAGTCTCGATGATTCTTTTAATCTGGTTGTGATTAGCCTCATGCAGTAACTGGGTTTGCGTCTGCAACGCCACAGCTATATCGCTAAACCCCTGACCAAAATCACCAAGACCAAAGACAGGTGTTAGCTGCTGGTGGTTAGCTAGTTCCGTGTCTAGCACTGCCATGAATTCCGAAAACAAGGCATTAGTTTCTAAAGGATCAAAGCTCAAAGATGCCATTAGGGCTCCGCTCGTTGGAAGTATTTTCGCCGTTACTTATTTGGACTGGCCAAAGAAGCAAACGGTTCCCTAGATGACGGAAATTCCCTCAAAAAACACTGCTGCCCACCCCTATTAGGGGTGGGCAGTCGGGTTCCATCGTGCTAAACGTGGCTCACCACAGCAGCTAGGTTACCTGCTATCCGGCGCGCAGTTTCCTCATTAGCTGCTTCCACCATCACGCGGTAGATTTCCTCAGTCCCAGAAGCTCGAAGCAGCACTCGGCCAGTACTGCCCAGTTCATCCTCTGCAGCTTCCACTGCAGCAATCACCTTAGGATCCGAATCGATCTTGGTTTTATCTGATACTGGCACATTAATCAGCAACTGCGGCAAAACCGTCATGGCTCCCGCTAGAGACTTCAAGGACAAACCGGTCTCTGCCATACGCGACATCAATGCTAGCCCGGTTAAAGTGCCATCACCGGTGGTGGCGTGATCGGGCAAAACAATGTGCCCAGACTGCTCGCCCCCGAGACTTAGCCCATGAGCATTGAGATCTTCTAAAACATAACGGTCACCGACCTTGGTGGTGCGAAGCTCAATGCCTGCCTCACTCATGGCCAGCCGTAGGCCTAGGTTGCTCATGACTGTGGCTACCAAGGTGTTTTTCCGCAATTCGCCATTATCTTTCATGGCGATCGCAAGGATGGCCATGATTTGGTCACCATCGACCACGTTACCTTCGGCATCAACCGCCAAACACCGATCGGCATCGCCGTCATGAGCCAAGCCAATATCGGCTCCGTGCTCCTTAACAGCTGCCTGCACGACCTCGATATGGGTAGAACCGCAGTTGTCATTGATGTTGTAAGCATTCGGGCGGTCATGGATTGCGATGACCTCCGCCCCAGCTGCGTGATAGGCCAGCGGGGTAACCACGGATGCTGCACCATTAGCGCAGTCAACAACCACTTTTATACCGGTGAGGCTGGCGGGCATCGCTTGGGCTAAATGGTCCAAATAATGTTGTTGGGCATCAACTGCCTCTTCAATGACTCGACCAATGCCGTGGCCAGTGGGGCCGGTTTCTGGTAGCTGCTCCATCATGGTTTCAATTTGATCTTCAATAATATCGGGAAGCTTATGCCCACCTTTAGAGAAGAATTTAATGCCGTTATCGGGCATGGGGTTGTGTGAAGCAGAAATCATCACGCCCATATCGGCGCCGTAGAACTCGGTCAGATAAGCCACCGCTGGTGTGGGCAACACCCCGACTCGTAACACGTCCACTCCCCGACTGGCCATTCCGGCTGCTAGGGCTGCTGCCAACATTTCACCCGAAACCCGGGGATCGCGGCCAATAACTGCCAATGGGCGGCGGGTGGATCTGCGGATATTAGAGGTAAGTACCTCGGCAGCAGCCGCTCCTAGACGTAGCGCCAAGGGGGCGGTAAGTGCTTCATTGGCGAGTCCACGCACGCCATCGGTACCGAAGAGTCGAGTCATATAAATAGTGCTCCTTGCAGAGGGACAGAGAATCTTTTACAGGATAATGGGCAAAACTGTAGCGGGAGGCGAAAAACGCCTTAAAAATTAGCCGCTTCGCGTTCTAATACTTCTGGCAATAGCTTGGCCCAAGTCAGCGAATCTTGTACACCTTGGGCGATGGAAAGCTGAGAGTGCCAATCTAGGAGTTCCTGCGCCTTAGCAGTACGAGAAGCACAACCGACGACATCACCCAACCGCGGCGGGGCGGTAGTTACCGATAGCGGTACCCCGCTTGCGATGCCGAAGGCGTCGACAAGCTCGAATACGGTGGTGCCAGTTCCCGTGCCAAGGTTGATGACATCAAAGCCAGCGGTTTGAGATTGCGCCATTACCTGGTCAAAATTTTTCAGTGCCGCGATATGCGCTTGGGCCAGATCCCACACGTGGATATAATCCCGCAGCCCAGAGCCATCGCGGGTGGGCCAGTTCGTTCCCGTAACGGTGAACGCCGTGTGGCTGGAATGCGCCTCAATCATTTTGCCCAAAGCGTGAGATGGGTGCGGGTTTTGCAAGCCACAGCGTCGTTTTGGATCAGCACCAATGGGATTGAAATAGCGCAACGCAATGGTCTGTAATTTGCCAGTCGAGGCGTAATCCCGCAGCACCCGCTCCAACATCCATTTCGAAGCCGCATAGGGGCTTTGCGGTGCCACCACGGAAGATTCATCAACCATATAGTCCGGATCCGGCTCATACATCGAGGCAGTGGAACTCAAAATGAATTTACCCACCCCAGCCTCAGCCAACTCGCGCATGAGCACTATGGACTTAGCAACATTATTTTCGTAATAATCTAACGGGTGATCCACTGATTCCGGCACCACAATTTTCGCCGCACAGTGAATCACTGCCGCAATATCTGGATGCTCAGCGACCACCTGGTGCAGCAGCTGGGTGTTTGCAATATCGCCGTGATAAAAATCGTAGGGTTTGGTGAACTCACGCAACCCTGTGCTGAGATCGTCAAGAATCACCGGGGTGATGCCATTATCTACGCAGCAAGCTGCAATGGTGGAACCAATATAGCCAGCACCACCGGTGATAAGAACCTTCAATTTATGCTCCGATAACGAAATGAATAGTGAATGAGACAACCTGTAGTCTAACGCTTATATAAAAATTTTCTACCATATAACTATCCAAAACACCGCCAAGTGGTATAAGTCACGCACATATAGGGCTGGATAGCGCCGCCATTACCGGCAGAAACGTGCATTAACTGGACGTTTTATACTATAGCGATCTTACTTTTCGACGCCAGCCAGAAGCAATTATACTGATATTTCGCAGCTAGCCAACATACCCCAAGTTACCCAAGCATCATGCGACACCTAGCGACGTACCTAAAGATAGCGCAACAAGCCAAAAGGTCGAGGCATTATTACCTCGACCTCGTATCCAGTTCAGGGGTCAACACGCCTGAAGGTTTTGGATATAAAAATAGCAACTGCCAAACAAACAATCCCCCCACGATTCGCGAATAGCCAAGGCCTTCAGACTAGATCCCGTGAGGGTATTAGATTGTTTGGCAGTTGCATTGCTTCCCAAGATTCAGAGGGAAACAGTGGAAGAAGTTAACGTAAATGTGAACATTTACGCCAACCTCGGCCGCTCGCCACTTAAGGTAGCGAGTCTTCCGTACCGAAGTTTGATTGCGCTACAAGAGCGCGACGTTTTCAGCGATCCTTAGATGGAGCCGGTTACAATCTTGAAGATGTTAACAACGCCGTTAAGAACGTAAGAAATCAAACCCTGTGCTGCATCGATCATTTCGAAAAACTCCAAATCTTGGTAGATGGATGGTGAATATGAGCAATTCCTTCGTATCATTTGATATGAAGTACTGACCAAAAACTCATTGCCCTTCGAATCTTTATCGTCATAAAGAAGTCAAGACTTTGTAGTTTTTGAGCCCACCAGCTAATCGCTCATGTTCGCTGGCGTTAATTACAAGTTATCCCCATTCATCTCAGCCGTCAACCGGGCCAAAAATCACGCGACCTGGGCTTTTAGGAAAAACCAGTGTTCCTTAAAATTTATTTAACGCAAGAGAAGATGCCTGAGAAAACTGGGCGCGAACTGGAGTTTGTAACATTTTGAAAACTGGCTTTTTAATGGGGAAATTCCAAAAAATAAATTTTTACTTAAGTTTTAGTCGAAATCTCTCAGAAATCAAAATGTGCAGGTCAAACCCCATATCGAATGTGACTTCATAGCAGACATATTGAAATTACCCCCGCACCCCACCCGCTCAAAGCATCTCCAATTAACCGAAGATGACTCATGCATCTTCCTTTAAAACAAACCACAAGGCCTAGGCAGGAGCGGAGAATATCTTTATAGTAGTAGCTATCGCCTGCAATGCCGATACCGACAAGCTAGTATTTTTCTCTTTTCCCAGGGCACAGCTGCTTTGCCACAGAGTTTCATCCTTTACTAGACAGCTAGAAGGGCGATATTGTCATCCTGCGCCAGCTGGCAGTTAACACCGCCAGACACCTCGTGCCGGTTGAGCACCTAGTGCCGCTTGGGGGCAAAACCGTGATTCGTCGAGAAACAACTCCTTTTATATAGGTACACAACTTGTATAGGCATAGAGCCACGCCAACCTTTTCTCGCTTTTGCCTGGGCATGTTTTTCTGTTGGAGAATTCTTCCCATGCGCTGCGGTTGGTTTATCTGCTCTAGCCAGCACTTTCAGTGCTTATTAGTCTTCTGCCCACTTCGCGCCGCTGACCTGTCCGACGGAAGACCAGTTATCTAGCCTCTAGCCCCACCCCGGCTTAGCCAGCTTCCCGCCGACCACAGTTTTCCCTAAAGCCAGTGCCAGTGCCTTATCACTAGTTGATAGACCGGTAGTTAGTAGCCAGTACTTTGACGGCACATGACGATAACCGACAATGACTTGATACAGTATGACACTTCGTCACCTAATTATGTGTCCGAGTTCCTCGAAGTTGCGGACGCTTCAAAGTAACTATCCCTTGAAGGCTACGGCCTGAAATCCGTGCCCCATCAAGCACTCAAAAATCTGCCGTGATCGCTGTGGAGAATAACACCATTATTAGATGTTGGATACTGAACCGGACATTTATATATAGGAAGCCTGTCTAGAATAATTACCGTTTCGGAGTCCTACTGCATTTTCAGAACTAACTAGCCTTAGGCGGCAATGCGCCACCGACACACCATCAACCTTGCTTTTGGTACTCGCCTAATTGTCCTTGAGTAACCAAAAAAACTAGACAACAGCTTCCGCCACGCACACAGGCCTTGGTTCATTCTTTTGGCGTTGCCACCTGCTTACCTACCGGAAAGCTTGCAAGTCTGTTTTTGTATCGACTGCACTCGCACGTGGTTGAGCGTTACCAACAACAACCAACACTGTCCCGCCCCCTTAGTTTGCCACTTCGGCAATGCTGCCGACCTTATAAAAGTGGGAACTGTGATATTTAGACACCGCAGCTTCTATTTTTCCTATGGGAGCTTACTTATGATGAGATCCTTCACGCCGAGATTTGCACATCACAATCCCTATCAAACTCCCCACCCAGTACTCGCTAATACCTCGGCCGGATACCGACGGTACAACTAGGCATAATTTGCGACTCGGCATGACCCATGACTGCTGAACAATAAAAAACTACCAAGCAAGCCCATCCGCTCAAATCAGAAATATCTGACAGAGTTTATCAAGTCTTGCTTGATAGTTTTCGTTTATATGTTCGATGACAGCATTCAAGGAAAAGGGCTGAAGTTATGAAAGATAGGATCCCGATAGCCCTTCAGCCCATTGCCATTCGCCCGATAGATAAGTCGGCCGTTACTTATATAATCGTGGTTTTATGGCAGATTCCTAAGCTATTGCTTATAGAGAGCCGGCAGCTACCAACCAAATGTAAGCAACTGCGTCGATAGCGTAGTAAAGGGCGTACTGCAAAGCGTCGATAATCACGATTGAAGACCTTTCTTCATACTAGGTTAGGTGGGAAAAAGGAATCATTTCTCCCGGGTCCAAGTAACCAGAAGAGTCTTTTCAGCGAACTGAAAATTTTTCATTATTTTAATAAATAACAGGCGTGTGACTCCTTATCCACGGCAGGTGTTCCACGCTGGGAATGCTTCTAATCTATACCGAGCCCCTACATGGATTCAACACGAATAAAACCTAAATCACCTGCCTTTATGAATAAATCAACGCCAAAAAATCGCCCTTTTACCTACTCTAGGTGCTCCAAGATGGCTATAACTAGCTGGGGTTTGTAACAAATTTTTCGGCCTGACATTATGGGCAAAAACCCAGGAATTATTAATATTAGCCAAGATTTACACTAAGCGATTCCTATATCAAAAACTGCTGGTCAGGTCATTTTGAAAAATATTGCTTAACAAACATAAATAGCTCTGACCTCATCCTTTTTGGGTTAGGAGATTTTCCGTATGCGTCTGTCAGGCATCAAAGTGCCGCTACGCCAACCCGCATACCCGCTTTCCATCCTTAGCGGTGTCAACAAATAAGGACTTAATAGATTATATTTTCGAATTGAATCAAGAAATCACTCATCACCGTTCGTGATGTACTAGCTGCTAGCTGACAACTTCTATGCGAAGAAACTACAGCCACCTGTTGTTTTCTACGGATCGTCTAGGAGAGATTGGGCACTGGCGCCTGTCGCTAACAAACCACTAGATTTATGCTTGCAAAGCCAACTGTGAGCTGGCAACCAGCACTGTGTTCTTAAACCGCGCTAGTGCCGTTCACATTCCCCATAGGCATAAGCACAGGTTTATTACTCACCGCCGCACCCCACCAACCCCACAACCACTAGAACCTGAGGTGTCATGATTTTTGTTGACAGAAAACCCGTTAACAAGAAGGATTGGGGTTATCCGCAAATTGTGGACAACCCACTACTTAGCTTGTGGTTAGAACGGTGGTGGGGGTACTACCGCGTAGCGCTGTGCGATTTCTTCTGGG
>CAUQSW010000058.1:0-19766 GCA_963520895.1 uncultured Corynebacterium sp. | reverse complement strand
CACAAACACACAAACCCCCAGCCCACACCCCAAAAAACCACCCACCAACAACACACCACAAACGTCGAAAAGCAGGGGCGTCGAAAAGCAAGGCGGCTAATCTTCAGATTTTATTACCTTCATGGTCATGCGGGAGTTCACCCTTGCTACACCAGGATTGCCCAACACGCCTTTGGTCAACCACTCTTCTTAATGCTGAGCATCCCGTACCCGCACCCGCAGAAAATAATCCGGCTGGGAGAACATTCTCCTAAGCTCAACCACTTCGGGCATCGCGGATACCCGTTTTTCAAATTCTGCGATAGTAGGTCCATCGTTTTTGCCCACATCTGCCTGAACTATCACTTCAAAGCCGCGTCCCATTGCTTCTTGATCCACCACCGCGCGATAGCCTTTGATAATTCCTTGCTCTTCCAGTTTCCGCACGCGTCGCAAACAGGGGGCAGCGGTGAGTCCGACCAAGGCAGCGAGTTCCTGATTGCTGAGTCGGCCATCTTTTTGCAGCTCGGAAACAATTGCATAATCTATCTCATCCACAGATAGATTATTGCGCAGTTTTTCAGAGTTGAGCAACCAATACATATTGATACCTGCACAGCTAGGTGATACGCATAACTCATACGTAATATCATTTTTCGTGCCTGACATCAGCCAAGAAAAATTAATAGCTACTGGGACTCGCGTGCTAGGGCTTACCATCATTACCAAACCCGCAGCACTCGCAGTGTAGAAGAGCAGCAACTGTGGCAAAACATCCTATCTGCCACGCTGCAACCGGAGCTTTTAGTTGCTGATATGGGCACCGATAGCGGTTATCTAGCCACTACCCTAGCGAACCTCAATCACACTGTTGTTGGAGTAGATGCTTCAGTGCACATGCTGCGCCATATACCTAGGCATCTAAAAATCTCACCAGTAGCAAGTGATGTCCATCAGCCACCGTTGCCCAAGCGCAAGTTCTCCGCCATTACCTCGCGCTATCTACTCTGGACGCTGCACGATCCGGTAACTGCGTTAAAAAATTGGCGTGAACTGCTAAAAACAGACGGAACAATTATTGCTTTTGACGCCTTGTGGTTTCCCAATGGCGATGGCATCTCGCCGCAAGTTGACTCAACCGCCGGCGCGGATACCTTTATCCAGGCTTATACCCGTCAAACGCTTGAAGCCCTGCCGCTTGCACTGACCTCGCAGGTAACCGACTACCTGAGTGCTTTCGAAGCGGCAGGTTTTCAAGATATTGGCCTTCGTTGGCTGCCAGAAATCACCGAACTTGATGTGAAATATGGGGTTTCGCCAGGCCATATAATTCGCCCCCAATTCATGATTACTACCAAGCCGTAGCGGCAATTAATCTACTGGGTAGTGATCGGCAACTTTGCAGTACCAGACCCAGTGGTCATTACCGGAATTCCAGTAGTTCTCGGCGATGGCATAAGGCTCGCCAAATTTACGACGCCACTGGCCTTGGGCTTTTTGATAGCCACTGTCGAGGCAAAATTCGGTAATTCCCGAATCGTGCAGATACTTCATTACCGTATTAACCAAGGCGGAACCGACACCGGCACCGTGCGTATCTGGATCAACATAGATGCTACCTAGCTCACCGATGTGATCGAATTTACCGCCAGTTACGTTGCGAACATGGGTGCCACAAGGGCCGAAGGAAACTGTGCCAATGACCTTATCCCCCGCTTTAGCTACCCAAAACCGCGTAGCTGAATTTGGTTCCAAGGAACGCGCCACTTTATTGGTTTTATCGGTAATCTCGCTGGCGATTTCCTCCTCAAAGCCCTCTAAACCATCAGCCGCAAAAGCATAAGGAATCGCTGCTTCGAAAACATCATGCATGCCAAGAATATCCTCTGGTTGCGGCTCGGTCACAATAAAATCTGCCATAGCCTCACCACCTTTCATTAGTAGAAAGTTTTTCACTTTCTACTCACTATTAAATGGGCAAAATTTACCATGCGTGACTTTTATAATTATTACATTTGATAAATTTTTTATGTAAGAATCAACACTATACAACCTGGGACATTAATCTCACGATTTCCGCCGTTTAGGTTTTGGTTTCGCAGCAGGCAGTTCATCGCCAGTCAAATACAGTAATTCCACCAGAAACTCACGGTCCTCCCACAGATCTTGGGTCAGACGGAAATACAAGCTCGACCCGGGATAAGCTTGGGCCTCTTCTGGATCACCTATGAAATCACGTCCACTGGTTGTTGGCTTAACAAAAAGCTCGTCATCGCAGACAAAGGCAATGGGCTTATCATCTAAATACAGGCAGTATTCGCCAAACATCTTTCGGGTGCGCGTTCCGGGAAGGTCACGAAGCTGGTCTAGGAGGTAGTCAATGGTCTCTGCACTCGTTGCCATGAGGGTCACCTTCCCCGCCAATTAGCCTTGCTTTCCCATCCCAATGTACAGTTTGTTTCCCGCAGTTGGCCACTAAGCCGAAGCTGCCGCATGCTGCCTTCCTTAGGTTTTAGCAGCCACAATACGTGGTCGATAGAAACCAAAGGATAATAATTGGAGCAGCTGGCGGTAAACGCCTACATCACAGCTTGTTGATGTAACCAAAATTTCAAATCTCTCCCCGCCTTCTTCCAGTACATAACCCGTGGTGATAAAACCATGCTTGCGATAAAAATCTTTACGACGCACCCGCTGCTGGGCATTTATCGCCCGGTCATTTTCCTCTTCAACATCTAATATCACTGGGCGGGCACCGGCCTGATCCATGATCTGCTGCAAAATCTGGGATCCATATCCCTTTGATCGCAGCTTCGCATTAACTGCCAAATACAGCACAAATACGGCGTCGCTGTTTTCGGCGGTAAAACTTAATCCTGCGAAATGCTTACTGTCATAATACGCAGTAAAATTATTGCCGCGGCGTAATTTTGCCAATAGTCGTAATTGCCAGATCGGAATGAGTTGTTCTTTAGGAAACGCCTCTGTTAATGTGCGGGAAATTTCTTCATATTCAGGTAGCCGCCTAGTTATCTGCCGAGCAATTAAGTGCATAAATTACGTTGTACCACCTTTATCAGCACAGTATTTTCCGGCGCTGTGTATAGCGCCATGGCCCAAGGAAGGTCGGAGCCCAAAAGAATAATATGTAACTTTCCAAAAAGCAGGCAGCGGTTCGTAGTTAGTCTCGTAATCCCAAAACCTGTTATCTCTCCTACGCCCACGAACAACAGCCTGAGAGAAACTCACCAGGCTAGTGTCATTTTTGGCAATAGTCCCGCAGCTGTTCTAGATGATAACGCCACCCCGCCTCGTGATCTTCTGGAAGCACCTCAGCTGCATCAATTTTGTCGAACCCGGTTTCCGTAACCAGAACGTTTGTGGCTTCTTCATTTTCTGGATTTAGCCGAATTTCCACTTCCATTGTGTCACCCCAGGTCGGCTGTCCCCACTTGAAAATGATCAGGCTTTGCGGTTGCACTGCGGTTATCATTCCCAATGCTTTTTTCAGCGCGCCATCCTCTACCCATTTTTCAATAACCGGGCTTCCCACCATCGGTTCGAAAATTAATCCCGGCCACCACTCAGACCGTGAACTGGTCAAGGCTGCCCATACAGTAGCTACCGGAGCATTGACGAGCATGGGTACGGTGATCTGGTTTGTTGCCATAGCCCCAGCCTAACAATCAGTTCGCATCAAAGCAGCGTTATATGACGATTGGGGGAGAAAAATATTCGTTGGGCTTCATCAACCACATCCGAAACGTAGGTGCTAATCGCAGAAACTTCAAGGTAGCGGCGCTGTCGGCGTCGACAAGTCAGGTGTAAGTTGGTACCGTGCAGCCATAATTGGATCGCCTAAACAGCATTTCCAAACCAACAGGCCAACAAAATAACGGGTAACATGCACTCATGATGAGACCTATTTAACCGCCCTTCCTGTCAACATGTAGTGTTACTGATGCACATGCGCCGATGATTCGGTGCTTTATATAATCATCTATCCTCCGAAAGAGGAACCCCATGATCGAATTTCAATCCGTAAGCAAATCGTATTCCGGCGGCCCCATGGTGGTCAGAGATTTTTCACTCACCATCCCTGCTCACAGCACAGTGGCGTTACTTGGTTCCTCCGGTTGCGGAAAAACCACCTTGCTTCGGATGATTAACAGAATGGTTGATCCCACCGAAGGAATCGTGCGGATTGATGGCGAAGATGTACAGAATAAAGACCCCGTTCACTTACGGCGGTCGATTGGTTATGTACTGCAAGCTGGCGGCTTGATGCCCCATCGTTCGGTGCTGCATAATATCGCCACTGTTCCACGACTGAATGGGGTTAGTAAACAAGCAGCACTATCCCGTGCTCGAGAGCTTCTGGAAGTAGTTGGTCTTGATGCAAGCCTAGCAAGCCGCTACCCTGCAGAGCTCTCCGGTGGGCAGCAACAACGAGTCGGCGTAGCACGAGCACTAGCAAGTGATCCCAATATTTTGCTCATGGACGAGCCGTTCGGTGCCGTTGATCCAATTATTCGGCGAGAACTCCAAGATGAACTTTTGCGGATCCAGGCAGAGCTCGGCAAAACCATTGTCTTTGTCACGCACGATGTAGACGAAGCATTTCGGCTTGGTGACCAAGTAGTGCTGTTGCGTGAGGGTGGAAAAATCGCCCAACAAGGAACACCCAGTGATCTACTCAGCAACCCTAGTAGCGACTTCGTGGCTAACTTCATAGGTGCCGACAACAATGCTCGTAAGCTGAGTGTTCGCACTGTCAATGGCCAAAAACTTGCCATTGATTCCGAGGGCCGCCCCATTGGGGTGTTGGATCTATGACATGGATTAACCAAAATTTGTCCTATATCGGCGAATTAATGTGGGGGCATCTTTTGCTCAGTATTCCCCCAATCGTGTTCGCTGTTCTCATCGCCGTTCCCATAGGCAGGCTCGCCTTCCGCTTCCCGAAAGTCGCTGGCCCGCTGCTCAGCGGAGCATCGCTACTGTATGCCATCCCAGCGTTGCCCTTGATCATTATTATTCCGCTCATCTTTGGCACTCGGTTGCGGTCACCGCTGACCATCATCATTGCCCTGACCATCTACGGCGTAGCGCTTTTAGTACGAACAGCCGCAGATGCCTTCACCACCATCCCCGCCACCACTAAAGACGCCGCGATTGCTATCGGCAACTCCCCCATGGGTGTCTTTTGGAAAGTCGAACTACCACTGGCAATCCCCGTACTGATTGCCGGTATTCGCGTGGTTGCAGTGTCAACCATCAGCCTAGTCACCATTGGGGCGGTGATTGGTATCCCCAGTCTCGGGTCACTGCTTACCGACGGCTTCCAGCGCGAGATCGGCGCAGCCATCGCAGCAGGAATTATTTCCACCATGCTGCTTGCCATCCTTACCGACGCCATACTGCTAGCCATCGGCTACTGGTCCACCCCATGGCGCAACCGCAAAGGGGTGCCAACCTCATGATTTTCATTGGACAAACGCTAGCCTGGCTTTTCGACGCCGCCAACTGGTCCGGCTCCCACGGCATCGCGATACGACTCTGGCAGCACTTATGGATCACCTTCGCCGCAGTGGGCATTGCTGCAGTTATTGCGCTTCCCACCGGCGTTCTTATCGGCCACACCCGGCGCGGCGCCGGCGTGATTGGTGCGATTGTAGGCGCCACCCGAGCATTGCCCACCCTAGGGCTTTTAACCATGTTTGCTATCGCTTTAGGTGTTGGTTTGCGCGCGCCACTGATTGCATTGGTCATTTTGGCCATTCCATCGCTGCTTGCCAGTGCTTATGCGGGAATTCAAGCTATTGATCCCGCTATTACTGGGGCTTCAAAGGCTATTGGCTTTAGCCCTAGCCAAGTGATTTTCCAGGTGGAATTGCCCTTAGCAATACCCTTGCTGATTGGCGGTTTACGCACCGCAACCTTGCAGGTGGTTTCCACCGCAACATTGGCGGCTTATACCGCCGATGTGGGCTTGGGTCGGTTTATTTTTACCGGGCTAAAAAGCCGCGATTATTCCTTGATGCTAGGTGGTGCCGTGTTGGTCATCGCTCTTGCTCTTGTTCTTGAAATTTTACTGGCAACGTTGCAGCGAAACACCAGCCAGCGATTGTCGGTTTCCGCCGAAAGAAAGTGATTAGTTATGTCGTTTCTCCGTCGTTCTCGGCTTGGTCATTTGGGGGTTGATGGTTCTAATCGCTCTGGTCTTCGTGGTTCTGGGCGCGCGGTCATGGCAGTGCTATTGATCGGTGCCAGTGCCGGCATGGCTACCAGCTGTGCAAATAGCGATCCCTTAGGGGGCGGTGCCTCAGACGGTGCCATTGTTATTGGTTCCCAAGACTATTTCTCCAATGAGATCATTGCCGAGATCTACGCGCAAGCCTTGGAGGAACGAGGGCTGGAAGTGGATCGACAGTTCCGTATTGGCCAACGGGAGGTTTACGTTCCAGAGATCGAGGCCGGCACGATAGATCTATTTCCTGAGTACACCGGCCCACTGTTGAAATACTGGCAGCCAGAAACCACAGCACGTTCCGCTGATGAGGTTTATAGCGCTTTGATGAAAGCCACCCCAGCAAAACTTCGGGTGCTAGAGCAGTCCCCAGCAACTGATCAAGACACATATGTGGTCACTGCGGATTTCGCCCAGCAATGGAACCTGAAATCACTTACCGATTTGAAAAAAGTCACAGACCCCCTAGTTCTCGGCGCTAATTCCGAAGCTGAAAAACGTCCTAATGGCCCGATCGGATTAAAGGACACCTATGGTCTTGATGTAGATTTTTCCCCCATTGAAGATAGCGGGGGTGCGGTAACCGTGCGGGCGCTAAAGGATAAATCCGTGAACATGGCCATCATGTACACCGCTTCTCCTAGTATCTCCGATAATGGGTTTGTGGAGTTAGAAGACCCCAAGAACCTACTGCTGGCTTCCCATGTGGTACCACTTGCGAGTTCGTCGATAAGCCCCGAAGCCGAGGAGATCATCAATACTGTTAGCGCCTCGATGACGCCGGAGGATTTGGTGGAATTGAATCGACGTAGTGTCACAGACAAGCAGTCCGCAAAGGTGATTGCTGCTGACTGGTTGGCTGAGAACTAGGGGGTGAGGCGAAAGCCTCGGTTCAATGGCAGCGTTGGGGGCAGTGTCTGCCTTGTGAGTGTCCTTTCGACTATCATGTATGAGAAAATATGCTGCGCCATTTGAGCAAAGTATGCCCAAGATTGCTTCTGTACCAACTATTGACGAATTTCGCCCTGTCGTACTTCGAGTTCTCAACGATGGCCAAGCAAGACCGGTAAAAGAAATTGCACGTTTGGCAGCAGAATATCTAAAAATCCCAGAAGAAGTAACTTCGCAGATGTTGCCCAGCGGAAATCAGTCTAGAGTGACCAACCTTGTGAACTGGGCATGCTCCAGTTTTTTGTTCGCAGGCTTGGTTATACGAGTAAAACGTGGCTGGTATCAGATTACCGACGATGGACGTATCGTTGATTCCCGTAATCTCAGCAGCTACAACAAGTCTGAAATGATGGAGTGGCCGCAGTGGAAAAATACCATAAAGAAATCACTGTTCGCTCTGCTTTAGATAAAACCGCCGTGGCCTCGGCCGCTGTCCTCCTATCCGACGAAGATACTGACCCTATCGAACTCATCTCGGCGCATGTAGACCAATTGAATAACGCTACCGAGATCATACTGCGAAGAAAACTTCAAAAGGCTTCACCAACTTTTTTCGAAAGCGCGGTAGTTGACCTGCTGTGGTCGATGGGGTACGGCGGTAAACATGGCTCTCGAGAACGACTAGGGGCAACTGGTGATCGAGGCATTGATGGTGTTATTCGCCAAGATGCACTTGGCTTGAATAAGGTCTATATTCAGGCGAAACGCTATGATGACGCTAATACTGTTCAGCGTCCAGCTATCCAACAGTTCTATGGATCACTTGCTTCTCACGGGGCCGACCGAGGGGTGTTCATCACCACAGCCTCGTTCTCCAAAGGAGCGCAAGAAGAGGCGGAACGATATAAAACCATCACACTTATCGACGGAATACGCTTAACGGAATTAATGCTGGCCTATGGTGTCGGAGTTCGGAAAGCACACGATTTCACCGTCTTTGAGGTCGATGAAAATTTTTTTGATGACGACATAATCTGATCTATTTCTGGCTGTGGCCTCAACGTTTGGCGTGGGATGAGACCACAGCGCGGAGCATTTCATCACACCAAAGCCTGAGTTCCTTTGCGGGCCTTTTGGCTGTTTCGGATTCGGCGCCAAACATCATTAGCCAAGGTGAGGCCCCGAGTTTTTCGAGACGAAACGGATCCACACTGCGGCGCCCTGTTGACTATCCACGTTGTCTGTACCAATGGGTATGAAGTCCGATTCCAAGATTTTTGTAGCTATTTCGCGTTACAACGTCTCTACCACAAATCGCTCAAAGCGGCTGACAGTAGCCTCTGGTTGCCGCGCCCATCGATTGTGCCCAAGGTTCGCTGGAATCTTCTCAATGCGCACATAATTTGCAGGAAGCCCTGAAGCTAGGTTAACAACCGATTCGTTAGGACAATCGTTGTCATCAGCGCAGCGGGTAAACAACATTGGGATGGCTATCTGATCTCGCGCTAACGCATAGTCCATGTCTTGCCCTAATAAGCCATTGAGTTGGTTAGTGCGAAGACAACGCAACCATTCGCTAACAAACGCACCAGATTGTCTGCCATAGCCTGCCACATCCCAGATTCCTTCCGGTTGGTAGCCGAAAATCTTCACTATGATCTGGAGGATGCGTGTTCCATAACGCATCCGAAGTCTTTCTCGACCTTGGAACCCCTTCCAATACGGGCTGCCTGAACCTACCGTCATGAGACCTTGTATAGCAAGTTCTTTGGCCTCTGGTCGCGCCAAGAACAAAGTAGCAACTTGCCCACCCCTAGAATGCCCCAGCAGATAGGTGGGATGATCGTGGTCGAGCCCAAAATTTTCTTTCGCAGCTTCGATGGATCGCGGAAAATCCGAGCTAGCCATATGATGGTAACCGAAATTATGCTTCCTGGAGGCTATAGCTGTGTTGGTTCCTTGGCCGTGCAGCTCACTGGTAGCTACATAAAAGCCACGACGAGCAAGTTCTCGTGCACAAGGACGTAGTATCGCGCCCCCATCCCATAGCCTGGCCAGAGCATGACTAACGGGCTGTGCTCGTTGTTTTTTCGGCTCCTTGGCTTAAAAAGTCTTAGGGTTGTGATGGAGCCATCCCACAATGAAACATTCGCAAAAATTGGTTTAGAATCAGTCACAGCCCCAATCCTATGATCCAAAAATGAAAAACCTATGATTTAAGAATGAAAATTTTAGATTTCCCCCCAAAACTGCGAAAAATAAGGAAGACAACCGGCCTAGAACCGTTGGATGCTAGTGGCTTTATGGAACCATGACCACGGTGTTAGCGGCGTTCGTGGATACTCCACCACCGCTATACAATGGCTTAGCTACCGATGAGTGCGTCGCTTATATCTCCATGACTTGGATAATTCATGAAGCAGACTTCAAAGCAATCTTTGCAAATAGATCATGTCAACTAACTTGATTCCGCCTTCAAAGATCGGATGGTCATAATTGTTTATAAAAAAGTCCTTTACTACGTGCGACCTAGCAAAGCCACATTTTTCATAAAAACCGAGTGTTTGGGGACTTTCACCAGTGCCAACTTGCAGCACAGAAAACTGATTCTTGTATTTGCGAGCTACAAACTCAATAAGTGCCTTGCCGTACCCTTTCCCCTGAAATTCGGGATAGGTCGCAATGTTCTTTATCTCTATAATTCCGTTTTCTTCATCAGTAACAACGCATTCTGCTTTTATCCCGTCATCGTCTAAGACAAACATGGTTCCTCGGTCAAGGTAGTTGTCAATCAGATCTTCTTGCTCATCAGCAAGGAGTAGAAGTTCTAAGAACTGTTTCTTGTTTTCCTTGACTTCCAGTATTTTCACTGAATCCTCCGTGCTTGGTCTAAATCCGGATTCTTATAAACCCGGACAAGAAAACCCCTGCTCAGCAACGAACAGGGGAAACAGTATTTGTGGAGCCGCCGGGAATCGAACCCGGGTCCTACGTCATTTCGCTAGGGCTTCTCCGTGCGCAGTTCGCGCGTGGATCTCTACTTGGCTCTCCGGCTGGGACGAACACTCCCGGATGATGAGCCCAGTTACCAGTGAGAGTCCTTCACAGTCCTGATAACCCAGCTGCGAAGCAAGTCCCTTAGCTGATGCCAGAATCCGAGCCAGGGACAGTCCCGGTCTGACAGACACGCAGGTCGCTGGCTATTCTAATTAGGCAGCGAGGGCGTAGTCACGCTGAGTATTCTCGGCGCTTATCAAATTGCTACGACGCTTACGGTGGTCTCTAGCCTGCACCGGCACGCTTCCCCTAGCTTGATGTACGCAGTCGAAACCAAAATCGACCCCTCAACTTAATGGTGGGTATGTGCATGCCCATTAAGCTTTAGTGATTATAGCAACCAAAGCGTCGTGGTGACAATCGAAAAATAGCTTAAAAATGGTGGCTGGATTGATTAACCGTTCCTTTAGAAGACTCCGATCTTCAATAGGTTCAAATTAATGACACGGTCGGGTTGATGTGCGCCCGCAATCCACTTGCAGCATATAAAATCTGCAGTATTCATGCTGATAGCAGTTCATAGAAAGGTACATATATGACTATCGGGATCATTCTAGGTTCCATTCGGGACGGACGGGCCGGCGAGCCGATTGCCAACTGGGTTAATTCCCTTGCTCAGAAGCGTTCCGAAGCGTAGTATGAGCTCGTCGATCTGAAAGATTATGATCTGCCATTTTTCACCAACGCCACCCCACCGATGGCACTAAAGGGCAACTACAGTGATCCTGAAGCTACCCGCTGGGCTGAGAAAATCGCCAGCCTTGATGGCTTCGTTTTCGTAACCCCCGAGTACAATCGCTCGGTGCCAGCCGCACTAAAGAACGCCTACGATTCCATTGGGGCTGAATGGATGAACAAACCCATCGCTTTCGTCGGCTATGGATACCGTGGCGGTGTTAACTCTGTGAAGACATGGCAGGAAATCATCAGCACCTTCAAGATACCCCACCCCGACCAGGCGGTTTCCATTAACTTGGGCGAAGAATTTGTCGACGGCCAATTCACGCCCGCAGCCGGGCAGGAAGATTCTGTCGATGCAGTGTTGAGCCAGCTAGAGGCGCTAATGGCTCAGGCTTAACCTTTCAAACCTTTAATGCGGCGGCCAAGGTCGCGAGTGATCTCGCGTTCTTCGGTACGCCGTTTAATATCTTGGCGCTTATCGTAAGCCTGTTTACCCTGCGCCAAACCCAATTCGCATTTCAGCCTGCCCTCTTTGAAATACAAGCTAAGTGGCACCAAGGTTTTATTACCATCACGAACTTTACCCATGAGGGAATCAATCTCGCGCCGATGCAACAGCAATTTACGTACTCGACGGGGATTGTGGTTGGTCCAGTGCCCCCGAGAATATTCAGGGATATGTAGGTTGCGCAGCCAGACTTCGCCTTCGTCGATGGTGGCGAAAGCGTCGGCAAGCGAGGCTTTGCCTTCACGCAACGATTTCACCTCAGTACCAACCAAGACCACACCACATTCGTAGGTTTCCAGAATGTTGTATTCATGCCGCGCCTTGCGGTTAGTCGCAATGATTGGTGAGGGCGCCTTCTTTTTCTTCTTCGCCATAGTGGTTATATCTTAGCCCACCGCTACTTTCGCACGTACCAGCGGAGTGTACTTTGAGCTGTTAAAGCGGCGAAAATTATGCCAACAACCGCAACAATCGGGGTAATCAGCCAAATATCTGCAGTGGTAATACGGGCGATGAGCTGGGCACTGTATAGATCGCTCAGCATGCGGTCCACCACCCAAACCTTGCCACCGAACAGTGCCAACGCGGCCAGCACCGCACCAACCAGCACCGCAAACACCGCCTCTAATACGAACGGAGCCTGGGTGTACCAGCGGGAAGCACCAACCATGCGCATGATCTCAGTTTCTTCACGACGATTAAACGCCGCTATCTGCACCATGTTAATAATTAAAAAGATCGCTGCAATCGCTTGAATGCCAGCGAACAAGAAAGTCGCATTGCGGATGGCATCAAGATTATCCGTGGCTCCCCTGAGATCATCAACTTGGTCAATCACCGTAGACACCTGCGGCAAGTCACGTACCGGATCAAGTGGTGTGGTATCCAACGGATCTTCCAACCGAACGTGCAACGCTGCAGGTAACGCCTCTGGTGAGGTTTCTGCTACCAGTAGTGGATCGCTGTCTTGAAATAAATCAACGTAGCGTTGGTAGGACTGCTCGCGGGATCGGAAAATTACCGATTCGATCCCTTCCTGCCCGGCAAGCAAGTCACGTACCTGCTTACATTCAGCACTTGAGCAGTTGGTATCGTTTGCGGAAATGTTTTCATCAAACTGAACCATTACTTCAACACGGTCGAGGTAAATTTGCTTGGTCCGTTCAGTCATATTGGTGACCAAAAAACCTGAAGCCAGCAATGCCAGGGAAATGGCAGTTGTGATCATCAGCGCAATCGTCATAGTGAAATTGCGACCTAAGCCCCTGAAGGCTTCTCTAAGAACAAAAGAACCACTCATCATTTTCCCCGTTTTTATTGTGCTTCGCCATATACGCCGTGGGCGTCGTCACGCACGAGCTTGCCAAGGCTTAATTCAATCACGCGCCGACGCATATCGTTGACAGCGCGGGCATTGTGCGTGGACATAACAACAGTAGTACCCGTGCGGTTAATCTGGTTCAGCAAAACCATGATGCCATCGGAAGTATCTGGGTCAAGGTTGCCGGTTGGCTCATCTGCCAACAAAACCAGCGGACGGTTAACAAAAGCCCGAGCGATCGCGACTCGTTGCTGCTCACCACCGGAAAGCTCCTGCGGCAGACGATCACGTTTACCAGCTAGGCCCACCATATCGAGGGTTTCGGGCACCATCTTGGCAATCCGATCCTTCCTCGTTCCGATCACCTCTAGTGCGAAAGCAACATTGTCATAAACCGTTTTTTGCTGCAGCAGGCGGAAATCTTGGAAGACGTATCCGATACGCTGCCGCAGTTTACTTACATGACGGCCTTTGAGCTTATTCACGTGAAATTCATCGACGTGGATATTGCCGCTGGTCAAATTCGTTTCCCGAATCATCAATTGCAAGAAGGTAGACTTACCCGACCCCGATGGGCCAATGAGAAAAACAAATTCTCCCTTGTCAATGTTCAACGAGACGCTATCAAGCGCTGGCCGAGTCGAAGTCTTATACAGCTTGGTGACATTTTCAAAAGCGATCACCTTCGATAGCATACCGAAACTTCTGTGATTTTCAGAGATTTATGTGGCTAGTGTTGCAAATTGAAAACGAGAATTTTCGCACATGAGGGAACTCACACCCACCGAGCGGTCGCTGCGTTGATTTTAGCTGCGTTACTTTGAGAACCTCAGCAAAGCTCGATTCGAGCTGCGGATACCACATGGCTGATATGACTTCCAAGAGAATCGGAGGCAAGGAATAGGATGCATGGTTGTGACCCCTGTCTGGTCGTGGCGTTACAACTTCGATAAGATCAGACAGCCTCCGGTGTGCTGGCATCTGGTTCGTCACTCTGCCATAGGCCAGCGACAACCTTGCTCACTGTCACCATGTCGGCAACAAGCCTAGTCATTCGCTTGTCCGACGGACACGATCGGAAGCTCCGTGGCCACAGCTGAGGAGGATTACCGCGTCGCACAGGTCGAGGCCGTAGAAGCTGCGAGAAGGCAGGCGGTGTTATATATGGGCAGAGGGATCCTACACCTCTGCCCGAGGCAATCGAGGAGGGTAAGTCTAACAGGCCGTCAACCTAACCGATTCCCCAAACAATGCGCAGGTACTTCATCTAACGATCCAGTGGAACTGGTGCCTGTTACCTAGTGTGGACAGTATTACAGACGCGAGAAACGATCACTACTCGTCTCATTCTACTGTTGTGTTCGGCATACCGTCGGGCACATTTTTGGGTGATCGGCAAGGTCATATTGAAATGGTCAGCGATGTGCGCGATCATTTTCCCCTGATCGATGAGGAGGCGAGACACACGGAGCCGTTGGGACGGGGGGCTAGGTTGGGCTGGCGTTTGAGACACGATAACCTATGGTTCAGCGCTGTAGTGGTATCTCGTATGCGCCACAGGGTCTAGATTAAGCAACGCCCCCGAAAGGTAAAACTAGCGATGCAAGATTGTGACACTCCACTGAGCCAGAAGTCGCGATGCATAAGTCCCATTTCGGTGAGGATCGATCCAGAAGTCGTAACCGCCGATTTTCCGCGTCTCGATATACCATCGCTTCGCCTCCCAGGCGATCACCCGGAAACAAAGCGCCGCGCACTCTAACACCCGCCTTATATAATGCCTCAGTTTGACTAAATAACTTCCCATTAATATCCGATTGTTGGCTTCCTGTAGACCCACGAGAGATTACGTCTATTCCGATAGCATGTTCGGCCACGGCAGCAGCAACGATGCCTTCATGGTGCGACCATGAGACTTCGTACCCTGTTGGCACTAGACAGGTGGGTTTCCCGTGCGGCCCACCACACTCTTCGCAGACCTGGCAAAAGCGAACACTTTGCCACGCAATCCCCGAGATGAACGAAATCAAGATGCTAGCCAAAACGCGGGCAGCACAAAAATCGACTCGATCCACTCGTCGTTCCAGCATCCGCAATCGCTTTTCATCCACAAGGCCACACGGAATCTCTCGAACACGGGCGAGAACAGCGCTACTGGAGTCTACAGCATAAGCACCCTCACTGCGGCACGACGAGTTATGGGGAAACAAGTTGAGCATCCTAGGCAGGGAGAAAACTCGTCCCGAAAACATACTCGATATCGCGGACGGACTTCAGCACAAACTCTCGACTCAACGGTTGAAGGCGATCGGCAATACCTACCCTCTCCAACGCTCCGTGGAGATCGGTCGAATCGATGAGTGACCCTCGTACAGGTTCTTCTGGAGTACGGAAGCCATCGATGAGAGGCAGAAGAGAAGCTCGCTTGTCGTCGTCATCGAGAACGGAGAGTGCCATCTTAAAGCGTTCCACCCAAAGGTCATACTCGCCTACCCGCAGGAGATTCACACCTGCTTCGGTGAGCCACTCCATGAATCGATCGAGGGAAACTCCATCATCGAAAGGGTTAACAAGGTGATATGTGCGATATTTGCTGGTCTCGTCTTGCACCAGTGAGGTGATCGTCTCGCTGACGACGTCAACGGGGAGGCCGTCATAGTGCGCGTGCGCTCCGCCCGCCGCGTAGAACGACGATGGCAAGATTCCCGACTTCAGGACACTGAATAGAAGACGGGTATAGGTGTCTGGAACATTGATCTGGCCGAGATGGTGAGTGTGCGCCAGAATCATACTGGAGCGGAAGATCGTGACTGGAACACCGTATCGTTCATTGGCGTTGCGGAGCAGAACTTCGCTCGCCCATTTTGTTGCGGCATACCCATCAACAATTCCACCGGTATCCTCGATTTGCGGGAGTGCCTCTCGAATGTCTGCCCTCTCCGTAATTGGCTCCCCGGTGCGCGGAAGAAGAGCCGTGGCAATACTTGACATGAAGGTGATGCTTTTTAGGGGCCCGGTTAAAGCTAAGTGCAGAATCTCGGCGGTACCGGCGACGTTTGGGGCGAAAAGTTCACGATATCCCAGAGCATGATTGACCATCGCACCGGCGTGGACGATGTGCATGATGTCCTGCGAAAGTGACTTCCAGGTCTGTTCATCGAGTCCGAGGCGCGGTTCGGCTAAATCTCCAGCAACCACATCAAGATTCCCGGCAAGCCTGTCAAATTCATTTAATAACTGTGGTGAAGAGGTGTAGGTTGCGCGAAGACGTGCTCTTGCTGCGGCATGACTGTTGGCGCGGACAAGGCAAGTGACGCGTCGCGTCGTGCCGGCGAACCTTCGTAGCCATTCGAGGCAGAGGAAACGACCGAGGAAACCGCTGGCACCAGTGATGAACACCCCGTGAGAGGCTCCAGAGTGTGGGGAGCTTGGGTTGATGGTCGCTCTGGACGAGAGGAATCGCTCGACAGTAAGTTCCGCGGCGTGTAGGGTGCGCCTATCCGATGTGTGGATCTCTTCAAACGTCGCGAGCCACTCGCGCTGTTTGCGTTTGTCGTCTATGTACTCGCCGAGGTCCGCGAGGGTTCTAGCCTCGCTGACGAGAACGTCGACGGGGATGTGAAGGCCGTAGATCTGATTCAACAGACGCGAAAGGTGCACGGCTGTCAGAGAGTCACCGCCGAGGTTACGGAACTTGGCGTCGATCGAGACCGTCGCTGGCTCAATCTGCAGGGTCAGCGCGGCTGCGTCACGGACCGTGCTCACGGTTTCGTTCTTGGCTCCGTGGGCGATGAGGTCGGTGAGAGCATCATCTCGGGCAGTGACAAGCTGTTCGTAGATTGCCTCCAGTTGTGACTGGTACTTGTCATGGAGGCGTGGGCGAACAGGTTTGCGGTGATCGGAGAGTAGCCCATTCTCCTCAGAAAAAGGTTCGCTCTCGACAATCACTGCAGCCGGCACCTCATATGAATTAAGGTGCTCTCGCTCGGCCACATGTCGGAGCTCGTCAAGCATCCGCTTTGCCATGGTTTGAGGACGCTCCTTGTCAGGTACCGCGCTTTGAGCGAGGTCAGTCGGAACGACGACGGCGACGAGGGATGACCAGTCACTCCGGCCATAGAGGAAAACCTGCCTGATCAAGGCGCTGCTGGCGACAAAGATTGCCTCAAGAGATGGCAGCGCAACGAATTCACCCTGAGAGAGCTTGATAATAGAGTTCTTCCGATCGATGATACGGACGGTGCCGTTGGAATCAACGGCGGCGATGTCGCCGGTGCGGTAGTAACCATCCTCTGTGAAGATCTCAGCGTTGAGGTCAGGACGGTTAAAGTAGCCGGAGACGGTAGAAGTACTTTTCACGAGGAGTTCACCACGAGCGGAGGGGTGGTCGGTCCGGAAGTATCCGAGCTCAGGGACGTCGTCGATGCGATAGTCGATTACTGGAGGCATGAGGAATTGTCCATCTGCGAGGACGCCGCCAATCTCAGTAGTGCCGTATAGCTCATGGAGCTCGATCCCGAGCAGACGCTCCATGAACGCCTTGAGCTCAACCGAAACAGGGGCTGAGGTGCAGCTTGCCCATTCCACCCGCCCACCAAGAACTGACGTTCGCATGCTTTCGAGAACCGCCTGGCTCGAATAGTCCCCGGTTTCTTCGCGCAGAGATTCTACGCGTCGCTGGTATTCTTGATGAAGTAACTCGCATATGCGTGGAACAAGGGACAACTCCGTCGGACGGGCGAGTGCGAGATCTTCGAAGAAGTTCGCGAGGTTGGGTGTTGAGGCGAAGTACGTAACGCCGCCACGAGATAGGGTGCTGCGCACCGAAGAGTGTCCAGCAACATGACTCATTGGCATGTAGTGAAAGCTCGCAATCTGTTCCTGCTCCGCAAAGAATTCTGACCAGCCCTCCCCTCCCCACATCTCCCGAACGAGTCTGGAAGAGTACATCGCCCCCTTTGGTGTGCCGGTGCTCCCCGAAGTATATAGAAGCATCGATAAATGGTCGTCACGAATATCTCCAAATCCATCCCCGTGGCTGGGGTTGAGTTCGAGTAGTTCAGGGGTGACGGGTAAACTGCTTGCGGTAGATTGAAGGATGCGCTGATGCGAAGGGTCGCCACCGCGGTAGTCTAAAACAATGAGACGATCAACGGAATCCGCGTGGAAAAGGATTTTCTGCGCGTGTTTCAGAAAGGAAATGGATACCGCGATTGCACGAGGTGATGTTTCGTCAATGATTCTCCGATGCTGCTCCAGAGTTCCACTCGTCTGCAGCGGTACCGTTGTTACCCCAGCTAGGTTACATGCGAAATCAATAGTCGTGAAATCAATACCGGGAAATCCGAGTAGTGCAAGGCGATCACCACTTGCGAGTGGATCCTTGACAATTTGTCGGCCATGTAACTGAGCAGCGGCGGCGAGGACACGGCGGCGCAGCTCTTCATAACTCAAAGTCTCATATTGATCCAGTACCTCGCTGTCAAACATATCACGCTCTCTGTTTGACTTTGGGATGGATCGGCGGTCGGCAAGCGCTGGCCTTTCGGAGAAGCGCTCAAAAACCGAGTTCATCTGGGCTTTCAAGTTCATGGGTGTCTTTCTCCTTCAAATTCATATCAGTATGCAAGGATGCCTCCGGACCTTCTAGCCGCTGGAGGTATGGCAGGTTGATGATTTCGTAGAGGTCATCGTGGTTGCGCTGCTGTCTGTCAGGAGCGTCTCCACGGCGCTTCGAAGCACTCGTGCGCCATCGACGCTCAAGATGGATTCTGGGTGGAATTGAAAGCCGATGAGATTGTGGGTTTGGATCGCATGGACTTCTCCGGTTCTGCTGTCGCTTGCCACATCGACAGCTGAGTCGATATCCGGGATCGCAAAAGCGCAGAAGGAGTTGTAGAAGCCCACTCGCACTTCTTCACCAAAAACTTGGATGTTGCGTTGAGTACCTTGGTTCGGAAGGGGAAGTCTCCGGACCTCGAATCCAAGTTCCTGGCACACGAGTTGGTGTGAAAGACACACTGCAAGTGTCGGGACGCGGCGCTCAGCAACTATTCTTTTTACGAGACCCCGCGCATTGAGAATACGCGGATCGTTGTCATCATTGGGGTCGCCTGGCCCCGGCCCGAGTACCAGCAGGTCTGCCAACACAAGTTCGGCTTCAGTGGGATATCCGGTCACCACCTGGACGTCTAGCCCGATAGATCGAAGATGAGCGGCGAGCATGCCGGTAAAACGGTCTTCAAGATCCACCACCAAGGCTCGCCGCGGAGAAAGAAGCGTCCTCTGGCGCCTACCGCATGCTTCCTGATTCCAGAAGTCCGCAACCTCACTGCGCCTGCCTTCCAAAAACTCTCGTCCAAGTGTGGCCAAGGCATCGTCATCGCTCTTTCTTGAGAAACCCATGAGCACCGCATTGACTTTGGAGCTGGTTTCAGCGACCTCCAACGCCGGGTCGGAATCCCTAACGATGGTGGAGCCAACTGGGATGGACACTTCTCCTGACTGCTCAATGCAGGCGGTACGGATCAGGATCGCGGAATCAAAACCTCCCGTATTGCTTTCGGTGACATGTGCCAGGACCCCGCCCAGGTACCCCCTAGGACTAGGGTCATTTCGAGCGGCCATCCGGAAAGCCGACTCTAGTGGACTTCCGAGAATCGTGGGAGCGATCAGTGAGCGACGGATCGCTGTCGCCCAGTCCAGAGAACTGTACCCATGGATGAAGTACTCGGTGTGTGCCAGGTTCGACATAAAACGCAGCTGCGGTCCGGAGACCCAAGGTCGATCCCTGCAAAGATCCGCCATGATCTTCAGTTCCTCATCCACGACCATGTAGAGCTCATTGCGCTCCTTCGGATCTTGAAGAAAGTCAAGCAACGATGCCGCGTCCGGACCACCAGTCGGATATCGATATGTTCCGGATATCGGGTTCATCGTTGTAAACCCGTCCTCGGTTCGACTGAGGTGCATCTCTGGACTGGCACCGATCAGGGTATGGTCGGGAAAGTGAACGAGGAATGTCCAGTAGGCCCCGATCTGCTTGCGAAGGAGCGTATGAAAGATCGATAGCTCCGTGG